>DKIT01000190.1:0-3852 GCA_002454415.1 Sphingobacterium sp. UBA6711
TTTCTCCCTTTAATGTAATGGGATCATCACTTAACAATTTCGATAAGGATGCAAGATGGTGGTCTACTCCTTATGAACATAGTAATCGTTATTTTACTGGTTTTTCACATGTTAATTTGAGTGGAGTAGGATGTCCCGATATGGGTAGTTTATTGTTGATGCCGACAACAGGGAAACTGGAGGTCGATTATCGCCAATACGGAAGTACCTATACACAGGAGGTCGCTCATCCTGGCTACTATAGCAATGTATTGGAGAAATACGGCATCAAGACGGAAGTGGCTGCTACAGCGCGCGTAGGAGTTTCCAAATTCACATTCCCTAAAGGACAGGCAAATATTCTGCTTAACTTGGGCGAAGGTTTGACAAATGAAACAGGTGCAACTGTTCGTTACGTCAATGATACAGAAATAGAAGGTTCCAAATTGTTAGGCTCTTTTTGTTATACCAATAACCAAGCAGTTTATCCAATTTTCTTTGTTATGAGGGTCAATAAGAAACCCATGAAAAAGGGATACTGGAAATTCCAACGAGCCGGCGAAAAATGGGAAAATGACTGGAATAAGGATGCTGGAAAATATAAGATTTTTACACATTATACGGATCAGCTTTCTGGTGATGATCTTGGCGCATTTTTTAGTTTTGATGTCCAAGAAAATGAAAGTTTAGAGGTGCAGCTTGCAGTATCCTTTGTGAGCGTGGAGAATGCACGTAAAAATCTAGAAGCTGAGCAAGCTGATTTTGGATTCGAGAAAACGCATCAGGAGGCTTCTTCGCAATGGAATAATGCCTTGTCTAAAATACAGGTAGAAGGAGGAACAGAAGATCAGAAAACGGTGTTCTACACAGCATTGTACCATGCCATGATTCATCCAAATGTTTTGCAGGATGTGAATGGTGAATACCCTGCTATGGAGAGCCGGAAGACTCTTGTAGCAAATCACAATCGTTACACGGTGTTTTCACTATGGGATATCTATAGAAATGTACAGCCGCTCATGTCGTTGGTTTATCCCGAGAAGCAGGTTGGTATGATACGTTCCATGATCGATATTTATAAAGAAAACGGCTGGATGCCGAAATGGGAATTGTATAGTCGGGAAAGCTATACAATGGATGGTGATCCTGCAGTTCCTGTGATTGTTGATGCATGGATGAAAGGTATTCGGGATTTTGATATCAATACAGCTCATGAAGCCTTTTTGAAATCTGCTACTACAACTGATTCAACAAATAAAATTAGGCCTGACAATGCGGATTACGTGAAGTATGGTTATGTGCCGTTGCGTGACTCATTTGATAATTCCGTATCGCATGCGATAGAATATTATGTTGCGGATTGGAATTTAGCTCAGTTGGCAGCTTCTTTGGGGAAAAACGAGGATGCACAGTTGTTTGGTAAAAGAGCACAGGGATATAAACATTATTATTCTGGAGAGTACGGCACTTTCCGGCCCCTTCTTCCTAATGGTGAATTCTTAAAACCATTTAATCCATTGATGGGAGCTAATTTTGAACCTAACCATGGTTTCCATGAAGGCAATGCCTGGAATTATAGTTTTGCAATTCCATTTGATATCCCTGGCTTAGTGAAATTGATGGGCGGAAAGCAAAAATTTGTAAACAGACTACAGGCGACATTCGACAAAGGCTATTTTGATGTGACGAACGAACCAGATATGCTATATCCACATGTTTTTTCGGAAATAAAAGGTGAGGAGTGGCGAACGCAGAAATTGGTCAAAGATATTCTCGACAAACATTTTACCAACAGCCCCGGTGGTATACCAGGTAATGATGACACGGGGACGATGTCTACATGGGCACTCATGAACATGATCGGGATTTATCCTTTCTGCCCGGGTAGACCAGCTNNACTATTCAGCTCGATAAGAAATATTATCCAAATGCAAATACAGTGACTATAAGACGCCAAAAAGAGGAGACTGGTGACTATATCAAAAAGATCGTGATTGACGGAAAACCATTCAATGGATTTAAAATCAGTCACCAGACTTTAGTCAATAGCAGGGATATTCTAATTGTTACTGGAAATAGATAAATAAGCAAACTAAATTGAAAACTGATCTACACAATGAAATATATTAATTATGCGGTTTGCGCAGGCCTATTGTCTTTAATTGGTTGTGCTTCACTAAAAAGCTCCGATGAAAGTTCTTATGCAACGTATGTAAACCCTTTTGTCGGAACCGACTTTACCGGAAATACATACCCAGGTGCACAATCACCCTTTGGGATGGTACAGCTAAGTCCAGATAATGGGCTGCCTGGCTGGGACCGTATTTCTGGATACTTTTATCCCGACAGTACAATTTCTGGCTTTAGCCATACACATTTAAGCGGTACCGGGGCGGGTGACTTATACGATATATCTTTCATGCCGGTGACATTGCCCTATCATGAAGCGGAAGCTCCTCTCGGTATACATTCCAAGTTTTCCCACAAAGACGAAAAAGCACATGCAGGATATTATCAGGTAAAACTGGTTGATTATGATATCAATGTAGAGCTGACGGCAACAGCACGTTGTGGCATTCAGCGCTATACTTTTCCAAAGGCAGAATCTGCCGTGTTTTTAGATTTAAAGAAAGCAATGAACTGGGATGCGACTACAGATTCGCGCATCGAAGTGGTAGATTCCGTGACTATCCGTGGCTATCGTTTTTCTGAAGGCTGGGCAAGAGGGCAACGTGTCTATTTTGAAACTCGTTTTTCCAAACCTTTTACAGCTGTTCATATCGATAGCACAGTAATATTATCAAGTGCCGATACAACGGCGAAGAATGCAAAACGAATCGGTACAGCTTATAAAGCACGATTTGATTTTAAAACTGCCGAAGGAGAACAGGTAACGCTCAGTACAGCACTTTCAGGTGTAAGCATGGAAGGTGCTTCCAAAAATTTGAAAGCGGAAGTTCCTAAAGATGATTTTGACTATTATTTGAAAGAGGCAGAGCAAAATTGGAACAATGAATTGGGCAGGGTCGCCATCGAAACCAAAGACAAAGAGGAGCAGGTTAAGTTTTATACAGCACTATATCATTCGATGCTGGCACCAACAATTTTCAGTGATGTTGATGGTGCTTATATGGGGGCAGATCGGAAGGTACATCAGGCCGAAGGCTGGACAAACTACAGTACATTTTCCCTTTGGGATACCTATAGAGCTTCTCATCCTTTATTTACCTATATTGATCCTAATCGTGTAAACGATATGATTAAGTCGTTCATCACATTTTATGAACAACATGGCCGATTGCCAGTATGGAATATTTACGGGAGTGAAACAGATATGATGATCGGGAATCATGCAATTCCTGTCATCGTAGATGCATATTTAAAAGGAATTGGTGATTTCGATGCTGAAAAAGCATTAGAAGCCTGCGTTGCGACTGCTAATATCGACAATTATAGAGGCATAGGTCTGTATAAAAAATTAGGCTATGTGCCCTATGATGTCAAGGATCAATATAACGCTGAAAACTGGTCACTATCGAGAACACTTGAATATGCATACGATGATCATTGTATCGCTATGATGGCGGATAAGATGGGAAAGAAAGAGATTGCAGAAACATTTTTTGGCAGAGCACAAAACTACAAAAATGTGTATAATCCATCGACTTCATTTATGCAGCCCCGGGATAGCCGAGGTAAATTTATTATCCCATTCGACCCCGAAGACTATAGCGCGCATATCTGTGAGAGTAATGCTTGGCAATATTTCTGGTCTGTACAGCATGATATTCCTGGATTGATTAAGCTTGTTGGCGGGCAAGAACGCTTCGCTCAGAAATTGGATAGCATGTTTACATTTCACCCTTCGGATAT
>DKIT01000190.1:3930-11590 GCA_002454415.1 Sphingobacterium sp. UBA6711
TATCAGTGGCAAGTATGAGATCGGCACACCTTTGTTTGAAAAAGCCGAATTGAAGCTGTCCAATGGAAAGAAATTTACGGTTAAAGCAAACCAGGTGAGCAGATCCAATATTTATATCCAATCGGTTAATCTTGATGGTAAACCTCTTGAAACAAGTTATATTACACATGAACAGATTATGTCAGGCGGGACATTAGTGTTTGAAATGGGCGAGAAACCAGGACCGGTGTGGTACAAAAATAAGTAGCATTATATTTCTATTTATATAGATCTTTTTCAGTGCGGCCTCCAAATGAATATTTAATNNGTTGGTTTATTCAGGCTTTTGTAAAAGTAGGTTGTGCTACATGGCAAACCATTGGGAAGAAGAGCATAATTTGGAATATCACCGACAATCGTCCAGCCACACTTTTGGTACATGTGGTAAGCTGGGCTATGGGTTACTGTATCGAGTACCAAAAGCGTTTTATTCAGATTAATAGCTATATTTTCAATGTGTCGAAGTAATCCTTGCGCAATGCCCATCCTTCGAAAATCGGTATGAACTAACATTTTGGCTACATCCGCACGATGTATTTGATTGGATGGGAGATCGATTTGTAATTGAACAGTCCCAGCAATTCGATTTGTAAGATCATCTTTGGCAACAATCAATACTGTTTTCTGCTGTTTGACTTTACCCAGGACTTCGGTCCAGAATCTGCTCGCCTGTTCAGTGGCCAGATCGTCCATAAAACCTATAGAGGCACCTCCTTGGACAATGTTAAAAGTCAGGTCTACGAGCTGAGTAATTAAGATGTCACTTGATTCTTTGATTTCTTCAATGACAAAATCTTTATTGGAAATGGACATGAAATTTGTGTTTGTGGTTGTGCGTTGAGATATTAAAATGGAATTGATCGCGTTGTTATTTTACAAGAAATTTCGCTAAAGGTTAGCTAAGCTCGTCTATTGAGAATCATTTCAAAAACCTTTATTCACTTCGGGTGAAGGCAAAATAGATGACATATAGCCAGCCTAGTATGCCGTGANNAAGTATCGATTTGTTGCGGTCCCAAGACGTGACAATGGCGATGACCGACCCAAGACCTACTCCCGACTGCGTAATTGTCTGTGTCGTAGATTTACTTATTTCCTGACCGAATACTATATTGGAAATGGATATAAACAGTAAGACTAACGTGAGCTGTTTCATAATAACTTACTGAACTCCTCTTACTTTAAGTTCTTCATTGATTTCTTTTATTCTTTTAAAATTAAGAATAGCAATTGGAGATAGAGCAAAAGGAATAGCCATTAGCGTGCTAAATCCTTTGGCGACCGAGGTGTAAATCCCCATCGCTAATAAGATAAGAAGCATGATGGTTAGCATCCAGGTAAATACCAACGCAGTTTTCCTATTGATTTGAAGCTCTTCAATAGTCATTCCGTTTAATGGTCTGTTATTCATGATTTCTTTGGTTTATATCCTCTAATTTCCGTAATTCTTTTTAAGAAACAAAGTGAAAAGCTTCAAATGATGAATAAATTCTGCTAAATATGAGATTTAAGGTATGTGATTCAATAAATATATTGACGAGCAGAAAAAAAGGAGCCTGGTAGAGGCCTGTAAAAGTAAAATATCGGCCCGGCATGTTGATGATTTGATAATATTATGCTTTTAGCAGTCCACAAAAGCATAGCTCTGCTTAATCCTGCCGAATGTAGATATCGGACTTGTCTCAACATTTTCGGATAGGGAGTTTGAGGTCATATTTGTGTTCTTGTTTTTGTTATCAATGCAGCCAATTAAAATGGTCATAATCATGAAGCTAGTTAGATAAGATTCTTCACTGAGACGGTATGCTTAATTACCCCTTGTAAAAAAAAATGAACCATTGCACACGGCTCAATTGTTATAAGGATATGGAACAATTTTATTTTTCTGGAACAAGTGGTATTCTTTTGCCTTACAAGAATAAAAGTTTTTATCCCGAACAACTACAGGATAAGAGCCGAATGGCTGTATACAGCTTGCTGTTTAATTCTTTGGAGGTGAACAGTTCTTTTTATAAAATCCCTAGAGAAGAAACGGTCAGAAGATGGTCCGAGGAAACAACCGATCATTTTCGTTTTACTTTCAAGCTCTGGAAAGGAATTACACATCAAAATAAACTTAAATTTGATCCACAGGATGTAGCTAGATTTTTATCAGTTATTGATGCTGTGGGTCAAAAGAAAGGATGTTTACTCATACAATTACCACCATCATTTAAATTTACTTCCATTGGATTGCTTACTGAATTGTTGGATTGTATCAGTCAAGATAAAAGAAGTGGGGCATGGCAGGTATGTGTAGAATTTAGAGATTCCGCTTGGTATAGGGAAGAAACTATAGTTCTCTTAAAATCATATGGAATGCATTTGGTTATCCATGATAAGGATGCTCGGGGAATGCGTATTCAATATGCGGATACAAAAATTGTTTACATGCGCTTCCATGGCCCCGATGGCGATTATAGAGGAGGGTATTCGGACAGTGTACTGTGGGAATATAGCACCTATATTAATAACTGGATTGCCGAGGGAAAAGAGGTGTATACTTATTTTAATAATACTATTGGAGCGGCGCTGGCAAACCTCAATACATTGGCGAAATATATAGCAGAAAGCAAAGGATGAACTATTTAAAGAACTCGATTGCGGATATATTCAGTTCCCATATAGCCATCCCAACCCTCATGTTCACGCATAATACACTGATAAGTAGTTGTCAATGCCCGAATCTTCGTATACAAAGGGACACCTTTGCGGATGCAGTCATGATCGGAAAATGCTCCGACGTTATCGTGCCATTGAAGCCAGCTAAGCAACTCTTGCCTTGTCATCAGCATTAATTTATCAAAAAGCACTTTATCTTTTAATCCCATAAGCTGATATCGCCAATCGTTTCGATGAGATTCCATTGCTAGCATTCTTGGTAACTGATGATCTATGATCTGCTTGATAAAAGATTCCATAATTTAAAATTTTAATTGTTAAACATGAGCTGAACACGCGTGTTGGAAAAGGCATTATATTTTCTTTTCATGTGGAAACGCAGGATTTCTTTGTATATATATTCAATCGCCTTTAATTTTGAAAGCTGCTGTACACCATTTTCAATACATTTCCTATCTGTGTAGTTTCCTTTTGGATTATGCCATTGTAGCCAATCAAGCAGCATCTCTCTTTCCATTTTTTCGAGCCTTTGATGTAAGCCAACTAGTTCGCTTTCTCTGAGCTGATCACGCCAGTCGGACCAAATGGAATTGGATACTGCTGCTCTTTTCTCTTTGAATTTATTTTCCATGTGTTTCTTAAAATCTGATTTATAGAATTTGCTAGATCACTAGCTTGCCGATAATCGCGTTGCCAAGTTTATTTTTCATAAATAGTTCAATTTGCTTCAGTAATTCTGGGCTCACTTCTGGAACCCTTTCTAAATCCCGTATAAACCATTTCTGAATAACAGGCCGGTACCTCAACCCTTGATCGAATTTAACGACTTCAGCTCGTGAGGATTTCCCTTCAGGATCGTAATATGACCACAGTACGATGAAAATCGTATTCGGATCTTCATCGGGATAGGGGGTATGAAAGCGAACGATGTCACCAACGTGCAACTCCTTATTGTCATATGCTGTGATCTGTTCCATAAAAGCGTCGTCTAAAACTGATATTCAAATATACTAATATTATTAGTAATATAAAATTTTTGCTAAAAATTTTATACTCAGACACTGCGCTCATTGATTTATATTGATCAAATCTATCTGTTAAGAATCTTTGCGCAATATTTTAGTATGCTGTTTTTCAGCTATTTGAATTTTAAGGAGTTATATTTTTGATGAGATGGGGAGAGTAGACTGGAGAAAACAGACTATGATATTAAGCTTATTGGATAAAAGCAGAAAGCGCCATTGCTTTTTCAAGATGCATACCTCGTAAGGATATCGATAATTGCTAAACGTGATATGTAATACCGGTCGGTTTAACTGTGCGTAGGATAAAACATAAGCAAACAGCAATAATGAGATAGTAATTTGTATTTTTAATAACTTTATTTGTTTTGAAATTGACTTTCAAACTTAGGCAATTTCACTTTAAAGACGTAGTATGGAAGTTGCACTCTATCGGTTCCTTTGTTCCATTGTGGATCTTTGAAGAGTTGTGCACATGAAAAATAAAGATAGCCATCTTCACCGATCCCCATGGAATCAGGCCATAATATTCGCGGGTCACGGACTAATGTCTTCAATTTTCCATCAGGACTTAAAAATTTGATACTATAGTCTGTGGATGAAGTTAGGTAAATATTTCCATTTATATCAGCCAGTAAGCCATGTGTGATGCCAACCTTGCCCTTGTCTTCAACTTTTTCCTCCAATTCTTGTTGCGTTAGGGTAGAATCAGCCAAAAATTCTGTTGCAATACGGTATAAATGGGTTTGATTGATCGGTTTGAAGTATAGATATTTGAAGTCGTGACTCAAGGCAATGCCATTTACATTCGAAGAAAAAGGCTTTCCGTTATCATCGCGCATATCATTACCATCGTAGCTTAATATCACTTCAGGATCAGCCAGTGTAAATCTGCTTCTAACCAATGCTTTTCTGCTTTTTCCCGTTTTAAGGTCTAAAATAATGATGGCCGCTTGGCCTGGATCAGAGAGATAGGCTAAATTTTTCTTTCCGTCAATGCGCATATCATTTAGACCGGATTTGGTTTTATCAAGATCGTCGAAACTGTAAATACGTTCAATTTGATCCTTCTTTGTGTCGATTTTCAACAATTTGAACTGCCCCTGGTTTGGTTTTTCATCATTACCAAAAATTGATCCAGCAGATGATGGCTTGGAATCTAATACCCAAAGATTGTCCTCGGCATCTACAAATATATCCTGTACATTAACAAAGTGAGAATTCTCTATTCCTTTTTTATTCCATTCACTATCAGGAAAAGGAACAGGTTTTCCGTCGATGATTTCAGTTAGTGCATATTGAAAATTTTTAGTTTGTTTTGGGAAGGAAACAAATAGCCGGTTGCTGGATGTGACACTCACACCAATGGGACGGTATGGACCTAAATCTACTGCTACCTCTAGTTGTAGACTTGTTGAATTACTGACTTGGGCCATCATATTGAAAAAAAAGATGTGAAAGAATAGAAAACTAAATATGAGCCTTTTTCGCATGTTTTGTGTTAATTTAACCTGTTTAATTCCCATCAATTGTAAAGCCATATTTTATAAGCTTCATTTCGGGACAATGCTTTTATAAATAACTGTCTTTCTGCAATTATTGTTTTAATAAGGAGGAGCTTTATCAAGCTTTTATCTCTTTTGTCTTACTTTTAATAACACTTCTTTATAGCTATAGGTTATACGAATAATAGCAGTTTGAATCAATTTGGACTTAGTTGCTACAGATAAGATGATCTGAATTAAGAATCCCGTCCAATAATCTAGATGAGCATTTCTTCTAAAAGCTTTTCAACTTCCTGCGAATGGGTGACCGTCATAAAATGTCCCGCACCTTTAATCACGATGCTGGTTTTTAGACGTTTGATTGGGATAATACGGTCTTTGTCTCCGTGTATATGGATTAAATTGCCAGGAATAAATCTGTTTTTCCAATGTAAAATTTGGTGTATTGCCCAGGCCATAAAGACTGGATTGGTATCTTGTAAGATTTGTTTAAGTAGTTGAGAATCTTCTTCACTGCTGATGCCAAAAAAATAGTCCGATAGAAAATTGTGCCATTTGAAGAAGCTATTCGGTACCAGCTGATTGATTCTGAGCCAGCTTGCTAATCGATATCTAATGGGGAATTCATGTCTTCCTTTAGCCGAAGCAAGCAGAATAATTTTTTTTATAGGGATAGTTTTGGCAATTTCAATTGCTATCATTCCCCCAAAAGAAAGCCCGATCAGAATGGGCTGTTTTACGGTGATTTTTGACGATAATCTTTTTGCATAAATAGCCAGTGGTTCATGGGAGATCGGTGTAATCCAATCCAGATATTCGATGTCAAGCGAACCAAAGTTTATCTTGCTAAATACGCGTTGGTCTACGCCTAAGCCGCTTATGATATATATTTTGGTATCAGTTATATTCATTGAATCAATTGTCTGGATACATGTATGGAGACAATTTGCTGGATTGTCGCTATAAATGAATAGGAGCAAAATAATGATTAAAAATCAATTTTTCGCTCCTATTTTATATCTTGGAGTAACCTAATTTTAGTGCAGCGTTTATTGCTTTCCTATTATGACAGGCTCGCTAAGCTTTTAGCTTCAAAAGTAGACAATTCGTTGTATTTTTCGGCTTGTACTTTCTTTACCCAATTGGGGTCCTGAAGGATCGCTCTTCCCACGGCGACTAGATCAAAATCTCCACGTTCATAGCGACGGACCAATTCGTCTAGCGAATCAGGAGAAGATTTGAATTCGATGTTTGTAAATACTTCACCAAAGTCTTTATCCAAGCCTACAGATCCTACCGTGATTGTGGGTTGTCCTGAGATCTTTTTGAGCCAACCGGCGAAATTTAAATCACTGCCTTCAAATTCTGCTTCCCAATAGCGGCGTTGGCTTCCATGGAATATGTCGACACCGGCATCCGTCAATGGTAGGATCCAATCTTCCATTGCTGCAGGGGTAGGAGCGAGCTTGGCTGTATAGTCCTGTTGTTTCCATTGTGATAATCGCAGGATAATTACAAAATCCGGTCCCACAGCTTTTCGCATGGCTTTAACAACTTCGACAGCGAATTTAGAACGCTCTTTAATGGTTTTACCCCCAAATTCATCAGTTCGATGGTTCATTCCCTCCCAGAAGAACTGGTCGATCAAATAACCGTGGGCACCATGAATTTCAAAAGCATCAAAGCCAAGATCTTTCGCAGACTTGGCTGCATCAGCGTATGCCTGTATTGTGGATTCTATATCCGCCAATGTCATCGTATCCGGGCTCTCAAATGCTGCAGGNNTCATTGGCGTATCACCGACATGCCATATTTGAGGAGCTATTTTTCCGCCTTTGTTATGTACGGCTTCAACGATATTTTTCCAGCCGTTTAATGCTTGCTCACCATAAAAATTGGGAATGTCTTTTAAATTTTTTGAAGAGGGCCTTTCGATCACTGTACCCTCCGTTAAGATTAAACCGACATCACCAGCAGCACGCCGCTCATAATAACCAGCTACAGCACTGTCGGGAATTCCATCCAAAGAAAAAGCTCTCGTCATTGGTGCCATGACAAAGCGGTTTTTCAGTTTCAAATTTTTATATTCAAAGGGATTAAAAAGTGTTTGTATGCTCATTTTATTTGTTTTAAATCATAAATCTTCACAAAGATATTTTAAATAGTGTATATTTGTAACTATTATTAGTATAAACTAGTTACCTTTGTGTAACTATTCTCGAAATATCAAATGAAAAGGACTGAATTTAAAAGCTGTTCTTGTGCGATGCAGCGCTCGATGGCAATCTTAGGTACGAGGTGGAAACCTGTCATTATTTACACACTGCGTGACCGGAAAGCCCGATTTGGCCAGCTCGATGCGCTTATAGAAAATATTTCTCGCAAGGTTTTGACTAGCTCTTTAAAAGAATTGGAAGAGGACGGCGTTATTCT
>DKIT01000067.1:0-96291 GCA_002454415.1 Sphingobacterium sp. UBA6711
CTTTTGTGCAATTTCTTTATTGCTCATGTAGTATTCACGACTCAGTTTAAATACTTCTTGACATTTTTCCGGTAAATTTTCTATCTCTCTGGATACAAAATCGATAATATAGCGGTAGTATAGTCGATCCTCAATTGTAATTGTTTCATCTGCAAAATCCAAGGCTTCGATATTTGGCGTACTATTGATCTTTACTTCTTTACGATAATGAGCGAGGATAAGGTAGCGACAAGAACTAAATAGATAGGCTGGGAGAGATTTGATTTCTTCAATCATTTTTCTGTTTTTCCATACGGACATGAATAGGTCATGTAAGATGTCTTCAGCAACTTCGCTATTTGTTATTTTTTTTGCAATAAAAGCGATCAAATCTTTCGAAAATAAATCATACAACAGTGCAAATGCTCTTTGATCTCCTTGCTTTATTAAGGGAAGAAGTTCATGGTACTGGTATGCTTTATTGTTTTTCATAAGACGTTAGTCGTCAGCAAATTTAAAAAAAAAATAACATTTTCCTAATTTTAGCTAGCTATCCTCTTGGTCGTCTTTCAAGTTCTTCAGCATGTTGTTCTATTCAACATGAAAGATGTTGATTCGCCTTAAAAACGGGGCTATTGTATTATTAACTTAGCTGCAAACTATCAATAGTTCGTCTTTTGTACGGATCCTATCTATGGTTTACGGTAGACATTGATCTTTTTATCGAGGGCACAGTGAGACCATACTTATGAATCGAATAAACCGTCCGGTAGTTGAGTAGTGTCCAAACTAGGAAATCACGTCCTAGTACTTATTATGTGCTTGTCGGTTGGTTTATTGATTTAGGCCAATGAACGGAAAGATCTCACTTTCCACATGTGCTTCGTCTATCAATTGACGCAGTTCTTTTACTTTCTTAGGATTATCTTTTGCCATATTTTTATGTTCTTTAGGGTCACTTTTGAGATTATATAGTTCAATGGTAGGCTCGCCACTCTTCACTTTTTGTAGGATGAGCTTCCAGTTTCCTTGACGTAGTGCCTGGCGGCCGCCCTCTTCATGAAATTCCCAGTATAGATATTGATGCTGTTTTTGTTGTTTATTTTTTCCGAGTAATGTCGGTACAAATGAGATTCCATCGGTATAATGCGGTTTATCGGCCTTTGTTAGTTCAACCATTGTAGGCATAATATCCCAAAAAGCTCCCAGGTAGTTTGAGGTTTTGCCTTCGGCGATTTTACCTTGCCAATAAACGATGAAAGGAGTCTTGATTCCACCTTCATAGAGGTCTCGTTTATTGCCGCGTAAGCCGCCTGAACTATTGAAAAAGTTAGGGTCTGCCCCCCCTTCATTATGTGNNAGACCGTGTTTTCAAGTAAATTGTTTTGTCGGAGTCGATCGACAATTTGACCTACATAAGCATCCATACGGCTAACCATGCTCGCATACATCGCATGAGGTTTCTCGGCAGATGCATAGCCTGCAATGGTTGCTTTAGGGCCATAGTCATTTCCTTTGTGAGGTTTTTCTTCAAATTTGTCGGCATATAACTGATAATAAATATCATCCGGACCAGACAGTTCGGCGTGAGGTAGCACTGTAGGAACAAACAAAAAGAATGGCTTGTCCTTGTTTGTATCAATGAAGTGCAAGGTCTTATCTTGTATTAATGCTGGGGCATACTGACCTTTGGCCATCAAGCTATTGCCATCGAGCTCAATTTTTTCCTTGTTGTGCCATAGATGTGTGGGGTAATAGCGGTGGGATTGACGTTGACAATTGTAGCCATAGAATTCATCGAAGCCCTTTTGATCGGGAGCGCCTGTTGTATTGACCATTCCGAGTCCCCATTTTCCAAACGCGCCGGTTGTATATCCTGCTTGTTGGAGGAGCATAGCAAACGTCTGTACGGAGTCCGTTAGCGGCTGTTGTCCTTCGGGTTCGATTTCTTTGTTGCCCCGTACATAAGTATGTCCGGTGTGTTGTCCTGTCATTAAAGATGACCGAGATGGGGCACATACCGATGTGCCCGCATAAAAATTGACAAATTTCATTCCTTTATTAGCAAGGGAATCAATGTGTTTGGTCTCAATTTTTTGTTGACCATAGGCGCCAAGATCTCCATAACCAAGATCATCTGCCATAATAAATACGATATTAGGCCTTTGATCTTTCTTTTGAGCCATTACAAAGCCAGTGAATGTTAAGAGAAAAGAGATTACGAGTACTTTTTTCATTAATTATTTTACGGTTTTAAATCGTTATATAGTATTTTATACTGGTTAAGATTAGCATCATCTTTTCACAAAGTCTCAATAGATCCATTGACGAGAAGTGAAAGCATAATTTATAAATCTAATGAAAAATATTTAGCTGAATATAATAAGCAAAAAGGGCGATAGAGACCGAAATTGTCAGATGCTGTAATCAACTGACAGCAGGCATTATTTGGGTTCTACGCATACGTTTGTGTAATATTTTATTGTCTACTGCCGATTGTATTGGAGCATATGTTCATTTTTATTTTCTAATTTCACCTTAATTTTATGAAAATGCTCTTATGGCCAAATCAATTAAAGAAATAGCACAAGAACTCAATGTGTCTAAATCAACTGTTTCGTTGGTAATTAATCATAAAGCTGAACGAGCCAGAATCAGCAAAGAGTTGGAAAGTAGAGTGCTGGCCTATGTGGAGAAAGTAGGTTATAAGCCTAATGCTCTCGCTAAAAGTTTGGCGACAGGTCGTTCAAATACAATAGGTCTGATTGTGGAGAATATTGGCGATTCTTTTTTTGGTCCCTTTGCATTGTATGTGGAAGAATTATTTCGAAAAAAAAATTATCACGTTTTATATAGCAGTACGCTGGGAGATCCGCAGAATGCTCGTGATATTATTGACTCCATGTTGGAGAAAAAAGTAGAAGGAATTATCCTAGCTCCCACTGTGGACTTAGAAAGTTACCAACAGAAAATAATGGAGTATCGAGTTCCATTGGTCGTTT
This sequence comes from Sphingobacterium sp. UBA6711, assembly GCA_002454415.1. Lineage (GTDB taxonomy): Bacteria > Bacteroidota > Bacteroidia > Sphingobacteriales > Sphingobacteriaceae > Sphingobacterium. Next base: position 2,982 of record DKIT01000067.1, read on the forward strand.
TTGATAGAAATTCTCCGAATGTTGAGACTCATTATGTACATATTGATAATGAGGTCAGTGGAAGAAAAGCTTGCGTTCATTTGAACGCTATCGGTTGTCGAAACTTTGGATTAGTGACTATAGATTCGGATCAGCCTCAGATGTTAGCACGTAGACAGGCTTATTTGGATTTTTGTAATGAGTATAATATGAAGCCGCGTGTGTTAGCGTTGCCCTATCAGCATTTGAAACAGAAGGGCTCGCATATGTTGAAAAGTTGGAGGTTACAGCATAGCGAGTTAGATGGTCTGTTTTTTACAACAAATTACCTATGTGTTCTCGGGTTGAAGTCTTTGCGATCAGAAAGAGAAAGAGGCTTCGATTACCCCATGCTGTCTTTTGATGACCACGAATTGTTTGATATATTAAATCCTAAAGTCTCGTGTATACAGCAACCATTAGAATCTTTGGCAAAAACTTGTGCAAAAGTATTGTTGAAGGAGATAGAGCAAGGGATTTCTACACCGAAAGAATATATCGTGAGGTCGAAGCTTATTGTACGTTAAAAATAGGATGCTTGCAAGGAGAAATTTAAAATTATTTGCGTGTAGTGAAAAGAATAATAGATAGGTTTTTATTTGAGAATAAGTCCGATCAAATTAGAATTATTCAATGGCTTGCAGTTATTGGATTTATTGTGTTGATTGCTCTTCAAATACGTTTGATTTTTAGCGTTTATGAGATCGAGCAATTGGAATTTTTGAAAAAGGAGAAGGAAGAGCTAAAGCACAGTTATGAAAAATCGATCATTAATGATTTGATTTTTCCTGGAGGTAAAAGTATTATAGATTCTATTTTGAACTCTAATTACGCTTCGCTCAAAAAAATACAGCAAAACCCGGGTGAGTTTGATAAGGCCCTCGAGGAAATAGGACGCAATGTTTTATCTACACTGAAAACAAAGACAACATTTGGAAAGCTGCTCAGAAGTATGATGAAAGAGCAAGGTTTAAATGACGAGGAGTACGAATATGCATTGTGTATTGAGCGGTTGTCTATCACTTTTGACGGACGTCATTATTATGAGATTCTCAATTTTGCTGATAAAGAAGGTGGTATTATTGACGGAAATTTAGCAGCAATAGGTAGGGAAAATGTAGTTTCCGGGATTACTGTGACTGTTCCGGATCCAAACTCGGCGTTAGTCGGGTCTAAATTATATATCAAAAAATATAATCAGACTAAAAATATACTTTTTAAAATGTTACCTGTTTTGTCTCTTGCGATTATTAGTATCCTTGTTATCATCGTCATATTTGGAATCACATGGCGTAACTGGATAAGGCAAAAAAAGCTAAATGAAATTTCGGGTGATTTTTTTAATAGTATCACACACGAGTTTAAGACGCCGCTAACGACAATAGGTGTTTCCATTAAAAATATGAAAGTTGATTTAAAGGAGAAGTTTGCGTTGGATAATTATCGTAGTTTAGATGTTATTACTAGACAGGTCTTCCGTTTGGATAGATTGGTCAATCAGGCGCTTGAGGTATCGTCCTTTTCCCCGGAGTCGGCTTTACTACAATTGCATTATATCCTTTCTGATATCCATGATATCATTTTGGATTTACAGATTAAATGGAAAGGACAAGCAGAAATCTCCTTATTATTTAATGAGGGAGTTGCTGACGTGAAATGCAGTTATGATAGCTTTATGCTAACTACACTTATAACAAATCTGGTAGAAAATGGGTTGAAGCACAATATAAGTTCCGTTAAGATAGTGGAAGTTTCAGTGAATTACTTTGATCTTAATCAAATTGTTATTTCAATCGTAGACAATGGGATAGGTATTGAAAAATTAGACAGTAAACGTATATTTAAAAAGTTTGAACGTGGCGAAAGAAGCGTTCATATAGAGGGGCTGGGGCTTGGTCTGTATTTTGTGAGTAAAATTATTGAGGTACATCGGTGGAAATTACAATTGCAAAATTTTGGGGGTAAAGGCGCACATTTTGATATAATAATACCTATGATAAAATAATGGAAGGAAGAATATTGTTGATCGAAGACGACTCCGATTTAGGATCGGAATTGGAATGGCTTTTGAAAAGGAGTGGTTTTGAGGTTGATTGGGTCTGCGATGGTATGGGGGCACTGGAGATTTGTCAACATACGTATTTTGATCTCTTGCTTGTCGATATTCAGTTACCCTCAATTAATGGTTTTGAGGTCGTGCGCCAACTAAAATTATTGTACAAGGATTTGCGTTTTTTATTTTTAACGGCCAGGAACACCAAGGAAAGCTGTATTCAAGGATTGAAACTTGGGGCAGATGATTATATTGTCAAGCCATTTGATACCGAGGAACTTGTTTGGCGTATGAATAATATATTAGCTAGGGGTCATTCCCGAAAAATAGCGGTATTAGAAGTTGGGGATGTATTGCTCAATAAAGCTACCATGGAACTGCGAGTTGGCGAGCAAACTGTCCAACGATTGACTGGACGTGAATTTGAAGTTTGGAAATTTTTATTGGAAAATACTGAACGCATATTGTCCAGAGAAGAGATGTTAAATACATTATGGGGTGAAAATGACTACTTTATGGGGCGTAGTTTGGATGTTTTCATTTCGAAAATTCGAAAAACGCTATTAAAATCTAAAAAAGTAAAGATAGAAACCGTGTATAAAGTTGGTTTTATCATGCGAGTACACCTAAAAAGCTGAATTTTTAATCGTTAACAATTGGTTAACAAGTTTTTTTCTGCGTCTTTTTTATCTTCATCAAACTAATTCGTTTTAGTGTATGAAATAAAGACCTGTTATGAAAAAACTAACCAAATTTAGACAGTTCATTCCCATTATTGGGGCGTGTTTGTTATTGAATGCCTGTGATAAATCAGAAGTAAAAAACTATGATTTGTTACCTCCGGAAGAAGAGCCGGAAATGGATATTACAGTCTATGGCACGTTGACTGTAAATCGGGAAAATAGTGGTGGAAAGACCGCTGGAGAGGGTTCCCTAAAGGTCGTTGATAATGATTATGGGACCAAATTTCTTATTAACCCTTATCAAAATGATCTTTATATTGAATTGGCTTTCCCCGGGGGAATAGCGGCAACTGCTTATATTGTCGCGTCGGCTAATGATGCTCAAGATCGTGATCCCAAAGATTGGGAGCTTGTCGGTTCTAACGATCGTTCTTCATGGACAACTATCGATAGCAAGAAGGATTATAAATTTGATTCCCGTAATCAAAAAGTTCGTTTTGAATTAAATAACACTGTAAAGTACAAGTATTATAGGCTTCAGATTCAAGCTATTTATGGTGGAACAGGTCTGTTTCAAATGGCTGAATGGCGGTTAATATCGGATCCGCAAAAGAGTTCTAATTAAAAATCTAAACATATTATGAAAAGAATAATTCAATACGGAACGTTTGTTCTATTGCTATGCCTTTGTTTTCTTGTAGAAAATGCAATTGGTCAGCAAAATGGACAGGTTCTTATCAAAGGTGTTATACGCGACGAAATGAGCACAAATCTATCGGGTGTGACTATCAATAACCTAAATACAAAGAATTCTGCCATGTCGAACGACAATGGGCAGTTTGAATTATATGCAAGTCGAGGTGATTCGTTAAATGTTTCCTATGTAGGATATGAACCTTACAAGGTTGTTATCAATAACGCAATTACGCTGAATATCATATTAAAAGCGGTTAGCAATAGTATTAACGAAGTCGTGGTAATCGGTTATGGTCAACAAAAGAAAATTTCTGTAGTGGGTGCTCAATCCAGTGTGAAAGTTGAAGATTTAAAGCTGCCGGTAGCGAATTTAAGTACGGTATTAGCCGGTCGGATTTCGGGATTAGTCGGTGTGCAACGTTCCGGTCTACCAGGATCTGACGGAGCAGATCTTTGGATTCGTGGTATATCTAGTATGTCTGGCGCTACTGGACCATTGGTTGTCGTTGACGGCGTACAGGGTCGTGATATTAATAGTTTTGATGCGGAAGATATTTCCTCGTTTACGATCTTAAAAGATGCGGCAGCAACGGCTGTATATGGTGTCGCAGGGGCAAATGGTGTCATTCTTATTACCACGAAGAAAGGTGTAACCGGTAAACCTTCACTTATGTTTAATTACAATCAAGGTTTTACATCTTTTACAAAGCGTCCGGAACTGACGGACGGTGTGACCTATATGATGCTGCGTAATGAAGCGCGGGTAGCAACGGGAATGTCAAAAGAATATTCGAATAATTATATCAACAACACAATTTTAGGTACCGATCCTTACCTCTATCCAAACGTTAACTGGATGGATCAGATATTTAAGAATACGGCAGGAAACCGTCGCGCAAATTTCAGTGCACGGGGCGGGTCGGAGTCTTCGACCTATTATGTATCTGGTGCTTATTATGATGAATCGAGCTTACTTCGGACGGATGCACTTCAAAAATATGATGCAACTACGCGTTTCAAACGTTATAATTTCACGTCGAATGTATCCATGAATTTTACACCAACGACAAAGTTTGAATTGGGTGTGCAAGGTTATATCGGTAACCTCAATTACCCTGGCGTGAAGCCTGAGGAGGCTTTTGGCAATGTGATGCAGACCAATCCGGTATTATATCCAGCTATATATCCGGGTAATTTTGTGCCGGGAGTCAGTTCTGCGGGTGCTCAGCCAAATCCATATGCGCAGATTACTCAAACAGGTTATCAGAATATTTTCAGCAACCAGGTCATGTCCAATGCCCGTCTTTCTCAAGATTTGAGCTTTTGGTTAAAAGGTTTAAATTTTTCAGCATTGTACTCATTTGATATCTGGAATTCGCATACAATCAATCGGACAAGAACACGTAGTACGTATTTAATCAATCGTTTATTCCCTTATGATGATGCTGGAGCACCAATTTTGAATAGTATCTCGCAAGGAACAGATGATTTGGCTTTTTCTAAATCCAATGACGCAAGACGTCAATTCTATACCGAAGCTTCATTAAATTACAATACGACAATAGCAGATAAGCATCAGGTTTCTGCCATGCTTTTGTACAATCAGCGTGAAATAGTCCAAGCATTTGCGGACAATGTGACGTCATCCTTGCCTTATAGAAATATGGGGATGGCCGGCCGTGTCACCTACTCTTATGACGATCGTTATTTTGTGGAAGGAAACTTTGGCTATAATGGTTCAGAAAACTTTGCTCCTGGTATGAAATTTGGCTTTTTTCCATCTTTTGGTGTAGGTTGGGTTGTATCGAACGAACAGTTTTTTGAGCCAATAAAAAACACGGTGAATTTTTTGAAATTGAGGTATTCGGACGGAAAAGTGGGTGATGGAAGTAATGGAGGAGCACGTCGATTCGGCTATTTAACTCTAGTCAATACGGGCGCTAGTGGATATACCTTTGGAAACGGCTCTAATAACGTTAGTTATGGCGGGACTGCAATCTCAGATTATGGGACTAATGTACAATGGGCTGAATCGCATAAACAAAATTTAGGATTTGAAGTAAAAACGCTTAAAAACAAGCTTTCACTAACCGTTGATTTATTTAAAGAAAAACGGACAGGCGTTTTCTTACAACGAGCGTCGTTGCCTGATTTTGTAGGTCTAAATAGTAATCCATGGGATAACTTAGGAATTATACAAAATAAAGGTGTTGATGGTACATTGGAATTGGCTCCTTTTCCAGTTGGTAACGTCCGCGTTGACGTAAGAGCGACTTATACGTACAATAAGGATAAAATCATCGAAAATGACCAGCCTCGTCAGCCCTATCCTTATATGGAAAGGCGAGGCAAAAATGTCCTGTCTATCTATGGGTACCAGGCCGATGGCTTGTTCCAATCTGAAGATGAGATTTCAAACCATGCGGATCAATCAGCACTAGGTGCTCAAAGAGTGGGGGATATCCGGTATAAAGATCTTAACGGCGACGGAAAAGTAGATGCAAATGATGTGTCACGTATCGGCAACGGTGATGTTCCGAACTCGGTGTATGGATTTGGGTTTAACGTCAGCTATAAACAATTCTATTTCGGGGCATTTTTCCAAGGAACATCAGGTGCTGAGCGGGCAATAGGTGGAGATGGTATTATCCCGTTTAATAATAGTACTGGAGCAGAGCGAAGCAATCTTTTTGCAATTGCCGAGGATCGATGGACTGAAGAAAATCCATTGGAAAATCCATTTTATCCGCGCTTAGCTTATGGAAATGCGGCAAATAAGAATAATGCGGTTGCATCGTCATGGTGGGTGAAAGACGTGGATTTTCTTCGTCTTAAAACACTTGATTTTGGATACAACTTTAAGAAGGATTTCCTTGAAAGGTTGCATGTGAAAAATGCTCGTGTCTATTTACAAGGGGTTAATATTTTGTATTGGAGTAAATTTAAGCTATGGGATCCGGAGTTAAATACGGGTAATGGAACACGATATCCAAATATACGGACGGTGTCGGTCGGACTCCAAGCAACATTTTAATCCGTAGTCTGACGAATTGAATAATAGAAGAGAAAGAACCGTGTGATATTTATGAAATTACCTTGAATAGGATAGTTTCGGAAATAAAAAAATAAGACCATGAAAATGAAAATCAAAATAAAAACATTCCAATGGATATTAATTGGAAGCTTGACGTTAAGTTCGCTGTCAGGTTGTAAAAATTATTTGGACCAAGTTCCTGACGATGTAATCACAGTTGATGATATATTTAAATCGAAAGCAAATACAGATAAATTTCTTGCCAACATCTATAATACGTTGCCTAATGAGCTTGCTCAACGATTTGTAGGGACAGGTAATGCTGGTCCTTGGACGGCGGCGTCTGACGAAGCAAAGTACACGTGGGATTTTAATTATGCAAATAATATGACTGCAAGTGTATGGAGCAATACCGATGGTACAATTGGGGATATTTATAAGAGTTATTATCAAGGGATCCGAAATGCGACCTATTTCATTCAGGAAATTGATGGTGCAAATTCGGCAGAGGTAACTTCTGTAATGAAATCAACCTATAAAGCCGAAGCCCGGGCATTACGTGCTTTGTACTATTTCTATTTAATTAGAAGTTATGGGCCAATACCACTCATTGGAGATAAGCTACTTGATTTTAATGCACCAATAGCGGATTTAAGACTGCCTCGTACACCTTTTGATCAATGCGTGGAATATATTGTGACAGAATTGGATGAAGCATATAAAGAACTTCCCTATACGCCAAACAATAGTGAATATGGTCGGATAACGAAAGGTATTGCTAAGGCATATAAGGTAGAAGCTTTATTGCTAAAAGCTAGCCCTTTGTTTAATGGGAATCCGGATTATGCTGGTGTGAAAAATTTGGATGGAACGGCTTTGTTTAGCGTAACTGAAGACAAGCAAAAGTGGGTTGAAGCAGCTGTAGCGGCAAAAGAGTTTATTGATGAATTTGTTCCAACCTATTATAGTTTATATCAGGAATCGAACAATGATCCGTTTCTTGCCGCTTACTTGTCATGTCGTAATGTAATGACCGTGGATTGGAATAGAGAGTGGATTTTTGCCCGATCCAATAGCGGTAATAATACGCAGTATGATCGTACACCAAAGCATGTTGGATTCCCGTCTGCAGCACAAGGAGGGGGGGCTCTCGGTGCAACACAATCGATGGTAGACGCTTACTTTACGAAGAACGGCTTGTCTATAGCAGACGATGGAACTTACAAGGACAGTGGTTTTAGTAATTTTAAAGCGCCGTATGACGTCGCCGAGCGGCGTACGTTTAACATGTATGTAAATCGTGAACCGAGGTTTTATGTGGGTATTACCTATAGTGGAAGTTATTGGCTGAATCAGGCTAATAGTAGTGCAGCTGTTATTTCCTTATTTAATAAAAGTGGTAATTCAGGAAGGTCACAAAGTACCTCAGATGTAACGCCAACGGGTTATACTGTGCGTAAAAATGTCGCATCGAATGGTAATGCCAGAGGCGCATTGATGTTACGGTTAGGAAATATTTATCTGGATTATATTGAGGCATTAAATGAATCGAGCCCCAATGATCCAGATATTTTGAAATATCTTAATATTATCAGGAAACGGGCCGGTATTGCGGGGTATGGTGAAGGTACAATCGCAGTTCCGGTGGGTCAGAGTGCTATGCGCGAGGCTATTCGTAAAGAGAGGCGTGTTGAGTTGGCATTTGAGAATGCACGATACTTTGATACAAGACGTTGGAAAATTGCCGAGACTACTGATAATGGACCAGTTTATGGAATGAACCTCGATGTGGATGGTGACGATTTTTTCAAAAAAACCTTAATCGAGACCCGGATATTTAAAAAGAGAGATTATTTATTCCCAATACCAAATAATGAGGTGTTGAAAAACGAAAATATGGTTCAAAATTTGAACTGGTAGACTTGGACAGTGGCTTTACTAGCCACTGTTTGTTTAAAATTTATTACATAAGCGTTGCGGTGCTTTACATTAAATAATCTTTTATATCTTTACTAATACGTTTTAGTATGAAAAATAATATATCCTAAATAATGAAGAAATCATTAAGTGTTCTTTTTGGGTCATTACTAACTGTAGGTTTGTTTTGCGCAAAACCTGTTTTGGCACAGAAATTTAGAGGTCAGCAAATGGAAGCTGTCGATCTTGTTAATCCGTTAATGGGTACTGAATCCAAATTTGAGTTGTCAAATGGCAATACGTATCCCTCAATTGCGAGGCCGTGGGGTATGAATATGTGGACTCCACAAACAGGCAAGAACGGTGATGGCTGGCAGTATCAATATACCGCGGATAAAATCCGTGGCTTGAAGCAGACGCATCAGCCTTCTCCTTGGATGAATGATTATGGTGTTTTCTCTATTATGCCGGTAACAGGTAAGCCAGTTTTTGATCAGGATGAGCGGGCTAGCTGGTTCTCACATAAGGCTGAAATCGTAAAACCGTATTACTATTCTGTTTACTTAGCTGACCATGATGTCACAGCTGAGATGACACCAACGGAGCGTGCAGCAATGTTCAGAATCTCCTTCAACAAAACTGATGATGCCTATATCGTTTTGGATGCCTATGAAAAAGGTTCCGAAGTACAGATTATCCCCGAAAAAAATATGATCATCGGGTATTCTTCAAAATATGCCCGTGGTCCTTTACCTTCAAATTTCAAGAATTATTTTGTACTGGTTTTTGATCAGCCTTTTTCGAGTGTCGCTACCTGGGAAGGTAAAGAAAAAAAGGATGGACAGCTTCAGATTAAGGGAGATCACACTGGTGCCATTGTTGGTTTTAAGGTAAAAGACAAATCAAAGCCCGTTCAGGTAAAGGTGGCGTCGTCTTTTATCAGTGCTGAACAAGCTTTGTTAAACTTGAATGAGTTAGGAAATAAATCATTTGATCAGGTTAAGGAAGATGGCCGTCAGATATGGAACTCTACCCTAGGAAAAATAAAAGTCGAAGGTGATGATATTGACCAATTGCGGACTTTCTATTCAACCATGTATCGTACGTTATTTTTTCCAAATAAATTATATGAGATCGATGGTCAAGGAAAAGTCGTCCATTATAGTCCTTACAATGGAAAGACACTTCCGGGTTATTTGTTTGGTGGGACTGGTTTTTGGGATACGTTCAGGGCTTTATACCCATTTTTAAACTTTATGTATCCTTCCATTAACAAAGAAATGCAGGAGGGACTTCTTAACGCCTATTTAGAGGGCGGCTTTCTGCCGGAATGGAGCAGTCCCGGATATGCCGATATTATGGTTGGTAATAATTCAGCATCCGTGGTTTCAGACGCTTACATGAAAGGTTTACGCGGTTATGATATCAACAAATTATATGAGGCATTACAACACGGGGCGAATAATGAAGGGCCAATGAGTGCGGTAGGCAGAAAAGGTGTTGAATATTACAACAGCTTAGGTTATGTTCCATATGATGTTAAGATCAACGAAAATGCTGCACGTACATTGGAGTATGCTTATGATGACTTTACCATCTACCAATTGGCGAAAGCTCTAAACCGTCCTAAAGCCGAAATTGAGCTATATGCTAAGCGCGCACAGAATTATAAGAATTTATTTGACCCTTCTACTAACTTGATGCGTGGAAAAAATAAGGATGGTAAATTCCAGGCTCCTTTTAATCCATTGAAATGGGGAGATGCTTTTACGGAAGGAAACAGCTGGCATTACTCTTGGAGCGTATTTCATGATGTGCAGGGCTTGATCGATTTAATGGGAGGCGAAAAGACGTTTGTCGGTATGTTGGACTCTGTATTTGTTCAATCGCCAGATTTTGATGACAGTTATTATGGTGGAATTATTCATGAAATTCGTGAAATGCAGGTTGCGAATATGGGACAGTATGCGCATGGCAACCAACCCATTCAACATATGCCTTATCTCTATAATTATGCTGGTCAACCGTGGAAAACACAATATTGGGTGCGTCAGGTTATAGATAGAATGTACAAGCCTACTCCGGATGGCTACTGTGGTGATGAAGATAATGGTCAAACATCGGCCTGGTATGTATTTTCTGCTCTTGGTTTTTACCCTGTTTGCCCAGCTACTGATGAGTATGTACTAGGTGCGCCCCTATTTAAGAAAGCAACATTGACTTTTGAAAATGGAAAGAAGTTGACTATTAATGCACCTAAAAATTCTGCTGAAAATGTCTATGTTAATGCATTGCAAATGAACGGTTCGGAATATGATAAAAACTGGTTAAGTCATAAAGCAATGCAACAAGGTGGGACACTCAACTTTGACATGACAGCAAAACCCAACTATACGCGAGGAGCATCAAAGAACGCTGCTCCATATTCAATGACAACAGAATTACAACCAACTATAAAATTAAAATCGAATAAAAAGAAATAATTAAGCTATTATGAACTTTAAATTTTTAGCGATAGCGTTTGCTGTTTTTGGGATGATGTATTCCTGTTGCCTTTTGGCACAGGATAACTGGAAGCATACAGAAAATGATCGTAAGGTAGCTGTGGATGTAGATAGTATTACCAAAGGTGGCTTTACCTTGATTTGGATCAATAAGGACAAGGATTTTGATGCTGCGCTAAAAGCGCGATTGATTGACACTTATTTTACCAATTATCCAAAATTGGCAAAGAAATATAATAAAAATACCATCAAAAAGGTCTCTTTTGTAATTGATCCAGATTACAAAGGTGTTGCTGCCACAGCTGGCGGAATCGTACGTTATAGCCCTGCCTGGTTTGCGAAAAATCCAGGTGATATTGATGTTGTTACGCATGAGGTTATGCATATTGTGCAGGCTTATCCTGATGGATCTGGGCCATGGTGGATAACTGAGGGGATCGCCGATTTCGTGCGTTTTGACGATGGAATAGACAATGCGGGCGCAAATTGGAAATTACCTGATTATACAAACAAACAAAAATACACAGATTCTTATCGTATAACAGCCAGATTTTTATACTGGATTAATCAGCATGTGAAGAAGGATTTTGTGAAGAAATTAGATGCAGCAATGCGAAGTAAAAGTTACACGGATGATTTTTGGAAGGCAAATACAGGAAAGTCTATTGATGAATTATGGACGGCCTATAGCCAAAATCCAAAAATATAATGTATAAGCAATGAAAATAAAAAGTTTAGTCTTTTTAGGGTTGATTGGTATTCCGTCTCTAATTAGGGCACAGGAAACCAAGTTGGTTCAGTATGTCAAACCTCTCATCGGTACAGCACGGATGGGACATACTTTTCCAGGAGCGACAGTTCCTTTTGGATCTGTTCAGCTAAGCCCGGATACAGATACCTTATCATATGCCGTCAAGGGGCAGTACAATGGGGATGTGTATAAGTATTGTGCAGGATATCAATATGATGACCCTACAATTGTAGGGTTTAGTCATACACATTTTAGTGGTACTGGGCATTCAGATCTTGGTGATATTCAAGTGATGCCTACACAAGGTAAACTGCAGCTAAATCCAGGTACTGCAGATAGGCCTCAAGATGGGTATCGGTCCCTGTATTCACATGCAAATGAACGTGCCGAAGCTAATTATTATAGTGTTTTGTTGGATAAGCATCAGATTAAAGCTGAGCTAACCACAACAACCCGAGTTGGGATACATCGGTATACATTTCCTCAATCGGCGGCCTCCCATCTTATTGTTGATTTGACAGCAGGGATCTATAACTATGAAGGAAAAAATGTATGGACTGTTGTTAAAGTGCTAAACGATTCGACCTTGGTTGGTTATCGGCAGACGAATGGCTGGTCAAGGACGCGTACAGTTTATTTTGCGATAAAGACTTCTAAGCCTTTTAAAAATTATGGTGCTAAATATGAGGACGGAAAATCTGTGTATAATGGTTTTTGGCGTAAGTTTGATCAGCAAAACAATTTTCCCGACCTTGCCGCACACCAGATGAAACTCCATTTAGACTTTGATACGAAAGCGCAAGAAGCGGTTCTTTTGAAAGTAGCTTTGAGTCCAGTCAGTATGAAGAACGCCTTGGCCAATATGGATGCGGAAGCTCCGGATTGGAACTTCGATGGCTATGTAAAGAAAGGTCAGGAAACTTGGGAGAAGGAATTGCACAAAATTGAAGCTGATATGTTAAACAAGGAAGACCTTGTGAATTTCTATACAGCAATGTACCATGCGAGTTTGATGCCTACAATCTATATGGATACGAATGGTGAATATAAAGGATTGGATCAAGAAATTCACCGAGCCGAGGGGTTTACCAATTATACTTCTTTTTCGTTATGGGATACATTCAGGGCATTTCATCCTTTGCTTAACCTCATTAATCCCTCGCGCAATGCCGATATCGTAGCATCAATGATGGCACATTATGACCAGAGTGTGTTAAAAATGTTGCCTATTTGGTCACATTATGCGAATGACAATTGGTGCATGAGTGGATATCACTCGGTATCGGTCATTACTGATGCAATTTTAAAAGGGGTTTATAAAGGGGATGCTGAAGCAGCATTAGCGGCTTGTGTACAGACAGCACATACGCGGAAATATGAAGGTATAGGGGCTTATATTGATAAAGGTTACGTGCCTAATGATGTATCAGGAACATCTGTTTCCAATACACTTGAATATGCTTACGATGATTGGTGTATTGCTCAGCTGGCAAAGAAGCTCGGTAAGGAAGATATCTATCATACATTCTCGAAACGTGCTGAAAGTTGGAAATCACTTTATGACGCATCCATTGGGTTTATGCGTCCAAAGAGTTCAGCAGGAAAATTTAAAGAGAAGTTTGACGTTCTGGATACACATGGACAAGGGTTTATTGAGGGAAACTCATGGAACTATAGTCTTTATGTACCACATCAGCCTAAAGAAATGATGCAAGTGATGGGCGGTAAGCAGCGGCTTGAACGCTATCTCGACTCTTTATTTACGATGGATTTGCCGGATAAGTATTTTGAGCATACGGAAGATATCACACGAGATGGTATCATTGGTAATTATGTTCACGGAAATGAACCTTCGCATCATGTTGCTTATTTGTATACGATTACGGATAGCCCCTGGAAAGCGCAAGCACGCTTGCGTCAGATTATTCGAAATCAATACCATAATGGCCATGCTGGTTTGGGTGGGAATGATGACTGTGGACAGATGTCTGCATGGTACTTATTTACTGCGCTTGGATTTTATCCTGTTGCACCAGGAGACGATTCGTATTGGATCGGTAGCCCTTTGGTAAAATCCGCAAAGATAAATTTTGAAAATGGACGCAGTCTTTCTATTGTGGCTCGTAACCAATCTGAAAAGAATGTTTATGTAAAATCTGTTTCTTTGAACGGACAGCAATTAGACCATTTAAAACTTTCGTATAATCGTATCATGGATGGAGGGGAACTGGTCTTCGAAATGAGCAGTAAGCCTAAGAAATAACTGATTCCAAATGTGAAAAAAAGACCGATCAATACGTAATCGGTCTTTTTTCGTTAAAAAGCCAAAGTAAGTTATTCCTTTTTTGAGTTTTTGTTTTAACGCTGCTTTTTGGTCAAAGAGTTAAATAGCCATTTTATCATGTCCCTTATTGTAACCATCCTGTGAAGAATGTATTATTAGTCCTAAATATTTAGATTTCTTACTTATATTTACTAATACGTTTTAGCTTTTTGCTATATACATTTGCTCAACTCTATGCAAGTTATGCTTAACATAAAAAAACTAACAGGTAGTATCCTTTTTCTATTGACGGCTCATATAAGTATGGCCCAACAGATTTCACCAGTGGATTTCGTTAATCCTTTGATTGGTACAGAATCGAAATATGAATTGTCGAATGGAAATACTTATCCAGCGATTGCGCGGCCTTGGGGAATGAATTTTTGGACTCCACAGACAGGAAATATGGGGGATGGCTGGGTATATACTTATACAGCTGACAAAATTAAAGGATTTAAACAGACGCATCAACCCAGTCCTTGGAATAATGATTATGGCCAGTTTTCAATCATGCCGGTAACGGGCAACCCCGAATTCGACCAAGAGAAACGTGCGAGCTGGTTTTCTCATAAAGCAGAAGTTGCCAAACCCTACTATTATAGTGTTTATCTTGCAGATCATGATGTAAGTACCGAGTTGTCGCCAACACAGCGTGCGGCAATATTTCAGTTTACTTTTCCTAAAACGGACAGCGCTTATGTCGTAATCGATGCGTTTGACAAAGGTTCTTATATTAAAGTGATTCCTGAGGAAAATAAGATTATCGGTTATTCAACGAAAAATAGTGGGGGTGTGCCCGATAATTTCAAAAATTATTTTGTGATTACTTTCGATCGACCTTTTTCTTATAAAGCTGGTGTAAAAAGCGGCGCGATAAAGATTGGCGAACTTGAGATTCAGGATAATCATGCAGGAGCAATTGTGGGATTTCCATCATTGAAAAGAGGTGATCAGGTGAGCCCCCGTATTGCTTCTTCCTTTATAAGTTTTGAGCAGGCAGAACTTAATCTAAAAGAAGTGAAGTCCAAAACATTTCAACAAGTTGTTGACGAAGGTAAGGCGCAATGGAATGAAATACTCGGGCGAGTACAGGTTGAAGACCTAAATATTGATAAATTGCGTACATTTTATTCTTGCCTATACCGCTCAACATTATTTCCCAGGGATTTTTCTGAAATCGATGCAACAGGAAAGCGTATACACTATAGCCCTTATAACGGTCAGGTCCTGCCTGGAGAAATGTTCACGGATACTGGTTTTTGGGATACATTTAGAAGTCTGTTTCCGTTATTAAATTTATTATATCCTGCTATGAACGATCGTATGCAAGAAGGACTAGTTAATGCCTACAAGGAAAGTGGCTATCTTCCTGAATGGGCTTCACCGGGGCACCGTGCTTCCATGATCGGTAATAATTCAGCCTCTATTGTTGCTGATGCTTTGATAACCGACAGAAAGGGCTATGATAAGAATTTGTTATGGGAAGCATTGAAACATGGTGCGAATAATGCATATCCAAAGCATTCTTCGACAGGGCGTTTTGGCTATGAATATTATAATAAATTGGGCTACATTCCTGCAGATGTGAAGGTCGATCAAAATGTAGCTCGTTCGCTAGAATATGCCTATAACGACTGGTGTATTTATGAATTTGGCAAGGCACTGGGTAAACCGGAAGCCGAAACAGCTATTTACGCAAAGCGAGCGATGAACTACAAAAATCTGTTTGACCCAAGTACAAAATTAATGCGGGGGAAAAAGACGGACGGTTCATTCGTTCTGGATTTTGATCCAAGTGCCTGGTCTCGAGAGTATACGGAGGGCAATGCGTGGCATTGGAGCTTTTGTGTATTTCATGATCCGCAGGGATTAATTGAGCTCATGGGCGGTAATAAATCTTTTGTCACGATGTTGGATACGGTATTTGTTATTCCTAGTTATGAAGGTATGAAAAGCCGTAGCATGATTCATGAGATGCGCGAAATGCAAGTCATGAATATGGGGCAATATGCACATGGGAACCAACCTATTCAGCATATGCCTTACTTATATAATTATGCTGCAGAACCTTGGAAATCCCAATATTGGGTACGCAAGATCATGGATAAGCTCTATTTACCTACACCGGATGGCTATTGTGGTGATGAAGATAATGGACAGACTTCTGCTTGGTATGTTTTTTCCTCTTTGGGCTTTTATCCTGTTTCTCCAGGGACAGGGGAATATGTTATTGGTTCGCCACAATTTGATAAGGTAACTCTAAAACTGGAGAACGGTAAAACTGTCAACATACAAGCGCAGCATCAAGGGCAAGATCAGGTCTATGTGAACCAACTGTCTTTGAATGGTAAGCCTTATACCAAAAACTTTATTCGTTATGCTGATTTGATGCAGGGAGCAAATTTAGCTTTCAAAATGAGCAATGTTCCTAATAAAAATAGAGGAATTGAAAAAGAGGATGCTCCATATTCCTTTAGCAATGAAAGCCAAGTTACGTCCAGCAAGCGTAAAAGCTTAAGTAAACAAAAATAATTGGATTTTATACCTCGATCAAAACATTAGTCATAGCGCACGTTTTTTGGTCTGTTGGCTGTAAGATTAAAACTATGACGGTTTATTCGTAAGCTGTCATGGTTTTTTTACATGAATAAAATGATCTTGGTGATTTAAAATCATACCTTTGTGATTCGAAATTTCAATATGTTGGTTAAAATATTTCATTTATTAACACTTTTTGCGTACCTAAATCTGTTGACGTATGAGTCATTCTCATCTGCAACGGGGCAGGTTTTACATGCAGGGGAGACAATTGTGGAGTATTTTTTGGATGATGTATTGGATTTAGAACCTGTTCAAACTTCTCAAGAAGAAAAGGTTCTTTTGCAGGATGACTATCGTATATTCTCCGTGAATAGTCAGGTTCTGTCTATATTTATTTTTGTTTTTGGGATCGTATTTACGGCACTCTGTTTTACGAAGATAAAAGCGCATCCTTTTTATCGATCTAAGACCCTCTGTTTACCGGGCTATTATCGATTTCTCAATCGATTTAGGCCTTTCTAGCTATTCTGACTTTACTTCCTGTGGAGTTATAAGATTCTGTATTTTTATAATTTTTAATTTTGTGTGACTTTATGTCACTCTTGTGGGCAAACAGCTCATTGTAACTCCTATTTGACGTTTCCCCTTGTCAGTGGTATTTTAAGTGCTATCAAGGGATTTTAACAATTTACATTTTTTATCGTTTATGAAGAAATTACTTGTGCTGTGCCTGTTTGTAGGCATGGTTGGGATGTTGGATTCATGTCGCTCTACCAACGCTAATGCAGACCAAAAAGAAGAAATTAAGAATATACCCATTACACCTTTGATTGTCATGGATACAACTGTTTATCAGGAATATATAGCTGATATTCAGGCTTCTAAAAATGTGGAAGTCCGTTCCAAATTAAATGGTTTTTTGGATAAGATTTATGTTGATGAGGGTGCTTGGGTGAAAAAAGGACAGACATTGTTCAAATATAATAACGAGGAATATCGTTCCGAACTTGCTAAGGCCAAAGCGCAGTATGACAATTCCATCGCAGAAATGCAAAAAATCAAGCTTGAGATGGAGAGAACGCAAAAGTTGGTTGATAAGAATATTGTGAGTTCTTCTGAGTATAACTTATTGAAGATCCAGCTAAAGGCTGCTAATTCAAAGATAGAGGAAGCACGTGCATTGGTTAATCAAGCGCAGACAAGACTAGACTATACGGTGATACAAGCGCCATTTGATGGTCGTATAGATCGGATTTTATTGAAAGAGGGCTCATTATTAACAGAGGGAAGTTTGATCACGACAATTTCTGATTTAAGCAAAGTGAATGTTTATTTTGATATTTCTGAAAGGGAATATCTGGCACTCATGCGTGATAAATTAAATGGCAAGGAAACGCAAAAATCTGTCAAATTAATTTTGGCCAATGGTGAATTGTATCCCCATGAGGGCATCGCGCACTTGGTGGAAAGTGAATTTGAAGCTAACACGGGATCTATTGCTTTGCGGGTACAATTTCCTAACGCCGAACATATCTTAAAGCATGGGGCAACGGGTAAAATTGCTGTTCCGATGGAGACAGGTGAGCATACTTTTGTGCATCAGAAGTCAGTATTTGAGATCCAGGACAAAACATATGTTTATACGATGCAAGCGGATAGCACTGTTAAAATGACACCATTCGTTGCAGGGCCACGAGTTGGTCACTATTATATTGTGGAAAGCGGTTTGGATCCTAATGCTAAAGTGGTGTACGAAGGAGTGCAAAATTTGCGTAGTGGAGTGAAGATTAACCCAAAATTGAGGAAGTTGTAGCGGAGGATAGACTATGTTTGAAACATTTATAAAACGACCCGTATTATCGTTGGTCATTTCGGTATTTATTACCCTTTTAGGGCTTTTGGCATTATTTACCTTGCCGATTACGCAATTTCCAGATATTGTGCCGCCTTCTGTTGTCGTGAATGCGAATTATACCGGTGCGAATGCCGAGGTAAGTACCAATGCAGTTGCCATTCCTTTGGAGAAAGCCATCAATGGGGTAGCGGGAATGACTTATATGAACTCAGTATCGACCAATAACGGAAGCACGGTTATACAGATCTTTTTTGAAGTTGGTACGGATCCTGATATTGCTGCTGTAAACGTACAAAATAGGGTAACTACTGTACTGGATGAATTGCCTGAGGAAGTCATTAAGGCAGGGGTAACTACAGAGAAAGAGGTCAACTCCATGTTGATGTATCTGAATGTATTTACCGATGATGAAACTGCCGATGAGCGGTTCATTTATAATTTTGCGGATATCAATATTCTGAAAGAACTTAAACGTATTGAGGGGGTAGGGCTTGCTCAGATCATGGGTATGCGAGATTATGCCATGCGTGTGTGGGTGAAACCTGATCGGATGGCAGCTTACAATATTTCTACAGAAGATGTTGTTGCCGCATTGCGTAAACAGAATGTCGAAGCTGCTCCCGGACAAACGGGTATTAGCTCGGATAAAATGCGGAATATGCAGCAATATGTACTGCGTTATCCAGGTAAGTTTACAGAAATTGATGAATACGCCAATATACCTATTCGAGCAAACTCAAACGGATCCATTATTCGTATCAAGGATGTTGCGGATGTTGAGTTTGGATCATTAGATTATGAGATGGTATCCAAGACTGATGGACGACCATCAGCTTCTATTATGTTGAAACAATTGCCAGGGTCGAATGCGCAAGAAGTTATTCAGCGAGTGAAAGACCGCATGGCAGAATTGAAGCAAACATCGTTTCCTGCAGGGATGACATATACCATGGGTTATGATGTATCCCGCTTTTTGGATGCGTCAATTTCTTCTGTTATCAAGACTTTGTTAGAAGCCTTCCTTCTGGTTTTTATTGTGGTGTTTATCTTCTTGCAGGATTTCAGGGCGACGGTAATTCCTATTTTAGCAGTACCCGTCTGTTTGATTGGCGCTTTGTTTTTTATGCAAATGCTGGGTTTCTCGATTAACTTATTAACCTTGTTTGCCTTAGTTTTGGCAATAGGTATTGTGGTTGATAATGGTATTGTCGTCGTAGAAGCTGTATACGCAAAAATGGAAGAGGAACATTTACAGCCTATGGAAGCAACGTTGGAAGCAATGAAAGAAGTTGGTGGTGCAGTGGTGGCTATTACCTTGGTGATGTCTGCCGTGTTTGTTCCAGTTGCATTTCTTTCTGGACCGGTGGGCATATTCTACCGACAGTTTTCGTTGACACTGGCTGCGGCAATCGTTATTTCCGGGATTAACGCATTGACGCTAACGCCCGCATTATGTGCTCTTTTCTTAAAATCTCCACACGATCGCAAACCGTCAAACAGTTGGTTAGATCGTTTCTTTAGACAATTCAATAGGATATATGATAAAACGGCCTTTGGCTATAAAGGAATTTTGGCGAAAACAAGTGCGCGACGTGGGTTAACACTGTTATTATTGGGTGGATTCTTTATTGCTACATGGGGAAGTAGTGCCATTTTACCTTCTGGTTTTATTCCAACGGAAGATCAAGGAATGATCTATGTCTCGGTAACAACACCTCCAGGGGCGACTGTGGACCGTACGGAGCGTGTCTTAGACAAAATTGACTCTGTATCACGTAAATTGGATATTGTTGAAACCGTATCTACTTTGTCTGGATATAGTATTGTTACTGAGGTTTCGGGTGCCTCCTATGGTATGGGTATGATTAATCTTAAGCCTTGGAAGGAACGAGATCAGACAGTAGATGATGTGATCAAAGAATTACGAGATAAAACAAAAGATTTTGCTGACGCTCAAATTGATTTTTTCCCGCCGCCTACAGTTCCTGGATTTGGTAACTCTTCGGGCTTTGAATTACGTTTGTTGGATCGTAGTGGTAATGAGGATCTCAATAAGACGGCCGAAGTATTGCAAAAATTTATGGATGATATGGAGAAAAGCGATGTACTTCAAGATATCAGCTCCAGCTTTGATGTGAATTTTCCACAGTATATGTTGAAAGTTGACTATGATATGGCCGCGAAGAAGGGTATTTCTGTTGAAAATGCCATGAGCACCTTGCAGACGCTAATGGGGAGTCTGTATGCGACAAATTTTATTCGCTATGGACAAATGTATAAAGTTATGGTACAGGCTGGACCTGAATATCGCCAACGTCCGGAGGATGTATTGCGCTTGTATGTGAAAAATGAAACTGGTGAGATGGTTCCGTACAACGCATTTATTTCCATGGAAAGAATTTATGGCCCTGAACAGATTACACGATATAATATGTTCAGTTCAGCTATGGTTACTGGTCAATCATCACCTGGATTTAGTTCGGGCCAGGCTATCGAAGAAGTTGAGAAGATCGCTTCTTCTTTACCACAAGGCTATAGTATAGAATGGTCAGGCATGACGCGTGAACAAAAGATCTCTGGAAATCAGGCTTTGTATATTTTCGCACTTTGTCTTCTGTTTGTTTATCTGTTGTTATGTGCACAGTACGAAAGCTTTTTATTACCATTACCAGTTCTGCTCTGTCTTCCGGCAGGGATCTTTGGCGCATTTATTTTCCTGAAAGTTTTTGGGTTGGAAAACAATATTTATGCGCAGGTCGCATTGGTTATGCTTATTGGATTGCTGGGTAAGAATGCGATTCTAATTGTAGAATATGCCAATTTGAAATATAAACAGGGGATGGATATTGTGACAGCTTCAATCGAAGGAGCTGTTGCGCGACTACGTCCCATATTAATGACTTCTTTTGCATTTATTGCGGGTTTGATTCCGTTGATGATGGCAAGTGGGGCGGGAGCATTAGGTAATCGCAGTATTGGTACCGCTGCGGTCGGTGGGATGCTTATCGGAACGATACTCGGGGTTATTGTTATCCCTGGTTTAGTGATCTTATTTTCAAAAAAAGATAAAAAGAAACAAGTTGTCAAACAGGCATCTTTAGTAATCGCCGCACTTATTCTATTTGGTAGTTGCTCGGTTCCCAAAAAAGCGCTTCAACCTGAGAAAGTGACCGTGCCTACTTCTTTTTCCGAACGTATTTCGCTGGACAGTTTAAATGTTGGAACTCGGTCTTGGAAGGAAATTTTTAGGGATCCGAAGTTGGTCGCATTGATTGACTCCGCTTTGCAGAATAATTTGGATATCCGGCAATCAATTTTGCGATTGGAGTCCGCGCAAGCATATTTCAAGCAGCGTAAAGCCGCTTTAGGTCCTACAGTGGAGGCCGCTGTCGAGGGCGGGATACGGAAATATGGACATTATACAGAATCAGGGATTGGTAATTACGATTCTAATTTTTCAGACAACCTGAAGAACGATGAAAAATTGCCCGAACCATTTATCCCAGACTATTTTATCGGACTTCGTTCATCTTGGGAGATTGATCTTTGGGGAAAGCTGAAGAGCCAAAAGCAAGCTGCTTATTTTAGTTTTTTAGCAGAGCAGGAGGGAAAGCGTTTATTGGAAACTGAATTGGTGTCCAATATTGCAACCGCTTATTATGAGTTAACAGCGCTAGATCAAAAAATTAAAGTTTACAATCGCAATATCGAATTGCATAAAAATGCGCTTGAAGTTGTCGAAATAAAGAAAGGTGCAGGCTATGCGACGGAGCTTTCTGTTCAACAATTTAAAGCACTACTTGCTAATTCTAAAGCTTCGAAAGAGCGATTGATTCAAGAAATAGCACTTTGGGAGCATCATATTAATGGTTTGTTGGGCAGGTTTTATCAACCCATTGTCAGAAGTACGTATATTGAAAATACCGATTTATATCACGCGATGAGTTTTGGTACACCTGACGACTTGGTGAACCAACGTCCCGATATCAAGGCTGCGTATTTGAAAGTAATATCGTCCTCAAATAATCAGGAAGCGTCACGTTTGGCTTTTTTGCCTTCTGTAGCCATAAGTCCTTTTGTTGGATTNNAAAGTTTTAGCTTTAATAAGCTGTTCAACTTGAATAAATCTATTGCTTATAATTTATTTGGTGGTATTACGCTTCCTATATTTAATCAAAGGCAACTGAAAACACAGTATGAAGTTGCGAAGGCAGATTATGGAATTGCTTTTGTGGATTATGAAAAGACTGTTTTGAATGCTTATAATGAGGTTTCGAATGTCATCATGACCCAAGAAGCCATTAGCAGACGACGCGGTTTTGTGGATGAACACGTTAAAGCATTGGACCTTTCTATTGAAGCGGCCCAGGAGTTATTTCTAGCGGGAAGGGTTACATCTTTGGATGTGGTTACAGCCCAAAAGGAATCGTTGGAAGCCCAAATTGGAAAAGTAGAATTAGAGAAAGAAAATACACTTAATCAGATTCTACTTTATAAGGCATTGGGAGGTGGATGGCAGTAAATTTGATCATTTAATAAGAGCAAACTATTTTTCATGCGATAAAGAATTAAATTGTTAATTCTTAGATCCTTTAGGGGGTCAGGGAAAGAGGCCGTCGTGAGATGTCCTCTTTTTTTCTGAAGTGTCTGATGTTATAGGCCAGAAAGAATCTTCTTTCGCTTTCATTGCTGTTTGTGCCAGCGAAGTTATGAAGGTTTTGTTGTTATTTTTATGTAGTTTAGTCGACACTATTTTGAACCAGGTCAATTATGTTGCAGCGCATATTTCTTTTTATTCTTTTCTCTCATCTTAGTTTTAGTCTATTAGCCCAGGAACAGGTAGATAGTAGCAGAGTTTTACAGCGACTGGAATATTTGATGGAAAATCAGAAGATTTATGTCAAAAGCCGGGAGGATAAGCTAGAAAAATTAAAACAAGAGGCAAAGGAACTGGAAGGCAATTCCGCTCAGTTTTTGAAGAAGAATTACGAAATTTTTGAAAATTATAAAAAGTTTGATTCGGATGCGGCGCTTTCTTATATTTTACTATGTCAGAAGCTGGCTCCGCTAAATAATGATTCATTGCAAACGGTGATTCATTTGGATTTGGCTTGGGTGTATTCGACCATCGGACGCTATGTAGAAGCCTCAAAACTGTTAAGAGCAGTTGAACCTTCTCTGCTTGGTAAGGATCTCCTGGCAAAATATTATGATACTTATAGTTCATTCTACAGCCATTATGGTCAGAGTAATAATCGCCCTGAGTATTATCAAGCGAGTGAACGGTATCGTGATTCATTGCTAAGCGTATTATCTAAGTCTTCCTTAGAATACCGTACTGCAATTGCAATAAAAACATTGTTTAACGGTAACCGGGAGGATGCTAAAAAGCAACTTTTGACCCTTTGGAAAGAGAATAAGAAAGATATTGAGCAAAGAGCGCTGATCGCTTACTTTATGGCGCTGATCTATAAATATGAAAAGGATACGAAAAGTCAAATTTATTATCTTTCCATATCAGCTAGTGCGGATATCGAAATGGCAAACCGCGACAACGCTTCCTTTCATGATCTCGCATTAACTTATTATGACCAGCAGGATTTCGACCGCGCATTTCAATTTATCGAAAAAGCAATCGACGATGCCATGTTGTGTAAGGTACGTTATCGCATTATCGAAGGAACTTCTTCCTATCCGATTATCAATGCGGCCTATCAGCAGAAAATCAACAGCCAGAACAGGCAGTTGGTTGCTTTGGTTGTTGTCGTTAGTATTTTATTAATTGGAGTTGTTATTGGACTCGTCATTATTTACAGGCAAGTACAGCATTTGAGACGAATACGATCGGAATTATCGGCCACAAATCAGCAGCTTCGCACATTGAATAATGAGATCAATCAAACTAACTTTAAGTTGTCGGAGTCCAACCATATTAAGGAAGAATATATTGCTCAATTTTTTGATATGTGCTCGAGTTATATCGATAAAATGGAAGATATTAGAAAAGTATTATTAAAGAAGGCTACAAATCAACAATGGGATGCATTGAGGGAGCAGCTGAAGTCTACACAAATGGAGGAAAGAGAGGTGCAGCAGCTTTATGTTAACTTTGATCGTATCTTCTTAAATCTATACCCAACTTTTGTTGATGAATTCAATGCGTTGCTTCAGGATGATGAGAAGATTTATCCTAAAAAGACTGAACTGTTAAATACTGAGCTTCGAATTTTTGCATTAATTCGATTAGGGATCAATGATTCTGTAAAGATTGCGAGCTTCCTTCGCTATTCGCTACGGACAGTTTATAATTACAGAACAAAGGTACGTAATAAAGCCGCAGGAAATCGGGATGCCTTTGAAGCTGCTGTATGTCAAATTGCGGTGATTGATCGCCCTTAATGTCGTAAACACGTCTTAAACCATTCTATCTTGCTTTATTTAGTTCCTTATTTAAGTACTTTTTAATGCTGATCTGTTTTTGTAAGATGTTTACATTTAGTTATATAAGGTTTTTTTTCAGTACTTTTTGAGTACCAGGTCTTTTTTATACCTCTAGAGGATCTTAGTTTTGTTTTGAGCGATGAAGCAGGGGAAACTCATCGCCATTTTGGAATAACCAAAATATTAAATAATAACCAATTTTTTATTTCATATGATTTACTTTACTCGAAAAGTAGCCTTTTCAATGGGCTTGACTTTCTTGTTTACTTTGGTGAATTTCGTTTTTGCACAAGACAGAATTCAAATCAGTGGACGAGTCCTGGATGCCCAAGATCAGAAGCCTCTCTCTGGAGTAACCATTACGCAGAAGGGAAGTAACAATGCCGTCTCCAGTAATGAGGAGGGCCGTTTCCAAATTTCGGCTACCGGGGGCAGTATACTTCAATTTAGATTTGTTGGATACGATAGCAAAGAATTGCCTGCGAGCAGTACCATGGTTGTGCAATTAAATTCGTCTACTAATGTGCTTGAAGACGTCATTGTCATAGGTTATGGCAGCGTAAAAAGAAAGGATGTCACGACGGCAATTTCTTCTGTCTCTACCAAGGATCTGGAGAAGAGGCCTGTGACTAATTTTGGCCAAGCCATTCAAGGTAAAGCTGCTGGTGTAACTGTTATTCAGCCAAGTGGCCAGCCAGGTGCAGCACCGCAGATTCAAATTCGAGGAATAACTTCTTTTAATAGCAACACGACTCCTTTGTATGTGGTAGATGGAGTTCCTGTGGAAGATATTAAATTCTTGTCACCGAATGATATTGCGGATATCCAAATCCTCAAGGACGCGTCATCTGGCGCTATTTATGGTTCTCGTGGTTCGAATGGTGTGATCCTCGTGACGACAAAATCAGGTAAGGCTGGTGAAGCAAAAATTACACTTGGAACACAATGGACAGCCAATGTTGTCAATAACACTGTCAAGGTTTTAAATACTAGCCAATACAAAGATTTGCAGGACGAGATAGGTCTTGTCAATCTTCCGGAAGGATTATTGGATCAGACAGACTGGTTTAAGGAGACCTATAAAACAGGTATTCAGCAAAATCATCAACTATCAATTTCAGATGGTAATGAGAAACTTCGTTACTATTTGGGTGGCGGCTATTTGAACGAAAATGGGACATTACAAGGTTCCTTCTTTAGAAGATATAATTTCCGTGCTAATATTGATAACCAAGTTCGGAAATGGTTAAAGGTTAATGCGAATATCAATTATTCCGATAACAATGATAATGGAATTACATCAGGCTTAGGATCTAATCGTGGCGGGGTAGTGACCTCAGTGATTACAACACCGACCTATGCCCCAGTATGGGATCCAGCAAATCCAGATCGATTCTACAACAATTTTTATGGTATCAACAACATTACCAGTCCTTTGGAGAATTTAGCAAGGACAAGAAATAATAATAACCGACAAAATCGACTTGTTGCTACAGGGAGCGCATTGGTTTCTTTTATGCCCAACTTCACCTGGAAAACATCGTTTTCACTCGATCGAAGATCTGGTGTGATGACGACCTTCTTGGATCCTTGGACGACAGCATGGGGAAGAAATCAGTTCGGGGAAGCTTCGGACATTCGTAATACAAACACCGTATTAACTTGGGATAATATCTTAACCTATAGCAAAAGCTTTGGTAAGCATAATCTAGAAGTAATGGCTGGTTCTTCCTGGACAGATTCTAAGTACTCTAAGAGTGAAATTTATGGTTCAAATTATGCAAATGGAATCATTGAGACACTTAATGCGGCGAACAAGATTTCTTGGGATAGAACAGGATCCTCGGCATCCAATTGGGGCATTATGTCCTATTTTGCCCGTGCAATGTATAACTACGATGGTAAGTATTTGTTGACTGCAAATATGCGTGCCGATGGCTCTTCGAAACTAAGTCCCGAGCGGCGCTGGGGATACTTCCCTTCTGTCTCGGCTGCCTGGAGAATCTCATCCGAAGATTTTATGAAAGACGTCGATTGGATAAACGATTTTAAAATCCGTGGGGGATGGGGGCAGACAGGTAATCAATATGGATTAGGTGACTACGCTTATCTGCAATTGAGCGGTATTCAACGTCAACAATGGTTTGTAGAGGGAAAGGACAATTCTGTGCCAAATATCAATAAACCAACGATCTTAAGGGCAAACGACTTGACTTGGGAAACCACTAGCACAACGAGTATTGGTTTTGATATCACGATGTTAAACAATAGGCTAACGTTCAGTGCCGATTATTACAACAAGGACACGAAGAATCTTTTAATGAATGCAAGTTTACCTGCAGGACAGCAAGCAACCACGATCCAAAGAAATGGTGGCCGGCTGAGCAATCATGGTTTTGAATTTGCCGTAAATTCGAAAAATCTGACCGGCAACTTTACTTGGAACACAGATTTTAATATTTCTTTTAACAGAAACAAACTGAAACAGCTGGATTTACAACAAGTGTACTACGATGTCAAGACGAACGATTATGTCAATGATTTTGTGGTGAAGAATGAGCCGGGAAGATCGCTTGCAGGATTCTTCGGTTATATATCAGATGGCGTAAACCCTGAAACTGGCGAGCTTATGTATCGCGACCTAAATGGTGATGGAAAGATTTCATCAAGTGACCGTACTTATATCGGTAATCCGCTTCCAAAGTTTGTGTATGGTATGACAAATAGCTTCTCCTGGAAAAATTTCGATCTAAGCATATTCATTCAGGGAACTTATGGAAACGATATTTTCAATGCCAGTCGCATGGAAACAGAAGGTATGTATGATGGTCGAAATCAAACGACCGTTGTATTGGATCGCTGGAGGGTACCGGGACAGATTACCAACGTTCCCAAGGCTGGCTTTGACATGAAAAATTCAACCTATTTTGTTGAGGATGGAAGTTATCTGCGTATGAAAAATGTTTCCTTGGGCTATTCCATCGCCCCGGAGAGACTGAAACGTATGGGTATCAATAAAATCCAGCCTTATCTGTCTGTCAGTAATTTGTTTACGTTGACAAAATATTCAGGGATGGATCCCGAAGTAAACCAATATTCTGGTGGATCTGATTCTAGAATCCAAGGTATTGATTGGGGGACCTATCCACAGAACCGTTCATTTGTTTTAGGTCTTAATATTGAGTTTTAATTGTCTGTATCATGAAAAAATATATAAGTAACGCTCTTTCTCTGCTCACTGGCTCTTTGTTTTTATTTTCTTGTTCATTGAACCGTGATCCGCTTTCAGATTATTCGGATGTCAGTCAGGGGAAGACAGAAACAGGAACTCAGGTTGTTTTCAAGAATAAGTCTGAGGTGGAGACCTATTTGGCTGGAATTTACCAACAGATGAAAGACAGGCAGGAGCATTGGTATCTTGATTTGTTATTAATTGGCGATTCACATGCCGATAACTCCTATGCAGGAACGACCGGAGCAGAAGTTGTACCTTTTGAGAATAATTCGATTGAAGGATCTAATTCCGTAGTTGACCGGGATTGGGGAAGGTATCTGGAAGATGTTGGGCGGGCAAATCGACTGATCATTTATGTCGACAGTGTAGCTGATAAATCGGTGAGCGATACGGAAATTAGAGCCTATAAAGCGCAGGCTAAGCTATTCCGCGCATTAGCGATGTTTGATATGGTCCGCATCTTTGGATCGGTCCCTGTCATTACCACAATCGCACCTGATATCACGGGTGAAAATGTAGGGGAAGTTTATCCGCAGTATTTTCCGAAACAGGCGACCGAAGAGGAGGCCTACAAGCAGATCGAAAAAGATCTGATGGATGGATTAGCTGATGCACCTGCTAACAATAACGGAAACAAAACCTTATTTACCAAATCGGTCGCACGGGCAATGTTAGCGAAGATCTACGCCGAAAAACCAATTCGGGATTATGCTAAAGTTATTCAATATGTCGATGCATTGACTGCGGATGGATTTGACTTAAATCCCAATTATTCGGATTTATATGCGATGAATGCGAGTAATACGGATCTTGCGCAACGTAATACAAAGGAATCTATTTTGGAAGCGCAGTTCACTTCAGGGGGCGGCAATTGGGCGACTTGGATGTTTGGAAGGGATTTGTCCAATTATGATAATAACTTCACATGGGCAAAATGGGTGACTCCGTCCCGAGATTTGATACAGGCTTATAGCAATGAAGGTGATCAAATCCGTTTGGGGCAATCGATCGTCTATTATTCAACAACCTGGAGCAATTATTATCCTTCAAATAATTACCCATTCATGTTTAAGCTGCGGTCTGCATTTAATAGCATTGTTAAACTTCGTTATGCCGATCTATTGTTATTAAAAGCGGAGGCATTAATTCAACAAGGATCAGATTTATCGGGGGCTGCCGATATTATAGATAAAATTCGCACTCGGGTTAAATTGCCGAAATTGGCAACTGCAGTTCGTTCAAATAAAGACGCTTTATTCGAAGCATATTTGAAGGAACGCCGTTTGGAATTAGCGTTTGAAGGGCAGCGTTGGTTTGATCTGGTGCGGTTAGACAAAGTGGAGTCCGTTATGAATGCAGTTTATGCAAAAGACGCTGGGAGAAAACCGCAGGTGTATCCCTTCACGAAAAACTCTTACCGATTGCCGATTCCACAACCAAAAATTGATCAGAATCCTAATCTAGTTCAGAATCCTGGCTATTAATTGATTTAACAATGGGAAGTTCCGTCCGATGGATGGGAAAAAATTATTAACAGATGAAATATAATAATACAACTATGATATATACATTCTTGTTGTCCTGTTTGATAACGGCAACATCTTGTAACCGCGACAGCTATACACCTTCACAAGGTGAAGATATTAAAAAAAGTGGCGATGTAACTATCTACACAACAACAGGTAGCCGGTCTTTG
Source organism: Sphingobacterium sp. UBA6711 (assembly GCA_002454415.1). Taxonomy (GTDB): domain Bacteria; phylum Bacteroidota; class Bacteroidia; order Sphingobacteriales; family Sphingobacteriaceae; genus Sphingobacterium. The sequence continues at coordinate 32,729 of DKIT01000067.1, forward strand.
GATTTTGGAAAGCGCTTTGTGGATTTCAGTTCCAAATTCAATATGTCTCCGAATACAATTACGATAGATCCTACGCAAAAATTCCAGACGATGGATGGATTCGGTGCAGCAATTACAGGTTCGACCTGTTATAATCTAATGAAAATGAGTAAGGAAGACCGTACGAAATTCCTCACAGAAACATTTTCCGATAAAGATGGGATGGGGATGAACTATATCCGTATTGCCATTGGATGTTCTGATTTTTCTTTGAGTGAGTATACCTGTTGGGATAAGGAAGGAAAGGAGAATTTTGGACTACAGTCGGAAGAGACGCAATATGTCATTCCGGTGCTGAAAGAAATACTTGCGATCAATCCATCCATAAAAATCATGGGTTCGCCCTGGACTCCGCCCAAATGGATGAAAGTAAACAATCTGACTGATTTAAAGCCCTTTGATTCATGGACCAGTGGTCAGTTAAATCCAAAATATTATCAAGATTACGGTTGGTATTTTGTTCAATGGATTCAGGCAATGAAAAAAGAAGGCATTCAGGTTTATTCGATCACAGTTCAAAATGAACCATTGAACCGGAAAAACTCGGCTTCACTTTATATGTCTTGGCAAGAACAACAAGCTTTTGTCAAACAAGCTTTGGGCCCACAATTAAAAGCAGCTAACTTATCAACAAAGATATATGCATTTGATCATAATTATAATTATGATAATATTGCCGATCAGGCTGATTACCCGGTAAAGATCTATAACGATGCAGGCGCGGCCTCTTTCTTCGCTGGAGCTGCATACCATAACTATGGTGGCGATAAAGCAGAGCTAATTGATATTCATAATCAACGCCCAGACAAGGAGCTGATATTTACAGAAACATCCATTGGGGAATGGAATGATGGACGGAATCTCGAAAAGCGTTTGATGGAGGATATGCGTGAAGTGGCGCTTGGTACCGTAAACAATTGGAGCAGGGGTGTTATTGTCTGGAACTTGATGTTAGATACCGACAAAGGACCAAATCGCGAAGGGGGCTGCCAGACCTGTTATGTNNTGGGGCCGTGGATATTAGTAAGGCAAATTATAAGAATATAACACGCAATTCGCATTATTATATTGTTGGTCATCTTTCTTCGGTGGTCAAATCAGGAGCTACGCGGATTGGTACTTCTGGCTACACAGCGGAAGGCCTTGTGTACACTGCGTTCCAAAATACAGATGGAACCTATGCTGTTGTTTTGCTAAACGAATCTGGTGATAGCCGTAAAATCACGTTGGCAGACGGTAAACATCATTTTAGCTATGATGTACCAGCTAAGTCGGTCGTTTCTTACCGCTGGACCTATTAACTGGAGGATTACAAACCCTGAGCGCTATCTTGTGGATAGCGCATAAATTATGAACAAATGAAAAAATATCTCATCAATATGCTATTGGGAATTGCTGCTATTGCCGCAGTCAGTTCTTGTAAAAAGGATGAAAAATATACCTATCAAATAGGGGATCCGAAGATTGAGTTGAAAGTTCCTATTTCAACAGCAAATTTTGGGGATAGCCTTGAATTTCAGGTCCACGTTTCGGATAATGAAGTTGCGCTGTCAACTATTAAAGCCCAATTGTATTTTACGGACGATAAGGTAACGGAAACCGTCATCCGCACCAAAGAAAATGGAGATTATACAGGAAAGATTTATGTTCCGTTCTTGAAAGATATTCCTGATGGAAAAGCAACCCTTAAGTTTGTCTTACAGAATATTAGCCAGAAGACGAGCGAACAGTCTTTTGATATTAGTCTCAGCAGGCCGGACTTTCCGTATTTAACGCTGGTCACCGAGTCCAAGTCCTATCGAATGGAAAAGGTAGGGCGTAACCAATATGCGGCAAAAGAAAATTTTGCAGCTGAGGTAAAAGGCTATATTCAGGCTCCAAAAGTTGGTACGCAAGGCAATGCGCTAAATTTTGGATGGGTAAATAATGCTATTAATCTAGGTTCTACCGCTGAAATTCCATTTTCAAATTCAACCTCTGGTGTATATCCAATTCAATTTAATACGTTGACATTTCAGGCATCACCATTTATTGTTGTATTACTGAATGGATCGCAGTTCAGTCGTCTTGATGATAAGCATTCTAAAGTCGAAATTGAATTGGCTCAAGGAAAAACAGCGACATTTGAGGGTATTGCGGATCTGCAAGATTGGTGGATTGATCCTGATTTCTTTACCAAGGCGGCTGATGGAACCCTATCTTTTAATGGGACGACAGGGAAATACCGTGTTACAGCAGACTTTGCCTTAAAATACTTTGTTGTTGAAGCGATGACAGGTAATGATTTAGCAAAATTGCAAGATGACGGAAGCGGTGCAGTCTGGATTATTGGCGAAGGAATCGGGAAGCCTAAAGTATCGAGTAATCAGGTAGGTTGGAATACGGATAAAGCGCTTTGTTTGGCCCCGCTAGGCAACAAGAAATACCAGATAACTGTTAAGGCCGGAGAATCTATAAATTCCAATAATATCAACTTCAAATTTTTCCATCAAAAGGGATGGGGAGGTGAATTTGGAGGTGCAGACGTGACAACTACAAGTGATATTATATTCGTGGGGGATGGCAATAATGGGCGTGATTCGGGCAATCTCGGTATAAAAACCGGTAAAGTATTAGAATCAGGTAAATCCTATGTCTTCACCCTGGATTTAACTGCCGGAAATAAGAAAGCTGTTTTAACGGTGGCGGCAAAATAATAAAAATTGAGTTTTCTAAGTCCCAGGTAGTTTTTTGCTTGGGACTAAGTGTAGAAAAGATCTACCAGCTGTCTGGCTTCTTTTACATCATGTACACGAAGGATTTGTACACCTCTTTCTAAGAGAACTGTATTTAAAGCGGTAGTACCATTTAATGCTTCTTGTGCCGTGATTCCAATTTTTTTATAGATCATGGATTTACGAGATATACCGCCTAATATTGGAAGATCAAAGTAATGTAGCTCATTAACGCGATAGAGCAGTTCATAGTTCTGGGCAATGGTCTTTGCAAAACCAAATCCGGGATCAAGGATAATATCTTTGACACCCATACTTCTCAAACGCGCAACGCGCTCACCTAAAAAAGTAGCGACATCGGTGACAATGTCTTTATATTGAGTTTGTTCTTGCATATTCTCAGGAATGCCACGCATATGCATTAAAATATAAGGAACCTGATATTTTGCTACTGTGGCAAACATTTGATCATCGAGAGTCCCGCCTGAAACGTCATTGATGATATGTACACCAGCATCTATCGCCGCAGCGGCAACATCAGCGCGAAAAGTGTCTATAGACAAAATGGCTTCAGGAAAGGTGGTCTTAATTGCGTGAATAGCAGGAAGAGCCCTCTCCATTTCTTCTTGCGAAGAGATGAGTGGCGCACCCGGACGTGAGGAATATGCGCCAATATCCAATATCTGCGCGCCCTCCTGTAGAAGGCTACTTGCTTTTTCTACAGCTTTTTTGGGGGTTGTATTATCTCCACCATCGTAAAATGAATCCGGTGTTACATTGAGTATACCCATGATAGCAGGCTTCTCAAATGTCATGAGTTTACCAGCGACCTGTATGGATTGGCAGGGTGAAGTTTGGAAACTTTTCATCTGAGCGTCTGTATTCTAGGCTTATAAGCTTATTATTTTATAACTAACACGCCATCAGCAATAATACTGATATCGTTCTTTGGTTGTGTAATTTGATCTATTTCAACTTGTGATTTTCCGAGATCTTTTGCGGCATGTTGCAAAGAGGCTATTGAGGTCTCTTTTTTCTTGGCAACTCCTTCCACGACTACGGTTTTACCAATAATATCAGCAGGCATAAAGAATCCATAGTCTTTAAACCTAACCATAATGGGCTCTTCTCCATTTCTTTGTAAGGTTATAAAACAACCTTTCTTTTTACAGACTTCAACAACTTTTCCTTCGATTTTACCATTGAAAGCATTTTTATGTGCCAATTCCTTTTCAAGTTTTGCAACGGAAATCGCATTGGATGCAACGATTGCTTTTCCATATTTCACGCCGGGTTTCGCTGACGCGATCTCTTTTTGTTGGCCGAAAGATAATTTGCTTATGGCAATTATCAATACAAGAAATAAAGTGATCTTTTTCATACTATTTTCGAATAAATTCAAATTTGCCACTAGGGTCTAATTTCATCACCGTTGAGGACTTTCCGTCCGTTATGACATTTCTATCATATTTTACAACGTAGTCGACACCAGCTTTAATTTCGTCTGCTATTTCGTCGAAATCTTTTGCTGTAGGTTCGCCACTGATATTTGCTGAAGTTGATATTATAGGTTTACGGAACCGCTGTAACAATTGTTCGCAAAATTGATGTTTGACAATACGGATACCAATTGATCCATCTTCGGCTATCGCATTCGAGGCAAGATTTTTGGCATTTGAATAGACAATTGTTAAAGGTTTTTCGGTGTATTCAATCAATTGATAAGCGACATCAGGTATTTCATTGACATAACTTGCTAGTTGATTTTCATTGTGCAAAAGAATAATCAAGCTTTTGGATTTAGCTCTACCTTTTAGCGCAAAGATTTTTTCTACAGCTTCAGGATTCGTAGCATCACAACCGATCCCCCAAATGGTATCAGTCGGATAAAGAATTAACCCACCTGCCTTTAGCGTTTCCAACGCTTTATTCAAGTCGTCACGATCAACGAATGTACCCATGTTTTCTTTGATATGTCTGTTTTTGATTCATCAATAAGAACCTTCGATATGCGCCACTGTGGTTAGAGGAATGCCATTGAAGGCTCTTATTGACTCTTAATGAATGACTATAACTTATACTGCAACATTATGCTCACGCAGTGCATCATTCAATGAAGTCTTCTTATCTGTTGATTCCTTGCGTTGCCCGATAATTAAGGCGCATGGAACTTGATATTCTCCTGCTGCAAATTTTTTCGTGTAGGATCCTGGGATCACAACGGAACGAGCAGGGACATAGCCCTTGTATTCTACAGGTTCAGGTCCTGTAACGTCGATGATTTTTGTTGAAGCAGTTAGTACTACATTGGCTCCTAATACGGCTTCTCTCTCTACACGAATTCCCTCAACAACAATTGCTCTTGAACCCAAGAATACATTGTCTTCAATGATAACTGGGGCTGCTTGTACAGGTTCCAATACACCGCCAATTCCTACACCACCACTTAAATGCACATGTTTGCCAATTTGTGCGCAAGAACCAACCGTTGCCCATGTGTCTACCATCGTTCCTTCGTCTACATAAGCTCCAATGTTAACATATGAAGGCATCATGATAACNNCGAGCAGAAGCACCAGGAACAACACGTACTCCTGTGTGTTTGTAGTCAGTTTTTAATTTCATTTTATCATGAAATACAAACGGGCCTGCAGTTGTTTCGCGCATGTCATTGATTGGGAAATATAAGATAACAGCTTTCTTGACCCAGTCGTTTACATGCCATCTTGTACCGATCAATTCTGCTACACGGATTTCACCGCTATCTAACTTCATAATAACAGAACGAATCGCTTCCGTATATTCTTTATATTCCAATAATTGTCTATCTTCCCAAGCTTCCTCAATCAGCTTTTTAAGTGGCTCTACCATATTATTTGTTTGCTTATTTGAACTAGTTTATTTTGATGTACAAACTTAGATAAAGTTGCAGTTAAAAGCAACTTTATCGAGTTCTACTCTGGCTTTTACAGTATATTTATAGCTGAAATGTATTAATTTAGGATTGGATTGCCCGAATAGTTTCTTAATATGGTTATTTTTGTGTTATGGCTGGAACATCAGAAAAATTGAGGATTGACAAATATTTGTGGTCAATTCGGTTATTTAAGACAAGGACTTTGGCAACAGAAGCTTGTAAGGCTGGACGTGTAAAATTGAATGGACAGAACATTAAACCCTCTTATGAAGTTAAGATCGGGGATGTATATCACGTGCAAAAAGGGATTGAAAAGAAAGTGGTAAGAGCCACTGGGCTTTTGGAGCGTCGTGTCGATGCAAAGACTGCTATTCAATTCTATGAAGATCTAACTCCTGTGGAAGATACAGTTGGGTTCAAGTCTATGTTTCATGCTCCTGTTCTTAAAAGGGATCGTGGTGCTGGGCGGCCGACCAAAAAGGATCGTCGCGAAATTGATGATCTACAGTCTTCAGAATGGTGGGAAAAGGAAGATGAATAGCCTTCATATCTTGATAACTCTAAAATCCCAAGTTATCGTCAAAAAATATAGGATGATGATTACTTGGGATAAACTTATAAGGCCTTATCCTAGTGGATGAATTCCCTATCTCCTAAATTGCTATCAGGTATTTTTCTATTTCATCAAATTGAATATCTCCATGTGAAGCATCATATAGACTGTTTTTCCCCGATATGATAAGTATTTGAGGAGATTGGTGTTCTACCTGCCAAAGCTGCGCAACTTCATTCGATAGCGGACGGTAACGCAAGAGGTCCAAAAGATAAATGGTATAGTCATAGTTAGAAGTCGTAGACATTCTCTCTAAGCTACGTTTAGCCATATTACTAATGCCACATGTTGTACTGTGTTTGAATATTGCTGCAACGCTGTCGGACTGGTAAAGTTCTTGTAATTGCTCTTCTGTATTTAATTCTATCCAATTAATCATATTATAGTTCTGTGAATTTTTTCTGTTCTACTTGTACAAACGAAGAAATAGAGGAAAATATACAACTTTTATTGTCGTTGTTGACGGAGTTGAAAAAACTAGGTAAACGTACTCCATCGCCAATCTCTTTATATTTGCTTACAAGATACGTGATTTTCTCTGTTTTATCCGTGTATTCATATCGTGCGATCTCACCAGTAATTTGATCAATATAAAGTAACCCATCTATTTTTGATCCTAATATGAGGCTGGATGAGCTGATACTTGCTATCGATAACTTCTGACCATCAATGAAGCGCTCTTCCTGATTCTTTAGTTGAACGTTCTTCTGGTCGATTAAAGTAGGTAAGAGGAGGAGATTGAGATCATCAAATAGTTGATTTTTGATTGATTTTTTGATTTCTTGTCCGTCTGGTGATAGCGTTCCTCCGATATAGAGTTTGCCCGATGCAGTATTTTTAAAATTAAATAAATAAGTCACTTGGTCTGCTCCGCTATATCCATCAAATCGACATTCTCCGGTTGTGCGATTGAATAGGAATTTGCGCTCGTCATTCGATAGAAGTTCAGATGTCGTATTTCCCTTTGCAGAAAAAGCTAAATATCGCAGAGAATCCCATTTATCTTTACCTCCTATGCTTTGCCAAATCTGCTTATTGAGACTATTGTCCTGAGCGGCAAGTTGGAGGTGGCAAAATAAAGATAGTACGAAGATCAAAAGTACATTCGATAATGTTTTCATAACTATATTTTAAAGAAATAATCAAGAGTTAAAATACCTTGAAAATCAAGATTATCCATCATACTCATGATAGGGATATTGTGCAAATCATGTCTATCAACAATGATAAGCCTGTTTTAGAAGGCGTCATGCCATCGAAAACAATATATGAAAATGAAAAATCGATTAATAAGATAATTGAATATTTTATTAATCGATTTATCTAAAATTTTAAGTGTCTGAGCTCCTTATTTTGTTTCCCCTACGCTTTCATGATCGAATGGTAGACAAAATTGATACCAAACTAGATTTTTTTTGCAATGTTTACCATTTGTATAGCTGTGACAGCAGCTTCTTCACCCTTGTTACCATGTTTGCCACCGGCGCGATCGAGCGCTTGTTGGAGGTTATCGGTTGTTAATACACCAAAGATAACAGGTTTATTGTATTTCAATCCTACGTTTGCGACTCCATTCGCGACTGCGTTACAGATAAAGTCGAAATGTCTCGTCTCTCCTTGAATTACACATCCTAAGCAAATTACGGCGTCAAAGCTTTGATTTCTTAAGGCTAAATCTGCTCCAGAAATTAACTCAAAACTTCCAGGAACTTCTATGACCTGAATGTTATTTTCTTTAGCGCCGTGCTTTTCTAAGCTTGTAATTGCACCATTTAATAGCGCTCCGGTAATTTCTGCATTCCATTGTGCAACAACGATTGCGAATTTGAATGGGCTTGCGTCCGCAACTTGAATATGCGAAAAGTCTGATAAATTTTTAATACTACTTGCCATATTGAAACAAAGATAGTGATTTTAGATGGTCACAAAAAAAAGAGGCTATCAAATAGCCTCCTTTTTGTGCTGTATTCAATTCTATTATAGATGTGCTTGTACTCTGCCCAATAGACCGTCAATTGTAGATGCCTCTTGGCTTTCAGGGAAATCTGTCTTAATCTTTTTGTAGGCAGTTTCTGCACTTTTGTAATCGTTTTGTGCTTCGTATACAAGTCCTAATTTTTTCAAGAAAAGTGGAGTCGTATATGAGTTGCTTGATTTCTCAGAGGCTTGTTTATAATGATCAGCTGCTTTTTTGTAATCTTTCAACTCAGAATAAGCATCTCCTGTTAAACCGATGACTAATGGATCCAAAATTTGGCTTCCCGTTGGAGAATATTTTTCTAAAGCTTTAACGGCTTCATCAAATTTACCTTGACGTAGATATAGTCCACCTAAATAAGCATTGGCAATATTTGCAGATTTCGTATTAGAGTATTCTTCAGCGATTTGTTTAAAACCGAGAAAAGAACCATCACCTGCTATCGCTTTATTTTGCAATGTGTCGATTGTAACAAGTTGTTCTGCTTTATACATACGGTTTGATGCTTCCTCTGCTCTTGGTTGCAGATAAAGTTTTTCGTATCCAAAATAAAGTAAGATCAACACCACGATACCACCTAAAATGAAAACAACACTTTTTTGGTTATCTTGAAAAAAAGATCCTTTTGAAGGTTTGAAACCTTGATTTGTATTATTTGTATTTGACATTACTAATCAGTAAAATATGGATTGCAAAAATACACTTTTCGAGCAAATTTGCAAGTTTTTTGCGATTTTAAGTGAATTAACTTTTGCTCTCTGACTCATTGGATAATTCAATTTCCTTATCCAGCTGTTCATAAATCGAATTTTTGCTCTTAAATTCTGGAACGATAATTTTCATTTGATATACAACTTCATTTTTGTTCTGCGAGATCAATCGTTGTTTTAGTTCTTCGATTTTTAGACTGACAATGTCATAATTGTTTTCTCTGACTTTGGCAATCATGATTTTCTCATGATGGGTGGGCATGGTATTTTCCAAGTCGTTTAATAGCTCTTCATATAGTTTTTCTCCGGGCCTTAAACCTGTGAATTTTATTTCGATATCTTCATTGGGCTTAAATCCAGAAAGACGTATCATTTTCTTTGCAAGTTCAACAATTTTAACAGATTTACCCATGTCAAATACAAATATTTCACCGCCTTGTCCCATAGCTCCAGCTTCCAGCACCAATCTGCAGGCTTCTGGGATAGTCATGAAATAACGGGTAATTTCGGGATGTGTCACTGTAACAGGTCCTCCTTTCTGTATTTGATCCCTGAATCGCGGAATAACGGATCCGTTTGATCCCAAAACATTACCAAACCGTGTCGTAATAAACTTGGTATTTGAATCTGTTTTGGTAGAACTTTCGAGGTGCCTATTCAATGATTGTACATAGATTTCGGCAATCCTTTTTGTCGCCCCCATAATATTTGTGGGGTTAACAGCTTTGTCCGTAGATACAAAAACAAACTTTTCAACCTGAAATTCAACTGCTAAATCAGCTATATTTTTTGTTCCCATCACATTGGTTTGCACAGCTTCCAACGGATGGTTCTCCATCATCGGTACATGCTTGTAGGCTGCGGCGTGGTATACATAATGTGGTTTGAATGTTTCAAAAAGCAGTTGCATTCTTTTTGTACTTCTGACATCAGCAATATAAGTGTGATATACTTGATTTGGATATTCATCTTGAAGGTCTAATTGAAGATTGTGCAGTGGAGACTCTGCTTGATCACATAGAATGATCATCTGTGGCTCGTACTTTCCTAGCTGAGATGCAATTTCACTACCGATAGAACCTGCAGCACCTGTTACCAATATCCTTTTGCCTTTTGTTTGGCTCAAAATATGGTCGTCGTTGATTTTAATTGGATCTCTTTCCAGTAAGTCTTCTATTTTTATTTTTTGGATTTGATTGGGGTTTAGGTCCCCATTCATGATTTTTTTCACTGGAGGAAGCGTCAAGATACTGACATTTCGTTCAAGTGCAACATCCGTAATTTCGTTTTTTCGATCTGAGGGTATATTATGAGATGCAATAATGACCTCTTCCACATTTAAGGCACTAATCAAATGGCTGAATTTTTGAGAAGAGTAAATTTTGGTCCCGTCAATTACCTTATTAATTTTTTGTTCATTATCGTCCAAAAAGCCCACTATTGCATTTTTTGATCGGACATCATGATCTAATGTTCTTTTCACAGCAATTCCAAGATCCCCAGCACCATATATTAATGTTTTCTTTCGGGTACCATTGACTTTCTTTGTGTATAAAAAGAAAATCTTGATGATGGTACGATATACTGTTAAGATAAGAAACGAGAACAGTGAGAAAAAGATAATTAATGCTGTGGGAATATTTCGTTCGATTTCATTTGCTTGAATAATAAGTTTAACGACAAGTAATACGAAAACACTAAATATTATGGTTGATAATATACGTATGGAGTCAATTGCGCTAGTGTAACGAATTATTCCAGTATACATCTTAAATAGGTAGAATGAGAAAGAACAAACGCCTATAAACAATATGTAACGGATACTAAAATCTATATCAAGTAAAAAGTCAAAGTTAAAATCGTAATAAATGACGTTTGCAAGGAGATAAGCAATAGAGACGCTGAAAATATCAAGTAGAAAAATGATCCACCGAGGTACTATATTGACTTTACTTAGCATGGTATTATATCTGATTAATTTAGACAAATGTAGATATTTTTGTTGCATTCCAAAGGTACTATCAGCCAAATTTATCTTCGTTTGATTAGATAGAATATTTATTGTAATTTTAGCTAACTATCAATTTGACAAGATGAATGAGTTAGGAAAGCTTGCGAGTCAGGCTATGATTTCCCCAAAAGAGATGCTATTCGAGAAGAAAAAAAGTGCTAAAAGTTTATTTATTGGCATTCCAAAAGAGATTGCATTTCAGGAAAAGCGTATTTGTTTGACACCTTTAGCAGTAGCCTTGTTGGTAGAGAATGGTCATGAAGTATTGATCGAAACCGGCGCTGGAAGCGGTGCTAATTTTTTGGATCACCACTATAGTGAACAGGGAGCACGCATTGTTTCTTCAAGAGAAGAGGTATACCAGGCTGATTTGATCATTAAAGTTGGAAGTCCAACAGTTGCTGAGGTTAAGCTCATGCGGGAAAGACAGCTTCTCTTATCTTCGCAACAACCATCGTTGATGGATTTGAATGTCTTAAAAGCACTGATGCATAAGAAAATCACAGCTATTTCCTATGAATACTTACGGGATGAAGGCGGTTGTTTGGCAGTGGTTCGAGCGATGAGTGAGATCGTTGGTGCTACAGCAACTTTAATCGCTGGAGAATATTTAAGCAATGCATTCGGAGGAAAAGGACTTATGTTTGGGGGAGTTACCGGCGTCGCTTCTACCGAGGTTGTCATTATTGGTGCAGGTACTGTCGGCGAACAAGCTGCTCGTACAGCCCTAGCCTTAGGGGCACAAGTCAAGGTCTTCGATAATTCTATCTATAAGCTTAGAAGATTGCAAAACAATCTTGGCAGCCGTGTCTTTACCTCTGTCATTCAGCCTATCATTTTAAACAAAGCCGTTATTAGTTCTGATGTTGTTATCGGAGCTTTGCGCGCAAGAAATGGTCGTTCTGCTTGTGTAATTTCTGAGGAAACTGTTTCCAAGATGAAACCAAATTCTGTGGTTATTGATGTAAGTATTGATCAAGGAGGAAATTTCGAAACATCTGAGGTGACTTCTCACGATAAACCAGTTTTTAGGAAATTCGATGTTATCCATTATTGTGTGCCTAATATAGCGTCTCGGGTTGCTCGTACAGCCACCTATGCAATGAGTAATATTTTTACTTCTATTTTATTGGAGTTCGCTGAACTAGGAGGCCTTAAAAATGCGATTTGGAAGAGTCCAGGAATAAGAAGTTCAATTTATTTATATCAAGGTAATCTGACCAATGTCGATATAGCATCTCGATTTAATATGACCGCTAAAGATTTAGACTTGTTGGTTGTTTCATCCTTATAAATGATGTGTAAGTCATGGGTTAGGCCTCTTTTGTTTATTAAATAATTCGAAAATTGATACATTTCAATCGCAAGATGTGGATATGCTCGTTTACAATATAAAGTTTACTTGTTTTAAAATGTTATTCTAATGAAAATACTTTTTATGATCCTATGTTCATTCATTTCTATTGCGAAAGCGCAGGAGACTATATATCTTTATACTGATTCTATTCCAAATTCGACCGATAAAGAACAGGTTCATTTGGAAAAAAATATTCCTAAGTTATTTGCTTATGTTCCAGATGAGCGTAACGATAAAAAGGTTGCTGTTCTTGTCATTCCTGGTGGAGGCTATTCTCATATTGCAATGGATCATGAAGGTCATGCTGTTGCTAGGGAGTTGATTAAAAAAGGATACTCGGCATTTGTATTACAGTATCGGTTGCCTTCACCCAATATTATGCGCGAGAAGGCAATTGGACCACTGCAAGATGCCCAGCGAGCAATGCAATTGATAAGGACACTACATCCTCAGCTTCGCAAAGTTGGTGTAATAGGGTTCTCGGCGGGAGGACATCTAGCTTCTACGCTAATTACCAAATTTAAGAAAGATTACATTGCTAATCCAGCACATATATCTTTAAGACCTGATTTTGCGGGACTAATTTATCCTGTGATTTCCATGCAGGATGGAGTGACTCATAAAGGCTCAAGAATTAATCTTATTGGAGAAAGTCCATCAGAAGATCTCATTAAGTCTTTTTCGTCAGATCTGCAGGTTTCCGCTGAGGTCTGCCCTGTTTTCTTTGTACATGCGAAGGACGATACTGCTGTTCCGATTGAAAACAGTTATCGTATGATTGCCGCAATGGATAAAGTGCATGTTGCTAATAAACTTTACACATTTGAGCAAGGGGGGCATGGTTTTGGGTTGATTAATAAAACGTCTGACAAATTGTGGTTTGAGGCATTTTTGTCCTGGTTAAATGAGCTCCGCTAGTCATTAAAAGAAATCCAATGGGAGATCGTCAAATCTACTGGCTGATTTTTTTTAGGCCTAATCTGAGAAGTATGAATACAGTGTAGGTCAATCTGATTATTGCTGACAACGATTTCATAATAAAAGCCTCTAAATCGGATATCTTTTACAAAGAAAGAAGATTGTTCTGTTGCATCTATCGATATCCACTCTTGATGTATGGCAATTGATTTATCGCTTTCTATTCCCAGGTTTTGGGCCTGTGTAGCTTGTAGAATATTACTTTTTGCTAATAGTAGGGCTGTGTAAGGATGTGATGGTTGACTATATAATATGTGAGGATTATTTTGATCCAGTATTTTTCCAGATTTCATGACAATCAGGTTATCTGCGAGGGCAAGCACCTCCGTAGGGTCATGCGAAACTAGGATGACGGTCAATCCTGTTTCCTTAACAATGTCTTTTATATCCTGTTGTAGTGTATCTCGAAAGGAAGCATCCACTTGATTAAATGGTTCGTCCATTAACAGAACTTCTGGTTCATTGATTAATGCCCGGCATATGGCAACACGCTGTTTCTCTCCACCACTGATGTCAGCTACTCTTTTTTTTGCCAGATGATCTATACGCAGTCTTTCTAGTATCTCTGCAGTCTTGTCTTGTTTGCGCTTGACGTCTGTGTTGGGAAGTTGAGAGGCGACATTATCCCATACATTTGCATAGGTATTTAAGTCATCAAACCCCTGAGAAACGAGCTTCATTGCATCGTGTCCGGGAATTAACTTGTCTTTCCGTGTAGGTACCTGCCAGCCTCCGTAACGTACAGAGCCTCCAGTTGGTTCCAATAAACCGTATATTAATTTCAATAATGTACTTTTTCCACTTCCAGATTCTCCGATAATCGCTGTTATTTTTCCTGCTTCGATATCAAAAGACGCATTTTCAATAGCATATAGTACGTTGTTCTCATGGAATGAGAAACTTAGGTGCTCTGCATGAATTGCAGCCAATCCAGGTACGTGAATATCGGAGGGAATATATTGACAAGATGATGAATGTGCCATAAAGGTGATGAAAGAGTATAGATTAACGGATAGCTATTTTTCGGGTCGTAGCGTCTATGATGCTGATGTGTATTTCCTTTGCTTCTTCTGGCAGGAGATTGGGTATCTTCTCAGGCCATTCTACAAAACAGTAGGCTCCAGAATAAAAGTATTCCTCATAGCCAAAGTCAAAGGCTTCCTGTTCGTCTTTTATACGATAAAAATCAAAATGGTATACGGGGCCATTCGAAGACTCGTATTCATTGACAATAGAAAATGTTGGACTAGAGGTACTGTCTTCAACCCCCAATTGCCTACAAAGATATTTCACAAAGGTAGTTTTCCCTGCCCCCATTGGACCGTACAAAAGAAAGATCCGGTCCTTAGGGAAATTATTCAATAGTGTCTGAGCGGCATCGGACAGGTCTGCTGTCGAGTTTACGATAATTTCCATAATGCAAAATTACTATTTAGGCAAGTATGTCGCAAAGGGTATGATCATTTCTTCCAAAGAGATCCCTCCGTGCTGAAACGTTCCGTTAAAGTAATTTACAAATTGATTATAATTATTGGGGTATACGAAGTAAGAATCTTCTTTTGCAAAAACATACGTCGAACTCACATGAAGCTTTGGTAATTGGGCTTCGTGTGGGTTTTTGATTGTGAAGACATCTTTTTCTATATAATTTAAGTTCTTCCCTTGCTTGTATCTCAAATTTGTGTTGGTATTTCTGTCTCCCACAATTTTACTCGGTTTTTTGACGCGGATTGTACCATGATCGGTCGTGATTATTATACGGACCTTTTTTTGAGAAAGCCATTTTAACGCTTCTAACAAGGGCGAATGTTCAAACCACGATAATGTAAGTGATCGATAAGCAGCTTCGTCATTCGCTAGCTCTCTGATCATGGAGCTGTCGGTTCGCGCGTGGGATAACATATCGACAAAATTATATACCAATACATTCAGTTGATTGTGCATGAAGTTTCCGAGATTGTCTAAGACGTCTTTCCCCTGCTCCAGTGTTAATACTTTGGTGTAAGAATGTTTTATGGGCTTGCGGTACAATCGTTTTATTTGATCGTCTAAAAACTTGTCCTCGTATAGATTTTTACCACCTTCATCCTCGTCGTTCTGCCATAGCTTTGGGAAACGTTTTTCCATTTCTAGTGGTGTCAGCCCACTAAAGATAGCATTTCTGGCATACTGTGTAGCGGTTGGTAGGATACTGAAATAGTTTATTTCTTCTTCAAGTCTAAAGTAATCCGTAATTACCTCATTTATAATTTTCCATTGATCAAAACGGAGATTGTCAATGAGAATAAAAAAAGTCGATTTGTCCTCATCAAGTATAGGGAAAACTTTTTTCTTGAACAATTGATGTGACAGTATTGGGGCATTTTCTGGACGATTGATCCATTGAATATAATTGTTTTCAATAAACTTCGAGAATTGCATATTCGCCTCGGACTTTTGCATAGTAAGGATTTCATGCATATTGTTGTCTTCCAGCTTTTCGAGCGACAATTCCCAGTATACCAATTTTTTATACACTTCCGACCACTGGTTGAAATCAAGATTGTCATTTAATATCATGCCTAGATTGCGAAAATCCTGTTGATAGGCCATGGAAGTTTTTTCGTTGACTATGCGCTTGTTTTCAGTAAGTTTCTTTATTGTCATCAAAATTTGTTTCGGATTCACAGGCTTGATGAGGTAATCATCAATCTTGGAGCCAATAGCATCCTCCATGACATGCTCTTCTTCATTTTTGGTAACAAGGACAATCGGTACAGTAGGATTTATTGATTTAATAATGGCAAGAGTTTCGAGGCCAGTAAGTCCCGGCATATTCTCGTCCAGAAAAATAAGATGAAAAAAACCATTTTTAAAAGCCTCAACAGCATCGTTCCCATTGTTAACAGTGTCAACTTTGTATCCCTTACTTTCTAAAAATAAAATGTGAGGTTTCAGAAAGTCAATCTCATCATCAGCCCAAAGAATGTGTGTTTTTTGCATTTTGTTATATATGTCTATTACTAGAGAGGGGCATACTACGCAAACAACCGTGTAGCAAAAGAAAATCTCCCCTGTGTCGAATGGATTTCAATCTTGTGCTAACATAAGCAAATATCGTGCTTTAGATTTTATTTTTAACATTTCTTAACGATGAACTAACTATCTTTGTTTTAAGTTTATACTAAATAGTAGCCATAGGTTATTAATTAAAAGGCTAGGTTTCATATTTATAGTATTGAAAATAGGATTAATTTATCGCCACATTGAACAAAAATAAAATTATTAATGATCCAGTCTACGGATTTGTAGCCATTCCTACAGGATTGGTCTTCGACCTTGTGCAGCATCCCTATTTTCAGCGACTCCGCTATATTAAACAGGTAAGTATGACACACCTTGTTTATCCCGGTGCTTTACATACTCGCTTTCAACATGCGATAGGTGCTATGCATCTGATGTCTATGGCATTGGAAACCTTGCGGAGTAAAGGAATAGTGATTTCGGAAGATGAGGAGGAAGCTGTTTTATCTGCCATATTATTACATGATATAGGCCACGGTCCATTTTCGCATTCATTGGAGCATAGTCTAATAGAGGGGGTGTCCCATGAGCTTTTATCCTCATTATTGATGGATCGTATCAATCAAGATTTTGGTGGAAGGTTGAGTCTAGCAATTACTATATTTAATAATGGGTATGAACGTAAATTTCTACATCAACTTGTTTCAAGTCAGCTTGATGTTGACCGTATGGATTATTTAAATAGAGATAGTTTTTTTACCGGAGTATCTGAGGGGGTGATTTCATTTGACCGAATCATAAAGATGCTGAATGTGGTTGAGGATGAAATTGTGGTAGAATATAAAGGGCTTTATTCTGTAGAAAAATTTCTGATAGCACGCCGGTTGATGTACTGGCAAGTATACCTTCATAAGACTGTCATTGGTGCAGAGCAGTTGTTGATCAAAATTCTGCAGCGAGCCAAGTATCTGGCTGGAGCTGGTAAATTGCTTTTTGCTACACCTGCTTTTCAATGGTTTTTGAATCAACAGATTGATAAAAGTAATTTTTTGAATGACCCGTTACATTTGGACTGGTTCACTCGTTTAGATGATACAGATATTATGTCTGCAATAAAGATTTGGGAACAGCATGAGGATGAGATTTTGAGCAGAATGTGTCAGCGAATTATGAAACGGGATTTGTATCGTTCAATTATGAGTGATAAGCCTTTTACTTCGTCCACAATTGATTCGGTAAAGGTGAGGGTCAGGGAATGCTTAGGTGTTGATGAGGAGGATATGCATTACTATGTGTTTACACAGGAAATTCATAACCGTGCTTATAATCCCTCAAAAGATCCAATTAGAATATTATTGAAATCTGGCGAGCTTGTGGATATAACGGAGGCCTCAGATCTTGGAAATTTAGAAGCATTATCGAAAAATGTGTCTAAATATGCATTGTGTTACCCTAAAGAAGTGGGATATATTGCAAATCCTTCCGCCAGATAGTTATTTTTTAATAAAAAAACATAGATTTGTACCATGCAATTTACTGCTCAACAAATAGGGACATTATTAGAAGGAAGGATTGAAGGAAATCCAGAAGTTACTGTAGGTAACCTTGCCAAAATTGAGGAAGGGAAAAAAGGCGACCTATCTTTTTTGTCAAATCCAAAATATGAGCATTTTATTTATACAACTGACGCTTCAATCGTTATTGTTAATGAAGATTTGCAATTGACGCAGGAGACGAAATCCACATTGACAATCATCAGAGTTAAGAATGCTTACGCTGCATTCTCAACCATTCTTCATATGTATAACGAAGTTCGGCTTGACAAAAGCGGACGCGAAGAGCCTCATTTTATACATTCTGAAGCTAAAGTTGGTAAAGGGGGGTATATTGGCGCGTCTGTGTATATCGGCAAAGGAGCTTCTATTGGAGATAATGTGAAGATTTATCCACAAGTTTATATCGGAGATAAGGTTACAATCGGAGATAATACTACACTTTATCCAGGGGTGAAAATCTATCATGATTGCAAGATCGGTGAAAATGTTGTTGTACATTCTGGGGTGGTAATCGGATCAGATGGATTTGGTTTTGCTCCTCAAGAGGATGGGACATATAAAAAGGTGCCTCAAATCGGCTATGTCCAAGTGGAAGATCATGTTGAGATTGGTGCCAATACCGTTATTGATCGTGCCACTATGGGAGCTACGATTGTGAGAGAAGGTGTCAAATTAGACAATTTGATTCAAATTGCACACAATGTTGATATCGGTAAAAACACGGTTATTGCCGCACAAACGGGTATTTCAGGAAGTTCGAAAATAGGAGAACATGTTGTTTTGGGTGGACAAGTTGGTGTTGTTGGGCACATTGTTGTTGCAAAAGGATCTCAAATACAAGCGCAGTCAGGTGTCAACAGATCAATTAAGGAAGAAGGTAAGAAGTGGGGGGGGACTCCAGTAATGGCCTATCAACCGCAATTGAGATCCAATGTTATATTTGCTCGTCTCCCTGAACTGGAAAAGAGGATCCAAGAACTAGAGAAATTAGTAGAAGCGAAATTGAAATAATCATTTTTCATTGAAATAAACTATTCTTTAATTGCGGTAAAATATTTATTCGTGTTTTGATGGTTCTTTTGGGAAGTATTAAACTTGAGGGATGTTTTGTCAAAAGAAGTTTTGATTTAAAAATATGTTATTAGAAATGAATGTAAAGCAGAGAACCATCAAAAACGAGGTTGAAATTTCGGGAGTAGGTCTTCATACAGGTAAAGTTGTATCAATGAAGATTAAGCCGGCTCCAGAAAATCACTGGTTTAAGTTCAGACGTGTAGACTTGGAAGGGCAACCGGAAATTTTGGTTGATGCAGATAATGTAACAGATACTTCCAGAGGGACGACAATTACACAGAACGGGGCAAGTGTAAGCACGATTGAGCATTTGATGGCATCATTGATCGGTTTACAGATCGATAATGTGCTCATTGATATTGATGGCCCTGAGATTCCAATATTAGATGGTAGTTCGGCAATTTTTGTAAAGCTGCTTGAAGAGGCCGGGTTTGATGAGCAAGAAGCCGATAGAGATTATTACGAGATATCTAATAATATTCACTACGCTGAACCTGATCGTAAAGTTGAAATTTTGGGTATGCCAATGGATGGCTATCGTTTGACATGTATGATTGACTTTAATTCACCTGTGCTGGGAAGTCAACATGCCGCGATAACATCTATTGAAGATTTTAAATCTGAAATAGCATCATCACGTACTTTCTGCTTTTTGCATGAATTAGAAATGCTGGTTGATCATGGACTAATAAAAGGTGGAGACTTAAGCAACGCCATTGTTATTGTTGATAAAGAAACATCATCTGAAGAGTTACAAAAATTAGCACACCTTTTCCATAAGGAAACGGTCGCTGTTGCTAAGGAGGGGATATTAAATAATAATCAGTTGCGTTATCAAAACGAACCTGCTCGACATAAGTTGTTGGATATGGTCGGAGATTTAGCTCTGGTAGGAAGACCTTTGAAGGGGCATATTATGGCTGCGCGTCCAGGGCATGCCGCAAATGTTGCTTTTGCAAAGAAGATCAAAGAGCAAATTAAGAAAGATAAAACGCGTAAAAAAATTAAAGTTTACGATCCCAATATGCCGGCATTGTATGATACAGTTGAAATCATGAAGATTTTACCCCATCGTCAACCAATGCTTATGGTAGATAAAATTCTAGAATTGACAGAAACACATGTTGTAGGATTGAAAAATGTTACGATGAACGAGGATTTGTTTATGGGGCATTTTCCTGGAGCACCATTATTTCCAGGCGTATTGCAGGTCGAAGCTATGGCACAAACAGGAGGAATTTTGGTCTTAAAAACAGTTCCTGATCCTGAAAATTGGCTGACTTTATTCCTTAAGATCGAAAATGCGCGATTCAAAGCGCAGGTCACTCCTGGAGACTCTGTTATTTTCAGGTGCGATTTAATGGAGCCGATTCGTAGGGGTATAGCGAAAATGAAAGGTGTGGCCATGGTAGGAGAAAAGATCGTCTGTGAAGCAGAGCTTATGGCACAGATCGTAAGAGTAAATAACAACTAAAGTAGTATAGATGATACAGCCATTAGCTTATATTCATCCCGAGGCAAAAATTGCTAAAAATGTGGTCATTGAACCATTTGTCACTATTTATAAAGATGTCGTCATTGGTGAGGGTACTTGGATAGGTTCAAATGTGACAATCATGGATGGTGCTCGAATTGGGAAAAATTGTAAAATATATCCCGGAGCGGTAATCTCTGGAGAACCTCAAGATTTAAAATTTGATGGGGAAGTTACTACAGCTGAAATTGGTGATAATACAACCATTCGTGAATGTGTGACAATAAATAGAGGTACGAAAGATCGATATAAAACAGTCATTGGAAAAAATTGCCTGATTCAGGCATATAGTCATGTTGCACATGACTGTGAGGTCGGTGATAATTGTGTTTTTTCAAATAATAGTACGCTTGCGGGGCATATTACAGTAGGTGATTATGTTGTATTGGCAGGAATGGTCGCCGTCCACCAATTTGTAAAAATAGGTTCACATGCTTTTGTAACCGGAGGTTCACTTGTCCGTAAAGATATTCCGCCTTTTGTTAAAGCCGCCCGTGAACCCATTTCTTATGCTGGAATTAATTCTGTCGGATTAAGAAGAAGAGGTTTTTCGGAGGAGCAGATAGCTGAAATTCAAAACCTCTATCGGATTCTTTTTGTACAAAATAGAAATTTAGCAAAAGCGATAGAAATTATTGAAGCTGAATATCAAGCAACAGAAATTCGTGATGAGATTTTGGATTTTATTCGTAACTCCGGAAGAGGTATTATGAAAGGATTCAATAATAGAGCTATGTAGTCAAATGATCAATTTTGGTGAATTTGAAGATTACATTAAAAGATATTGGAAGGAGGTATAACAATGAATGGATTTTTAGGCATATTGATTATACCTTCGAATCCGGAAAAAGTTATGCCATCCTCGGCCACAATGGTTCAGGAAAGTCTACCTTCCTCAAAATACTTTCGAGCAGCTTGACACCATCCGCCGGTGAATTGATTTATACAAATGGAGATGACATCTTAAGTATAGATCAAATCTATCAAGAATTATCGTTAGCTGCACCTTATATTGAACTGATCGAAGAATTTACACTGGCAGAATTGATTGATTTTCACTTCAAATTTAAAAAATACCTCCCTGGTTTTAATAAAGACAATGTAGTCGATTTATTGGGCTTGAGACAGGCTCTAGATAAAGAAATAAGATATTTTTCGTCTGGTATGCGACAACGCGTAAAGCTCGTGTTAGCCTGTTGTTCCGCTTCAACTTTAGTTTTGTTGGACGAACCTACAAGTAATTTGGACAGCGAAGGAGAAGCTTGGTACCTTAACTTAGTTCATCATACGAGATTGAAAACCCGTATTTTTGTTGTGTGTTCAAATCAAGAAAAAGAGTATGGATTCTGTGATAAAACTATCTCAATTTTGGATTTTAAATCTCAGAGAATATAAGCATTTTGAAGCTATGTAAATGCAGTTTTCCCCCTGCCACAATCCATATAAAATAAAATTAAAAGAGAGTTAAGCAGCTTTACAAAATTTCGTGATTAGTTTTATTGCTCATTTGGAACGAATACTTTCCATAAAAAAGTAGCGAATGAAATTTTTATAAAACAATTAGTTTTTGTACTTTTGACGACTCAATAATGAGATAACCGTTTAAAGTTCAATTCAAAGAATGGCTAAGGCATCAGAGGTAAAATCAGGAAATATTTTAAGATTTAACGGAGAATTAGTATCCGTAGAAGAATATATACACCGTACACCAGGTAATTTACGTGCATTTTATCAAGCTAGAATGCGTAATGTTAAAACAGGTAAATTAGTTGAGTATCGCTTTAGAGTCGACGAGTCTGTAGAGATAGCACGTGTAGAAACGAGTGATTATCAATACTTGTATGAGGATGGGGAATTTTTCGTTGTAATGGACAATAATACATACGAGCAATTTAATATTCCTAAATTTTTATTTGGTGATTCAGCTCGTTTTTTGAAAGAAGGAATGACTGTCATTATTGCTTTTGAAAGTGAGGAGCCTATTATGGCAGAAGCGCCAAAAAGTGTTGAATTAGAAATTACATATACTGAGCCTGCAGTGAAGGGAGATACATCTACAAATGCGTTGAAAAAGGCTACAGTTGAAACAGGTGTAGAGATTATGGTTCCGTTGTTCATCAATCAAGGTGAGAGAGTGAGAGTAGATACGCAGACAGGTAGTTATATCGAGCGCGTAAAATAATATATAAAGATTTTAGGTTTAGGTTGATTATTCGGTCTTGATAGCGCTCGCTACAAGGCCGTTTTTTTTATCTTTATGCGGCTTTTGTACATTACATGCAGGGGCCTACAAAATCCATTATGGACCAGTACTTATTTAAACTTAAAGACCGAACTGGATTTTGTCAAACAGGTTGTCTTCTATATATAGCGAGTTATGAAATCAAAGAAAGAACTTAGATCGGAATATAAAATCAAGAGATGCGAACTCTCAAAGGAAAGAGAAGCAAAACTCAATCAGATGTTGCTTTCTCAATTTAGGTCGATTGATCTTTCTACTGTGAATTTTTTACATATTTTTCTGCCTATAGCGAAATATCATGAACCGGATACCTATCTTATAATACATTATATACAGAAATCTTTCCCTCAAATAGAAATCGTTGTGTCCCGGTCCAATTTTGATGATTTTTCGATGCAGCATTATCTATTGGATAAGCATACAAGATTTGAAACAAATGAATGGGGAATATCCGAACCCGTGTCTGGAGTTGAGGTGGCACCTCGAGATATCGATATGATTATAGTTCCTTTGTTGATCTTTGATCTTTCTGGCTATCGTGTAGGGTATGGAAAAGGGTTCTATGACCGCTTCTTTGCGTTCTGTAAAGCTAATGTAGAACGTATTGGGCTTTCTTTTTTTGATCCTGTTGATATTTTTATAGATAAAAATGAACATGATATTCCATTGACTAAAGCTATTACCCCACAGCGTATTTATCATTTTTCCGATAAATAATATTTTTGGCACAATGTATTTTTTGATGTTTGGTCTGTGATAGGTCCAAAAAGTGATGCTTTGTCAAAGCCGCTATTGCCTAGTTAATTAGTTTTGTTAGGGTTGATTTTGGCCTATGGTGGTTTAATTAAAATTATTTTTTACTTTTAATGTGAAATTCAACTTCTATTCCGATATGTCACGATGTTTGCTAATTCTCCTTTTCTTAACGATTATGCCTTGTCAAATTGTTTGTGGGATGGATTTGATGGATTCGAATTCCTCCTTGGAAGAGAAGAATTTTTACGAAACAATTATACAGGAATCGCAGAAACACCAATCCTCTAGCTCGACATTGAGCAGGTACCTCACACCATATTTTAATCAAGCAGTTCGAAAAAACGATAAGGCTCTATTGGCAATATATTATTGTATGCTAGCAGATCAATCGTTTAACCAGGAAGGTACCAAAAATAGTTTTAGTGATAAATATTATTTGAAAGCTTTAGACTTAGAAAATGGCTATAGTTATCAGAATGTACGAACTTGGGTAAAGGTGATGTATGGTTTCTATCTCTATAGATGCTTAAAGGCGTCTGAGGCGCTACCTTTTATCTTGGAAGGTGAAAAAGGACTTGAGGATATTCCCAAAGGACTTGTTTTAGACTTGATACAAACTTATAAGAAGCTAGGGTATTTTTTTGGAACCCTTGGCGATTATACTTCAGGTATCAAATATTTAAATTTAGGACAGCAGCAGGAGGGGATCTCTCCGCGATTGAAAGCTGAGATTTTAGATAATTTAGGCGTATTGACGCTGAAAAGTGGGGGTGACACCTTGCAGGCGATGAGAAATTTTGAGCTTGCACAATCATTGGCACTCTCCGAAAACGATTCTTTGCGTTATGCTAAAATTTTAGGAAATCAAGCCTCCATTTATGAGGGAAGTAAAGATTACCAAAAGGCTCTTCGGCTCTTGGATAAAGATCTTGAGATTTCGAAATCACTTGGAAACGATCGAAATACTATTTTTGCTTTAATGATGCGTATTCGTCTCCATATTGCAAGGGAGGAAATCAAAGACGTTCGCCAGATGATTTTAGAAGCTGAAGCACTCTTATCAGGGTCTGATGATAAGAAAACTATTCTTGAACTCGAGATACATAAATTGAATTTGGCGATACAAAATAAAGATTTTGATCGTGAGCTCAATGCACGTAGAAGAATCGAACGCCTGCAAGATTCTCTTCGTTTTCTCGATGGCGATCCTGTATTGTCCCAGTTGAAATTTATGGCAGATAAGCAAAAGTATGCGGATAAATTATCGCTGGCGCAAGCTGTTATTAAGAAAAAGCAAGCTGAAAGACGTTTGTGGTTGATAATGAGTTTATTTGTTCTGGTTTTATTTTTCTTTATTTATAATACTGTTCGTTATCGTGCCCGAAAGCGTATTCGTGACTATGAATACCAATTGCTTAACCTAAAATATACCAAAGCCGAATTGGATCGGGAATTGACGAGTTCAAAAAGTCAGGTTGAAGAATATGTAGCCTATCTTAAACGAAATAATGAACAGATTAATCTGCTTTCCGCAATGCTTGAGGAAAAAGGAGGTACTGTTGATAAAGATCGAGATGAATTAAAAACTTTACTGCAGTCCCATCTTATCACCGAAGAAAAATGGCAGGAATTTAAACTTCTGATTGTAAAAGAATTTCCCAATTTGCTGCAAGATATACAGACCAAATTCCCGGATGTCACTGAATCTAATTTACGGGTAATTGTACTTATAAAATTAGGCCTAAATAACAGGGAAGTTGCCAATGTGTTGGGTGTGACCCCTGACGCAATAAAAAAATCTATGCAACGACTAAAAAAGAAGTTGGGTGATCAAGCTGGGCTGCTCATGGAGTATATTTCTGATAAGGAGCTGGTATAGTGAACCAAGTTACGCGATCGGAAACGCTGGTTGAATCTCAGAGAAAAAAGCGTTCAATATCGTACATATTGAACGCTTCGTATGTTAATCCAAAGGATTCTCTTTCAGATTTTTCTCCCAAGCCCAGGCTGAAGCCATCATCTCGTCTATGCCGAGCGCAGCCTTCCAATGCAGTTGGTTTGCCGATTTAGTGACATCTCCATATACTTTGATGATATCTCCATCACGACGCGGGCCAAATTCATAATTTAGCTTTTGCCCAGAAGCTTTTTCAAATGCTTTTATTGCTTCGAGTACAGAGTAGCCGTTTCCTGTGCCGACGTTAAATACGTCGTATTTTCCATTTGGATTTCCCTGTTCCAACAATTTGATCGCAGCAACATGAGCCTTAGCTAAATCAACTACATGGATATAATCGCGGATACAAGACCCATCTGGAGTATCGTAATCTGAACCAAATACAGTTAGCTTCTCTCTTTTTCCAATAGCCGTTTGTGTGATAAATGGAAGTAAGTTTTGAGGAACACCATTTGGCAGTTCTCCAATTAATGCCGATTCATGGGCTCCAACAGGGTTGAAATAACGTAAAGCAATGATATTATAGTTATCATAAGCCAAGGCAGTCTCCTGAAGAATTTCTTCCGCAATTTGTTTGGTATTTCCATATGGAGAAGCCGCTTTCTTTACTGGAGCACTTTCGTCAACGGGAAGGTGGTCTGGCTCACCGTATACGGTGCAACTTGAGGAAAACACAAAATTAATCGGCTTATTTTGGTAAGACTCTAACAAGTTGATTAAGGAAAAGAAATTGTTGTGGTAATATTTTAACGGATTTTGAACAGATTCTCCCACCGCTTTGGAAGCAGCAAAGTGGATGATGCCTGAAATATCGGTATTGTTTTTTACAAATTCATTGACCTTTTCGGTGTCACAAAGATCAAACTGATGAAATTCGGGTCTTACACCAATGATCTTTTCGATTTGATCTAAAATTTTGATGTTTGAATTTGATAAATCATCGATGATAACAGGAACGTAACCTGCTTGATGTAATTCGACCACTGTGTGTGAACCGATATATCCTGTTCCACCTGTGACTAATATTTTTTTGTTCATTATTGTTGATTATAGTAAGTAAAGTCTTTATGTGTTGAGGTCTCTGGTAATCAAGTTCAATAGCATGATAACCTTCAATAAAGCGATCGCAAAGTTGTGAACCAAGAAAACCTGCCGCTCCTGTTATCAAAATCCTTTTGCGATGTTTATTTTCCACTCAATGGTTCCGTTTAATGAAATGGGTTTAATATCTTTGACTAAGATAAACATTATTTTAAAAATATGCGTTTGCTTTATTCAATTGGAATCGTTCTTTATGGACTTTTACTGCGTATTTTGGCACCTTTTCATACGAAAGCTAGACTTATGGTGGAAGGGCGAAAAGACTGGTATTTTAAGATGAAACAAACGGTTGATTCTTCTCAAAAACATATCTGGTTTCACTTCGCTTCATTGGGTGAATTTGAGCAAGGCAGACCTGTCTTGGAAGCTGTAAAAAATTATTATGCAGATCATAAAATAATTGTAACATTTTATTCACCCTCGGGTTATGAAATTCGAAAAAAAACGCATTTAGCGGATTATGTCTTTTATCTTCCTTATGATACAGAAAAAAATGCCCGACTTTTTTTAGACCTTGTCAATCCTAGGTTCGCAGTGTTCACAAAATATGAATACTGGTATTATTTTTTTGAAGGATTACATCAGCGCTCGATTCACTTATTTCTGATCTCGGCGATTTTTAGACCTGAGCAGATTTTCTTTCAAGTTTACGGAGCTTTTTTTCGAAAGATTTTGAGTTATGTAACCTATTTTTTTGTTCAGAATGAAGAAAGCGTATGTTTGTTGAAGGAATTGGGTATACGAAATGCTGGATTGGCTGGAGATACACGTTTCGATAGGGTCGTCGATCTGCCTAAAACCAGAAAAGCAATTCCCGAAATAATTCAATTTGCTCACGAAAAACCAGCCTTAATAGCTGGTAGTACTTGGCCCGAAGATGAGCAGATTTTGAAAGAATTGTTGCAGCATTATCCAAATTATAAGCTGATTTTGGCTCCTCATGAAATCAATGACTCTCATCTAGCAAGTATTTTTAACCTTTGGCCAGGGGCACTTCGGTTTTCAAAGATGGCCTCTTACAGTGCTACTGAGATTGCTGAATCAAAGATTCTTGTGATCGATAATATTGGAATGCTATCTTCACTATATGGCTATAGCCAGATGGCCTATATTGGAGGCGGATTTGGCGTAGGTATACATAACACCCTCGAAGCCGCGACTTATGGAATACCTGTCCTTTTTGGGCCAAATTTCAAAAAATTTCAAGAAGCTAAGGATTTGGTGCAAAATGGATCGGCTTTCTCTATCACTAATCTGAATGAACTGAAAAGCGTATTTGAACGATTACAAAATCGTTCTATGTGTCAAGAAGCTGGACAATTGGCGCGGGAATATGTATTGCAAAAGGCTGGTGCGACACCAATTATCATGAAATACCTTAAAACTAATGAGATGAAAATATAAAAGACGGTTTGGAAACCGCCTTTTATAAGCTAAAATACCGCCTTTTAATAATAAGTATATCTTCTAACACCAGTAATATGCCGCGATAGTCGCATCACCTGATGTGAATACCCATGTTCATTGTCATACCAAACATAAAGAATGACATTCTTACCATCACCTGAAACAATGGTCGCAGGAGCGTCTACAATTGCAGTTGCAGTCGTACCGATGATATCTGATGAAACGAGTTCGCTATCTTTTGAAAATTTAATCTGCTCAACGAAGTCACCGTGTAGGGACGCATTTTTTAATACTTCATTTACTTCATCGATTGTGGTGATCGATTTGATTTCTAGATTTAGAATGGCCAATGATCCATTTGGGACCGGAACCCGAATCGCGTTGGAAGTTAGTTTGCCGGTCAATGATGGTAGTACTTTTGAAACAGCATTCCCTGCGCCCGTTTCTGTTATCACCATATTTAGTGCTGCATTGCGACCTCTTCTAGATTTCTTGTGCATATTGTCGACAAGATTCTGATCATTGGTATAGGAGTGTATGGTTTCAATATGACCTTTTTCAATGCCTAGCCTATCCTCTAGTACAGCCAGGACAGGGGATATGGCATTCGTTGTACAGGAGGCGGCGGAAAAAATAAAATGCTTTTTCAGATCAACAGTTTTCTCGTTGACCGCATATACAATATTTGGAACTCCTTTCCCAGGCGCTGTTAATAAAACTTGAGCAGCGCCTTTGGATTGCAGGTGACGACTGAGCTCTTTTTCATCTCGAAAAGCACCTGTATTGTCAATTACCAAGGCATTGTATATTTCATAAGAAGTATAATCTATTTCTTCAGGTTGTTTGGCGGAAATGAGATGAACGGTAATTCCATTGATAATAAGGGCCTGATTTGCTAGGTCAGCTTGAACCTCTCCTTCGAATTTGCCGTGTATTGAATCATTTTTCAGTAATGTAGCTCTTTTCAATAAGGATTTAGCATCATTAGCATCCCGTGTTACAATAGCACGTAGACGGAGTTGCTGCCCAGCACCAGCTTTATTGATGAGCTCCCGCGCGAGTAAGCGACCAATGCGACCAAATCCGTAAAGGACTACATCTCGAGGCTTGAACTCTTGTTGTTGATCGATGTCCTTTAATTCACTGCTGATAAAACGGGGCAGGATGTCCGTGGGGATAACATTTTTTTTAACTTGGAAGGTGAGTTTTCCAATGTCAATACGTGCAGGACTGAGGACGAGTTTTTCTAAGGCTTGAGCGACAGAAAGGGTTTCAAATATGCTTAATGGTCGTTCGGTAAAAGTTGCACTCTCCTGAAGCAGATTTAGAATTGAACTGGATTTTACATCGATAAGTTGCTTTCGGAAAAAAACGAGTTCAACAGCATGATTGTACCAAAGATTACTTACAATTTGGATTAAGCTTACAGCAGCATTTTGCTGCTCTTTGTAACTTTTGATCTCTTGGTCAAAAGATGGCTTGTGTGACATCATATTTTTATAATGGATTATGGGACAAACATAACACAATCCGAATTAAAAAATGATTTATATTTTCATTTTCATAATTTTATGAATGTTATACCTGCTTTGATTGTTATATTTTTAAAATATGTGCCTTAAATTTATTAATCTTCTACAATAAATAGATCCGACATAATACGATCTGCTATCAATTTTCCTGCATCGGTCAATTTTAGTTTATCTTCCTCCACAATGAGACTTTTGTCTGCTAAAAATGGCGCAGACTCCAACAATATTCGATTTTTAACAGATTGTCCAAATTTACGTTCCATATTATTTAAATCTAGCCCCCACATTGTTCTTAGTGAAGTCATAATGGATTCGTTGATTTGATCCAAAGTTGACAGCTCTTCAATCTCAAAGGGAAGTTGATTTGAATTGATGGATGTTATATATTTTGCATTGTTGGAGATGTTCCATGACCTTGAAACTCCATTAAATGAATGCGCAGAAGGGCCGATGCCAAGATAGTGTGTCCCTTTCCAATAATTTGTATTATGACGTGCGTAACGTTCATTTTGCGCAAAATTAGAGATTTCATATTGCTCATATCCCCTAGTTTTCAATGTATTAATTAGAAAACTCATTTGATCTGCCGCTTGATCTGGATTTATTGCCGGACTTAAACCTTTTTTGATAAAATGATCCAAGGCCGTCTTACTTTCGACTGTCATGGAATAGGAAGAAATATGCGGGATCTCAAAATCAATCAGCTGTTGCATATTGTGTTGCCATTTCTCATCAGTTAATAGCGGATAACCATAGATGAGATCACATGTGATATTTTCGAATCCTGCATCTTGTACACGCATGATAGAAGCGACTGCCTCTTGTTGATTATGTGCTCTGTTCATCCATTTGAGATCCTCTTCAAAAAAAGACTGTATGCCTATACTGAATCGATTGACTGGCGTATTTCTAAGGCTATTCACTTTTGTGGCATTCAGATCGTCTGGATTTGCTTCCAAAGTAATTTCGGCCTGATTGGCAATATCGAAATGCTTGGCTATCGCATCAATGATCCGCATGATCTCTTCTGCTTCCAATAGGGAAGGAGTTCCGCCACCAAAATAAATAGATTCAATTTTTTTATCTTCCAAATAAGGAGATCTAAGTTCAATTTCTCGCAACAGGGCAGTGATCATTTCGCTTTTGTATTGTAATGATGTGCTGAAATGAAAGTCACAGTAGTGGCAGGCCTGTTTGCAAAAGGGGATATGGACATAAATCATAGACAAATATACCAATTAGTACCCTTCTTTTTACCAGGATTTATTTATGAAGTCGTCGGTAAAATTCGGCTGCAATGAAAGACTATCGAACTTGGGATCCATATTTTGAACTTATTTTGAAGAATCGCTAGCGAAAGATTTGTGAAGAGGGCCAGGAAGATTTATATAGAAAACTGTTTCCAATCTGGACGTCTATTAAACGGATTGGAAACAGTTTAGCTCAATAATCTGTGATAATGGATCTGATTTTCTCAGATGATCTTTGATTATTATTTACTGAAACTATTGTTTGCTGAATCAATATCTGCCAATCGTAGCGAGGGATCTATCGTTACACTTTTAGGTGCTTTTGACACTTGAATTGTATAACTTGGATTAGTCCAAAACCAATCTTGAAGTACGGTCCGTTTAATACCTTTATAGATCTCAAAATGTTCCTCTGGTTTTTCTCCACGCATCTCACGCAATGGAATATAAAATAACTCCTTACTTCCATCTGTATATTCTACCAATACATCTAATGGCATGGCTAGATTTGATTTATTAGCCAATTGAATTTCTGTATCGGTCACTTTATCAATGGCATAATCAATTTGACGAGTCGTATTAATAAACAAATTAAAATACCACTTCAGGTTTATTCCAGATACCTCTTCTGCAACACGTTTGAAATCATTTGGGGTCGGATGTTTAAATTTCCAGATATCATAAAATTTCAAGAAAGTTTTCTCTAAATTTTCTTGACCAATAATATACCCCAATTGTTCGGCTAATACAGCCCCTTTGTTGTAAGCTTCGTTGCTATAACCATAATTAGTGTTGTAGTAATCTGCTAATAGGCTCATGGGTTCTTCCTTGCCTGAAAGCGCCAGTTTGTAGTAAGCACGGTAGGCGTCTATCTGTGGATTGGATGCAATGGCGCCTCTCTTTTCAAAGATATGCTGCATAGCTAGTTCTTCTACGTAAGAAGTAAAACCTTCATCAAACCATTCGTCTACGGTTTCGTTGATGCCGAATAATTGTTGGTACCAAGAGTGGGCAGATTCATGAAATATAACTCCGACAAGACTTTTTAGATTACGTCCACCTGTGATAAGGGTAGCAGTACCATATTCCATTCCGCCATCTCCACCTTGGATAATGGTATAGGTAGGCCATGGGTACTTGCCAAATTTTACACTACAGAAATCAAAGAATTCGGTAGATAGGCCTATTGCAGTCTTCCAATTTGAGATGACTTCTTTGTCTGTCGGTAAGAAAACCGTGTATACTTTTATCCCGTTTTTACTTGAAGCAGAATCGACGACAAACTTTGGATCTGCAGCCCATACAAAATCATGGATATTTTGAGCTTTATAGTGCCAAGTGGCTTTATTGTCGACTGCTTTTACTTTCGCTTTCTGTTGATAACCTTTGACATCCGATGGATTTTGAAGAACACCTGAGGCACCGACTACATAATTTTTGTTGAGGTGTATGGTAACGTCGAAATTACCAAAAGGTGCAATAAATTCACGTCCTGTGTATTCATCCAAATGCCAGCCGAATTCATCAAATTGAGCCATTTTTGGATACCATTGTGCCATAGAAAGTGCCACGCCTTCCGCAGAATTTCGACCAGTTCGCCTAATTTGCTCTGGAACTTGAGCTGTCCATTCCATATTGAAACTTGCTGTTTCACCATCTTGGATCGCCGATGGTAAAGAGACTTCCAAGATCGTTCCATCTATCTTGAAAGAGGTATTGGCCCCGTTCATTGTCAAGCTCTTGATTTTTTGATAACCAATCTGATTGGCCTTGAGCTCGCCGATACGGCTCTGATATATCGGTTTTTCTTTTGTACCTAAATTTGTGACCATTCGTTTGTCGGGATCACTGATGTTTTTTAAGCGGTAATCCATCATTGATCCGGGTTGAAAAGCATTAAAATATAAGTGGAAATATACTTTGTTTAAAGCCTGCCCTGAATTATTACTGTATTTCAAGGTCATTTTTCCATCGTACTGATATGCTTTTTCATCTACGTTGACGTCCATGGTGTAGTCAACTTTCTGTTGCCAGAATCCTTTCCTTTGGGCCTTCGCCGCTGCCCCCCAAATATTTATTACACATAGAAGTGTAAAAAAGGATATAATTTTGATTTTCATGCTCCAAAACTACAAAATTGTATTAATAAATGTCACTTAAACAAGGTTTCAGCGGTTAATGTCATCAAATCTTGACGAAAGCTTACATTCTACACGAGAATTGGCTTGGTTTTGGTAGGTAGGCTTATCTGTTGAGTTAAAAATCAATTTTACTATTTTTTATGGAAAATCTATATTATAAGCCCTCGGGAAAGGCTCCAGCATTGGCATTAATTGGCTCTCTTGTGTTAGGTACTATCGGAGCCATTGTTCTCGCAATTGTCTATATCGCGTTACAATGGTTTATTCCCATTATCTATTTCAATGTATTTATTACATTAGGCTTTGGTGCAGGAATATTTTTTGTGCTTAATTTTTGCTTCAAGCAATGGAAATTAAGAAATAAAGGGCTTGCCATTTTGATTACGCTACTGATTGCATTCTTGGGATTTTATGCGCAGTGGGCTTTATTTGTTTCTTTAATGTATAATGCCGAAGGAACAATGGGTGGAGATACCTGGGTAAAATCTTCTTTTAATTTAGAGGGTTTCAAAGCATTTTTCCTGCATCCATCATTTATTTGGCAAGCAATGCAGGATCTGAATGAAGTCGGAACCTTCACTTTGAAAAAAAGCCCGGTTTCTGGAGGTATGCTCTGGGCAGTTTGGGCGATTGAAATGGGTATTATTTTAATCACACCCATAATATTGACACTTCGTGGTATTACGATTTACCCTTTTTCTGAAAAGGATGACGTATGGATGGCTAAACGAGCATTGCCCGGAAGGTTAAAATTTGTGGATGATAAAGAAGCGGTTGCGAGCTCTTTAGGTAATCATAATTTCGCCTATGTCTATGACCAGCTTTCCGATGAAGAAGAGCATTTCTCTTTTGCTACTGCCGAAATTTACGAGTCTGATACGGACGATCATCAGTACTTAACTATATATAACCATCAATTTGTCGAGAAGAAAGGTAAGATGGAGGAAAAAAAGGATGAGGTCATCGAATTTCTGCGTATTAATAGAAATAGTTTGTAGCAAAAAAATAGATTCCACACAGGAGTTGGGATCATGGTGCTATACTTTCTATTGTCGGTAACTGTCAAATTTTTGATTAGATATTACAATAAAGATCCCAGGATATTATTTTGGGATCTTTGTTGTAATAAGTGTATGCAATTATACTAATTTCCCCCCTTTGATTTTCCATTCATTGATGGAAGGACTGTATATGTTGACCTCTTTGATTCCATTTTTTGCCAATAGGGAAGCCGCTATAGTTGCCCGATCTCCAGATTGACAATGCAAGTAAAGCTGTTTGTTTGGGTCAATTCTATGAAGATTGTCTACAAGTGTTCCTACAAAGAGATGTGTTGCATGAGGTAAATGTCCTTCTGCAAATTCGTTTGTATTGCGCACATCGAGTATTTGTGTGTCGGGTTTCTCCAATGCAGCTTTTATTTCCTCAAAATCGATGAGCTGTTGATACTCTAGTGCAATCCCTAGATGCGGGATGGTATCCGGAGTAATATACCCAGCGACATTGTCCAGTCCAATGCGCATAAGCTTACGGGCAACATCATCCAATTGACTTTCTTCAACAATAAGGATGAAAGGCTCTGTATAATTAAGTATCCAACCGGCCCAAGTATTAAACGTTTTGTTGTTCTGAATATTGATACTATTGGGGAGATATCCCTTGGCAAAGTCAAACTTATGTCGAGTATCTATTATCGTTGTTCCATTGTGGTATAAATCAACAAAGGCTTCATTGTTTAACCTGTTGTAGTGGGGTATTGTTGTTTGCACCGGCCGCGCTATTTTGTTGAGTTTTTTCATCATGGCAAAATAGCGTGGCGGCTCGGGCTGTCCTTCTAAAAGTTCTTTTACGAAAGCACTTTCGTTATTTTGATATTGAAGGGCCCAATTTCGTATTTTTTCATATCCAACCGTAGAACTAGGGACAGCGCCGAGGGCTTTTCCACAAGCAGATCCAGCACCATGTGCTGGCCATACTTGTATATGATCAGGTAGCGTTCGGAAGTACTTTAAGGACTGGAACATCTGATGAGCACCGATTTCTTTGGTTCCAACCAATCCAGCGGCATTTTCCAGTAGATCTGGACGCCCAATATCACCAACAAATACAAAATCCCCAGTGAAGATCATGACAGGTTCCATGGTGGCCGGTGTATCGATCAATACAAAACTAATACTCTCGGGTGTGTGCCCAGGCGTATGAACGACTCTAAAAATTAGATTTCCAACCTGAAACTGATCTCCATCCTTTAGTCCGATATGAGGAAATTCATATTGCCAATCCTCTCCGCCTTCATCGGATAGATAGGTTTGGGCACCAGTCAATGCACTTAATTCTAATGTGCCTGAGAGATAGTCGGCATGTATATGTGTTTCAGCGATATGTGTTATGGTTAGATTGTTCTTTTTTGCGATCTCCAGATAAGTATCTACATCTCTTTTAGGATCAATGACAATAGCGACACCTTTGGCTTGGCAACCAACGATATAACTCGAATGTGCTAAAGATGATTCGAAAATGTGTTGAAAAAACATACTATGTGATTTTAATGATTTACAAATTGAATGATTTCGAAGACAAAGATTAGAATGCCAATGCTGCTCAAAAAATACCCGAAGATATTCTTTAATTTTACTGCATCCAGCTTGTCCTTCCATTTGGAACCAATTTGGAGGCCTATTAAAGTGATTAACGTAAAGGTAGTTAATATAAACCAATCCATATGCTCCAAAAAATGATAATTAGCGATCAAACCAAATGAAGCGTTTAATCCGATGATGAATAACGATGTGGCAATAGCCTGTTTAAGGGGGATTCCCAATAATAATACCAAGGCTGGTACAATAATAAATCCGCCACCAGCACCGACCAGGCCTGTCATGATCCCAACGAGTAATCCGACCAAAATGATTTTCAATAACTGTCTCAGTCCGCCCATAAAAGGGCTGATTTGAACTTGTTTGTTTCCTCGTACCATTGCCGTTGCAGAAATTAAAATCACGAGTGAGAATAATAACATGATGATATGGTTCCTGGAAATTTCTATACCCTCAATCTGGACCAATTCTGGTATAGCCACCAAAAGATAACGTTTCGTCAAATAGACGGAAATTAATGATGGAATGAGGAAAATTGCTGTAGTTTTTAAATCAATTTCACGTTTTTTGAGCGGAGAAATGGATCCCACTAGCGCTAATACCCCAATCGAAAAAAGGGAGTAATCAAGTGCAAACTGAGGTTCGATATGAAAAATATAAACAAAGATTGGTAATGTTAGAATACTTCCGCCACTACCCATCAAACCCATTGACAGCCCGACCAAGACAGCTAATATAAAACCAGCTATAAATATTAATTCCATTTTCTGTTCTTAAAATTTTGAATATTGGTACAGGTGTTAGATTCCCGATATCTAGGGTGTTTAATTATAAAGTATTTGGCGGTCAATGTGGTAACTTATTTCGTAATATGCCATAAAGCCAAGTGCCCAATAAAGCAAAAAAGAGGACAATTCCGAGTGTCCAATAACCGGCACCAATTAAGGCAAATAAAGGTCCTGGGCAAGCACCTGTTAATGCCCATCCTAAACCAAATATTGTTCCTCCGACCAAATATCGCGTAATACTTCTGTCTTTGTCATGGAATGCTATTGTTTTTCGATTGTTATCTTTGACCTGTTTCCTTTTGATTATCTGTACGATAATAATTGCGGTTGTTAGGGCTGTTCCAATGATTCCATACATATGAAAGGATCTAAATTGAAACATTTCGTAGATTCTATACCATGATGCGGCCTCCGACTTGTACAAGATAATCCCGAACAGTATGCCGATGAATATAAATTTTAGTGCTTTCATTTATGCAAAAATTAGTGGAAATAAGAAGTGAACCATGATGATTCCACCTACAAAAAAACCGATGACAGCAATCAAGGAAGGAAGCTGAAAATTGCTTAAACCTGAAATAGCATGACCTGAAGAACATCCGCCCGCATAACGTGTGCCGAATCCAATTAATATTCCACCGATGCTCAGAATTAAAAACTGAAATAGGGAACCATTAAAAGTAAAAATAGATTCGGGGAGGTAGCCCTGTATATGGTCGATGATGCCGAGCTCCTTAAGGTCTGTGATACTTTTTTCATTGATTTTGGTAGGCATGCCATCGCTCAGAAAATAGTGGGCAATAAAACCACCGATCACTGTTCCAAGAACGACCAATAAATTCCATGCTTGGGACTTCCAGTCAAATCTAAAAAAAGAAGACGTTTTCCCGGCGCCTAGTACCGTGCACATGGTACGTAGATTATTGGACATGCCAAAATCTTTTCCCTGTTTCAACAAAAGGTACATGACTAGCGCAATCAAGGGGCCTGAAATATACCAGGGCCACGGTTGTTTGATGTATTCCAATAACATAACAAAATTCTTATTTACGTTACAAAGGTACATACTGCCTCAGCAAAAGCCTGTAACAAATGTTACCGAGGACGCTTACATATCATAATATTCGATGTTGGCTGCTTTTAAAGCCTCTGTTAGTAAGGGAAGATCGTCTTCTTTTTGAAATAATTTATTGCGCCAGGTCCGAAAGGCAGGACCTTTATTCTGGTTAATAATTATCAAATTTCCTCCAGATCGTTTTAGATTACGTATGTGGGAAATATGATTCAACGAAAAAACAATCGTTTTCTTCGCATTGCTTATCTGAAGTGTATTATCATCCAAAACCCAAGTTGTTGACAAGGTAGAACATTTGATAGCCAGATATAATGCTAAAGGAACCATTAAAAGAGCAATGATAATCTTGAGGATTTCTTGTATGGGAACCTTAGACATCCCTACTCCAATCACAAAGATTGACACTAACAAAATCAACATGTATTTTCCACGATGTAATGTTGATAAGTGGAATATCTGTGGCTTACTCTTCATATTTCTTGATAAACTTCCCGTTGGTGCCAATATAACAAAAATTATTGAGGTCCTCCCTTCGTGAGTGCAGTCTGTTTTTCAAGTTATTCAGAAAGATTTTGAGTGAATTTGATCCTATTTCGATGTTTAATATCATATAATCGTCAAGAAAGAGAGAAAATAAATTGAGAAAAACGTCTTTTGACAAAAGTTGAACTGTTAATTTTGTATTTTACAAACCTCGAATTTTTTACTGCTTAAAAAAGATATCTGTGGAACTGTTGCTTATAGAGGATGAACCATCCGTCATATCATTGATCGAAAGAGGCTTAAAAGAAGAAGGCTATCATATCAGTATTGCCATGGATGGATATACCGGTTTAAAAATGGCCGGACTTAATCGCTATGACCTCATCCTATGCGATGTGATGCTGCCCGGAATGAACGGTTTAGATGTCTGTAAAAATATTCGAATGTCGAATAATGAAGTTCCCATTATTATCCTAACAGCTTTAAATCAAACAGAAGATATCGTTGAGGCCTTTGCCAGAGATGCAGATGATTACTTGACCAAACCATTTCGCTTAGAGGAATTGAAGGCTCGAATCAGCCGCTATAGCCGTAAATCGAAGACGGTTACCGAACAGAAAAATATACTGGTGTTTGACGATCTTCAGTTGGATAGAGATAGTAAATCGGTTCAACGCGCCAATTCTCCTATTATTCTCACTGCCACCGAATTTCGTTTACTTGAGTTTTTAATGCTCAATCGCAATAAGGTATTGAGCCGAATCGATATTTTAGAGGAGGTATGGGGGATGGATGTCGATTTAAGTACTAACGTTGTTGACGTATATGTGAATTATTTGCGGAAAAAGATCGATAAACAGTTTTCACGCAAACTTATCCATACAGTGATCGGTATGGGCTATGTAATCCGTCATGAAAATTAGGACTAAAATTGTACTCTTATTTTCTATCATCAGCACTTTGCTGCTTGTTGTTTTTGCCATTTATGTATCTTATTTCACTTACGACAGTCTGCAAACCAAATTTTTTCACCGGCTTGAAGAGAATGCAGTCATTGTTGGAGACCATATTGTCCATCAGAAG
Organism: Sphingobacterium sp. UBA6711; assembly: GCA_002454415.1. Taxonomy (GTDB): domain Bacteria; phylum Bacteroidota; class Bacteroidia; order Sphingobacteriales; family Sphingobacteriaceae; genus Sphingobacterium. The sequence goes on from DKIT01000067.1 coordinate 71,625, forward strand.
GATGAAAACAGAGAACTTTATATTCAGGTAAAACGTAAGTACCTAAAACAATTGTCAGAGGGGACAGATCACCTCATCCGTGTTGTTAAGGGAAGTGATAGTGTTCAGTTCCGTCCCGAGCTTCCTATGCCAAAAGGATTTTATACCGATGTAATCCGAAACGGAAAAGGACAATATATGCATGGTAAGACTGCATTTGTAGCTGTTTTCTTCCCAGATTATCTCCATCGTGAGAATCTAATTGTTATATCCGAGGGAATCGATGATTATGGTCATGATGAACAGCGTCAACTGGATCGTACGTTGGTTACAGGCGGTGTATTAGCTATTTTTTTGATCGTCTTAATGTCCTTCTATTTTGCTGACCGGTTATTAAAGCCTATTAAAGATATCAACAATGATCTGGATAAGGTTGACATCGCACATCTGGATCATCGCCTTTTCAGCAAATTTAGTAATGGAAAAGATGAGTTGGGAGTCTTGATTACAAACTTGAACTCCATGCTTAGTCGATTGGATATTTCTGTTCAATCCCAACAAAGTTTTATTGGAAATGCTTCGCATTCCTTGAAAACTCCGCTTACAATTATCGGTGGCGAGGCGGAATTGGCACAGCAACTTTTGTCAAAGGAACATGAAGCTTACTTTTCTTTGGAGACGATTGCTAAATATGCAGATAAGATGGAGCTGATCATCAATAACCTCCTCCAATTATCCCGCATGGGATTTAAAGGCGAAGTAGATAATAAGGAAATTATTCGAATAGATGAATTACTCTATGAAATTTACAAAGCGGAGAAGAGTATCCATAAAGAGCTAAAACTTTCTTTTGATCTCACAGAAATACCGGAAGATAGCGATGAACTGACGGTCTCAGCTAATCCTGATCTGTTTTTTATTGCTTTTAGCAATATAATTTCCAATGCATTTAAATATGGCAACGGACAACAGGTGGGCGTCGCAATCAGTAGCGATAGCAAAAATATTACAATTAAGGTTTTTGACCAAGGTATTGGAATTCCGAAAAAGGATCAACCTCATATTTTTACTTCCTTTTACCGCGCTTCTAATGTGGGCGATATTTACGGAAACGGCCTAGGGCTCGTTTTGGCCAAAAACATTTTTGATCTCCATGGAGCCGAACTTATGCTGAATTCAACAGAAGGTCAGGGGACACTAGTCGTCGTAACAATCCCTAAAACACCTTTCTAATTTCATTTTAATCTCATCCTTATTCCATTTTTAGGTGGCTGAGATATACTTGTACGGGAGATAAGTATATCTCATGGATCTGTCTTGATTTTTCAAATCGTATCGGCGTTTGAAAATACAAGATGGCTTCCTCACCATATAGGAACAAAATATAAGGATGAAAAAAACACTTTCACTTTTTACAACGCTTGGGGTTGGGATCGCTACATTATATGCTCAAGATCAGATCAAGACAGATTCCATTGCGACGCAGAGAAACAGCTTGTTGCTTAAAGAACCGGCGAGAGCAAAATCATTTCAATTGGATGTTTTGTTGCGTGCTGGATTGCAAGTCGACAATGGGGACGGCTCATCGCAGGGTAAAGCAAACCTTGATGATGCCCGTATCTTAATGAGTGGAGACTATAATGAGCGACTTTCATACAAGGTGCGTTTTCGTTTGAATCGGTCATTTGCTCCAACAAGCCAGGATAATGGATCCCGAGCATTGGACATGGCATTGATCAAGTACAAGTTTGGAAAGGATCTGAAATGGTCCGTAACTGCGGGTAAGCAAAGTGCGATGGTCGGGAGTTATGAGTTTGAAAATAACCCAATTTATGAATATAAGTTTACCGACTATGTCGACCGTATACTAAACCTTTTTGTTGTTGGAGGGATGTTGTCCTATGAAGTCAATCCAAATCATTCGTTGCATGCTCAGATCTACAATACAACGAATGATAGTTTTATGGAACTTCATACAAAAAATGGTTTTGCAGTAGGTGATTTGGAGCGTTCTAGTGTGCCTATGGGAGCCTATTTTACATGGGTGGGCGCATTTATGGATAAAAAGATCAATACCAAATGGTCCTACAATATCTCCCAATTTGCAAAAGGAAATACCAATCATTCGGTTTCACTAGCAAATAAATTCAAAACGGCAAAACAGATGCTTTATCTCGATGTACAGTACTCTTATCTTGCTGTTGATCATGCTATGATTGCATCTTCAGCAATCAATGAATTTTATGGTAGAACCGGCGAAAATCGGGTATTGGCAAAAGATGTGAATTATGGCTCGGCCATACTACGCTATGATCAATTTTTGGATAAAAAATGGGAAGTCGCTTTAAAAGGTGGTTATGAGATCGCGGGATCAAGAGATGATGATCAACTGGGGGAAAATTTCCGTCAAAACTGGACCTTTTTTGCCGCTTTACAGCACAAGCCATTCCATAATCGNNGTAATACAGTCAATTATAAGGGCCATATGGATATGGCTAAGAGTCAGTACAACCGTTTGGCCTTTGGAGCTTATTTTACCATTCCAGTCTTGTAACTGGTCCTTTAACAAAATAATAAATAACTATTCTTTATGCGTTTAACACCGAGAGAAACAGAAAAACTGCTATTGCATTTAGCCGGCGAATTGGCAGCTAAGCGATTGAAACGCGGGGTAAAATTAAATTATCCGGAGTGTATTGCTTACATCAGTGCCCAGATTATGGAGGAAGCTAGAGACGGTAGGTCTGTAGCGGACTTAATGTCTTATGGCACCACCTTATTGAAAAGGAGTCAAGTCATGGAGGGTGTTCCCGAAATGATCCATGATGTACAGATCGAAGTTACTTTTCCGGACGGTACTAAATTGGTAACTGTCCATGATCCTATTCGTTAATAAATATTGAATGATATGATTCCAGGAGAATACATTTTAAAAAAAGAAGAAATCAAAGCTAATGTTGGGCACAGAACCACGAGCATTGTTGTGAAAAATGAAGGTGATAGACCGATTCAAGTAGGTTCTCACTATCATTTCTTTGAAGCGAACAAGTTACTTTCATTCGACAGGGAGAAAGCTTTCGGGATGCGTTTGAATATTCCAGCAAGTACAGCTGTTCGTTTCGAACCAGGAGAACAGAAATCAGTGGTCTTGGTCGAATTTGGTGGAAGTAAGGAGATCCATGGCTTTAATGGATTGACAAATGGAAAATACACAGATCAATCGGTTAAAACCAAAGCCATTGATAAAATGAAAAAATTAAAATTCAGACAATCGAAGTAACTATGGGAGGATGGAATAGACGCGAATGGATTAAAGTCGTAGGACTCACAACATTGGGTACTACAGTTGGTCTACATGCGCTTGGTTTAGATAAACTAGGTTTAGATAAATCATCAGTAAAATATATCGATGGGGAGCTTTATATCCCAAGAGACAAATACGCTGCACTTTTTGGCCCCACTACGGGAGATAAAGTCCGCTTGGCCGATACAGAGTTGTTTATTGAGATTGAAAAAGATTTCAATGTCTATGGTGAGGAGAATAAATTCGGTGGTGGTAAAACTATTCGTGACGGTATGGGGCAATCGGCTCGTGCTTTGCGTGATGAAGGTGTGCTGGATTTTTGTATCACTAATGTCATTATTATCGACCATTGGGGTATTGTAAAAGGTGATATTGGTATTAAGGATGGCAAAATTGTCGGTATTGGTAAAGCTGGAAACCCAGATGTACAGGATGGTGTAACCGAGGGCATGATCATCGGTGCGTCTACGGAAGTACATGGTGGCGCAGGCTATATTCTAACTGCCGGTGGTATTGATACACACATTCACTTTATCTCGCCGCAACAGATTGAAACAGCCCTATATTCTGGTGTCACTACTTTTATTGGTGGTGGTGCAGGACCTGCAGATGGAACGCTGGCAACGACAGTGACTTCAGGGAAGTGGTATATCGAACGCATGTTTGAAGCTTTTGAAAACTTACCTATCAATGTTGGATTTTTCGGAAAAGGAAACGTCTCTACTACAAAACCAATAGAGGAGCAGATTGAAGCAGGGGCTCTTGGCGTAAAAATTCATGAAGACTGGGGGGCGACACCGGCTACTATTGATGCTGCATTGAAAGTTGCAGATAAATATGATGTACAGGTTGCCATCCACACAGATACACTTAATGAAGCAGGTTTCCTGGAGGATACTGTGGCCGCGATAGATGGCCGTGTTATCCATACCTTCCATACGGAAGGAGCAGGCGGTGGGCACGCTCCGGATATTATTAAGATCGCCANNCGAAGCCGTTTACGGTAAACACAGCGGAAGAACATTTGGATATGTTGATGGTCTGCCATCACTTGGATAAAAATGTGAAAGAAGACGTAGCCTTTGCAGATTCGCGTATTCGTCCACAGACTATCGCTGCCGAAGATATTTTGCAAGACATGGGCGTATTTTCGATAATGAGTTCAGATAGTCAAGCTATGGGGCGAGTAGGAGAGGTTATTTCGCGTACATTCCAAACCGCGCATAAGATGAAAATCCAACGTGGTCCTTTGGCGGAAGATCAGGGCAAAGAAAATGATAATTTCCGTGTTAAACGTTATGTGTCCAAATTTACGATCAATCCTGCTAAAGCACATGGTATTGATCAATATATCGGATCAATTGAAAAAGGGAAGTATGCAGATTTGATTCTTTGGAAGCCGGAATTGTTTGGTGTAAAACCTGAGTTGATCATTAAAGCCGGTATGATTTTGGGAGCAAAAATGGGAGATGCCAATGCATCAATTCCTACACCACAGCCCATTATCTATAGACCGATGTTTGGTAATTATGGTAAAGCCGTTTCAAAACTGTGTTTCAATTTCGTTTCGAAAGTGTCTTTAGAGAATGGAAATATCCAAAAATTAAATCTATCACGAAAATGCCTGCCTGTAGAGGGATGTCGTACGGTGATGAAAAAGGATATGGTGCACAATCATGCGACACCAAATATCGTGGTTAATCCAGAGACTTATGAAGTGACGGTAGACGGCGTGTTGGCGACCTGTGAGCCGTTGAAAGACCTTCCGATGGCACAGCGTTATTTCTTATTCTAATTCGCTATTTATGTTGTTAGCAAGAGACATTAAGGGTAATATTTGGACCGACGATATAAATCAAAAATCTTTAGAACTTGATTTTTTGGAACTTGAATGGTTCGATACTGAAAAACGTGTGATCCGTGGATTCACCGTTAAGGGACGTGAAATTGGTTTTAAAAATCTTGGGAAGGAGTCCTTGTTTGATGGTGATATTCTGATCGAAACAGAAGAACTGCGTATTGTTGTCCGGATATTACCTTGTCCTTGCCTTGTTGTGCGACCCAGTAATGTGCTGGATATGGCTCGAATATGTCTTGAAATTGGAAACAAACATATTCCTGTTTTTATCAATGCTGCGCATGAAATTATTGCTGCTTATGAGAATCCATTGTGGGAGACATTGGAAAGGGCGGGTTTCACGCCGACCCGGGAGCTGCGTGTAATTGAAAGAACTCATACGTTACGGATCCATCAGTATGCCGTGGTTCAAAACAAAATTACATTGGCAGGAGATTTAAGGAGAACAGCATCACAATAGACGGATGGGTACTGCGGATCCATGAAAGTTATTTGGTCCGTGCATAATACTCCTTGAGAAAAAATAAATGAATAATAATTTGCTTATGAATCCATTGTTGACATTGATGCAGATCAATGACTCTGTATTTCCGATCGGAGGCTTCACACATTCCTATGGATTGGAAACTTATATTAATAAAGAAATTGTACACGATTCCAAGACTGCGAAAGAATATGCACAGACTTTATTGGAGCACAGCTTCTATTATAATGATGCTGCATTTTTTCATAAAGCTTGGCAATTGTGCGAATCGAGGGCGACAAAGAAAAAGATAGCGGAACTTGATGCATTGATAACAGCATTCAAGGCGCCCTACGAAATCAGAGATGCCAGTAAGAAATTGGGAATCCGTTTTTTAAAATTGACGGAAAAGTTAAAGCCTGTCAAACGTTGTTCGGCCTATTTAAAGGCAATTAATGCACAGGAGCTTCATGGTCATTATGCGATGGCATTTGCCATGTTTGCTCATGCACAGCAAATTAGTTACACAGATGCACTGAGTGCTTTTTATTATAATTCATTGAATGGCATTATGACAAATTGTGCAAAACTAGTCCCTATTAGTCAAATGGATGCACAGCAAATTCTGTTTAAGCTGCAGCCCTTAATTAATAAACTGGTGGCTTTACAGCCTGAACTGGATGATGACATGATCGGAAATTGTTGTGTTGCGCAAGATATTCGATGCATGCAACATGAGAAATTATATACAAGAATTTACATCTCTTAAAAAATTGGAAAAGGAGGAATAAAAAATGTCCAAGAGAAATTATGTGAAAATCGGTGTTGCAGGTCCGGTTGGATCTGGTAAAACTGCGCTTATTGAGCGTTTAACACGGTCAATGTCTGCAAATTATAGTATTTGTGTGGTTACAAATGATATTTATACTCGCGAAGATGCGATGTATCTGCAGCAGAATTCAGCATTACCTGCAGAGCGGATTATTGGAGTTGAAACAGGCGGTTGTCCGCATACAGCTATTCGTGAAGATGCTTCGATGAATATTGAAGCAGTAGAAGAACTCGCTCATCGTTTTGAAGATGTGGAATTGATTTTTGTTGAAAGTGGTGGTGATAATCTGACAGCAACTTTCAGCCCGGATCTAGCAGATTTGACCATCTTTGTTCTTGATGTCGCTGAAGGTGAAAAAATGCCTCGCAAAGGAGGTCCGGGCATTACACGCTCAGACTTATTATTGATTAACAAAATTGACCTTGCCCCTTATGTGCATGCTGACTTAGAAGTTATGCGGAAAGATACTATTCGTATGCGTGGTGAACGGCCATTTATTTTTACAAATTTAATGACACTCGAGGGCCTGGAAGACGTAAAAACATGGATCAAAAAATATGCTCTGTTGGAGCCGGCCGATTAAAAATTAGCGTATATGGATAGCAAAATTGTACTAAATGTTGCCCGGGAAGAAGGTAGAAGCAGATTGAAAGAGAGTTATCATAATGCTCCCTATAAATTGACGCACTACGGGGCTGCTGGGTTGACAGATCATTTGGAAATGATCATTATGAGTGCATCTCCAGGTATCATGGATACGGATTATTTGCACATTGATGTTTGTGTGAAGGAAGACGCGCGACTGAAACTTTTTACACAGTCTTTTAATAAATTGCATCCCATGAAAACGGGAGCTGCGCAACATACCGATGTTCATGTGCAGGTTGGTGGAGTATTTCACTATATTCCACATCCTGTAACTCCATTTAAAGATTCTATTTTTAAAGCAACTAATGTTATTCATTTAGCTGAAGATGCAATTTTGATATGGGGGGATATTATTAGTGCTGGGCGTATTCATATGAAAGAGGCTTTTGAGTTCGACCGCTTGCATACGCAAACCAAAATTTATAGAAAAGGAAAGTTGTCATTTATTGACAATCAGTTCATGTGTCCAAAAAGTCAGCCGATTCAGAAAATGTTGTTCTTTGAAGGGTATACCCATCAGGCCACCTTTTTATTCTCTGCTCTTTTTGCACAGGAATTAAAACATGAGCTGGATGAAATCCTAACTGCCGAGTACAGTGATATTTCTTACGGTTTTACGCAAGCATCAGCGGAAGTCGTTATCCTACGTGCATTGGGTAACGATGGTGAATTGCTTTATGACTTTTTACATATGCTGGGTCAATTGTGTTGGGATTTTTCCATGCATAAACTTTCAGAAGCAAAAAATGATAGCACTGTCGAACAACTCAAAGTACAAGACCGAGCAGAAGTAACGGATAAGGAAACGGAGGTTGCGGTCGTCGCGGATAAAAAAACTATTCGAAAAAGTAAAGTGGAGAAAGCCAGAGGGAAGAAAGGACTAGAATATGCGTAAAGGAGATTTTTCCAATGAAATATGGATCGACACTATTCTTAATTTTGAGCATGTCAAGTTTGGGCGCGATTCAGATATTTTGGATCTCTCCTACTATGAAGTAAACAAGCGCGTCATTCATCGGAAAACAAGAAAAGGCAATATTGTGCGAATCCAACGTGATGACAGTACAGCCTTGCAATCGGGTCAATGTATCTATCAGGAGGGAGATCTATTTATTCAAGTCAATATTTTACCCTGCCTATGTGTACTATTGGATAGCCAAAATTTATCAATCGTGGGGGAGTTTTGTTTTGACGTAGGTAATCGACACCTACCGGTTTATCTCAAAGCAGACGGACGATTTGCAGTTTCTTATGATGGAAGGCTCTATCAGGCACTAAAAGAAAAATATGATGGTTCCATTACCTTGGAGAATACTATCCTAGAGCCGGATGAACAAATCACATATATCCGGCGTCCGGTCTTCGAATGATCGGATTCTTAGAATAGGGAAAAATTATGCATTTTTGTTGCCATGATATTTGGTGTGGAACTGCAGGCATGGTATCAACAACATAAGCGAGATCTACCATGGAGAGAAACAAAAGATGCCTATAAAATATGGCTTTCCGAAATTATTCTGCAACAGACTCGCGTCGAACAAGGTTTGCCTTATTACTTACGTTTTGCAGAGCGATTTAAGACTGTTGTGGATTTTGCGAATGCTGGCGAAGATGAAATCCTTCATCTCTGGCAAGGTTTAGGTTATTATTCTAGAGGTAGAAATATGCATAAGGCTGCTCAAATTGTTCGTGATCAATATAATGGCATTTTTCCTGTAGCGTATAAAACTTTACTAACCCTTCCTGGGGTAGGGGAGTACACGGCAGCAGCTATTTCATCTTTTGCTAATGACGAAGCTCAGGCTGTTTTGGATGGGAACGTGTTTCGGGTACTTTCGCGCTATTATGGCATTCCAACCCCGATAAATTCTACTGAAGGGAAAAAGATCTTTGCAGCAATAGCCAAAGAAAATCTGGATCATCAACATCCAGCACTGTATAATCAGGCGATTATGGATTTTGGTGCAATCCATTGTAAGCCCAAACAACCTTTATGTGAAGAATGTATGTTCCGTACCTCTTGTTATGCGCTTATTCAAGGTGAAGTGGATCAGTTGCCGGTCAAACTTAAAGCAAAGGCAAGTAAGGATAGATATTTCAATTATTTTATTCTAAGGGATGATGCGCAGATCTTGATGTCGAAACGTGGAGCGGGAGACGTGTGGCAGAATTTATATGAGTTTCCATTACTGGAATCAAAACATTCGATGACTATTCCGGAGGTTCTTGAAGATGAGGATTTTATTCGATACTTTGGAACCGATGTTAATTTACGAGTATTACAGGCGCAGACAAAACATGTTTTGAGCCATCAAAATATCTACGCGACCTTTTTTGAAGTGCGGTTAGAAGGCGATCTAATTCAAAAAAAATCCAATTGGGATTATGTATTTTTAAAAGATTTAGATAAATTAGCTAAACACAAGTTGATCTTTGCCTTTTTGGAAAGATCAAATTTTTAACCATTTATGCTTTTAAATTATGTCAGGAGTTAACAAAGTCATTTTAGTGGGCCATCTTGGGAAAGATCCAGAAATTCGCTATTTAGAAGGTAATGTCTCTGTTGCCAGTTTTCCATTAGCAACATCAGAAACGTATAACAAGGACGGGAAAAGAGTAGAACAAACCGAATGGCACAATATTGTTATGTGGCGAGGTTTGGCAGACGTGGCGGTAAAGTATTTAACAAAGGGGAAGTTAGTTTACATTGAAGGCCGGCTACGTACGCGTACTTATGAAGATAAGGAAGGTATTAGACGTTATGCTACGGAGGTCGTTGCTGAAACCTTCACACTTTTAGGAAGAAAATCGGACTTTGAACCAAATGGTGGTGTCAGTGCAAATAATACGGGCAATACACAGGCACAGAAAGTCGAAGACAAAGAAGTAGAAGTTGATTTTACGGAGAATGATCAAGAGGATAATCCATTGCCTTTTTAAGATGAAGGATTTGTGATGATGTGAAAATCTTTACTTTTAATCATAAGGACATTTATAATTTAGGAGCAGACAGATCAGTCTGCTCTTCTACTTTATTGAGATTTGTAACCGAAAAGCCTACGCTGTTCTCTATGAGGATGATTTTATTTTCTTCTTTGTATTTTTTTGTGATCGCCAGCCAAACTGCAAAATTTTTTTTTGGCAGAAATTTTGGCTATGTTTGCTCTAATTATGTTGCAAGATAGAATTACGCAGTATACTGAAGAAATTAAGGCATTTGTGCCCTCTTCTTCAGCCGATGTAGAAAATTTCAGATTGAAGTTTTTGGTTTCCAAAGGGATTGTGAAGAATCTTTTTGATGAATTCAAAACCGTTACGCCTGATGAGAAACGTACTTTAGGAAAGGTATTGAATGAATTTAAGCAGTTGGCGGAAAATACATTCAAAGAAGCACAGGAGAAGTTTGGATCAGGGGAGAAGCAAAAATCCCAAGAATTGGATAGTGATTTAACCCTGCCCGGTCAAGGATTTCAATTAGGGTCTAGACATCCAATTTCTTTGGTACGTAAAGAAATCGTTGAAATTTTTAAAAAATTGGGCTTCATTGTTGCGGAAGGTCCCGAAATTGAGGATGATTGGCATAATTTCTCTGCGTTGAATTTTCCACCGGAGCACCCTGCGCGTGATATGCAAGACACCTTCTTTATCAAAAAACAGGAAGGTAATGATATTACACTAAGAACGCATACGTCTTCGGTTCAAGTGCGTCTGATGGAAGCGGGTAAACCGCCATTCCGCGCCATAATGCCTGGACGCGTATATAGAAATGAAGCGATCTCGGCACGTGCACACTGTTTCTTTCATCAGGTAGAAGGTCTATATGTAGACGAAAATGTTTCTTTTGCTGATTTGAAACAGACTTTGTATCATTTTGTTCAGGAAATGTACGGAGAAGGCACTAAAGTGCGTTTCCGTCCATCCTATTTTCCATTTACAGAGCCTTCAGCTGAAATGGATATCTCTTGTACAATCTGTAAAGGTGCTGGATGTAACCTCTGTAAATACTCTGGCTGGGTAGAAATTCTAGGTTGTGGTATGGTTGATCCGAATGTGCTTGAAAATTGTGGTATCGACAGTAAAAAATACTCCGGTTTTGCTTTCGGTATGGGGATTGAACGGATTACAAACCTTAAATATGTGATTAAAGATTTACGTCTTTTCTCTGAAAATGATACACGTTTCTTGTCTCAATTTGAGACAGAATTAATATAAATTGCTATTTGTAAAGGGTATGGCATCACATTGTTCTCCTCTATAACATGGTCAGAGAACAATGTGATGCTTTTTAGTCTTTATCCTTTTAGCTGACATTCAACATTCGTACTATCTAAAGTATATGGAACCAGATTACATTATTGAATCCATAAAAAGAACAGCACGTGAGCTCTTTCGTCAAAACGGCTATCATAAAACCAGTGTAAATACATTGGCAAAAAAAGCTAAGATTGCGAAAGCGACGGTGTATAAGTATTTTGATAGTAAGGAAATGATTTTGCATGCTATTTTAATGGATTATCTTCGAGCTAGTCTGCAGGATATTTTGAAAACGACAAAATATGAAGATGATATGGCTTCCTTTTTGGCATCTACTATTCTCCGGGTAAGCAGGCTGACCTATACGGCTTGCAATGAGTTGATTGGATGGGAGTTTATCCGGGAATCCGCAAACGCCCAGGAGTACTTAAAAACACTTTCTGAAGATCTGGAATTTCTATTGCTAAGTACCTTTATTCAAAATGAAAAAATTAATGAAGCTGTCAGTGAAGAAAAATTGACTTTTTTGATAAAGTCAAGTAAAAGTATTGTGTTTTCTTTTGCTTTTACTGCAGTTTCTGATGCGGACGTGCGCAAAAACTTTATTTCCTTTCAGAAAGAAATTCTGCCTTATCTCGTACAGGCAACTGTCCAGTAATGTTGTTATAACGCTCTCTCCTTCTTATCCAATTCGCGACGTCGTATTTTTTCGATGGCTCATCTTTTCTTATGATTCCCTTGTAAGGCAATTGCTTTTGTTCATGTTCCTTTTGTGATCAATTGTTTGCTGTCTTCGTATTGTGTTCGGATCTGCTTCGGAAAGTGTTGGGGACGGATTGAAGAACCTACGCATATTGATCGAATGTTGACCAAACTTTCCCTGGTCAGATACTGGTCGAGGTTTGGTCAAGGTTTGGTAAACATCTGTCTTCATCCGAAGGTGATACGAACAAGGTCCGAATCTGACCGCAGTATTTTGTTAGCTTGAAACTTGTAATAAGGTTCTACTATGAAAACAGGTTTTGTACATGATCCGTTAAGAGCTTGTCCCGTACTTATTTATGCCAGTGATAATCAATGGCTATAAATAATTTAGGCAGATGAAAAATCGGTATAAATTTGTATTTTTGCGAGCTATGAGTAGAAGAATTCCGCAAGAGAGAAAGTTCTTGAAAGATATTGCCATCATTGATATAGCCGAAGAGGGTAGAGGTGTTGGAAAAACCGAAGATTTGGTTTTGTTTGTAGAAAAAGCTGTTCCCGGTGATGTTGTTGACGTGGAGCTGATGCGCAAGAAGAAGAATTTTGCGGAAGCTCGTATAACCAGTTTAAAAGAAGCCTCTTCTTATCGGGTAGATCCCTTTTGTGAGCATTTTGGTGTTTGTGGCGGCTGTAAGTGGCAGCATATGACTTACGATGCACAATTAAAGTTTAAGCAGCAATCGGTCGACAATGCGTTGTCTCGTATTGGAAAAGTGGATACTTCTTCGATGGAAGATATTTTGGGCTCAGCCCAGACGGAATACTATAGAAATAAGCTAGAATATACCTTCTCCAATAAAAAATGGTTGACGTCTGTCGATGAGGATGCTTCGAAGTTGGAAATGAATGCCCTGGGTTTTCACGTGCCGGGACGTTTTGATAAAATTTTGGATATTGATCACTGTTTTCTGCAAGAAAATCCTTCAAATGAAGTTCGAAATACCATTCGTGATTTTGCCCTTAGTCAAGGTATGACGTTTTACGATTTGCGTGAACACACGGGTGTATTGCGCAATTTGATCATTCGTATCTCATCCACAGGAGAAATGATGGTGATTGTGGTATTTGCGTACCCAGAAGAAGGACAGGTTGAATTGTTGATGGATTTCGTGAAGGAAAAATTCCCTCAGGTAGCGTCCTTGTTATATATTGTAAACCAGAAACGTAATGACACCATCTTTGATCAAGATATCCAGGTTTATGCCGGTCGTGATTTTATCTATGAAGAGATGGAGGGTTTGCGGTATAAGGTAGGGCCCAAGTCTTTCTATCAGACAAATTCCGTACAAGCTTACGAACTTTATAAGATCACGCGTGACTTTGCAGATTTAAAAGGAGATGAATTGGTTTATGACTTATATACTGGAGCTGGGACAATTGCTAATTTTGTTGCTAAGAAAGCGAAAGAAGTGGTGGGAGTAGAGTACGTTCCTACTGCTATTGAGGATGCAAAAGTCAATTCTGCTATTAATCATATCAACAATACAAAATTCTATGCTGGCGATATGAAAGATGTGTTGACTCCATCTTTTATTGCAGAGCACGGTAAGCCCGATGTTGTGATTACGGATCCCCCACGTGCCGGTATGCATGCGGATGTAGTCGCCCGTTTGCTGGAAATGGAATCCCCACGTATTGTATACGTTAGTTGTAATGCGGCAACACAAGCCAGGGATCTTGTATTATTGGCGGAAAAATATGAAGTAAAGCGCATTAAACCGGTAGATATGTTCCCGCATACGCAACATGTCGAGAATGTTGTTCTATTAGAATTAAAGAAGTAATATTTACATTATGGAGGTAGAAGATTTATTCTCAGGATCTTCAAGAGAAGATAAACCACAGGCTACAGAACAAAGTCCACTGAAGAGTTTGCAGATAGACCTCGATTTTTATAGTGAATCAATCCGTGAAGTTGCACAAGAGATTGTTGAAGAAGGTTATTCTAATCATCCGATTTTCGTGGCTCATCAGCATGAAGTGTCCGTTGGAGAGGTGATTTTGGATCGAAAAGAATTGAATACAAAATGGACGATTAATGCCTCTACATTGGAAGAATTTGTAGAAATGGATATCATCAAAGAAGATCGAAAAACGTCCTTTATTCAGAGTTATAAACCCGCCAAGGACTATATGTGCTTATTTGTCGTGGTAGCCGAAGGCGCTAATTTTGTTTTTTATCCATACAAATAGAACGAAGGATTATTTAAACTTTTTTAACAATACAAGTGTTAAACTATTATTATTTTTAGAAAAACCTTGATGAGGTGATCCGCAGCAAATGAGATGAAAATGTGCTTAAGGTTCATCGTCATCATTGGGCATAAAGCACTTTCAATAAGACAGGAAATAAGCAGGCGGCAATTGATGTGTTTCTAAAGAAATTCCCCACTGCAGATGAAAAGATAACAGATCATGCTAAGTTCATGTCTGTATTCGGCAGAGGTACTGGGTAAATAATTATTGAAGATGAAAATAATACAAATACATATACGATTATTAGGACTTTTATTACTGTTGTTGGCGACATTTGGAGCGACGGCACAACATATACAAAAGGTCTCGGGGATGGTATTGCAGAAGGGTACGGGTAATCGTATTGGCGAGGTGGTGGTCCTGAATCTGCGTACAAATAGATCAACTTTGACAAACTCTTTTGGCGTTTTTACGGTCGATGCATCTGTCGGTGACTCGTTATCCTTTACGAAGGTTGGTTTTTCACCTATAAAAACTGTCTTGACAAATCTGAATGAGTTTTATGTGGAGTTGCAGGAAGGTATTAGATTGGAGACAGCGATAGTTGAGCGAAAATCTAAAGAGGCAGAATTGAATGAGGCCATGGGTAATTATTCTAAAAAAGGCGTATATAATGGCGGAAAAAATAAATTTGGAACCTATTTGGGAAGTCCGGCAACCGCACTTTATAATCTTTTTGGTCGAGAGGCTAAAAATGCAAAACGTTTTGGCCGTTTTATGGACAAAGAAAAAGATGAACTACAGGTAGATCGTATCTTTTCAAGAGAGGCTGTTAAAAATCTAACAAAATTAGATAGTACTGACCTGGATGCCTTCATGGTGCGTTATCGCCCTTCTTTTGATCTTGCTGAGCATTGGGGCCAATATGATCTAATGCATTATGTACAACAGTCTTTGGAAGATTTTAATGCAAAGGGCCGTCCAACAGGTTCATTATTGCCAGACATAGAAGTGAAAACTCAGGAGAAGTAAAAACAAATTTTTCCTAGGACTGTTAGCATGTAGGACGAAAAGATCTGAAGGATTTGTAGCGGATCGACTTCATGTGAAGAAAAATTATCGATCTTTTTAATGTTTCGTAACAAAAAAGTTGAGAAAAATATCTTTTGGCACTTTGTTTGATTTTAGTAGAACTGTATTTAGTTTGAATATTAAAAGTCTTAGATAGCATACATATGAAAATGAATAGAAAATTAGCTGTATTTGGTTTGACTGTTGCAACCTCAGCTATGTTATTTGGTAGTTGTTCTACTATCCAAAATACAAATAATACGACCAAGGGCGGAGTAATTGGTGGGGTTGCTGGCGGCGCATTAGGTGCGTTAATCGGCGGTAAGGCTGGTAATACGGCTATCGGTACTCTGGCTGGAGCTGCTATTGGTGGTGCTGCGGGCGTTTTAATCGGTAAAAAAATGGACAAGCAAGCTGCAGAAATTTCTAAAACCGTAGAAGGCGCCGAAGTAACACAATCCGCGGAAGGTATCGTTGTTAAATTTGATTCAGGTATTTTATTTGATTTTAATAAATCTGATCTAAAAACATCAGCAAAGGATAATATTGCAAATCTAGTGACAACATTGAACAAAGAGCAAGGTACAGAGATTTTGGTTATTGGTCATACAGACAATGTAGGTTCATTGGCTGCTAATGAAAAAGTATCTTTGGACCGAGCAAATTCGGTACGCGCTTTCGCGGTGTCTAAAGGTCTAGCTTCATCTCGTGTTAAAACTGAAGGCAGAAATTTCTCTGAACCAATTGCCAGTAACGACACGGAGGCAGGACGAGCTCAAAACCGTCGTGTAGAAATCGTTATCGTAGCTGGTGACCAAATGAAGAAAGAAGCAAAACAAGAAGCGGGTCAATAAATCGCTCTGTAGATATTGCGCTGAAATGCAGTTTATCGGATTTCAGAGTATGGAAAAGGCGTTAATTTTATTAACGCCTTTTTTAATGAACGATCATCAGCTGAGAAATGCAGCCACAGCTGGTGCTGAAATTTGACAAAGCATAAACCATATTTCTATCTGCCAAACTGTCATTATATGAATTTTAATTTTTAACTTTGTAGTCTTTGAAACTATTACGGACGTCGATCGGATCTTAAAATATGATCACTACGGCGCTAGATTCATTGCCAATAATTAAAATTATATTCTATTGAATATCGAGCTATGCTAGATTTAACACATACCACTAAGGAACACGACGAATCTCGTCAGGGTGAGGCATTATTATTAGAACAGGATCCGACTTTAAGTAATGGACGCAAACTGTATATTGAAAGTTACGGTTGCCAAATGAATTTTTCGGATAGTGAGATTGTTGCTTCTATTTTATTGGATAAGGGTTTTGAAACGACTAAAAATTATCAAGAAGCTGATGTTGTTTTTATAAATACCTGTTCAATTCGCGAAAATGCTGAGCAACGTGTTCGCAATCGCTTAAAAGAATTTGAAGCTGCCAAAACGAAAAACCCAGGAATGATTGTTGGTGTGTTAGGCTGTATGGCTGAGCGTTTGAAATCGAAATTCTTAGAAGAAGAAAAATTGGTAGATGTCGTGGTTGGTCCAGATGCATATCGTGATTTACCAAATTTGATCGATAAGGTTGATGATGGAGCTAAAGCTGTCAACGTACTATTATCTAGAGAGGAAACCTACGCGGATATCAATCCTGTCCGTTTGAATTCAAATGGCGTAACCGCTTTTATATCGATTATGCGTGGATGTGATAACATGTGCTCGTTTTGTGTCGTTCCATTTACGCGGGGACGTGAGCGTAGTCGTGATCCACATTCTATTGTAAAAGAAGCGAAAGATTTGTTTGACGCAGGGTATAAAGAAGTTACTTTATTGGGTCAAAACGTGGATTCCTATAAATATAGTGCTTCCGTTGCTGAAGGCGAAACTCCTAGCGAAACTGTAACATTTGCTGCATTACTGAAAATGGTTGCAGAAGTCAGTCCTCTTTTACGTGTTCGCTTTTCTACTTCTCATCCAAAAGACATTACCGATGAAGTCCTTTATGCAATAGCTTCACATGAGAATATCTGTAATTATATCCACCTTCCTGTTCAATCTGGTAACTCTAGAGTTTTGGAACTTATGAACCGGACATATGACCGTGAATGGTATATGGAGCGTGTTGATGCAATTCGTCGTATCATTCCTGATTGTGCTATTTCTACCGATGTCATTACAGGCTTTTGCACCGAAACAGAGGAAGAACATCAAGAAACATTGTCGATGATGGATTATGTGAAATATGATTTCGCCTATATGTTTGCCTATTCGGAAAGACCTGGTACTTTGGCTGCGAAAAGATATGAAGATGATATTCCTGAAGATATAAAAAAACGTCGTTTAACGGAGGTTATCAATAAACAACGCGATCATAGTTTGTATCGTTATCAACATTTTGTTGGAAAAGTATGTAAAGTACTTATCGAAGGGTTCTCTAAAAGATCAGAATTTGATTTCTGTGGACGTAATGACCAAAATGCATTGGTTGTATTTCCAATAGATCCTAGATTTAAACAAGGTGATTATGTAAACGTAGTCGTTGAGTCGTGCACATCGGCGACCCTATTGGGGAAAATTGTTGATTAACAAAACTTAAATTGTTTTATTTCCAACTGGAAATTTATGGATAACCAAGATATAAAAAATAGATTTGGGATTATCGGTAATTCACCATTGTTGAACCGTGCGATAGATATTGCACGTCAAGTGGCCCCAACTGATATTTCTGTATTAATACAAGGTGAAAGCGGTAGTGGTAAAGAGGTTTTTTCGCACATTATCCATCAATTAAGTTCACGAAAACATGGCCCATTCATTGCCGTCAATTGCGGAGCTATACCGGAAGGAACGATTGATTCTGAATTATTTGGTCATGAAAAAGGTTCATTTACGGGTGCTCATGAAGCCAGAAAAGGATATTTTGAAGTCGTTGATGGTGGAACAATTTTTTTGGATGAAGTAGGGGAATTGCCTTTAGGCACTCAAGCAAGATTATTGCGTGTATTGGAATCAGGTGAGTATATACGGGTCGGATCATCTAAAGTACAGAAGACAAATGTCCGTGTTGTTGCAGCTACAAATGTGAATGTATTCGAAGCTGTACAGAAGGGTAAATTCCGTGAAGATCTCTATTATCGTTTGAATACAGTGCCATTACGTGTGCCATCGTTGCGTGAACGTTCTGAAGATGTTAATTTGTTGTTTCGCAAATTTATTGTTGATTTTTCCGAGAAATATCGTACACCGGGTGTTCAATTGACCGAGGATGCACAAAATATGTTACGGAATTATAGTTGGCCTGGAAACGTCCGTCAACTAAAAAATGTTGCCGAACAAATCGCTGTTCTGGAGAAAGAACGTATTGTCGACGCTCATACACTTCAGAATTATTTGCCAAACGAATCTCGTACAAGTTTACCTGCTGTAGTCGCTCAAAATAAGGGCGGGAAAGAAGATTTTTCAGAACGGGATCTGCTTTATAAAGTCCTTTTTGATATGAAAAAGGATATGGTCGATCTGAAGAAGCTCGTGGTTGAATTGATTCAAAAAGGTGTTGACTCTAGTACTTTTGACCAAAATTCTCCTTATATCAATCAATTGTATCAGGAGATTGAACCTCAGTTGAAATCTGAACAGGAAAGTTACAACACGACACCAACTCTGACAATTCATTCTCCAAATAACGCGACGAATGTATTGAAAAATTCTGTTCCGCAGGACGAGTATTTGCAAGATGCTCAGGAAGTGGAGGAGTCTTTATCTCTTGTGGATAAAGAGTCGGATCTTATTAAGAAAGCACTGAAAAAGCATCGTGGGAAGCGTAAAGCTGCTGCTCAGGAACTTGGTATTTCAGAAAGAACTTTGTATAGAAAAATTAAAGACTTAAATTTAGATTAAGGTTTTTACACATGTTGTCAAAAAGAATTTTATATACGTTTTTCACGATTATGCTTCTATTCGTTATGAATGGTTGTGGCGTGAAGTACGGCTTTACTGGAGGATCTATTCCAGAGGGAATGAAAACTGTAAATGTTCAATATTTTGAAAATATTGCCGCATTGGTTTATCCCACATTAAGCCAGAATTTTACTGAAGCTTTAAAGGAACGCATCCGTAATCAATCAAGGTTGAGTCAAGTAAACCAGGATGGAGACGCGACTTTTGAAGGGTTTATCACAGATTACACGGTAAGTCCGGCCGCTGTTGAAGCAGGTACGGACCGTGCGGCGATGAATCGTTTAACCATTACGGTTAAAGTTTCATATCATAACAAAATAAATCCAAAGGATGATTTTGAACAGCCTTTTACACGTTTCAAGGAATTTGCTGGAAATCTTCAAAGTGCAGAAGAGGAAAAATTGGGGAAGGAAATTATTCAAATGTTAACGGAAGATATATACAATAAGGCATTTGCTAATTGGTAATACTATTTCTAAGATGAGTCTCAATATAACATTTTCCAATAACGAGCTTTTCTTTCAAGCAATTCATCACCCAGATTCTGTTGAAAAGTCTGTGTTTTTGGCTTTGATTGAAAAATATCCTTATGCACAGAGCTTGCGGTTCAGTTATGAACGCAAACTTTTTGGAGAAAATAATCCAATTCAAAATTTATCGTCTACCTTATTATATGCATCATCTCCAAATTGGTTGTACGAGTTTATGCACAGTAAACAAACTATTTCAACAGCAGTGATCGAATTGGAAGACGTCGTGTTTGATGCGGATGAGGATGAACTTCAAGAGCTTATAGCTCCTGAGGCCGAGGGTTTTGAGGAGCCGGAAAAGCGTGAGATAGCATCAGAATCCATTGTTGTGGAGGGAATATTGCCGGAATCAGATTTGCCAAGCGGACCTATGGATGAATTGGATCGTCTAATTCAGGCGGGTGTTGCAAAGGATTATTTTCGTTCAAAAGATCAGGAGGAGATCGGCATCGAAGCAGATGCTCCCGCAATAGACACTATTCAGCCAGAAGAAGTTTCTGACGCTCAAGAACGCATCTCTGTTTATGATGATGATACGATGCCCTATAGTTTCTTATGGTGGTTGCACAAAACGAGATTAGAGTACGCGGATACCTATCAGCCTTATGTCAAATCTCCATTGGGGCCAATGATGCCATCTAATGACGATATCGCCAAAATCCATGAAAAATTAGATAGTCAATTATTGGATCAGCAAATACGGGAGAATATTTTTCATTTACAATCGCCGGAGGCTAAATTGAGCGATGAGGTAAAAACGACAATTTCTTTTCAGATACCACGGAAAACTGATGAGGTTATTGAGAAGTTTATTCGCGAAGAGCCAATTATACAACCCCTGCAAGCAGAAAAGCTGGATTTGGAAAACAAAGCTAGAAAGAGTTCAGAGGATCAGCATCCATTGGTTACCGAGACACTCGCCAAGATATATATGGAACAAGGCTTATACCCTAAAGCAATAGAGGTTTACAAAAAATTAGTTTTGAAATATCCAGAAAAAAATGCTTACTTTGCGGCACGCATAACAGAATTAGAAAAGAAATTAAATTAATTATATAAAGAGATGCAAGGATTATTAATCGGTCTTATCATATTAGCTAGTATTATTTTAGCGTTTTTGGTTTTAATCCAAAACCCAAAAGGTGGAGGTTTATCTTCTGGTTTTTCTGGTGGAACAAACCTTATGGGGGTAAAACGTACGGGTGACTTTTTGGAAAAAGGCACATGGATTATGGTTATTGCCATTATGATTTTTAGTTTAGGTGTAAATGTTATGGGGCCATCTCCTAGCGCATCTAAAGGTGGATTGGGTGGTCAAATTGAAGCTCCGGCGCAGCAAGGTCCTTTGAACTTGGGTACTCCTTCGCAAAAACCAGCAGGCGCACCAGCAGAACAAGCAGCTCCAGCTCAATCGCAAGAAAAGACTCCAGCTACTACACCTACAACAAAACCAGCTGAAGAAGCTAAGAAATAGTTATTAACAAAAAATTTATAAGCCCCGTTTGTTTCTACAAGCGGGGCTTTTTTAGTTTGTTTCCTTAACTTCAAGAAACTCGTGCAGTTCGTGGCGGACACAGAATTTCCGATGTATCTACAGCGTTAATTGATTGAGGTGGCGGCAGAGAAGAGTAAGACTGGCAGACAGAAAATGACAGTGTGACAGCAAAATGAATTTTTGTCGATCAGCATATTAGTTTTCAGTGAAAAATTGTCTTATAAGCCCTCATATTTACAATTGGCATAAAAGATGATGTGTGTATAGAGATTATAACATTAAAATAATTCAATAACAGATAAAAAGTAAATTAATTATGGCATTAAGTATCAAACCTATCGGAGATAGAGTAGTAGTAGAAGCTGCTCCAGCAGAAGAAAAAACAGCTTCAGGGTTATATATTCCCGATACAGCAAAAGAAAAACCGTCTCAAGGTACAGTCGTTGCTGTAGGTACAGGCAAAGTTGACGAGCCGTTAACTGTGAAAGTTGGTGACAAAGTATTATACGGAAAATACGCAGGTACTGAAATTACTTACGAAGGAAAAGAGTACTTAATTATGCGTGAGTCTGACATTTACGCTGTTATCTAAGCGATCGATAGTCAAAATTACAAAGTAAAATAATTAAAAATTGAGGCAGGTAGTCATTGGGGATTTGTAAAATTAGAATCTCACTACCTCTATCTCAATATGAAATACTAATAAAATGGCAAAACAAGTAAAATATAACGTTGAGGCTCGCGAGGCCCTTAAAAAAGGTGTAGATACTTTAGCAAATGCAGTTAAAGTAACATTGGGTCCTAAAGGACGTAACGTAATTATTGAGAAAAAATTTGGTGCTCCAGTAATTACTAAAGATGGTGTTTCAGTAGCGAAAGAAATCGAATTGAAAGACGCTTTAGAAAATATGGGTGCGCAGATGGTAAAAGAAGTCGCTTCGAAAACAGCTGATCAAGCTGGTGATGGTACGACAACTGCTACTGTATTGGCACAAGCTATTGTTGCTCCAGGTATCAAATCTGTCGCTGCTGGTGCTAACCCAATGGATTTAAAACGTGGTATTGACAAAGCTGTTGCTACTGTTGTGGCTAACTTGAAATCTCAATCTCAAGAAGTTGGTCAAGACAACAATAAAATCAAACAAGTTGCTACAATTTCCGCAAATAATGACGAGGTAATCGGTTCATTGATCGCTCAAGCTATGGAAAAAGTTGGTAACGATGGTGTTATTACTGTTGAAGAAGCGAAAGGTACTGAAACAGAAGTAAAAACTGTGGAAGGTATGCAATTTGACCGTGGATATTTGTCACCATACTTTGTGACAAACTCGGACAAAATGGAAGCAGAATTAGATAATCCTTACATTTTGATCTACGACAAGAAAATCAGCAATATGAAAGAGTTGTTGCCTATCTTGGAGAAACAAGTTCAAACTGGTAAACCATTATTGATCATCGCTGAAGATTTAGACGGTGAGGCTCTTGCAACATTAGTTGTAAATAAAATCCGTGGTTCATTGAAAGTTGCTGCTGTTAAGGCTCCAGGTTTCGGTGATCGTCGTAAAGCAATGTTAGAAGACATCGCTATCTTAACGGGTGGTACAGTGATTTCTGAAGAAAGAGGTTTCAAATTGGAAAATGCTGAATTATCTTACTTAGGTCAAGCTGAAAAAGTACAAGTTGACAAAGATAATACAACAATTATCAATGGCGGAGGTAATGTAGATGACATTAAAGCTCGCGTTGCACAAATCCGTTCACAGATTGAAACAACAACTTCTGACTACGATCGCGAAAAATTGCAAGAACGTTTAGCAAAATTGTCAGGTGGTGTAGCTGTATTATATGTAGGCGCAACTACTGAAGTTGAGATGAAAGAGAAAAAAGACCGTGTTGATGATGCTTTACATGCAACTCGTGCAGCTGTTGAAGAAGGTATTATTGCTGGTGGTGGCGTTGCATTTATCCGTGCAACTGAGGCTTTGTTAGATCTTAAAGGTGAAAACGAAGACGAGCAAATCGGTATTGACATTATCAAACGTGCGATCGAAGAGCCATTGCGCCAGATCTGTAACAATGCGGGTATCGAAGGTGCGGTAATCGTTCAAAAAGTAAAAGAAGGTACAGCAGACTTTGGTTACAATGCACGTACAGACCGTTACGAAAACTTGATCGCTGCAGGTGTAATCGATCCTACTAAAGTTTCTCGCGTAGCCTTAGAAAATGCCGCTTCAGTTGCTTCAATGTTATTGACTACTGAGTGTGTATTGGCTGACGAAGCTGAAGAAAACCCTGTAGGTGCTGGTGCTCCTCCGATGGGCGGTGGTATGGGCGGAATGATGTAAGATTCATCCTATATACATAAAAAAACCTGTTATCTTAGATAACAGGTTTTTTTATATCATTACATTCTTAATGACGCCTTCTGTATTTCTCGTAATAATAATCGTATTCTCGAGGTGAATAACTGCGTTTAGTACCCCATTCCTGCAGCTCATCATTAAAAAAATGTAACCAATATTGACGAAATCCTGCGGCTGAATCTACCGGATTTTCAAGTTGAGGAGTGTTATATTCATATATTTCTAAGATGCCTTCCTGGTACTTCTTTGCAGCCACAATGGCATCTGGTTTTCCAAGTTTTTGAATAACTTGTGCTTTGGTCATACCAACTTGTACCTTTGTGAAATCAGGCCCTTGAAACATTTTGCAGTTTGAAAATAAAATCAACGTAACTATGGTCGCTAATATTGCTCTGAAAATTGTGTTGTAGTTGTTTTGAATCATAATATGTTATTTCTTGTAAGATCGAGATTGCCGCAAATAGTTTAATCATTTTTAACTTAGTAACCTTTCGCTGTATCATCTCCGCGTGGATCAGCCCCCGTTTGCAGTTTTCCATTCGGCAGAATAAGAATGTTTTCTACACGTCCTATTGTTCCCCTGGGGTTTATGATGTAACCGTCTTTTACTAAGCGTTCGCGTAAGTTATTCTCAATCGCATTGGTTTCTACATCAATTCGGTCAGGAAGCCATTGATGATGAAATCTTGGCAAGCTCACAGCTGTCTGTGCATTCTTTCCGAAATCGATGACGTTTAGAATAGTCTGAAAAACAGATGTGATGATAGTCGATCCACCTGGTGTGCCAACGACCATAAATAGTTTGCCATCTTTTTCTACAATAGTCGGTGTCATCGAACTCAGCATTCTTTTTCCTGGCTGAATCTCATTTGCCTTTTCACCCGTCAATCCATACATATTAGGTACGCCGGCTTTAACTGAAAAATCGTCCATTTCATTGTTTA
>DKIT01000067.1:96380-187784 GCA_002454415.1 Sphingobacterium sp. UBA6711
AAGGCGGAGGCATGGAAATGACTTTATATCCTCTGTAGCTTGTGTGAATTGGGCTACGCCAAAGTGCTTGGTAATCCAAGAGATCTTGGTGTGTAATAATTCCTTTTCCTTGCCCCATTTCAGCGACAAGTAAATCTGCTGTTTTACCTTTATAGAAACCGTCTCGACCATCATTGGCAATTCTTTCCAGTGTTTTTGCAAGTTCCTCCTGAATAAATAGGTCGCTAGGCTTCCAAAGGGTAGTTTTGATAATCGCTGCGCCGGAGGGATTCAGCTTGACAAAACGATCTTTATGGCTTTCAAACTCATTGGCTTGTCTTTGACTGATTTTAAAACCTGTTTTGGCTAGCTGGATTGCGGGGAGTAGGAGATCTTTCCACTGTAATTTGCCATACTTTTTGTGTGCTTCCCACATGCCCGCAACCGAACCGGGAATACCTGATGCTAATTGACTATATAGACTCAATTCTGGAATAACATTGCCTTTCGCATCAAGATACATATCCCGTGATGCTTTCAAAGGAGCTTTCTCGCGAAAGTCCAGTGCATCCAATTGGCCACTATGATCACGATAGAGCATAAAGCCCCCTCCGCCAATATTTCCTGCATTGGGATAAACCACTGCAAGTGCAAATTGTACAGCAACTGCAGCGTCTATCGCATTTCCACCTTGTTTTAAAATCTTTACTCCAACTTCCGAAGCCAAAGGGTGTGCAGTGACTACAGCTGCTTTACTAAACGTACTGGCCTGCTCGACACTGGAATTTAGCTGCTGTTTTGTTGCACAAGAAGCCAGGAATATGCTAGCTACGAGCGAATAGGTTATGAATTTATACATCGTACTCGATTTAAAATTTTAAATAGCATTCTAGGGGGCACAACGAATGTGAGCAGCTGATTATCTGAGTTTGTCATTGTTTTTATGTCGGTCGGCATCGCGAATTGACTTCTTTTGGAGATTTTGCTCTAGTGCTTCCGTCAAGTCAATTCCAGTTTGATTGGCAAGACACATTAATACAAATAATACATCAGCCATTTCATCCGCTAAGTTGACTTCTTTATCTGATTTTTTGAACGATTGTTCTCCATATTGTCTTGCCATTATTCTAGCAACCTCACCGACTTCTTCCATCAGTATGGCTGTATTGGTCAATTCATTGAAATAGCGTACTCCTGTACTATTGATCCATTTATCAATAACTTCCTGTGCTTCTTTAATTGTCATCTTATTCAATAAAAAATTAAAAGTTGTCCTTATCTTTTGTGTCCATGATGATGGTAACTGGGCCATCATTTAAAAGTTCGATTTTCATATCTGCTCCGAAAATGCCAAGCTGAATTTCTTTTTGAAGCAATTGGCTTAACAGCGTGGCCATCTCTTCATACATAGGTTTGGCTTTATCCGGTTTTGCTGCTCTGATAAAGGAAGGTCTATTTCCTTTTTTTGTTTGGGCGAAAAGCGTAAACTGTGATATCAAAAGAATGCTTCCATCAATATCCAGTATTGATTTATTCATCAAGCCCTGTTCGTCTTCAAAGACTCTTAAATTAATAAACTTTTGTCCTAGCCATTTGAGATCTTCTATTGTATCTGCTTCTTCGACTCCCAATAAGATCATAAAGCCTTTTTGAATCTGGCCGGTAATCCTATTGTCGACGGTGCAAGAAGCATGTTTTTCTCGTTGAATAACTGCGCGCATAATGAAAAGTATAAAATCAAAGTTAAAAATTCCTGTTGTCAAACACGATGGGAAATGCAATTTATCCCCGGCATAAAAATAAAGGTCCCTTTCTCCTCATGGCAAAAGGGACCTTTATTTTTCTAAAGTGACTTGTCAGAAAAACCTTCCATGGACTTTCTTCGCTGTGGATATTCACGGAATCATGAAGGTCTTGTATAAAAGTATTTTAGAATTTGAAGTTTAGGCCTAAAAGGAAATTTGTTGGCGCTTGCGGAAAATAAAAATTATAATATTTCCGGGTATCACCTTCCATCCAGCCAAACGTGTAACCATTGGCCTCATACTTCTCGTTGAGGATATTGTTGACCTGTAAACTTGCACTAATGTTTTTGATGCCCAGCGCTGTAAAACTATAGTTCGCTAACAAGTTGTTCACAAAATAAGAAGAAATGCTTCTTTCTTTCGCTGCCGAATTGTCTAGATACTGTTGTCCGACAAATTTGGATAGGAGCGAGAATGTAAGTGATGTTATTGGACTATAGGAAAAATTACTTGACAGGATAGTTCCTGGCGAGAGCGCAATATCCGTCTTTGCATAGAAGATTCGATTATCTCCGATGACCTCTTCAAAGTTTTTGATTTTATTCTGGCTGAAACTCGCTGTAGCTTTCCAGTTGAGCTGCTTGCTGATGTTCCATGAACCATCGAATTCAATGCCGATCCGATAGCTATCGTCGACATTTTGTCGGATGGGGGAGCCAGTGTCACTGATTTCACCTGTTGGAATCAATTGATCTTTGTAAAACATCCCATATCCGTTCAGTCCGATATTAAATTGATCATTTGTAAAACGATAGCCGAGCTCAATATCCTGCATTTTCTCTGGAGTCGGATCAGGCAAGTTGCTATTTTTCTCTATAAAATCTTTACGGACGGGTTCTTTTTGCGCAAACGCATAGGAAGCATATACATTGGAGTTATCATTTAAAAGGTAAGTTGCACCAGCTTTGGGGTTAAGGAAATTAAATTTTGGATGATAATTATAATTTTTCACCTTATCATCGTCTCCATACATGTGATAATCTACATTTCTGTATTGCACATCGGCCATCAAAATCCATTTGTCCAGTTTATAATCAACCTTTAGAAAATTGCTGAAATCATTTTTTTGAGATTTCCCGAAATAGTATTTGTCATCCAGAAAGCCTGTCGAGGCATATTGTGCCCATATCACCTGACCATAATGTTTACCTTTGTACTGGTTATAGGCACCGCCCCAGGTGATTTCAAATTGATCATTAGGTTTGTAATTTAAGGCATAGGTCATGCCGTAAAAATAATTATCCAACCATCTTCTGCGGACTAAGTCTGTTTTTTGTATGGTATCTTTACCGATGATAACGTTTGGCAGCCCATATTTACTTAATTTATCTCCCGGTCTCATTTCCTCATAGTAGCCATAGCCTCTCGTATAGTGCAAGGCTGTATTGAGCGTTAATTTGTCGCTTAGGATATTGGTATAATGAAGCTGATGATGTTTTTGTGTGTAGTTATCTGTTTGATTTTTATACGTGTACAGGTTGTAATTTCGGCCAGCATTCATGAAGCGATCTTTTTCCGCACCGGCTATTTCAAGTCCATTGTCGGCGTAATCATCCATTCGTGAACGATCTCCAGTAATCAATGGCTCGGGAACGCCATTCCAGGCTTGATACGTCTTTTCTTTTCCCCAGAATACAATTCCTTTCAATATATGTTTCTTACCATAATAACCGCCATCTACATAGAAAGATTGCAAGTCCGAGGAGCCTCTTTCGATATAGCCGTCGCTGCTAATACGAGATAGTCTGGCGTTGAAAGCGAATTTATCGTTGATTAGTCCTGTTCCTACTTTAACTGTATTTTTCCAGGTATTATAAGAACCAAAAGAATTGTTGAGCTCAGCATAGGGATTTTCAGCAAGTGTATTTGACTGTATATTTAAGGAAGCTCCAAATGATCCGGCACCATTTGTTGAAGTCCCGATGCCACGTTGAACTTGGATGCTTTCAGTAGAAGAGGCAAAGTCAGGCAGGTTGACAAAAAAAGATCCCATGCTCTCCGCATCGTTGAGAGGAATACCATTTAATGTTACGTTGATTCGTTGATTGTCTGAGCCCCTGATTGTCATTCCGGTATACCCGATGCCGGCACCAGCGTCGGAGTTGACCTGAACAGATGGAGTCTGGTTTAACAGGAATGGGATATCTTGGCCGAGGTTATTACGCGTGATTTCCTCTTTGGAGATATTTTTAAAGGTTGTGGGAGCATTTCTTTTGGCGCGGGTAGATTGTACAAGTACCTCTTCCATTTGAATTGTAGTAGGTTCTAATTCGACCGTAAGTTCTAAATGATCTTTAACATCCACATTTCGGCTCCATGTTTTATAACCTACGGAAGATATTTGGATACGGTGCTTACCTGTATTGATTTGATAGCGTTTAATAAATCCATTTTTATCCGATTGGCCAGTAAAGGAAGCTTGCCCATCTATGGAGACGGAAACATGCTGTAAGGGATTCTGATTGGTCTTGTCTACAGTTTTAATTGTCAGATTCTGTTGCGCAAATGCAATTTGGCTTGAAATAGTAGCTAAGGAGCTACAAATCAAAAATTTGATCATGGTAATGTATTTTGTTTGAGTTAAACAAATCATAGCAAGGGGTTACTATGACCGTACTATTTAACTAACCTCTCCCTACGCCAGCATTATCTGGATCAGGTGTACAGAATTTAATCTGTTGGGTATAATCTCAGCCTTTATTTGTGTTCCTGACAAAACAAGGCACCCCTATTCGATGTTGCGAATATATAAATTTAAAATTGAAATGCTGTATAAAGAAGTAATTTATGACAAATGAAATACGAGAAGATTCGGCTTAATATTTCGTTTTGGTTAAAATTTTATGTAAATTGTTGTTTTTGGTATTTATTGTTCTTTTTAGGTACCTTGGCATGACTTTTTCTACTAGAGGTATGTATTATACAGGTCAAAATTTTTTAGTTACTAAATTGATAGTGAGGAGATAAAATGTTAAAGTATTTAAGCGCTAATTATATTCTACCGATTACATCGATGCCTATAAAAGATGGTATTGTTGCGGTAGATGAGGAGGGGGTAATTCAAGGTATCTACGACCCTATTTCATTTACACCTACTGATAAAGCTAAGGTTGAGAAACATAATGGAGTGATAATTCCGGGTTTTATCAATGCACATTGTCATATTGAATTGTCGCATATGAAAGGTATCGTTCCTAAAGGTACGGGGCTTCCGAGCTTTTTGAGTAAGGTGATGACAACACGAGCAGCATCTATGAAGAAAATAGACGATGCTATGGCAAAAGCTGACAAGGAAATGTATGAAAATGGTATTGTCGCTGTCGGGGATCATGCTAATACTGATAATTCGTCAAAATTGAAGGAAGACTCACAGATTCTATATCATACCTTTGTAGAGGTACTTGGAATTGAACCTGAAGAAGCTGAATTTAAATTAAAAGAAGCTAAATCATTAACGCAAGAGTTTAGGAATGGTCATGTATCCATAACACCCCACGCCCCATATTCTTGTTCGAAGATACTATTTAAAAAATTTAAGAAAATAGTTTCTGAAACAAATATTATCAGTATTCATAATCAGGAAAGTGAAGAAGAGAATAAGCTGTTCCGTTATAAAATGGGTGAATTCTTAGACTTTTATAAGAATATAGGGAAAAATGCTGATTCTATTAAGGCACAGGCAAGAAATTCGATTCAGTCTTATCTTCCTTATTTACCTTATCCGAATAGATTGCTGTTGGTTCATAATACCTATACTTCGTTAAAAGATTTAGATTTTGTGGAACGTATGGATCGTGATGTGGTTTGGTGTTTGTGTCCAAAAGCGAATCTCTATATTGAAGGAACATTGCCGAAGGTTCAGAATTTTATGAATGCTGGACAGCGTCTGGTGATCGGAACCGACAGTTTAGCTTCGAACGATACCTTATCTATTCTTGAGGAGCTGAAAGTATTGCATGCACACTTTGAGGAACTTGATTTCTTACAGACGATTCAGTGGGCTACTATTAATGGCGCTATTGCATTAAATATTCAGGATGAGTTTGGATCGTTAGAGGTCGGTAAAAAACCGGGTATCGTGTTGTTGCGAGGAATGGAACATATGCGTCTGCATGACGATGTTAAAGTTAAACGTCTAGCTTAGTATTTAATTCTACAAAAACTTCTGTACTTTTGCCCATAAGAAACGTCGATAATTATAGTCGTAAAATTATAGTTATGGTGCGCTCCATCTGATCGATGGAATAAAAATAAGTTACAGATGAAACATTTGAATATTTCAATAAGGGGTAAAGTTCAGGGAGTCTTTTTTAGATTGACAACCAAAGCAGTAGCAGATCAGGTTGGTGTTAGAGGCTTTGTTGTCAATTTAAAAGATGGTTCCGTTTATATTGAAGCCGAGGGCGATGATTTTGCACTGGATTCACTGTTGGAGTTCTGCCAAGAAGGACCCGAAGGTGCAATTGTTGAAAGTGTAGAAGTCAAGGAAGGCGAACTTAAAAGCTTTTCTAATTTTGAAGTAGTTAAAAGAGTTCAATCCTAAGCCTTTTTCACTTTGTCAGTACTAAAAAAGTTTGCCGGCCAGACCATGATCTATGGTCTGAGTACGATTATAGCACGTATGCTATATTTCGTCATGACACCATTATATGTCCTCAAATATCCTCCTGCATCTTACGGAATATTTACGAATATGTATGCTTGGGCCTCCATGATCAATGCCGTTTTGGCATTTGGAATGGAGACTACGTTTTTTAGATTTCTTCAAAAAGTAGAAGAAAAAGATAAAAAGCAGGTTTTCAATAATAGTTTTATCGTCATTGCTTCGCTGGCCACGTTATTTTTTATAACGACCATTGTATTTGCGGGCACTATTGGTAGCTGGTTGAATAAGGGAACTTATAATGCCGATTACGAGAGCTATGTGAAGTACTTCGCCCTCATATTGGCATTGGATGCTTTGGCTATTGTTCCGTTTGCTAAATTAAGATCGGAGGGAAGGCCTATTCGATTCGGTGCGATTAAACTAGCAAACATTGGTATTATGGTTCTGCTGAATCTGTTCTTTATAGCCCTTGTCCCCTATTTAATAAAAGAAGGTGGTTCTTTTGGAGGGTGGTGTTCTGGTTGGTACAGAAATGAATGGATTGGTTATGTTTTTATATCTAATATAGTAGCCAGTGCAGCTACCTTTCTATTGCTTCTTCCCGAGATGCGAGGATTTTATTTTAAGCCAGAACGGCAGCTGATTAATAAAATGCTAGCTTATAGTTTCCCCATTTTAATTGCTAATATTTCCTACATCATTAATGAAAATTTGGATAAGATTGTCCTACCAATTTATCTGCCGAAAGATATAGGTGATCGCGATTTGGGGATCTATGGTGCCGTTGGAAAATTAGCGATGTTTCTGAGCATTTTTGTACAGGCTTTTCGGCTGGGAGCAGAACCATTTTTCTTTTCTTATGCAAAGAACGCAAATGCAAAGAAGACCTATGCCTTGATTATGGAATATTTTGTAATAGCCATGATGTTAGTTATGTTGGGGATTACAGCGAATATAGACTGGTTGAAATTTTTTATAGAAGGCAAAACGGAGACCCGTGATCTATATTGGTCCGGACTTTTCATTGTTCCCCTATTGTTGTTCAATTATGTTTTGTTGGGTATTTATATGAATCTTTCGGTATGGTATAAGCTTTCTGACCAAACGCGATATGCCTTGTATATTTCATTGGTGGGTGCAGGAATAACCATTTTAGCAAACTATTATCTGATACCTCGATATAGTTATGTAGGCGCATCGATTGTGACATTTTTAGCCTATTTTTCTATGGTTGTGCTATCTTATGTATGGGGGCAGAAACATTATCCTATACCCTATAAACTGGGTAAAATTCTACTATATATTTGCGTAGGCATATGTTTCTGCTATCTATCTTACTTTGTATTTAATCATAATGTCTTTGCCGGTAATGGACTCCTGTTAGCTTATATCGGCGGGGTATTTCTCATGGAGCGAAATCAACTTAAGCAGTTTCTAAAGAAAACTGCATAAAAGAAAAGGTCGTGCTATTTAAGTTAAGTACGACCTTTTTCTTTTAAAGTATAATAGGATTGAACTTATACGAGCTCCGCAAACAAGTTATGTTCAATCTCGTGCAGTACCTCAAGGATCTCTGCCTGGCTTTGTAAGCTGACTAATTTCATTCGGTACTCTTTAAAATTAGGAATTCCTTTGAAGTAATTCGCATAATGTCTACGCATTTCGAAGATGCCTAACTTATCACCTTTCCATTCGATGGATTTGTTCAAATGCGTTCTACAGACCTCGACGCGTTCTGCAATTGTCGGACCTTCCAGACGCTCACCAGTATTGAAAAAATGTTTGATTTCTCTAAAGATCCAAGGATACCCAATTGCAGCACGACCAATCATAATGCCGTCAACTTCAAATTCTTGCCGCCATGCTGCGGCTTTTTCGACAGAGTCTACATCACCGTTTCCAAAAATTGGAATCTTGATGCGTGGATTCCTTTTGATATCGCGAATCATGGACCAGTCTGCCTGACCTTTGTACAACTGCGCACGTGTACGTCCATGAATTGCAAGTGCTTTGATGCCGACGTCCTGTAATCTTTCAGCAACCTCATACACATTTTTTGTGTTGTCATCCCAGCCAAGGCGTGTTTTCACTGTCACAGGCAAATCTGTCGCTTCAACGACAGCTTTGGTCATGGCAACCATTTTATCGATATCCTGTAAAAGAGATGAACCAGCACCTTTGCAGACTACTTTTTTAACAGGACATCCATAATTGATATCAATTAAATTTGGGCCTGCTTTTGTACAGATTTCAGCCGATAGACGCATACTTTCGATATCTCCGCCGAAGATCTGGATACCAATAGGTCGTTCATATTCAAAAATATCTAGTTTTTGAACAGATTTGGCAGCATCACGGATGAGTCCTTCTGAAGAAATAAATTCAGTGTACATTAAATCAACACCATTCTGTTTGCACACATAGCGAAATGGTGGATCACTTACATCCTCCATGGGAGCTAATAACAAAGGGAATTCACCCAAATCAATATTTTCACCAATCTTGACCGACATCTTCGATAATTTTTTACAAAGGTACAAAATTTGGCATTAGTATAAAGTTAGCTAACTGTCACGAGTTTAGAGTCGATTTTTGATCTCCTCAGATCCAGTTGAACGCTGGCTGTTTGTTTCTGCATTTCCTCCAAAACGATAATTGAAGGATAGGATGGCTGTCCTGCTGTCGGGATTTGATCGCCCAACAAGCCGAATTGCTGAAGAAACTGTTTCGTATCGGCGGCTGTTAGTTCTAAAAATATCATTTACCACCAGCTTAATGGAGGCCTTTTTATGGAGAATGTTCTTTTGGATTCCGGTATATAACTGGCCATAGCTCTTGATCTGGCTTAATCCTACTGTCATTCCGGAAGCGTAACTTCCGCCCACTTCTATGGACCAGTCTTTCGGTAATTTGAATGTATTCTGGCTATTCAGCGCCAACGTATTGCCTTTTCGGCTAATCAGTCCACCGTCCTGTGGGATTTCATATTCATTCCTGTAAAAGTTAGCGAAATGTGTTGCAGACCACCAAGCTGTCAATTGGGTGGGAGCGATAACGGAAACTCCGAAGTTTTTGAATGAGCCGATATTCTCTGGACGCTCGTAAGTTATATACGGATTGGATAAATCTCTTCCAAGGATGTCGTTGACAACATCGGTTCTTGAAGCATAATTCAGTGTGAAGATATATTTATTGGAAAAAGTATAGCCTAGCTCAAATGCATGTTCATAGGCAGGATTCAAACGGGCATTGCCTTCCGAATAGGAGAAAGGATCGGTATATACACGAAATGGATTGAGATCCCAAAATGAAGGCCTTTGCACACGGTAGCTGTAGCTTGTCTGCAATTTATTTTTTTCATTGAGGGTATAGGTTAGAAATGCGGAAGGAAATAGTTTGAAATATGATTTTTCAAATTGCTCTTGGAGGGTGATTTGATTACCTAAAGTATGGGTATGTTCTCCTCGCAGACCAACCTGTGCCGAAATTTTAGTCCAGCTTTTGGATAAATTGATATAACCCGCTTGTATCGTTTCTTTGTAAATGAAATGGTTGCTAGTTGTCAGGTCAGGAACGTATTGACCATTTTGTAAGGTGTCATAATGCAGGTCATTTTCTGTACGTACATGACTGGCTTTCCAGCCTGTCTC
Source organism: Sphingobacterium sp. UBA6711 (assembly GCA_002454415.1). Lineage (GTDB taxonomy): Bacteria > Bacteroidota > Bacteroidia > Sphingobacteriales > Sphingobacteriaceae > Sphingobacterium. The sequence continues at coordinate 106,421 of DKIT01000067.1, forward strand.
CAGTTTATACCCTTCGGCTAGGGGCAGTGTATAATCCAATTTGGCGACGTACACTTTATTGTCTGAGGGAATGTCTCCTCGACGTGACGACGGTTGGTTGAGTGGGGTGCCATCTGCTTTCGTATAATTCGTGTTTAGCTGCTGATCCATTTTGGAATAATGGTCGACAAGATCGAGGTCGATTTTTAGTTCGTGCCCTTTCTCATTAAATTTGACCGTGTAGTTGATATTGTAGAGCATATCCTGCCAGCGTTCTTTCCCTTCCGTTATCGTAGATGAAGACCATACTAATTGATTATCGTCAAAGTTTCTGAAGTTATTTGTCGTCGGTTCATACTTCGGATATTTGCCAAATCCGCCGTTGATAAGTACGCCAAGTGTCTGTTTGGAATCTATGTTATAATCTATACCAGCTCTAAAATTGTTCGACCGCAGTTTCGGCTGTATTTTATTTTCCTGCTGTGTATAAGATTCGGGGAGGTCGCTTTGATCGGAATAAAAATAGCGTGTGAGGGAGTTAAAATACTCAAGGTTCTGATGATACTGATTATAGATCCCGAATACATTTAGTTTTTCTGTGCGGTAATTAAGATTAAGACTTCCGCCAAGGTGTGGCCCTCGGCCCGCGCCACCATTGAGGGAAACAGAACCGTTCCATCCTTGCTTTATTCCTTTTTTCAAAACAATATTGATAATTCCTGCTGAACCAGCCGCATCTTGTTTTGCACTAGGGTTGGACATAAGCTCGATTTTACTGATATCAATGGAAGATGTGCTACGCAGTAGGTTCGCCAGTTGGTCGCCAGAAAGATAAGTCAGTTTTCCATTGATCATTACCGTAGCACCTGATTTCCCTTTAATGCTTAAGGCTCCATTGTCATCGGCGACTACACCTGGTAGTTTGTTGAGTAGTTCAAGTCCATTATTTCCGTCTGCAAGCATGGAGTTTTCGACATTGAATACCAGTTTATCTCGTTGCTGTTCAATAAACTGCTTTTTGCGTTGCACCAATACTTCTGCTAAATAAGCATTATTCATTAATAGCACAATCTGGCCGAGATCGTATCCGCCAAGTTGTTCATTTAAATTGAAATGCGGGCTAAATGTTTCTTGATGCGTGATGCTTTTTATTTTAATATAATAGCGGCCTGCTTTGGTGTCGCCGAAAATAAAATGTCCGGTGCTATCTGCGGCTATAGTTTTTGTTAATGTACCGTCTTTCGCTTGATGAAGGCTGATATTTACGTATGGAATGGCCTGTTTATCTTCACCGATGATTTGTCCTTTGATTTGGCTGTTTTTTTGCGCAAAGCTACTGGATACGGTACAAATGAATAGCAGACTCAAGATACGACGATGGAAGTAGGACATAATGGTATGGTTACGGTATTGCTAAAATTTAAAGACTTGCTAATTGTGTGCGTTTCGGTTTTTTTATAGCTTTTCTTTTCTTTCCCCACCAGATATAGAAGCCTGTTATGGGTAAGGTTGCACATATAAGTGAAGCGATAAAATAGATAATTTTTGTTGCCATTCCCCCAATGAAACCAGTGTGGAGTGCATAATTGGAGCGCATCAGCCATTCGGTGGTATTTGCCTCATCGATGGCACCTTGCTTTCTGCCTGTCAATTCAAGTGTATATCGATCGAAATTTAGATCTCTCCAAGTTCCATCCTCCATATCCGTACACGCATATACTGTTTTGTCTTCACGCTCGGGATAATGGACAATAACTGCTTCTTTGTTGTACTTGGCATACTCATGACGTACTTTATACCAAATTTGATCGGCTACTTTTAGCGCATCATTTAAAGGCCGGTCAACTTGCTCATCTTCGTTCGTTTTTTCTATTTTAGGTCTATTTGGATAACCGCCTGTCAGCCAAACTACAGAGCTTCTTATCCAAGGAAAGCTCATAATAAGTCCTGTTAAACACATTACTAAGGCTATTGTCAGTGAATAGAAGCCGAGTACATTGTGAAGATCATAATTGATTCTTTTGAATTTCGCTTTCCATTTGATGGTAAAACTTTGTTCTCTCGATCTTTTGTTCCATTTTTTTGGCCACCAAAGAATTAGCCCGGTGATCAGCAGGATGAAGAAAATGAAAGTACTCCATCCAACAACCTGTCGGCCTATTTTAACTGGCATCCATAGATGGCGGTGCCCTTCATCCATGAAATGAAAGAAATCTTCATGATCTACAATGGCCAATACTTCCGCTGTATAGGGATTTACATAGACAAGACTATCGGAATGATCTAAACTGACCTTGACGGACTCATCAAGTCCGTTATACCACGAACTTGCTATATCCTTATCCGGCAGAACCCTTTTTACAGATTTGTAAATTGCAGACGGGGGAAGCTGTTCTTCTTTTGTTCTAGATTCGATGTGGATATAGTTTGTTGTTAACGCTTTGATGTCATGTTCAAAGACAAGTACACAACCTGTAATTCCCAATATAATAACGGGTATACCGGCAGCAAGCCCTAACCAAAGATGGAGCCAGGCATTAATTTTACTTAGCATAATTTATTTTTAAAAATGGATAGCTTGTAGATAAATAGTGTTTAATAGGGCAAAACATTGTTTTGCCCTATTAAATAAGCTATTGATCCAAATTATATAGCATCGGTGTGTCAGCGTTACCACCAAGGATTTTAGCACCTTTTGTTAACTTGTCTGTGGTTGGGTTGTATTCCCATATATAAATCGCATCTGCCTTTGGATCATTGACAGCGATATATGCATTTCCGTTAAGTACAACGGCTGAACGAGAATTGCTGACTAAAGGAAAATCTAGTTTTTTGATAACTTTTTGTGTATTTACATCTACAATTAAGTATTCCCACATGGCAGCATACCACCAGTCGTTCCATTCTTTAACGTTATTTTGCGTGTCGTGTGCGCTGATGAGTAAGGCTTTTCCATTTCCTAGGTAAGTAACACCTAATTGGTTATCGCCTCCTTGTTGCTGACTAATATTAAAGAAGTAGTTCGCATCGAGTTTATCTTCTCCATCTTTGATTCTATAGAATCCTGTTGGCAGATTTTTACCTCCGCCTAATGCAGGCATGGTATAGGTTTGCAAATATGTGTAGCCATTTTCCTTAAATTTGTGGAAGTAACCATTTCTAACTGGACCTACTGGCGCTGAACGATTGTCTTCCCCTGTTTTTTTGAAGTTCTTAAATGATGGGTAATCAACTGAGCCGGTGTAGGTAACATCATAACTCACTTTAGTTATATTATTGTACAGACAATATCCTAATACGATTTTATTTCCTTGTGGTAGAAACGCGTAAATTCGCATGTTGTGATCCTTAGGAATGTCTGTATCTGAAGTTATTGTACCATTTGCCTCTACGACCATTGTATTTGTATTGATTACAGCATACTCATTGCTATTACGAGGGCCGACCGCCACACGGTCNNGCAGAAGACGGCATACGATATATAACGTGGTAAGTTTCGTAAAAGGGATGACCTTAATCGCTTTTAACACACCATTTTCAAAGCTATATTTTCCAAACTGTGCAGCGTTAGGATCAATGGAGTAGAAATATTTGCCTTTTTGAATGACATTTTCCTCCCATGGAAACATGCTTGTGACATCTGTACCTGCTCCCACTGGCGAGATCGTACCCGACATTAGGTCCTTTACTGGAAGCATAAATGAGCCATTGTCAGTGCTGAATTTAATTGCAAAATTTCCTTCGACTTCTTCTGTTGGATCTGTTGGGGTACTGTTGTCGGGCGTGGATTTGCTGCAGCCCATGAGCGTTATGCTAGCCAAAGCGATTAAACTAACGTTTTTTGTAATTGATTTTAACATGATATATAGTTTTAATGATATTTTTAATGTGTTGAGCGAATGAGATAGCGGAGTTTTAGGTATACCGAACGGCCTGGGCGCTGCTGCTTAAAGACGTCGTAAGCAATCTGATTGGTCAGATTCTTTCCTTCAAGAGTAATATTGTATTTATTGTTATTGAAAGAATAAGTCGCGGCTATATTGTGCAGCCATTGAGCAGGGATATAATCTTTGGTTGATTTTTTAGCTAATTTAGACCAGCTTAAAGAATAGTTATTTACAAACTGTAAATAATAGTTCAGCTGTAAACGATTGTCTTTTAACCCTACAATATTATTGCGACCGTAGCTGATGTCTAAGTTTCCGAATAGCCAGGGCTCATTTGGCGTACGCATCTTATAAGTTATTTTTTCTCGATTAAATTTATCAAAACGCTCGCGGTCAACAGCGTTATAATAACTCAAATTCAGCACCGCCATAAAATCGGATTTATAACTATATTTAATTTCAAAATCTGCTCCATTGACTTTTACGCCACCTTCATTGTCTGCTAATTGCTTTTGTCCTTGTGGTGTGTCGTAAGATTTCTGGATGATATAGTCTTTTACATTGCGGTAATAGGTGGAAGCGTCAATAGTTAAATTATGATTTCCAAATGTAGCACCATAGTAGAGGTTCAAATTGTAATTATCGCTATTTGCCGGCTTAAGTCCTTCATTAGCCATAACGTTTAAACCATCACCAAAGAGCTCTGTAAAAGTTGGTAATTGATAGGCATGTTCATACGATAATTTTACCCCATATGTTGAGCCTAACTTAATGTTTGTCACGGCTCCATAGCCGAAGTAATTTTTTGAAGTTTTTTCAGCAGTATTTGTCTTGCCAGATAAGCCATAATCTTTGATAAAAAACGAATTGTTTAGGCGGCCTGTCCATAGGATCTGCTGGTAATTAAGTCCAATGTTGGTCCGATAGATTTGATTTGTTATGTTGTAAAAGTCATTGTATGGGTCGATCTCATTATAATTCTCGCGTTTATTGGTGTTTAAATTATAGTTGAAATTGAAAAGGTGCTTTGTTGACAGTTGATAATTCAAATTCACTTGCGAAAAACTGTTGTTAATCTTTTGATGTGTGATAGATTTGTTGCTGCCAAGTTCACCTGCTTTGGGGCTGTATTCTGTTGCTATGCCATTCCAGTAATAAAATGTTCTCGAACTGGTGTCTGTGATTACATTTTCGCCACGTGAATAATTAGCATATACTGTTGCTGATAGTTTTTCAAAAATAAATTTATCCTTTCTATAGCGCAGGTTAGGTATAAGGGTATGGCTCTTGCTAAATACCTGCCCTAATACACGTTCTTGTGTTGCTGCGGTTTGCTGCTGATCGTATACGTCGTTGTATGTCAATCCTAAAACTGCAATATCGGCCCATTTTTTATTACTTATGCCAACTTCAACCTGTGTCATAAATGAACGGTAGTCATCATGGAACCGTCTTGCCGATTTTAACGTATCAAATAGTGCATTTTCAGGGGGTATAGGGACTTTTAAGTACACACCCGCATCGGGATTTGTTCGCATGAGATAGTCATTATTCGAGAAATTGTAATAACTATTGAGATTAATCATCACACCATTTTTAGGGTGTTTATATCCTGCGCTCACAGCGGCGCGGTGTGTGTTAAAAGAGCCTATACTATAGCTGACGTCAAGTGATTTCTTATAGTCGCGATTGGTGACGATGTTGATTGCACCGCCCAAAGCATCCGAACCCAGTTGAGCCGGCACGACTCCTTTATAAACCTCAATTCTCTCTGCAATGTTGACTGGCATATTATTTAGGCTCATTCCGCTCCCAAACGACTCTATTGGAATGCCATCTATGAAAAATTTGATGTTATTTCCCGATAGACCATTCAGTGAAAAGGAATACCTTGAACCGAGGCCTCCCTGCTCTCTAATCTTTACACCAGTACTTCTGTTGAGTATTTGATTGATATCGGAGTTGGTGTTAGCATATTGCTTGGTTTCGATGACATTGACATTGAAACCTGATTCTTTGATCTTTTTACTCGTTGTTTTTCCATTGACTTGAACTTCATCTAGCGAGCTGTTCTTTGCTGTTAATACGATATCCTCTAGAAATTCAATAGATTTATTGATGAAAAATCTTCGCTTTAAAGTCTTGTAGCCTACTGCTGAAATTGTAAATTCATGATGTCCGTGTGGTATGTCCTTCAGTCGAAAAGAGCCTGCTTTATCGGCTTTTGCACCTTTATTTGTACTGGTGAGTAAAATGGTAGCACCTTCGATTGGTTCTTTCGCCATATTTGTAACAGTAGCTTCGATTTGAGCTAGCTGCTGAGAGAATGAGGGAAAGGATATGGTTAAAAGCAATAATAACCATATAACTTTAAGTCTTAGCATTGTTTTATTTAGATTAATTACACATAAGAAGTTGCGTAACTCTAAATTTACCGAAGGCTTTTAGCTGAAAAAAAGAATATTTATTGTAATTACCTGTTTTACAGGTTTAATTAATTTAGTCGATCTATTCTTACGATAAAGTCAGTGGCCTGATCCAATTGAAGACCTACAGTTATCTCTCCTGATTTGATATCATATACCCAAACTTGATGCTGATCCTTTGCGTCGTCTATGGTTAGATAGGCTTTGCCATTTTCAACGAGAACGGATTCTTTCCGTGTCCCCTTGTCGAAAGGCAAGTTTAATTTTGTTGTAGTTTGGGTTATAAGATCGACAACATAGTACTCAAATTGATAGGTGGAATGATGGTCACTAAAGTCTGTATAGCGGTCTTTGCGCTCACTTCGGATGATTGCCTGACTGTTTCCTAAGTACCACATTCCATACGCATGATTGTGTGTTTTGGCAGTCAAATTGAAGAAATATCGAGGGTTTATTCTGGTGGAATTACTGTCAATTCTAAAAATTGCTGTTGATTTTGATGGGATATTGCCCAATGCAATACCGGGACAGGACATAAAATAGAAGTTGCCATTTTCGTCATGAAAACTGTAAGACTGAACAGTATTGACTCCGCCGGGATAAGAGGAACGTGTATCTTTTTGTATATTTTCTAATTGTAATGTCGTCTTATCCAGTGTTGCGACGTACATGGTATCTATTGTGGTAAAGTCAGTTTCATTAATTACTTTATTGAATGCATAAGCGATCAATAACCGTTGTCGATGTATGGTACCAAAGCCGATGGAAAGGATTTTAAAATCCGCTGAGGGCGAAGGTAGTTTTATCTCTTGCTGTTGGTCTATCTTGAAATCGTTGACATTAATTTTATAAATCCATAGACGGCTGTTTGTTTTGTTGTCTGAGGTAAATAGGAGCAAAGTGTCCCGACTGGGCCAGTTTATATGTTCAATATGCTGATCTAGAATCGCTAATTGTGCAATTTCCTTCAACCCTTTTGGTTCAATTGCATATTTTCTGAATTTTCCTGCTCTCAAAAAATAAAAGTGACTGTCTTTAACAATGATGCTCCGATCAAATTGTTGTGTTGGAATGCCTATACCATCCTTTGAGATGGTTAAATTTCCGCTATCCAAGTTATTTGTTGTAAGGATGGAATTGCTAAGATCTTTATTCATCGTATAAAGACTGTATTTTCCATCTGTCATTCGTTTGCTGTCATCCGTTCCGCAGCCGATTATAAAACTGATTAATAATGTGGAGAGGATTAGGAGAAAGCGGTTGGATAGCATGGGTACTTGGACTTTGAATATCTTTTTATTTTATATAATATTGAATTGTAATTTCAGCTCGTGTTGGATCGTGGGCGCTAAGAATGTAAGTTCTGACCTTGATATGATCACCTGTTTCCCATTTTTTTGCTGTTTTAATACAAAGTATGTTTCGCCATGTTTGAGTTCTCTCTTTTTTTCTGTGCCAGAAAAGCTAAACGCAAAATTTTTTTTAGGGGTAAACATCATATTTCCCGAAGTTTTGAACTCTCCGGTATCGGTGTTGATTTCTGCTGTTGCATTCTTACCTAAGATAATATTATAGTTATTCTGATTGATATACTTCAACCCGGTGCTTGTTCGGTTTTCAAATATTACAGCAGATTTTTCGGAGTTTTTACTGAATTGATAAAAGCTAAAGCATAATAAAAATATAACAGTAGCCGCTATACCGATATAATTAAAATAGTATTTCTTCGAAGGAACTATTTTTGAAGCCTCGGATTGATCAATATGTGTACTCAGCTCGGCCCAGATATCAGTTTCTAATTTTGTTTTTTTGACGACAGAAATAGTCATTGGCTCGGAATCGAACTTATCATTCAATAACCATTCCTCTACAAGCAGTTTTTCTGCAGGTGAGCATTGGCCTAGATGATATTTTTCGATGAGTTTGTGATCTATTTTCATATGATATAAGTCCTGACAAAAATACAGGATTTCTTTTGTATAGCTAAATTTAGGATATATATTCCGTTAATTCTGTTTTTAAAGTTTTTAGTGCTCTTGAAATATGATATTCTACCGCTCGTTCGGAAATATAGAGCTTATGTGCAATTTCCTTATTCGTAAGACCCTGCTCTCTGCTCATTCGGAAGACATTTTTACATTGTTTGGGTAAGCTCTCAATCAGCATTGATATTTTTTTCGCCAGTTCATCAGCGATCAGCGAATTATCCAAATAGTGCTCCTCTCGGGCCTTTGAAATATTTTCTAGATGTTGTTGACGAGATACTTTGTTGCGGATGTATTCAAATGTTTTGAGTTTCACAGACCTGATCAGATAGCGTTCGACCTCTACAAGACGAAGTTCATTCCGGCGTTCCCAAAGTGATTTGAAAACATCCTGTACAATTTCCTTAGAATGCTCCTCATCTTTGATACTGCTCAGGCAAAAAGCAAACATACCCTCCCAGTGCCGAAGATATATTTGCTCAAAACCCGCTTTATCTATAATAAAAAACTCTTTTTCCAAAATAACTAGTGCAATGCTTGTACTGGGCAAAGATAGTTTATTTAGATTTGTTTTAAATAAAATTTAAATTTCTTCTACGAAATCTTTGATCGCTTGACCCGGATCGGAGGTTTTCATAAAATTTTCGCCAATTAAAAAGCCTTGAAAGCCAGCTTTTTTTAAGGCTCTAATTGTTGAAGGATCGGATATGCCACTTTCGGAAACTTTGATGTATTCCGTTGGAATTTTGTCCAAAAGATCATAAGAGTGCTGAAGATCTACTGAAAAATCTTTCAGGTTTCTATTATTGACACCTATTGCGTCAATATCATCGAAAAGATTATCCAATAGCTCCTGTTCGTTGTGCACCTCAAGTAAGACATTTAATCCCAATTGCTTTGCATAAGCTGCAAAATCCTGTACTTCTTCTTTTTTCAAGCATGCGGCAATTAAAAGAATGATATCCGCTCCATAGGCTTTGGCTTCAGTGATCTGATATTTATCGACAATAAACTCCTTTCTTAAGATAGGGATACTGATCGCTTCACGCGCTTTAGATAGATCTTCTAAATTCCCTTTAAAAAACTCGCCATCCGTAAGAACTGAGACTGCTGAAGCACCTGCTTCCTCGTATGCCTTGACAACATCTTCCACTGCTGAAGTGCTATTGATGTCTCCTTTTGATGGCGATGCTCTTTTGTATTCAGCTATAATTCCTGTTTTTTCAGGATCAAGAATAGATTCTTTTAGCGATAAACAAGCCACACTGAAATAAGGATAGTTTAATAGTTCCTCCATGGGAACTAAAGCTTTTGCTTGTTCTACTTCTATTTTTTTTCGTTCAATGATTTTATCAAGTATAGTCATTTTTTTAAGTTTTAGATTCCCAACCAGTTTTCAATTAACTTTTTGCCATTTGTGGTCAATACCGATTCGGGGTGGAACTGCATTCCCCTTACATCGTATTCGGTATGGGTTAAGGCCATAATGATGCCATTCTCGTCGATCGCTGTAACCTTGAGGCTAGCTGGTAGGCTGTCTTTGTTTACGGCCCAAGAATGGTATCGGCCTATTTTAGAATCTTTTGGGAAATCCTGAAACAATTTTTCTGACTCATCTACAACTGTAATATTTGTTGCTACGCCGTGCAAAGGTTTTTCCATATTGAACAGTGTACCACCAAAAACCTCCGCAATTGCCTGTTGACCTAAACAGATACCTAGGATACTTTTATGCGGAGCGTATGTACGGATGACATCTAGCAGTAACCCCGCCTCTTCAGGGATACCCGGGCCCGGCGAAAGAAGTATTTTATCGAAAGCATCAATATCTTCCAGTTTAAATTTATCATTTCTCCATACAACATACTCCTGACCTAACTCCTGTAATAAATGGACCAAGTTGTAGGTGAATGAATCGTAGTTATCTATAACGACTATTTTATTGTTGTTCATAACCTTTTGCTATAAATTCTTGATTAATATAATTTTCAATCTCCTGGAATATGGATTGAATAAATTCCATAGGCAAATTGAATTTTGTTGCTAATACCGCATAATTGCTGTTTATATTGCGAATCAGTTGCTGTTCTTCCACTTGCTCTTCATCTAACGATTTACCTTTATCAATATATGTTTTTCGCAATGCCAAGAGCTCAACGATGCGGCTGTCAATGGTCTCTACCGAGACATGGATATGTTGCTTGTTGACACAGTATTCCAATGGTCTGATCATAATGTTTCTGCTAATTGTAATGCTTTTCGCAAAGCGGCAATTTTGTTATTTACTTCTTGAAGTTCCATTTCAGGGTCCGAATCCAAAACGATACCACCACCAGCTTGGTAATGCAAGGTGTTTTGCTTGCTCAGGAAAGAACGAATCATAATGGCATGATTGAAATCTCCATTAAAACCCATGAATCCGATCGCACCCGAATAGAAAGAGCGTTGCAGGCCTTCATAACGATCGATCAACGTCAATGCCATATGTTTCGGTGCACCTGATAGGGTACCTGCAGGGTATGTATCACCGACAATGTCAAATGGATTGATATTGTCTTTTAATGTACCGGTAACTTTGGATACCAAATGGATGATATGGGAGTAATATTGTGGTTCCATGTAGGATTCAACTTTAACTTGAGTACAATGCCTACTTAAGTCGTTGCGGGCAAGATCGACGAGCATCACGTGTTCAGAAGTTTCTTTCGGATCTTCTTTAAGCCTGGATGCTATTTTTTGATCTTCTTCCATGTCGCCCGTCCGTTTGAATGTTCCTGCAATAGGGAANNGCTTTCCATGTATCCGTAACTGAGCCTCAGGTGATGAGCCGAACAGCTTAAAATCACCGTAATCAAAATAGAAAAGGTAAGGTGAGGGATTGATAGAGCGCAGTGCACGGTAGACATTAAATTCATCACCCAAGAACGGTGTTTTAAAACCTCTGGATGGAACAATCTGGAAAACATCTCCACGTTGGATATGTTCTTTCATCTTTTTTACCAACTGACGGTGTTCTTCATCGGTGCGATTAGAGCTTTCCTCTCCGGCCAATTTGAAGGTATACTCAGGGAAATTCTTGTTCTGAATGAGGAACTGTATTCGTTCAAGCTCTGATTCTTCGTCATCCAGCAGATGTTCAAAGATATAGAGTTGGTTTCGGAAGTGGTCGATAGCAATAACATATTTGTAGATATGATATTGCATAAATGGTATTCTCCGCGAAGGATCTACAGCTGTGGTCAATTTGATATCCTCAAAGTGTTCGATACAATCGAAGGTAAAGTAACCAAAAAGTCCATTGGAGATCAAATTAAGTTCGGCAATTGTGTGATCTTCAAAGGAATTTCTAAAATCGGAAACTTCCTGACGTAACTCAATTTCCTGTGCATTTTTTACGATACGTTCCCTATTAGGATACGTAAGCGCTAGCTCTTTTTCATCGAGCTGCATCCCGGCGATTGGTTGGCAACAGATGTAACTAATGTTATTGTCGCGACTATGATAGTCGGAGCTTTCCAGTAACAATGAGTTTGGAAAGATATCTCTTAGACGAAGATAGATGCTCACTGGCGTAGTTGTATCCGCAAGCAACTTTCTGCTTTGTGTTTTGAATGTATACTTCATTTTTTGTGTCTTATCTTCTTGTTGTAAATTCATGCATAAAAAAACCCCGATACTGGTCAGCATCGGGGTTGGAATTTCCATAAATGGTTTTGGTTGATTATGAAATATTATAACAATACCAATTGATTCCCGATGCTTATTGCTCCAGGCCACCACCAATTTGTATTTGTATATCTTCGTGTCATTATTACACAAATTTATAAAAAAAAATAAATAAGCAAACTTTTTGTGACAAAAAAACAAAAATTCCCCTGATTTCTTAATCATTTAATAAATCAGGGCGTCTTTCTTGCGTTCTTTTTAGCTGTTGTTCATCCTTCCACGCAGCAATTTTTGCCTCATGCCCACTCAAGAGAACGTCGGGTACTTTGTGGCCTTTCCAGTCAGCAGGGCGTGTATAGATCGGCGCATCGAGTAAACCGTCCTGAAAAGAATCGGAAAGTGCAGATGTCTCGTCCGACAAAACTCCGGGAATCAAACGAATAATTGCGTCTGTAACAATTGCCGCTGGAAGCTCGCCTCCAGATAGCACATAATCACCAACAGAAATTTCTTTTGTTACATAAATATCACGGATACGTTGGTCTATTCCCTTGTAGTGTCCACAGAGAATCATCATATTGCCTTTTGTGGATAATCCGTTTGCGATATCCTGATTAAATGTTTCACCATCGGGCGTCATATAGATAATCTCATCATATGTCCGTTCGGCCTGTAATTGCTCAATACACTTGGCAAAAGGTTCGATTTGCAGGACCATCCCGGATCCGCCTCCGTAAGGATAATCATCGACACTCTTGTGTTTATTTGTGGAATAGTTTCTTAAATTGTGAACGTGTATTTCAGCCAAGCCTTTATTCTTTGCTCGTTGCAAGATAGAGTGTGCAAATGGGCTTTCTAAAAGGTCGGGTAAGACCGTAATAATATCAAAACGCATGGCGCAAAGANNCAAAGATACACAAAAATGCACCATTGTCTATTTATAAGATTGATTCGCTTATCTTTGTGCCAAAATTAAGTGAATATACAGTGATTGACGTAAATAATATTTCTGTTTCCTTTGGGGGAACAACTCTTTTTTCAGATGTATCTTTCTCGATTAATGAGAATGATAAGATCGCATTGATGGGCAAAAATGGCGCCGGTAAATCTACCTTGCTGAAAATTATTGCAGGGGTGGGCAAGCCTACGACCGGGAATGTTGCTGGCCCAAAAGATGCTATCATAGCTTACTTACCGCAGCATTTGCTGACAGAAGACAATGTGACTGTTTTTGAAGAAACATCGAAGGCGTTCGAGGAAGTGTATGGTATGCGTGATGAGCTGGAAAACCTGAATGAACAGTTAAATATTCGTACAGACTACGAGTCTGATGACTATATGCAATTGATCGAACGCGTGTCCGAATTAAGTGAAAAGTTCTATTCGATTGAGGAAGTCAATTATGATGCGGAGGTTGAGAAGGTATTGAAGGGACTTGGTTTTGAGCGCTCGGACTTTACAAGGCAGACTTCTGAATTTTCCGGGGGCTGGCGGATGCGTATTGAACTGGCTAAAATATTATTGAAGAAACCTGATTTAATTTTATTGGATGAGCCCACTAACCACATGGACATCGAGAGTATTCAATGGCTGGAGGATTTCTTGGTCAATTCGGCTAAAGCTGTTATTGTGATCTCGCACGATAGAGCATTTGTCGATAATATTACCAACAGAACAATTGAGGTGACGATGGGGCGCATTTATGACTATCGTGCCAAATACAGTCATTACCTAGAACTACGTCAGGAGCGTCGCCAGCATCAGCTGAAAGCATATGAAGAGCAACAACGGTTTATTGCGGACAATCAAGAGTTTATTGATCGTTTCAGAGGTACCTATTCTAAAACATTGCAGGTACAATCACGTGTAAAGATGTTGGAGAAATTGGAAATCATTGAGATCGACGAAGTGGATACTTCGGCATTGCGTCTCAAATTCCCACCTTCCCCTCGTTCGGGTCAATATCCTGTTATCGTTGAGGATCTAACCAAGGTTTATGATGAACACGTTGTTTTCCAAAAAGCAAATATGGTGATTGAGCGTGGTGAAAAGGTCGCTTTTGTCGGGAAGAACGGTGAGGGTAAATCGACCATGATCAAAGCAATTATGGGTGAGATCGATTTTGAAGGCACGCTGAAAGTAGGCCACAATGCGAAAATTGGTTATTTTGCCCAAAATCAAGCAGCTTTGTTAGATGGCGAAATGACTGTTTTTGATACAATTGATCAAATCGCTGTAGGTGAAGTGCGTGTTAAGATGAAAGATCTTTTAGGAGCTTTTATGTTTAGTGGCGATGATACGACCAAAAAGGTGAAAGTGCTATCTGGAGGAGAAAGAACACGACTGGCGATGATAAAATTGTTGTTGGAACCGGTCAATGTATTGATTCTCGATGAGCCAACAAACCATTTGGACATGAAGACAAAGGACATTATCAAAGATGCTTTGAAAGATTTCGATGGTACGCTGATCCTTGTTTCCCACGACCGTGACTTTTTGGATGGTTTGGCAGAGAAAGTCTTTGAATTCGGTAACAAACGCGTGCGTGAACACTTTGAAGATATCAAAGGTTTCTTGGAATACAAGAAGATGAGTAGCTTGAAGGATATCGAACGATAGTATCTAGATCAACAGAGAGTAAACTCGATAGATGGTTCAGTTATAAAAAAGCGGCTTTTTCATATAAAGCCGCCTTTTTTGTTTTTTACATGAAGATTAAATCGAGTCTTCAAGCTTTTTTTGCTTAATCCCAAAGTGTGTGAAAGATACCTTCAAGATCAATACGTTCATAGGTATGTGCGCCAAAATAGTCTGGTTGTGCTTGTAAAAAATTTTAGGTAATTTTTCCAACCGATGGGCATTAAATTAAGAGATCTATACTCATCGTTTAATACCGTTTTCCTAAGTTGAAATTTACCATTTTTGTTGATACTATGACAGGCAATTATCTACAGATCGGTATGCAGCGCTTTTCTCGCTCCAATTACTTTGCTGGTATTGAGCCTTTTGTTGTAAACCAACAGATAATCCGTATATTGAGCTTTCCTAAACATCAATTTTATTTATGATCATTGGATTAGACATTGGGACATCATCTGCGAAAGCCGTTGCATTTGACTACGAAGGTAATATTTTGTCTCAGCATAGTATACCTTATCCCATATTAAACCCGTCGGAAGGCTGGTATGAGCAAGATCCGGAGATTGTTTATGGCGCATGTATTCATGCTATTATGCATGTAATGATTAGCTTAGAGCAATCTAGTGCTGAGATACCGAAACCCGTATGTATTTCGGTGAGCAGTGCTATGCACGGACTGATCGCTGTTGACTCGGCGGGAAGACCACTTAGCAATTGCATGATATGGGCAGATCGCAGAAGCGAGAATATTGCGGTTGCTTTGGAGGCAAGTGAGGCGGGCAGGCTGCTTTATCAGCAGACGGGTACACCGATACATCCCATGTCTTTGCTTTGCAAATTAATGTGGCTAAAGTCCAACGATCAAAAATTATTTGCTCAGTCGCACAAGTTTATCGGTATCAAAGAATTTCTTTTTTACCGGCTGTTTGGCGTTTACATGGTCGATCATTCCATTGCATCTGCAACGGGGCTTTTCGACATACATCACCTAAGATGGTCTGACCAGGCGTTAAGCTTGGCGGGCATATCTGAAGAGCAACTAGCATCGCCTGTTCCGGTCGATTATATTTTAAATATGCCTAGTCGAGAAATTGCGGCCTTGATGCACATCCCTGAAGATACCCCTTTTGTTATAGGTGGTAGCGATGGTTGTTTGGCTAATCTCGGGGTTGGGGCTATACGTCCTGGAGTGGCGTCGGTAACTGTCGGTACCAGTGGAGCTATTCGCGTAGCATGTTCGCAGGCAAATCAAGAAAAAAAACAAAGGCTATTTACATACCTACTGAGACCAAATGAATATATAATTGGTGGTGCGGTTAACAATGGTGGTGTATTACGCAACTGGTTTAGAGATAACTTCTTGAGCGAATTTACACAAATGGAAGCAGATGGAGATTCTTCCGTGTCGTTAAATGCTTTGGTCGACTCCGTCGTTCCCGGGGCAGAGGGCTTGATATTCTTGCCCTATCTAACTGGCGAACGAGCACCACATTGGAATTCCAATGCAAAAGGCGTTTATTTTGGAATACAGTTCCATCATGGCAGGGCGCACTTTGCACGTGCCATGATGGAAGGGATGTTGTTTGCAATTTATAGTGTAGGACTCGCATTAGAGGAGAACACCGGTCCCATTCATACAATCTTTGCAAGCGGTGGCTTAGCGCGTTCATCGTTGTTGGTGCAGATGCTTGCAGACATTTTCAATAAACCTGTATTTACCAAAGATACGGTAGAAAGCTCTGCATGGGGAGCAGCATTGATAGGCTTGGAGACATTGGGTATACAAGGAGGTGAACCTACTATAAAAAACAAGCAAGTGGAGGGAAAGCAAGACACTGAGTACTATTATAAACCTAGTGCGGAGAATCACGCTGTATATAGGAAGAACTTCCAGAAATTTGAACACCTATACAATATATTGGAAGGTGAGTTTTAACTAGATATAAATTATTATGCCACTAATCATCGTTATTTTGGGAGTAGCTTTCCTACTTCTTTTAGTCACAGTCGTCAGGTTAAACACGATCTTTTCATTACTGATAACCTCTGTTGCGGTCGGTTTTGCTATGAATATGAGTGCCGTCGATATCCTTAAATCTGTTGAAACCGGAGTGAGTACCACTATGGGGCAGTTGGCACTATTGTTGGCTTTCGGGGCTCTACTGGGGAAATTGATGGCGGAGGGTGGTGCTGCGGAAAAGATTACAACGGTACTAACGGCGGTATTTGGCAGAAAGAATTTACCTTGGGCAATGGTTCTAACGGGCTTTTTAGTAGGAATTCCCTTATTTTACAATGTCGGTTTTATCGTATTAGTACCATTCGTTTTTATGGTATGCGCTTCCAATAAAATGCCCTTGCTTTACGTAGCCATTCCGTTGCTGGCAGCGCTATCCGTGACACACGGTTATTTGCCACCACATCCGGGAGCTACGGCCATAGCGCTTACCTATAAAGCGGATATAGGTTTAACAATGGCCTATGGCATTGTTGTGGCAATTCCTGCCATCATTATCGGTGGGCCGCTCTTTGGCAGGATGCTTAAACGTATTCCGACCAATCCACCGGCCGAGTTTTTTCCTGAGCACAATCAAGCAGATCGGAAAGAGCTTCCCGGATTTGCAATTAGTATATTTACGGGGCTTTTTCCAATAATTTTAATTGCTTTAGGTTCATTTTCACATCTAATATTTCCAGAAGGCTCCTTTTGGCTAAATGCACTACGTTTCTTGGGTGACCCGGTAGTGGCTTTAATGATTGCGTCGTTAATAGCGATGTACACAATGGGTATCCGCCAAGGTAAAAGTTTACGGGAGCAGTCAGAAAGTGTGGAAGAAGCAATCCGCGGAATAATGATGATCCTTTTTATCATTGCAGCATCAGGCGCCTTTAAGCAAATTTTGGTAGATAGTGGGGTAGCGAACTACATCGCTGACCTAACCGCAGACCTGAGCTTGTCGCCTCTTGTGCTTGCATGGTTAATAGCCGGTATCATTCGCCTAGTTATCGGTTCGGCTAGTGTTGCTGGGCTCACGGCAGCGGGCATTATGCTTCCCATTGTGCAGGCAGGAGATGTTACTCCTGAATTAATGGTGCTAGCGACGGGAGCGGGTAGTCTCATGTTCTCACACGTCAACGATCCGGGGTTTTGGATGTTTAAATCTTATTTTGGAGTGAGTATGAAGGATACGTTTCGCTCATGGACGGTGATGGAAACACTCGTTTCTGTTATTGGATTGATCGGTGTCTTGATTTTACATTGGCTCGGTCATTGACAGCGAATGGGAAAGCTTCCTATTGCCATACAGCTTTAGTTAGAATCTGGCCTTTGTTGATTGATAGTCGCTTCCGAAAGATTTGAAGTTCTTGTGGGAGCGCGCACTGTTACTGTAGCTCCATAAAATGATTAGATGAAGTAATCGTAAGGATATACATTAATGGCTCAAACGAATATTGAATTATACAGGCCCATAATCGGTTGATAATGGGCTTTTTTTTGACGGAAACCTTTGTTTGATTTTTTTTTCTTAATATCGTGACAATGAACTAAATCTTGTTGTTTGATTTATTTAAAAAATATGCATAGATCGTATCAACTCTATATCGTCCTTTTATTTTGGCTAAGCTGCTGTTTAAATGCTGTTCCGGTATTAGCACAGTATACTGTCGATAACGTACCTAGTCCCAAGCAGAAAGGGCAAGACTATTTTGTCTCCAATCCCGATGGGATTCTGTCTTCCGGTGCAGTGTCGGAATTAGATGGTTTGTCTAAGCAGATTGAGGCTGCCACAAAAAGTGAATTTGCCATCGTTGTTGTCAATGATTATGTTGGTGACAGTGATTTTGAATTTGCTTTGAAATTGTTCAATACATGGGGTGTCGGTAAGAAAGAAAGTAACAATGGGCTTTTATTGTTTATTGCCAAAGATAGGCATGAATACCGCTTTATTACTGGATATGGCATGGAGAGTATCTTACCAGATGCTTATCTTAAACGTATAGGAGAAAAATATCTCGTACCCAACTTTCGAAATGAAGATTATGATCGCGGTGTTTTAGAAGCTTCTAATTTTATAAAAACAATACTGACGTCCGCAGACAGTAAGGCCGAACTGGAGCGTTTAATGCCGGAAGCGACACCGGTCTGGAGCTTTAAAAGTCCTATCCTGCGAAATTCACTGTTGGTTTTAGGTTTATTTGCGATCTGTTATATCTGGTTGGGCGAGGTGACGCGAGCGATCAAAGGAAAGTTGACCAAAAAAAGTAAATATTTTCCGCCTTTGGTAAGCGGATGCGGCTGTATGGGCATATTAATGTTTATCAGTGTGTTTATCTGTGCGTTTGCTTTAAACAATTTTGAGGTGGTTTATCAGTGGAAAAATTTACCCTATTTTATTTTTGTATTTGGTAGCATCACTCTGGCGATGAAATATAATGCAAGCCGAACGCAGATTGTTAACTCTTATCGCGATGAGGAGAATATCCAACAGGCCTTGCGTAAGTTTCGTGTCTGGGGGCTTGTACCTTTATTGCTTAGTCCATTGGCATTATTTGACCTGATTGGATTAAATAGACGGATTCGAAAAAATGAACTGCGGCTGGCTCCACCTGATGATTCAGGACGTTGGTTACGGCTGAATAAAGATAATATGGCGACGCGCGAAAGTGCTTACCTTGACAAAGGTCAGCTTTTGGAGGAGAAACTCGGTAGCCGCTCATACGAAATTTGGATTGATCAGGCTAACCAAGAAACGAAGCTGGTTCCCTGGGATGAGAATGTCGGTTTCAGTGATTGTCCGGTATGTCATTATAGAACTTTTGAGACTGGGCGTACCAAGACGATACGTGCAGCAACCTATAGTTCGCAAGGTTTAGAGGAGCGCTTTGACTTATGTAAGAACTGTGGACATCGGGTATCTCATGGCGAACACTCAACACCGGTCAAAGTGCGCTCAACATCGAGTAGCTCTGGTGGCGGATCTAGTAGTAGTGGCGGTGGTGGTAGTTTTGGTGGCGGATCCTCCGGCGGTGGTGGCGCTGGCGGAAGATGGTAATCTTTAATTTAGGACAAAAAAAAAGGTTTCCAAACGGGGAGAATGAAAACCTTAAATAACCAATTATAAACCTAAATTATGATGACACAAATATAGTGTATTTATTACACTATGCAAATTTTTTTATAAAAAAAATTAAAAAAGAGGGCAATAGCTCGTATAATATGATTTCTGTTTATAAATTAAAACCAAAATTCCAGCAGTTGCTGATGCCAATCTCGAACTTTTTGCATCGAAAAAAGGTGACTGCAAATCAAATTACGATCGGGTCGATCGCACTGTCTATGATTATAGCACTGCTGTTCTGGTATGCCGATCGTTTCCCTATTTTCTTTTTGGCGCTGCCAGTCGGATTATTGCTACGAATGGCATTGAATGCATTGGACGGCATGATGGCACGCCTTTTTAATCAGACCAGCAAGAGGGGAGAGGTCTTGAATGAAGTCGGAGATATTGTTTCAGATGTTATGCTGTTCTTTCCTTTACTGAAGTTTCATTCGGAGAGTTTATATCTAGTCGTAGGTTTTATCGTATGGAGTGTTGTGAATGAATTTTGTGGGCTGATCGGAAAAGTAATTGCCAATGATCGTCGTTACGATGGGCCGATGGGTAAAAGTGATCGTGCTTTGCTGTTGGGCGTATATGGAATTTTAGCATTATTGCATATTTCAATCGTTGCTTTTTCAGGTTATATTTTTGGTGTTTTGTGTTTACTGTTGCTTTTGAGTTCGGTAACTCGATTGAGGAAGGCTTTGGCGCATGGCTGATGCTAACGGCAAGTTCGCAGATGTTCCTGTGCGTGTTAGAAGCTGGGGCTATATTGTTTTGGTATTGGCAGTTGCCTTCGTTCCATCACTATTATCTCCGCTATTCGTTGCGTGGATAACCTACCAAGGGATGCGCGAATTTGCCCATCTATTTATTCCCGAATTCAGGATGAGTCCCTTTGTGTTTCTTTTCATGGCATTATTGCAAGCTTTGCTCCTGTACTTTTGCTCCTATAGGGAATATCTCCTGTTGGCTAGCTTCTTATGTCTGGGGCTAATTTTGTTTTTCAGATTCGGTTTAAAGGCTAAGAGTGGAGTGCTATTTGGGATGGTTTTTGGAGCAGTGGCTTGTCTGCTAGGATTTAGTCATTTAGCGTTTATTCGCGCGATAAAAATGGATAACGATGTCCTTCTCGGCTTAAAACTTATTGGATATATTGTTGTTTTAACAGAACTGAATGACGTATTTCAATATCTAATAGGTAAGTTTTTCGGACGAAGAAAAATTGTACCGCGGATTAGTCCAAACAAAACAATCGCGGGATGTATCGGTGGGATCAGCTTAACGATTATACTGAGTAATTTATTGGGGTATTTTCTATTACCTTTTCAGAATTTTCTATACTTTTCATTGTTCGGCTTGCTGTTTGGTATTTTGGGATTCTGGGGAGATGTCCTCTTTTCTTATTTGAAGCGTAAAGCTAGTGTGAAGGATACAGGCACGCTGATTCCAGGCCATGGCGGACTTTTGGACCGTATCGATAGCCTGATTTTTAACGCTCCTGTATTTTATGCTTTGATCATGGCAGTGCTATGAAATTAAATGTGGAAATGGAAACATTTGACTTGCATTAAGAAAATCTAATATCTTATTATCATGGAGTATCAACGAGCTTTATTATTTTCGGGAGGAGGGACACGGTTTGCGCTATATATGGGTATGTATGCTGCCTTGAGCGAATTGGATCTAAAACCGGATCTGCTTATTGCAAGCTGCGGAGGTTCAATGGCCGTAGCTATAATACAAGCTTTCCCTACCGATGCAGCTCGAAAATCCTACGTGCAGTCCGAAGAATTTTATCGATTTTTCCTTCATCATCGTCTTACCGAACAGCGCTACCTCAGGAAAATGGGCTTATATGTTTTGAAAAAGCAACTGAACAAAAAAGCAGCGCCCTATCTTGAAGATGTTTTTAGTCGCTATTTGGTGGAGATGGATCAAGACCTCTCGCCTTTATTGCCTGCATTGGATAGACCTTTTTCAGCCGAGGTCCCTTCACTCATTATCGGATCCAAAATACTATTTGATCCGGCTGAGGTCAGGAAGAAACGGGGTGATCGGAAACTCTATCAGAAGATTCTGTTAGGAACATCAGATGTATTGGCGAAAGTACCTATTCAGGAGATCTTCATTGAAGATGATAATTATGTGAACAGTGCTGTAGCACAAATAGTTGGGCTGCATTCAGAATTTTCTATGCTGCAAGCCGTCCGTATTTCGATGTCTGATATGTTTTATGTTAAACCAGTATCTATAAATAAAACTTATTATGCAGGTGGAGCGATCGACCTTCTGCCCATGGAACTAGCCGATGTAATGGCTGAAGAGATTATATGTGAACGTAAACAGATGTACAAGGCACAAGAAGAAGCGTTGGTTCGAGCGGTGTTAGGTTTTAGCGGGAATACACGTTTGACGGATCTTTTACAGCGATACCCTGAAGTACATCGCATTGACACAAGGGATGCCGCACAGCAATTGTCTGGGCGCTATTGTAAAAAGGAAATCAATTGGCGTAAATTTGAAATTGCTTTGACTTTCCCCGCAGATTTGCAGGAATTTGCCGATGCAATGGAAGCACAATGGAGTTATGGTTATCAGGTGACTTTAAATTCGTTTAAGAAATAATTGGATGAAAGTATTTATTGCCGGTGGTACAAGTGGTATAGGGCTAGCTTTAGCCGAACGTTATCTTCAACAGGGGGCATCGGTGGCCGTGTGCGGTCGGGACTTGACAAAAATGGAGGAAATTCCATTTGTCGATCAACTTAGGTGTTTTGAAGTGGATGTATGTCGGTTAGACGATTTACAGGATGCGGTGAGTTCCTTTCGTACGGATGGGCCTCTATCGCTTTTTATCAATTGTACGGGAAGCTATGCGGATGATGTCGCACGGCAGATCAGCTATCAGGAGGCCTTGGCCATGTTACAGGTCAACATGATGGGAACATTAAATTGTTTTGAAGTGGCGAGAGCAGCTATGGAAGGGCAGTCAGAAGGGCAAATTGTTGTTGTTGCGTCTGTATCGGGAACTTTACATTTCCCCAATTCGAGTCTATATAGTAAAACCAAGCGTGCGGCTATCCAGATCGCTGATGCTTACCGAAGGGCACTACTCCCTTTTGGTATTGTGGTTACCGTCATCGCGCCCGGCTATGTCGATACAGAAAAGCTGCGGGAAATCAATCGGCAAGATCTGTCCAAGAAACCATTTTTGATCAGTGTAGATGATGCGGCGAAAAGCATAATAATTGCTATCCAACAAAAGAAAAAGCTTGTGATTTTTCCAAAGCGGATGAAATGGTTGATGGCTTGCCTGGATATACTTCCAAACGTCTTATTGAATAAAATTATGTCTAGGAAAGCCAAATGGATGAAAAACGACTGAAAAGGATCAGGCAACAATTGCTTGCTTCTCTCTATTGTATGCTGCTTTTCCAATTGGGTTATGCTACGGCGGCTATTTATGCTTCAAGGTTAGCTTTTGTACCTGCATTTACGTTCAGTTTTGAACGCTGTATTCCATTTATCCCTTGGATGATTGTTCCATACATGAGCAGTGGATTGTTTTTTGCCCTTGTTCCCTTCTTTTGTCGAAGCCGAGCGGAGCTTTGGGGATATGCGCAGCGGTTTAGCTTTATCACTGTGGTTTCGATCTGCTGTTTTTTTATATTTCCACTGCGGTTTTCCTTTGATAGGCCAACAGTGGAAAATCCTGCTTTGGGACTCTTCTTTACTTTTTTAGAAAAGTATGATTCGCCCTTTAACCAGGCCCCTTCTCTTCACGTTGCCTATGCTTGTCTCTTTTGGTCCGTGATCGGTAAGCAACTTAAGGGCTGGATAAAATGGGTCTTAGGAATTTGGTTAGTATTGATGGGTCTCGCTACACTCACGGTCTATCAGCATCATCTGATCGATGTGATTACTGCGTTGATTTTAGTTCATGTGGGATTTATCCTTTTCCCATCACCTTTCAATCCATTTCAGGGGAACGCATTAGCATCAGGGGACCAACATCAAGAGGTGTTGAGCACGATTGAGGCGAGAGCCCGTTTTAAGTGGGAAGTTAATCGAAGGAACGGAAGAATCGCTCATGTTTACTTCATTGCTGGCTGGGTTGTTCTGTTGCTGAGTTTTTGGAGTCGAGGGCATTTGTTTGGTTGGCATCTCTTGGTTTGGATATCCTTCGTATGTTTTGCTGTGGGGAGAAGTTATTTTATCAACAACCCAAACTTTCTGAAAAACGAAATTGGACGTATTCCTTGGTTTAAAAAGGTATTTTATGCCCCTTACCAACTTGCTTACTGGTTGATCTGGCGTTATGTGAGGCAAAAAAATAATCCACCCTTCATGGAGGTTCTGCCAAGTTGTTATGTGGGGCCAAGGGCAAGTAAAGCAGACCTAAAAGCCTTTGGTTCGGATCAAAGCNNAAGGCTAATCGTTTTTGATTTAGCTGCGGAATTGGAGGAAGTTGCCGCGTTGCATAAAAGGGCAAGTTATTGTTCATTCCCCTTGCTGGATATAGCTGCGATAAGGGGCGAGGATGCGGAGCGGATATTGGCGGCTCTTGTTGCCAATTATCAGCAATTACAAAAAGATGAAAAGATGATAATACACTGTACGATGGGCTATAGTCGGAGCATGGTTTTTGCTATTCTGTTGTCGCAAAAAATATTATCTTTAAATTTAAAGGATGCTATAAATCGGGTTAAGTCTAAGAACAAGCATCTGGTGCTGCATAAACATAGTTTATTGTTAATGAAAGTACTGGCTGGGGAAGATAAATAGAAGGTCATTTGCATGATCTTTGTTGTGGTAGGGTCATTCAGTGAAAGTTATACATGACATGTGCACGATTTCTGTGATACAGGGACGAATGAGAATAATCCCGAAGGGCTCATTGAAGCTCATCTGGACATTGTATATGATCACTGAAGTCGCCTAAGGCAGTATAAATGCTTTAAAGAAAGAATAGGTTCACGAATAAACAAAATGCGAAGCATCCAAAATACATTGGATGCCGGCACGAATGAATAAATTTTAATTATGAAATCAGGTTACTTTAAAAGTTTCGATCAAGGCGAATTATTGTATCGCGTTTGGAATTATCAATCAGGTCAGCGAGCACTAATCGTGTTGCACCGTGGGCATGAGCATTCAGAACGCCTGCAGGAAATGGCTATGGATCCACAGTTTGCCGGATACTCAATTTTTGCATTTGATTTACGTGGACATGGGTATACGAAAGAGCCTGTTTCGCCTATATTTATGGATTATGTGCGGGATTTGGACAGTTTTGTTCATTACATCGCCCGTGAGTATTTAGTTGATACTAAGGATATTTTTGTTATTGCAAATAGCATTGCGGGTGTTGTTGTCAGTGCTTGGATACATGACTTTGCTCCTGCGATTGCAGGTATTGCGTTGTTGGCACCTGCTTTTGAAATTAAGTTATATGTGCCACTTGCCAATCAGATGATTGCGTTGGGAACAAAGTTAAAGAAGGATCTGATTATTCAGAGCTATGTTAAATCGAAAGTATTGACCCATGATGTGGATCAGCAGAAAGCCTATGATTCAGATCCGTTGATTTCCAAGTCCATCAACGGTGCTTTGCTGGTCGATCTATTGAAGGCTGGCGAGCGTATCGTAGCGGATGCGGCAGCGATTGATATTCCTGTGATTGTTTTGTCTGCTGAGAAAGATTATGTGGTCAAAAATTCCGTGCAGAAAAAGTTCTTTGTGACGATAGCTTCAAAATTGAAAACCTTTATTACCTTACGTAATTTTTATCATGGAATTCTATTCGAAACCAATCGGCAGAAAGTCTATCACTATCTAAGGAATTTCATCGAGAAGGCTTATGCCCGACCACTTCCTGAATTGACACTGGATCCGGATGAATTTTCGGTCAAAGAGTATGAAAACTTGTACCATAAATTACTTCCGGCTGGTGAAAAGTTGAATTATGCGGTTCAAAAATGGACATTGGGAAAAATTGGTTCATTAAGTCAGGGAATGAACTTAGGTTTACAGTTCGGTTTTGATTCTGGAATATCATTGGACTACGTCTATCGAAATGAGTCGCATGGGAAAAACCGCTTTGGGCGTATCCTTGATCGCGGCTACCTGGAAGCTATCGGTTGGAAAGGGATCCGTATTCGGAAACAGCATCTATTGCAGTTGTTGGAAGAGCATATTGCCCAGGTTAAGGCGGCAGGAAGAGCTGTAAAGATATTGGATATTGCAGGCGGTACTGGAAATTATTTATTTGATATCAAGGAAAAATATCCTGATACTGAAATAGTAATCAATGAATTTCTTTTGTCGAATATCGCTGTGGGTGAGAAAATTATTCGCAGAAAAGGGCTGCAGGGAATACGTTTTACTAATTACGACTGTTTTGATCGTGCTACGTATACCAAACTAGAATTTGAACCTAATATTGTCATTATTTCGGGCATCTTCGAGCTTTTTGGCGATAATGAAATGGCAAGTCGGGCTGTACAGGGCGCAACTTCAATCTGTGAGGCCAATAGTCATTTGGTCTATACTGGTCAGCCCTGGCATCCGCAGTTAAAGATGATTGCTTACGTATTAAACAGCCATCAGAAAAAAGACTGGGTGATGCGCCGTCGTTCGCAGAAAGAATTGGATCGTCTGATGGCCTATAACGGCGTGGTGAAGGAACGTATGCTTATCGACGATTTCGGGATATTTACAGTTTCTTCGGGGGCCGTGAAGGGGTAGCGCTGAGTGCAAGTGATCAGAAGAATCTGAGAAAAACATTGTCCAAGTTATTCCATGGAATTGATGTGCGAGATAAAATCTATAGCGTAGAGGGACGAGTCCAACAGATTATTACGCTGTTTAAATTCTCTCCATTGATCATCAACAATCAATGGAGAGAAATCGATTTGCTGTTTTAATTCTTATACGCACGAATAGCTTGTATGATACCCTCTAGGTTTTCGTTAAAGTCCAGCAACTGTGCAAAAACTTTATCATCTTTTGCTAAGCCTCCATGTTTATTGTTCTTCTGGAAGATCTCTTTGATTTGTTCCCAGCGTTCCTGTTCTATGGGATTGATCAATCCGGCGAGTTCTTTCAGTTTTAATAAATTACTTTCGGTATCTGCGGTCAGTGTCTGTGATTCGCTCTCATAATGCGCCAGGATAATTTGATCGATTTCCTGCTCGTTCATCATGGGTACTACCTGAGCGACAAGCTTACTCATATTCCGGTAAGATCCCTGCATTTTGAACGGTGGTTCTGTCCGATAATTGTCCTGCATAGCCGCACTTTGGATATAATTCTGATTGACCTTAATAACAACGTTTCTGATCTTTAAGACATGTCGCAGTACAGCGATGAAGTCGTCGACATCCTGCTTCAGATAATTGCCTTCGAGCACTGGAAGCTGGTCCATCACCGACTGTGCATAGTTGACCAGTGCATAGAAGTCATTGAACGATTTACTTGCGATCTTTTCCAGGTAGCTGTTTTCAATCGCTGCGTTTTCAATGAGGCTTAGGTTAAATAAGGCTTCTGTATCGCCGATCACATCTCCCAAGTTGTATACGTCAGCACGGTTGGCAAGCATATCGGGGATCTGAAATTTGGATCCGCTCTCGGTATATGGGTTTCCGGCCATCACAATGCAGAATCTTTTTCCGCGCAAATCATATGTTTTGCTCTCTCCCTCAAAAATACCGTCGATCTTGCGCTGTCCATCGGCTAGAGAAATAAACTTTTGTAAGAATTCCGGATTTAAATGTTGGATGTCGTCCAGATAGAGCATCACATTGTCGGCCATTTCAAAGGCGAGATTGATCTTCTTAAGTTCCTCCCGTTCTCCCGAGGTCTTTGCTTCAATAGGGTCAATCGAAGTGATGGAATGTCCGATTGTAGGTCCATTGATCTTAACGAAATGCAATCCCATGGTTTTGGCTAGATATTCCATTAATGTTGTTTTCCCGTAGCCAGGGGGGGAGATGAGGAGCAACATGCCCATTCGTGCAGTACGTTTATTGTCGCCGGCAGCTCCCAGCTGTTTGGCCAAGTTATTCCCGATCAAGGGAAAGTAAACTTCGTTGATCAATTTGTTGCGGACGAAGGATGTTAATACCTTTGGTTCAAAATCGCCTATTTTTAATTCTTTCGCATATGTCTTCCCAAGTTGTTCTTTCAATGAACTGAATTCTTGAAAACGCGGGACATTCAATTCGGTGAATGTTGTCAGTCGATGCAGAAATTCATGGTATTGAATCTGTTCTTCACCATTGTTCAAAATCGCATGATTTCCCTTTAATCCTTGGATGAGTGCAGTGTCTTTTGCAATGATCAATTGGTATTCATCTTTTGGATAAAGTAAAGTGACGGCAGTTTCTTCGCTATATTTTCGAAAGGTATCATAATCACTGTTCTCGTCGATAAAAGAATTTAGCCAATTCAACGTCAAATAGAAGCGGTCTAAGAGATTAAATTGGGTGTTCTGAATATCTGCTTCAAACAGTTTGAAGCTCTTTTTGTTTTCCAGTAGCCTAATGAAAGCCTTCTTTAGTTCATCAGATTGTTCACTGACGACAAATTTGCTGTAACGTGTGAAAGTCTGGAAAAGATAGCTTGCGATTTCTTGTGCGTTAATTGTCGAGCGATCCAAATGGGTATCCCAGTTGTCGAATAATTTTGTGAGCTCGTCGACGACAGATTGGTAGCGTGTCGAATTTGGAAAAGTTTTTAATACCGCATGCGTAGACAGGATCAGGGCCTGCTGTTTTTCCTGCTGCTCTTTAGGCAGTGAATGCCAAAAAAGCTGTGCCATGGCACGTAGGTGAGCATTATAACGTAAAAAATCGAGCTTGGTATCGAGTTGTTTAAGGGTCTCGTAGATCGATAAGGCATCAAAATTATGTACTCCTTTTACGTATCCTTCGGGATAACTTTGCTCGATAGTCTGATTGATAAATAGGTTAGCATCAAAATCCTGCTGCTCTTTTGAGGCAATGAATGTTTTGTAAGCCAAATATTCGGCACGATATACTTCTTTGTTTTCTGAAATGAGCTCCTGATCCCAGATGTCTTTAAAATCTTCAATCTGGGTGCCAGCCACTTTTTGGTAGAAGCTAGTTCCTGTAAGATGAAAGTACAGTTCATCATTTTTGCGCACGAGTGTCAAACTGAGCGATTGGTTGTTGACAGCAAATTTGTGCTTTCCCAAGGCGATGATATTCTCTCCATCAACAAAAAGATCATTCTTGTCCCTTAAAATGCGCAGCGCATCCTCTTGCGCTTTTTTGAGCAAGTTTTCCAGATTTTCTGCTTTTGAGACATCGTTTAGTGTTTTCAGTTCTTGTACCAGCTGTCTGATCTTGTCAATCATCAAGTCCGAGGCAAAAAAGCTTAGGATTTCCTCACGTGCCGCAAATGTCTTTGATTTATTTTCGATGTTTTTTAATACCCGAAGCCCAATTTGTTCGAGGGAAGAAGTACGTTTGTTAATCTGCTCAACGATCTGTTCTCGACGGGAATTGAAGGCTTTGATTACTTCATCGCGTTTATCGGCAATCTTTAAAGCGAAGTCCTCAAACTCAGAAAATTTACTTTCGAGTTCTTCAAGCTGAACGATAACCTTGGTATAATACTCATCTACTTTCTCGGTAGTTGTAGAAAGTTCAAGATAATTCGTGACAGACTGTTCCAGTAATGTCAGTTGCGCAGAGAATTCTGCGATGGCTTCTGTACTTTTTAGTGAGTTGAGCTTACGTGTAAGTTGTGCTCTAACTTCGTTCAGCGACGAGAAAATCACCGAGATTTTTTCAATGATTTTGGTTGTTTGGGTGGAATCGTCGATCTTTAAACTGTTTAGGATATCGATCAGTAACTCCAATTCACTCGATATAGCCAAATTGGCTTCCTCGATCGCTTTAGCGTCATAGACTTTGACAATTGCTGAGACGTTGTTTTTTTGCTGTTCAACTTTTTGCTCGTAGGGCAGAAGAGCTTCATCGCGCAATAAAAAAGCAATCGTTTTCTCAGCGAGCTCGGTAGTAATAGACTGCAGTTTTTCGAGCAGGCTGTCGATTCTGACAGTGTCAATATACTTGACATTTTTGAGATCAATGATTTCCCCTTGCAACCGACGTGAATCGGCAAGTTGATGGACCAACTGGTCCAGCTTTTCGACAACTATACTGTTGATGGAAAAGGTAAGCTCCTCCATGTTCTTCTCTGCATCGGCATTGAGCTCAGCGGCATGCTTGCGTTGGGCCTGTACCTTTACAAACTCGTCAATCGCTGTATTCGCAACCTCTTTGATCTGAATTAGGGGTTGGCCCAGATTTAATAGGGCATCGTCTTTTATCCAAAAATAGGAATCTAGCAGCCCGGTTGATTTTTTGAGGATGTCTTCATATAGGCCTTCATAACTATCCTCTTTATTGATAAGTTGTATCACTTCTTGGCATTCCGCCATGGCTTGCACGATCTGCTTATTACCGACTTTATAGAGCGGGTCATCCTTTTTCTGTTCATTCTCTTTGAGCATGGCCATGTATGGGGTTTCCCAAATCTGAACTTGATGGTGTCTGGTCGCTTCGGCTTCTGTACGGAAATAGATTAAACTACCATCTTTAAATAGCGTGAAACCATTGCACACGATCGGCGTTTCAACAATCTGCTGAATAATATTGTAAGAAAGTAGTATATAGGTGTTAGTTTCTTCTTGGCAAAAGATATAAAAAAAGTCTTCTCCGTTTGGAGATGCTATTCGACGAAGAAAGCTAACCTGATCGAATTGTACATCAAATACTTTGTGAGTGCCATTCTGCAGGTAGTAGCCATTGGAGAAAATAATTCCTTGATTGTCGGGCAGCAAAATGGCTGATTCATTCAGTGATTTAAGATTGATAACCTCTTTGGTACGTAGATTATAAATAAATGCCCGGAAATCTTCTTGATAAGGCTTGACACGTACGGCAATTAGATTGCCAAGGTCAGCATAATAGTAATCGGCATCATCCAGCTGCTGATCCGCATTTACAACTTTCTCGGAGTAGATCCCTTGACCACTATCTGTATTGTTTTCGATCTTGAAGGTAATATCGCCATTGATAGCTTCGATGAAGATCTTGTCTAAAATAGAAATATGGGGATGTTTGCCCAGGCGACGGTCTTCGAGACCTGTCTTGGTCCAACTAAACTCAAATTGGTTGGGTAGTTTGGCTTCATGAATACTACGGTCATCTTGATATTGAAGCCTTCCATCTTTGATCAACCATTTGAATGCTTTCAGATCAGCAGGGTTTTTACTGGTCTGAAAGATCATGTAAAGGTAGTTCTCCGTGCGGCGGAATTTGGAAAAGATGGAGTCCCGATAGTATTTATAGAGATTTTGATAATCACTGATAAAATTGGGATCATTGATTAGTTCGAGTGATTGGGGTATAAACTGGTTATTTTCAAATGTATATATACTGAAAACATCATCAAGTTTAATTTCGGTACGTAGTCCAAAATGGACATTGTAGCCAAATATACATAGATTGTCCAGCGCTAAAA
Source organism: Sphingobacterium sp. UBA6711 (assembly GCA_002454415.1). GTDB lineage: Bacteria > Bacteroidota > Bacteroidia > Sphingobacteriales > Sphingobacteriaceae > Sphingobacterium. The sequence continues at coordinate 137,665 of DKIT01000067.1, forward strand.
TTCCGCGGGCAACACAATTATTTTCTGTTGTGATCCGCTGATTGGCCTTGAGCACAAAACTAGTCGAATTAAAGACTTCTTTGCGTGCTTCGTTGAGCTGCTGGAGTTTAGTAGAAAGCTCTTCTTTTTGTGTAAATAGTCGCTTTCGGATAATCTCGTATGTACCTTGATCAAGGGAGTCGTTCTGATTTATTACGTTTTCTGCCATAAGTTTCAGCTTGTTCTTTCGCTTATTTCACTTTATTGAATGTTAACTCTTGACCATTTTGATACAAGGTCAATGCGGAAATCTCATCATTTTCTTCGCTGAATTTCAGCTCGGCTTTTACCGCAGTATAAAATAATTCCAAATCATTTTTGGGATAGACCTCAATGGCTGATTGTCCGGATAGTTGCGCAAATAGATTGCCATTATCATCTGCTGTAATTTTAAATTTCAGTTCAGGATTTTTCGTGTATTCGAATGTTCCCAATAGCTGTTTTACCTGGAATTCCATTAATTTACGNNTAATTGCTCCTGTAAGTTTCTCCCGCTCGATCTTCGGTGTCTCTTTATTTTGAAGAATCGCATCGATAGCCGCTGTCAAGGGAAATATATCGATTGTATTCCATTTGTTCATCAGTACTATGATACATTTTTGATGTGCGAAATCGCGGACGAGAATGTTTCTATATCCTGAATACTCACCATCATGAAAATGCATTTTATCTTTATTATCTGTACTGTCCCTGAAAACCCATCCAAATCCATAATACCAATCTCCTTTCTGAATAAGCTTGCGATTATTGAGTGTATCAGCAGAGATTGCTCTTAAAAAATTGTTCTGCTTTAGTAATATGTTATTTTGAATAGCCTGATTCCATTTGAATAAATCTTGGGCTGTACTGCTTATTCCATAGGGGCCGCTTACAGCATCAAAATACTTGGCATACTTGTATAGAGCAATGTCATCGACGTTTTTGAAACTATTTGTCTTTACATCAAAAGCCATTCCGTGTGCATAATTTCTAAGATCAGCATTTGGTGAACGAGCCGAAAATACTGTCGTATTTTTCATTCCAACAGGTTTGAATATATGCTGATGCATATATGTTGCGAACGATTGGCCAGATGCTTTTTCCCCAATCAGGGCCAAAAGCATATAGTTTATGTTCGAATAAACATGTTGATCTCCCGGTTTGAATGATGTACTATCCATCTTTGTTTCAATGATCCTAAGGAGATTCTGATTTGTATTTATTTTTTTTGTATCAATCCATTTTTCGGGAAAACTGAAAAAATCTGGTATCCCCGAGGTGTGGCGCAATAGATTCTTGATGCGGACATTCTTGAACTTTAGATGAGGGAAATATTTTGTTATATCATCCTCATAGGAAAGTTTACCCTTTGCCTCCAATTGCATGATGGCCATTGCCGTAAACTGTTTACTGACAGAAGCTAACTCAAATCTGCTATTGCTTGTTATTCCTTTTGTTTTGGAAGCATCTTCAAAACCTAAATATTTTTCAAAAACGACTTTACCCTTATCAGCAATCAAGAATGCGCCACTTAATTCTCCATCTGTATTGAGAGATTGAAATAAGGAATCCAATCTTTGTTGAGCAGTCTGTGCTGTTGCAGCTAGTGTATTTAAGAATATAAAAACAGAAAATAGGATAAAACGCATCTAACGATTAGTCTAAATTTTTAGAAAATATCCTGAGCCTGTCGAGATTCTATTCTTTACAAGGCTCAAGATGATGGATATATTTACAATCTTTTATTAGATATCCCTAAATTCTTCGCCAATCCGAACAAAGAATTGATAAAGCCAGTATCTTCGCCATTTTCAGCGTCTGTAGCCGCTTGTTGAAGTTTTATTAAAGCAGCAGAAACGGTAAGATTCTTAATATCATTTGAAGAGATACCATACTTATCCGCCAATCCACGGACTTTTTCTGCTAGGTCTCCTTGTCCATCAGGGCCTATAAGTGAATTCTTAATATCTGTGGCATGTTTAGAGTTATCAATCAAGTGATCAAAACCCTTGGCATTAGAAACTTGGCGCACAATATTCTCAAAGAACATGGTTTCACCGCCAACGATATCAATTTTTGCAGTTTTAAGTGCTTCCGACAATACGCCTGCTTGTGCTTGTGCAATGTCCTTTTGAATGTTGATATGTGCAAGTTCAATATCACGTTCTTTCTGCAATTGCAGTTTGAACTCTTCGTGATCTTTACCGACACCATCCAATTTCTTCATCGCCTCAGCTTTCTCTTCGATACCTTTTGCTTCTGCTAGCGCTTTCTCACGGACAACTTCCGCCTGTGCTAAGCCTTCTTTACGCATTGCTTCAGCTTTCTTCTCGATGACGGTAGCTTCAACTGTACCTTGTTTTTCTTCGGCTTCGGCTTTAGCAACCATAACTTCGGCTTCAGACAAACCAAGTGCAGCTTCCTCTTTGGCTTGTGCTTCAGCGATAATCTTACGACTTTCGGCTTCTTTAAGTGATGCTTCTTTTTTCGCTTCCGCATCGATCAGCAATTCTTGCGCACGTTTTTCGGCAATTTTACGTGCAGCCTCTGCATCGATAACTTTTTTCTCAGCTTCCTGCTCTGCGGCAATTTTTGCTGCTTCGGCCGCCTTGACGGTGGAAATTAATTTTTCATCTGCTTCTTGGGATGCCGCAATGACACCAGCTTGTTTCTTCCGTTCTACCTCACGAAATACTTCGATGTCTCTGACGCCTTGTTGTTCTTCAATAACACCTTTCTCCAACTGTACACGCTCTTTGATAACACCTTGGATACTTTTCTTTTCAGTCTCGATAGAACGCTCTTTGTCGATCTGGGCCAAGGTAACAATTCGCTCGCGTTCTGTTTGCTCCAAAGCGCGATCTTTCTCTACACGTTCTGCCTCAACAGCATCGGTACGTTGTTTATTCTTTTCAGCAATAATAATCTGGCGAAGTTTGTTTTCTTCCTGAACAGCTAGCTGTTCTTCGGTAGAGATACGTACACTTTCGTACTTAAGACGTTCTTCTTCACGGACTTTTGCAATTTCTGATTCTTCGCGTGCTTTGATGTTGTCAATTTCCCGTTTTTGCTTCTCTTCTTTTTCGGCAAGCTGTCGGTCTAGTTCTAGAATAGCTTCCCGTGCTTCTACGTTTTGCTTTTTGATTAGTTTTTCCTCGTCACGACGGATAAAATTGGCATTTATATTTTGTTTCGCCGTTAACTCAGTGATCTTTTTAATACCTTCACTGTCAAGAATATTGTTGGGATTAAGATGTTCGATATCTGTCTGTTCAAGATAATCGATGGCACAGTCGTCTAAGATATAGCCGTTAAGGTCAGTTCCGATGATATCTAGAATTTCGTCACGGAACTCACGGCGAGCTTCATACAATTCGATAAAATCAAATTTCTTACCCACTGTTTTCAGTGCTTCGGAGAATTTCGATTCAAAAATGCTCTTTAATGTTTCCGGTTCGCTGGCCCGGTCACAACCTAAATTTTGGGCAACATTGATTACGTCATCTACATTCTTGTTGACACGAACGAAGAACGCAACTTTGATATCTGCGCGGATATTGTCTTTACAGATCAAACCCTCGCCTTGCATGCGGGCAATTTCAATCTTCTTGATTGAAATATCCATGATCTCCATTTTGTGGAAGACGGGTACCACATACATTCCTTTGTTGAATGCTACTTTTGTACCACCGACACCGGTTCGTACAATCGCTTTTCCTTGCGGGATTTTTTTATAGAACGCACTCAAAACCACGAAGAAAGCGAAAATTAAAAAGACAGCTAACCCGACAATTAGCAATATAATTCCGTTTAAGCCACTTAAAAATAAAAGAGGTTGATATAGCATATTTTAGTATTTAGATGTTAGTATTAGATTTTAGTACTTGGGTTTAAAGTCAAATCAAATATTGTTTATGGTGATTTCTTTAGTTACATAATAATATTTTTTGTCCTTGGATTCATCGACAATGATAACGTCATCACCATAACCAATCTTCTCTCCATTATGGCTGACGACATTGAGCCGAATAGGATCCTGCTGTATAATAAATTCTGCGGAGCCAATTTTCTTTCCTTCGATACTTGCTCTCATTTTTCCCATGCGTCCGAGAAAATCGTGACTTTCTTCGCCATTGTAACCTATATTTTTAAACATTTTTGCTAATGGCTTTGTCAAAAAATGCATTAAAATAAACGTAATGATGAAAACTGGAATTAGGATTAGAACGGATTTTATTCCCCATGATGCTACGTTAATAAAGAGCGAAGAAACGATGGTAATTATCCAGCCTATAAATTTAAACAGGGTCACAATAAGCATGATCGGTACTTTTCCAATATTGATGTAGTCCATTGCTTTCGAAAAAAAGCCCGGTTCTGCCTGATTGTCCGTGTCCGCATAGTGATGATGTGCATGGTCAGTTCCTTCTGTTGAGACATCATGTGTGCCATCAACATCCGTAACATCAGGACTGGGATGGAGGTCTATATCTGCATCCGCATCAAATAGGTGGATGCCGTCACCCATCAGAAACATAAACAACCAATACACAACAGACAGGCCTGTCAAGACTGTCATAATTCCATTGGATAATGGATTAAATAAGATATTGATTAGTTCTGTCATATGTTTACTGTTTAAATCTTTTCTCTTTTAAATGTGTAATGGAAAGACCAGGAATTGCCATTTACTTCAAGGTCTTGCATGGCTACCAATTCCCAACCCTGATTTCCAAGGTCATTTAAGATTTCATCAATTTTTTCGGGTTCCAACTTAGTTCCCCAAAAACCTTTAGGTTCTATTTTTAGTGTTTTATATTCAAATCTTCTCATCGTTGATATTCAATTTCTTTTTTAACTCTTCTAATTCATTGTTTACAGATTCTGATCCGCCGATAGTTTGGTTGATCTCATCAACTTTACTCTTATTCCCTAGTGCTATTTCGCCATAGGCTTTAGCTAAGGCTTCATCTTCTTCCACTTTTTCTTTCATACGCTCCAACATGGAGATTGTGCTATTGGAATCGATATTGGCTAGCTGTCTATTGACCATTTTCGCAGCATTGGATACTTTTACACGCGCTTTTAAAGTCGATAGCTCACTTTCCCATTTCGATATATTGAATTTGAGTATTTCTACGTTTTTGTGAAGTTCATCTGCCGAACTTTGATGAATGATAGCTTGTTTCTCTAATTCATCAGCTTCTATGAATAGCTGTTTTTTTAATAATAAAGCTTCTTTTGCCAGTCCTTCTGCTTTTTCTAAAGCCAGTTCTTGCTTTTGTGCTTTTTGTAAGAGAATAATGGCTTTATTTTCAAATTCATTGGCTTCGTCTTTTTTCTTTTCACAATTGTTTTGCGTGCGTATTGCTAGGGCTTTCACCTTAGCATAGGCCTCCAACGATTGTTCTAGATCTTCTTTCATCTCACGGATACCTTGTTCCGTCATTTTGATGGGGTCTTCCATTTTGTCCACGACTGCGTGAATCTCGGCTTGACCGATTCTGAAAATTCTCTTAAAAATATTCATTATTCTATAATTTTGAAAAACTTATTAACTGATTGTAATATTCACTCATCAAAAGACTCAGCGAATTAATGGCTGCATCAAATTCATTCTGATCGAGATTATGTATTTGTAAAGTATACCGGAATATCACTTTGGTACCATCTTCTGTTAACGCGAATCCCCCATGAATAATATCTCTATTCTTAATTAGCAATGACTTGAACATATCCATGGTATCGTTGCTGATCGTAAAGAGGTATTGCTCAAAAATCAGAATCGGTTGCGCAATACCTACAATAAGGTTGCGAATGCCATCATCTTCATTCTCGATAACAAAGATTCCTTCTTTTGTATCTTTATGGGTAATGGTATAACCGATATTAGCGATATAATTTTCAATTTTTGAGAAGTACATAATCAAGTTTTTTATATATTGCACATATTCTTTGCATAAAGATAATAAAATGCAAAAATATTTTGCAATAAAAATTCAATTTTTTTTAGAGAATGAGTAACGTAGGGAACAATATTAAGAAATTAAGAAAAGTGAAAGGCATGAGTCAGCAAGCTTTTGGGGATATTTTTAATCTTACTAGAGGTAATATTTCCTCTTACGAAGAAATGCGAGCAGAGCCTAAAATTGAAATTATTCTTAAAATTGCCAATTATTTTGGCATTCCTGTGCAGCACCTTATTGAAAAAAATCTATCTGTGAATGAAATTCTTAATTTCAATGATTATTTTCAGCCCAGTACTCCTGTTATTGGATGTAAAAGTCTAATAAAAATTCCTCTTTTGGAGCGGGATGTTATTTTCGAAGCGAGTTCCCACTTTGCTAAATTAGATCAACTCCCAATAATTGAATTTCCTTTGCAAAGTAGAAGTCGGTTTATAGCTATTGAGTATTCTGACGCAATTCCCGTACCCAATGATTTTTTGGCTACCCCCCAGTCAATTTTATTTTTTGAAGAGGTTGATGTACAGAGCTTACATACCCTTAACAATGCCTTCGGCCTGTGTTTTTCTGATCAAGATTTCTTCATTGGAAAGTACAGCTTGAAGGATAAAGAGATTAGTCTATCTTTAAATGCCTGGAAAAAATCTGATTTCACTTTGGGCGAGAAAGAGTTTTTTTGGAAATTGTACGGTAGATTCGATCGAGTTTAGTTGGTCGTTGAACAAAATAAGTTTTCTGCTATTAGGATGAGATCTAATCACGATTTGGATAGATGAATGCCTGTAAAAAATTTCGCAGTTTCGGTTATTGTCATTAAATTAGTTCAACAAAGTGTTGACTATTTGTGTTGATGGAGTGATTATAGTTTACAAAGTGATGGCTAAATCGATAAGCAATAATTGAGAAAAATAAATTTAAATAGATGAATAAGTTAATATTATTTGCAGCAATTGCTGGATTTTTCTTTAGTTCATGTAATAATACTGGAGATAACAATAGTGAAAAAAAAGATACTGCTCAGTCAATTGATAAAAAAGCTGTTGAAACCTCTCAACCTGTAGAGTCAACAAAGTTGGATATTCCTAAGTTTAGTTCTCCTGAAGCTCGGCAATTGGCCGATGATTATATAAAGTATGTAAATGAGTATAAGCTCGCTGCCAAAAACCATGATGCTGCTAAGCTGCAGGAACTAATTGAAAAACAAAAGGTCTGGGTAACTAAGACCTCTGCTGCAATTTCAAAATTGTCTCCTGAAGATACCAAACTTTGGACAGAATATGCGAAGAAGGTTGCTGTCGAATTTGCTACTACAAATCGTTAAGCTGATTTTCTTAAAAAAGAAGTAGGAAATTTTACGGTATCCTACTTCTTTTGCTGACTTAAAATGGAAGATCACCTTCATTTTCATCGGGAGGATTGGGAATATCTTCTTTAGCACTATTTGAGTCTGATAAAACCATGAAACTATCTACTTTAATTTCTGTGACATATTGTTTTACTCCGTCTACGTTCTCATAGTTACGGTAGGTGAGTTTGCCTTCAACCATGAGTTTGGTCCCACGCTGACATTTTTTTTCAATGGTATTGTTTTGATTGCCCCAAACAATGAGTGTATGCCATTGGACTTCCTCAACCCACTCACCGGCTTTATTCTTGAAAAGATCATTGGTGGCCAAGCGTAATATGGAGTAATTTGTGCCGGTTGAAGTTGTCTTAATGATTGGGTCATTGCCGAGATGGCCAACTAATTGTACTTTGTTACGTAATGTGCTCATGTGTCTAATTTTTAAATGTTTTTAATAATTCTTATTTTAGTTGATGGTCATTGGCTTCTATTGCCGAATGATCTTAAGCAAAGGTGAAAAGAGAAATTGATCATAGTCGTCTATTTACCATTTGTATTCGACTATAGTCGATTGTAACCGTTTGTTGTCGTTTAATATTCCGTTATGAGTTCTGTCGAGAGAGCATGCCTTGAATGTGGTATGAGTATACATGGCCGTTCTGACAAGCGATTTTGTGATGATGCTTGTCGGAATGCATATAACAATAAATTAAATAGCGACCAGACTAATCTGGTGCGAAATGTGAATAATATCCTACGAAAAAATCGCCGTATTTTATTGGATACGTTGAACGGAGAGGGTATGGTCAAAATACAACGAGAAAAGTTAAAGCGATTGGGATTTGATTTTAAATTCCATACCCATACTTTTTCCAATAACAAAGGACAGACTTACAGTTTTATTTATGAAACAGGTTATCTGCTGTTGGAAAAGGATTGGGTATTGATCGTTCAAAAGAAACCGCTATGATTTTGAGCGCAATTGATTCATTTAGTTTGCAGAACTGAGCTTGGCCTTTCTTATTGCGATATAATTAGAAATAGTAAACGTTAGAATCACGATGTAATAACATACTGGGATGAGTAAAAATAGGCACTATTGAAGATGTCGCTTAAAAAAGACGGTAGTGCAATCTTAAAAAAATCTGCGATAATGATATAGCCTATGAAACTTCCGAGAAAAAATAGTCCAACAGCATGTATTACAATGATTTTTTTTAGGTGTTTACTGTATAAGGGGTCTTTGTTTTGTTTCGTATAGCCCATAATTGCTGGCACCAATAACCCTAATAATGGATTGACCAGAAAGGTGAGCTGCACTGTTCTCAGCGATACCCCCGCTTAATCGGCGAGTTCCTGCTGCGTTAATCCCTTACGTTTTCTTGATAGTTTGATTAATTGACTAGCTGATTGAATTTCCATAGTCCAAATATGGGGAAATAGTCGTTGAATTTCAGCGAAATTGATGCGACAATAATATGCCAATTTTGTGCTTTGCGATATAACCGATTAATAATCAAAAGTTTTTTGGAATTTGGTAAATATTTTTAATCTTTGCAATTCAATAGAGTATTTAATTAAAAACGGAAGAATATGTTTGAAATATCAGAAAATCCCGCTTCGTCCACAGAGAAGATTCTCGGGAATATTCTTCGGAATACCGCCCTGTCCTAATCTTCTTTCTTAATACGTTAAGTAACCTACGTTGCTATTGGCTAGAACTTGGCGCTCTAGATAGTAGTCTATTTTTCCAATGTACTTAACTTATTATGGAGTTTTAAAAATCCAGCTACTTTCGCGGGTACTTATCATAGCTGGATAAGAATGTAATGTTTTAGAAAATTTTATGAATTCAGTAAATAAATATGTCCTTCAGGCGCTGGATAACTATCCTTGCTACTTGGAGGAAACGATGGAATCGTTGTCCTATGCTTTGTCTTACGACGAGTCCAATACAATGGCACTGTGCTTGATGGGGAGGGTTCATGCCGAACAGCTGTTTGACTACGTGCAGGCAAAAAAGTATTTTCAGGAAGCGTTGGGTCATAATGTGCAAGCACTCGAAATCTATCCTTATTTTATTCAGACATTGATTGAGATGGGCGAATATGATGCTGCCAAAAAGACGATTAAATTTGCATTGACATTGCCAGGAATGCCTTTAACGGGAATTTGGATTAAAAAATCGCTTTTATTTGAAAAAATGAGAAAATACAAAAAGGCACTGAAGGCGTTAAAGATGGCAAAACTTGAAAATTTAGATCCGGATTTTTCGTCAAGCTTTAATTCGATCGAAGATCGAATTAAAGGGAAACAGGAAATTAAGAACGGGAGTGAAAAAGAAAATAAGAAAAATAGGAAAAACACCCGAAAATAATCTCACACTATCCGGATAACAGTTTTGTTTTGAACTAAGGTCCAATAAAAAAGCCCTAGCTGAAATTTCATCTAGGGCTTTATCAATATAGTTTAAGAATTATTCTGCTCTTAAGATTTTCGCAGCCTCAACCATCGACTCTAAAGCCGCTTTGGTTTCTGGCCAAGCACGAGTTTTCAAACCACAGTCAGGATTAACCCAAAGTTGTTCTGCTGGAACTACTGCTTTTGCTTTGCGCAATAGATCTACCATCTCGTCTTTGCTTGGTACACGTGGAGAGTGAATATCGTATACACCAGGACCGATATCGTTCGGGTATTTGAAATCACCAGCGAAAGCATTCAATAATTTCATTTGAGAACGTGAAGTCTCAATCGTGATAACGTCAGCATCCATTGCAGCGATATCTTCGATCACATTATTGAACTCAGAGTAACACATGTGTGTGTGAATCTGTGTATCGTCTTCAACATTTGATGAAGAAACACGGAAAGCGCGTACTGCCCAGTTTAAGTAATCTTTTTGATCAGCTTTACGTAATGGTAAACCTTCACGAATCGCTGGTTCATCAATTTGGATGATTTTGATGCCTGCTTTTTCCAAGGCTTGTACTTCATCTAAGATTGCCAATGCAATTTGATAAGTTGTTGTTGAACGCGGTTGATCGTTACGTACGAAAGACCATTGTAAGATGGTAACAGGACCAGTCAACATACCTTTAACCGGGCGGTTAGTCAATGATTGTGCATAAGAAGACCAACGTACAGTCATATCCTCTGGACGGTAAACATCACCATAGATAATTGGAGGTTTAACACAACGTGAACCGTAAGACTGAACCCAGCCGTTTTGCGTGAAAGCGTATCCGGCTAACTGTTCACCGAAATATTCCACCATGTCATTACGCTNNCGAATTCACCGTGTACCAATACATCAATGTCCAATTGTTCTTGAAGGCGGATGGTGTTTTCAGTTTCTTCTGCAATAGCTTTATCGTATTCTGCTTGCGTAATTGCACCTTTTTTCAAATCTGCTCTCCATTTACGAACATCTTTTGTTTGTGGGAACGAACCGATAGTCGTTGTAGGGAATGCAGGTAAGTTGAATTTCGCTTGTTGAGCTGCTTTACGGTCAGCAAACGCTGATGTACGTTTTGCATCATCATCAGTGATATTGCTTGTGCGAGTTTTAACTTCTGGCTTGTGGATCAAAGGAGAGGTGCGACGGCTTTCAGCAGCAGCTTTATTAGCTTCGAAACGTTTTGCTGTTTCAGCATCAACTTCACCTTCAGCCAATACAGCTAAGTCTTTTACCTCAGCTAATTTTTGCTTGGCAAATGCTAACCAGTTTTTTACTTCAGCTGGTAACGATTGCTCATTGTGTTCATTGTCTAAATCAAAAGGAACGTGCAATAAAGATGAAGAAGGGGCAACCCATACACGGTCTTTTCCTAAGGCATCGACAGCCTGTTTGATTTTAACTAATGATTTTTCGTAATCATTTTTCCAGATGTTACGGCCTTCAACAATACCCAAAGATAACGTCAACGAAGCAGGAACTTTAGCTAAGACTGTATCCAATTGGTTTTCACCGCGTACTAGATCCAAATGTAAAGCATGGATAGGTAGGTTAACCGCGATATCTTCGTTGTCTTTTAACGCTTCGAAGTAAGTGGTAGCGATTAATTTGATGTTTTTTGCCGCTGCAGCTAATTTTTCGAAAGTAGGTTGATATAAAGCTTTTACTTTAGCATCTAAATCCAATGCTAAGAAGGGCTCGTCAATCTGAACATATTGCGCTCCAGCTTCAGCTAGTTTAGCTAATATTTGCTCATATACTGGAATAAGTTTATCCAATAAATCGATACGGTCGAAACCAGCTTCTTTTTCTTTACCGATCAAAAGGTATGTGATAGGACGAAGTAGAACTGGTTTAGTATCGATACCCAATGATTTTGCTTCGTTATATTCATTTAAGAATTTTTCAGAAGTTAATTTGAATTCTTGATCTTTTGTGAATTCTGGTACCATGTAGTGGTAGTTGGTGTCCAACCACTTGGTCATTTCCATTGCAGTCACGTCGATTCCCTCTTGTTGAAAACCGCGAGCCATTGCAAAATATAGATCTAAGCTGTAATTATTGTCTACTTTATTCAATAAAGAATGGTAACGAGCAGGAATTGCACCAACAGTAAGGGTTAAATCCAATACTTGATCGTAAAAAGAGAAATCGTTGGAAGGAATTAAATCTATTCCAGCGTCTTTTTGTGTTTTCCAATTGCCTTCACGAATTTTTTTTGCTGTATCCAATAATTCCTCAACAGAAGATTTTTTAGCCCAATAGGCCTCATTGGCTTTTTTCAATTCGCGGAACGCGCCCACACGAGGGTAACCTAAATTGTTAGTCAATAACATAATGAATGTTTTTAATATTTCTTTTTTCAACTATATTTCTTGCTAGAGAGAGAAGGACACACTAGAATTCGGTGACTTCAACTTATCATTCCCATATAAAAATGGGTAGAATTTAGCACCTTGTCAAGGGACAGGTTGCTAAGGCTTCATCGGGTCTATTCCCTCTGCCTTTCTCTATAAGCGACGCTAAGTTAGAATATTTCTTTTATAAATGCAAATTTTTTATAAAAGAGCGTCGATTTTTCATATTCTGCTAAAGATAGAATTGTTTTATTCTTTTCCTTTCATCTGCAAATGATCATTAATTGAATGCTGCAACTTGTGTTTTATTCCAGGCTGATGTATAAAAATAGGGGAATGATATTATTTGTCATTCCCCTATTTTTTAGCTGACCAAAAGTTTGTAACCTTTTCCGTGAACATTGACAATTTCTACTTTACTATCTTCCTTAAGGTATTTCCGAAGTTTGCTCAGAAAGACATCCATACTTCGACCGGTAAAATAATTGTCATCGTGCCATATTTTTAATAGCGCTTCTTCACGTGTCAGTACATCATTTTTCTTCAAACAAAGAAGACGCAGTAATTCGGCTTCTTTTGTCGATAGTTTTTGCATTTGACCCTTGTAGGAAATCTGTTGGCTTGTGTAGTCAAAAAAATAATCTCCGATTTCAAATTTATCAGCCACAACTTCTTCTTCCTTATCTCTAACACTACGTTTTAGTAATGCATTGATCCGGAGCAATAGTTCTTCCACACGGAAAGGCTTGGTGATATAATCATCACCGCCTAATTCAAATGCTTCAGTTTTGTCTTCCATCATGCCTTTCGCTGTTGCAAAGATGATAGGGACGGTATTATTTGTTTTTCTTATTTCACGACCGACTGTGAAGCCGTCCTTTTTGGGCATCATGACATCAAAAATACAGAGATCATAGTTGTTTTTCTTGAATTGAGAAACCGCCTCATCTCCATCGGTACACAATGTGACATCAAATTTTCCCTTCAATTCGAGATAGTCTTTTAAAAGATCCCCCAAATTAGGATCATCTTCCGCTAATAATATCTTTTGCATAATGAATATTTTATTTTTCAATGATGTTCCTTGATCGTAAAATGAGCTGCTTAGCTCTGTCCTCCCTGACCTTTGAAATAGTTATAGAGGAAATATACAAAAAAGGAACGTTTTATCTTTTAATAGGCAAAATTACCTCAAAGGTCGTGCCCTTATCTTTTTCACTTTTGACCCCGATTTTTCCGTTCAGTCTTCGCAGGATATCTTGTACATAACTTAATCCAAGACCAAATCCCTTAACGTTGTGCACATTTCCGGTTGGAATACGATAAAATTGATCGAAGATCTTTTGAAGATGATCGCGGCTCATACCAATGCCATTGTCAGCTATAGTGACAACAATGCTGTCACCTACATTTTTAGAACTGATGTTTACGTGTAGATCACCTTTGCTGTATTTGATGGCATTATCCAATAAATTGTAGAATACATTTGAAAAGTGGAGCTCATCACCGACCACAATATCCTTGGATGCTGCAAGATCTATACTGAATTTTCCGCCAATATTTTGCATCCTCAATTGCATACTGTCGGTCACTGCAGATACAAGATCATTGATATGTACATCTTCCTGATCGAGCTTCAGTGTTTCTTTTTCCAGTCTTGCCAAGTCGAGTACACGTTCAATATGATTTCCGAGCCTTACGTTCTCATCATAAATAATATTGGCCAATTTTTGGACACGTTTATGATCGGCATTGATATCGGGATCTTTTAGGGATTCACTGGCAATCATGATTGTGGCAACAGGTGTTTTAAACTCGTGCGTCATGTTATTGATGAAATCCGTTTTCATTTCGGAAACTTTCTTCTGCTTGAAAATGATAATCAACGTATAGGCAAAACAACCCACCAACAAGAAAAGTAAGGCAAGCATTGGAAGCAACAAATACCCCATATTATCTGCAATGATTGCCTTTTTATTGGGAAAATAGATTGTTAGTTTTCCCGGTGCAGCTCCAATATCGCCTTTAAAAAGGGCTGTAGAATAGCGTGTAGTGTTCGTTGTGTTATTTAAGGTTGCTTCGTTTAAGATATTATTGAGCAGTATGTTATTTGTACTCCATATTTCAATATTAAAAGGAGCTCTTATGTCACGTTGAGCCAGCTCGTCTTTGATAAGTTCCTGTACAATAATAACATTCAGTCGGTCTTTTAATGGACGCTTTGCCAGTTCCATTCCTATGGCAACATCTTCGATATAGCCTGCTTTTTTACCGCCCAACATAGCGACAGAATCGTATACGTTGAAACCACTCCAAGAATTTTTTCTATTCAGTACATCTAGTCTTTTTTCAAGATTTGAAATCGTTTTTGCAAGTTTTGCGCTTTCTCTTGGTGGTAATGTAGCGACTCTGAATTTTGTTTGTTGATCGACAAGCGCGTCCAGTAGAGGAATTACAAAGCGCGTACTGTCGTCTTTTCCATTGACCTGATTTTCTACCTTCGAGGCATTTAACATGATGAAAGCCTGTACCATATTATCATCCGTCAGTTCTTTTGAAACAGAAAATTTAATGTATTTCTGATACTCAGGCCTTTTAATATAGGTTTCATAAAAGGAATTCTTGATCTCAATGACATTTGGATATAATGCTCGTAGTTGGTCTTCCTGTTCCTTAAAGTTTGAAAAAATAACGTGTTGCTTATTCTTTAGCTCTTCAATTCTATATTGTATTTCAAGTTGTTCGGCCAAAAGACGTTGCTTGGCTTGCTCCTGTTTGGATTTCTCTATGTTTCGTTCTTGTTGAACTTTAGCGAAATCGACGACCTCACGTCGCTCGAGCTTCCCTGCAACAGCAGTGATGGCTGCATTGACAGATTCGTCAAATAATTGGGATTTTTGACGGTAGGAGTCTCTTAGAAAATAGAATTGCATCGCCAATACGCCAATTAAGGCTAAAGACATCAGTCCAATGATTAATACAATACTATTTTTCTTCATTTAGAATAAGTTATTAAATAATGCATTTTGATCTATTGCAAAGTTCATAGCCCATTAGCGACCAAGCAATGATTGCGTAATAGTTCATTTTTACAATTTGTTACAAATATAAAGATGGAAATGTGTTTTAAATCTGTTTTAACAATGTTTAACAGCAATCAGGATACATCCCGCCTTTGTAGTCTGTAAATTAGTGAATAAAACTAGATTATGCTAAAATACCTGAGGGGAATGGGAAAGTGCAAAATCCACAATTCAGATTATTGCAAGATTCGGTAAAGATGAGAGAGTTTAATTTAAAAATCGACTCCTTATATCCAAAGAAGCAAAAAAAATAGCGTTCTCGAAGGAACGCTATTTTTTTTGCTTTATATCTTGCTTCTTAGAGTTGAGAAACACGGATTGTATTTGTTTTACCTTTTTCGATCAATGGTGTCGAAGCAGTATTGATGATAATAGATCCTGGCGCAACGTAGTTGTTTTTTACGATAAACTTGTTCACGTCATGAATAGAACCATCCGTACTTTCGAATTTGTCATAGATAAAGGTTTTTACTCCCCAAAGTAGGCTTAATTGCTTCAATAATGTTTGTGTCCCTGTAAAAACCAAGATATCTACATTCGGTCTGTAGCTAGTGATTTCGAATGCTGTAGCTCCTGATGATGTTAACACGGCAATTGCTGAAGCATTTGTTTTTTGAGCTAGGTATACTGATGACGCGCAGATAGCGTCTGGAATAAGCGTTCCGTCGTGAATTTCACTAACTTTCTCATTATAATATGGATAAGAAGTTTGTTCCACGTGGATGATAATTTTGCTCATTGTTTCGATCACAATCTCTGGGAATTCACCCACAGAAGTCTCTCCACTTAACATAACGGCATCAGCACCATCCAATACAGAGTTCGCAACGTCATTTACTTCTGCACGTGTAGGACGTGGGGTTGTGATCATGCTCTCCAACATTTGTGTTGCGATGATAACTGGTTTTGAAAGATCTCTACATTTTTGCACAATGATCTTTTGAAGTCCCGGTACTTCTTCCATTGGAAGTTCAACCCCCAAGTCTCCACGAGCCACCATCACAGCATCTGTAGCTTCGATGATTGCGTCGATATTTTCAATTGCTTCTGGTTTTTCAATTTTTGCAATTACGCGAGCGTGGCTTCCTTTTGCCGCAATGATTTCTTTACATTGAGCAATGTCTTCAGCCGAGCGTACAAATGACATAGCAATCCAATCTGCACCGTGATCTAGTGCAAAATTTAAGTTGTCTAAGTCTTCTTCCGTCAATGAAGGGATAGAAACTTTGGTGTTTGGTAAATTGACACCTTTACGTGAAGTAAGAACACCACCGTGTACAACTTCACAAGTAACAGTATCTTTATGGTTGGTCTCTAAAACACGAAGTTGAAGTTTTCCGTCGTCAAGTAAAATGATTTCGTTGGCTTCAACATCGTTTGGGAAATTTTCGTATGTGATGTAGATTCTGTCTTCGTCTCCGATAAGTTCGTGGGTTGTGATTTCCACTTTAGAACCATTTACGAGGATAGCTCCACCTTCTTTCATTTTTCCGATCCGAATTTTTGGACCTTGTAAGTCAGCTAAGATGGCAACATTGAACCCTGTTTCATTATTTATTGCATTTATAGTTTCGATTACCTTAAGGTGATCTGCCTGGCTGCCATGAGAGAAATTCAACCGACACACATCAACCCCTTTGGCAATCATGTTGGTCAAAACTTGTTTGTCTGCCGAAGCAGGGCCTAATGTTGCGACAATTTTAGTCCTTTTTTGAACTTTTTCCATCTGTTATCTTGTATTTTAAAATGTTCTTCATTAATCACAACAAATAGCACGCTATATTGTTGTGTTTTGTCAAAACTAAATCGAATTAATTTAGATCTAAACTGGAGTGTATTTGCTACACTAACCTACAGTTTGCTAAAATATGAGATTTTCTTTAGATTTCAATATTTTTGGAGATATTTCTTTTGCGATCACCACTTCTGGTAATTTGCTGATCCTTTTGATAATATGTTCTACGTCATCCTCGCAGATATAGTTTTTTATGATAATAAAGAAATCAAAGTGTGGATTTTCGGGGATTAAATAAGTTCCTTCAACACTTCTGTTGTTAATCAAATAGTATTCCGTATCTGCATCTGGGATAAGGAAATGAAAAGCAGTGAAGTGGTGACTTATTTTTTTCTTGTTGTCAAAGATGATGTGATACTCGAGTTCTTCCTCTGATTTGTTTTTTTGTCGGCCATCGTGATCGTATTTGCTTTCTTTTCCGCGCGCAAAATTCAGATTTGTCTCTTTGTTGATGAAGTGGCAGAGTCGGTAATCTTTAAGTGAACAGGTTATGGCAAGTAGAGTGAAATCCAACTCTTCATCCATGTCCATATCCAATCTTGCTACTAATTTATTGACCACTTTATTGCTTAAATATATGTTACTCTGTTAACGAAGGTACTAATAATTTTAAGGGGGGAATATACTTTTTGTGTAAAATTTGAGTTAATTAGCTAAGCGTTTGGAATACAAAATAATTTTTGTTATACTTGAACTAAGTTAATATAGAGTGGGTTAGCTAGTATAAGACGCGAATAAGTTCGGTCGCCTAACATGGTGACTTTCATCTAAATATCAATTTAGGTTTGAATTTTGATGAAATTTATTTTTCTTTGCACAGATTTATTAAACAATTAAACTATAAAATCATGTCAGATATCGCTTCAAGAGTAAAAGCAATTATCGTTGAAAAATTAGGTGTAGACGAAAACGAAGTAACACCAGAAGCTTCATTCACTAATGATTTAGGTGCTGATTCACTTGACACTGTTGAGTTGATCATGGAGTTTGAAAAAGAATTCAACGTTGCTATTCCTGATGATCAAGCAGAGACTATTGGTACTGTTGGTCAAGCAATCGCTTATTTAGAAAAAAACGTTAACTAACTAATTTAATTAGGCTAATCGTAATAAATGGAGCTTAAAAGAGTAGTAGTAACAGGATTAGGCGCCCTTACACCAATTGGTAATACCGTCTCAGCTTACTGGGAGGCGTTAATAAATGGTGTAAGTGGAGCTGCTCCTATTACGCATTTTGATGCGTCAAAATTCAAGACTCAGTTTGCATGTGAGGTAAAGGGGTTTGATCCACATGATTTTATGGATCGTAAGGAAGCTCGTAAAGTCGATCCTTTTGTCCAGTATGCAATTGCATCTACTGATGAGGCAATTAAAGATGCTGGCTTAGATTTTGAAAAATTAGATACAAATCGTATCGGAGTTATTTGGGGCTCGGGAATTGGGGGTTTGACAACATTCACAGAGGAAGTTGCAAACTTTGCAAAGGGAGATGGAACACCGCGTTTTAATCCTTTCTTTATTCCTAAGATGCTTGTGGATATCGCTCCAGGACATATTTCAATGCGTCATGGCCTTCGTGGTCCTAACTTTTCAGCAGTGTCAGCCTGTGCATCTGCTACCAATGCAATGATTGATGCATTTAACTATATCCGTATGGGGAAAGCAGATGTTATCGTTACTGGTGGTTCAGAGGCGACAGTCAATGAGGCCGGAATTGGTGGATTCAATGCGATGCATGCTTTGTCAACCCGGAATGACGATCCAAAAACAGCTTCTCGTCCTTTTGATAAGGATAGAGATGGTTTTGTTTCTGGTGAGGGTTCTGGTGCTTTGATCTTAGAGAGTTTAGAGCATGCCTTGGCACGTGGTGCCAAAATCTATGCAGAGATTGCAGGTGGTGGAATGAGTGCTGATGCGCATCATATCACAGCTTCACATCCTGAAGGTCTGGGTGCAAAACTAGCGATGACAATGGCTGTCAACGATGCGGGTATGAATTTCTCAGACATTGATTATATCAATGTGCATGGAACTTCTACGCCTGTCGGTGATATTAGTGAGACGAAAGCAATTGTGGATCTGTTTGGTGAGCATGCTTACAAACTGAATATCAGTTCAACAAAATCAATGACTGGTCATCTTTTGGGGGCCGCAGGAGCGATAGAAACGATAGCTTCAATATTAGCTGTTCAAAATGATATTGTCCCTCCGACAATCAATCACTTTACGGACGATCCAGAAATTGACAACAAATTGAATTTCACATTTAACAAAGCGGAAAAACGTACAGTTAACGCGGCGTTGAGTAACACATTTGGTTTCGGTGGTCATAATGCTACCGTGATCGTGAAGAAGTATAAAGCCTAATGTTTGATCCTTCAAACATGGTTTGATAATATGAGCAAGCGACAGGTTCTTTAATTAGGACTTGTCGCCTTATTTTTAGAAGAGATGCCTTTTGCAAGGATATATAAATTATATTTTTCGTCAGATCGGGAATACGTTAGAAAACTAAAAAACTTGCTTGGATTTGTTCCCGGGAATGTACATCTATACAAGATGGCTTTTAGGCATAAGTCTGTTGCCATTACGATTAAAGAAGGGGCAAAAAATAGCAATGAGCGTTTAGAATTCTTAGGAGATGCCGTTTTGGGGTCTGTTGTTGCTGAACTGCTATTTAAGAAATATCCATACAAAGATGAGGGTTTTCTAACCGAAATGCGTTCCAAGATTGTCAGTAGAGCAAACTTAAACCAGCTTTCTAGAAAATTGGGGTTCAATGAACTTATTCAGTTTGACGCTCGTATGATCAGCTTTCCCAATAAACAAGGATCGTTATTAGGCGATGCTTTTGAAGCTTTGATCGGTGCAGTTTATCTGGATAAAGGCTATGTCTTTACAAAGAGCTTTTTGTTAAATCGCATTATTAAACCGCATGTAGATATCCATTTGCTCGAACAGACGGAAACAAACTTCAAAAGCCGGTTGATAGAATGGTGTCAGCATACAGGTAAAGAAATCATATTTCAGCAAACAGACAACCCAGAAGGGGAGTCTTCAAAAATGTTTAGCATTGAAGCTGTTGTTGATGGTGTCGTTTGCGGACTAGGACGTGATTTCAATAAAAAGTCTGCAGAGAAGTCAGCCGCAGAAAAGGCCTGCGAATTCCTGAAAATTCTGGAAGTAGAATAGAGGATTTTTATTCTTTAATTTATTTAGTCCCCACTAAATATTAACTTTGCTGGATATGGCAATAGTAAAACCTTCTTTGGCGAAAGGAACGCGTGATTTTTCACCTTCCGAAATGATCAAACGCAATTATATTTTCGACACTTTGAAAACGGTGTTCAGAAAGTATGGTTATAACGAAATACAAACTCCCTCATTCGAAAATTTAAACACATTAACTGGGAAATATGGCGATGAGGGGGATAAGTTGATCTTTAAGATTCTGAATTCTGGGGACTATTTGGCAAAAGCACCGGATAGCCTGTTTCAAGATAAAAATTCCAATAAACTCATTCCGCATATATCAGAGAAAGCGCTAAGATATGACCTTTCGGTGCCTTTTGCACGTTACGTTGTGATGCACCAAAATGATATTGCTTTACCATTTAAGCGTTTTCAAGTGCAACCCGTATGGCGCGCTGATCGTCCACAGCGGGGAAGATATCGTGAGTTTTATCAATGTGATGTCGATGTTGTGGGCTCGGAAAGCTTACTGAACGAAGCCGAATTTGTCTTGATCTATCAGGAGGCATTTGAACGTTTTGGATTGAAGGATTTCAACATAAAAATCAATAACCGGAAAATTCTCTCCGGAATTGCGGAGATTATCGGCAAGCCTGAGCTTATTGTCGATATGACTGTCGCCATAGATAAACTTGATAAAATTGGTTTGGATGGTGTCAATAAAGAGCTTTTGGAAAGAGGATTTACTGCGGCCGATCTTAATCTATTGAAGCCCATTATTCTATTAGAAGGTACGAATGCAGAGAAACTTTCTTCGCTTAAATCTATTCTCGCAGAATCGTCCATTGGTCTGAGTGGTATTACGGAAATTGAAGAGGTCTTCGATTATATAGCCAAATTGACTGGGGATACTGCGCTATTGACACGTATTGTTGATTTGGATATCACATTGGCCCGCGGGCTGAATTATTATACGGGCTGTATTTTTGAAGTCAAAACCAATGAAGTAGCGATGGGAAGTATTGGTGGTGGAGGTCGTTATGATGATCTTACAGGGATGTTTGGTTTGAAAGGACTGACCGGCGTTGGTGTTTCCTTTGGTGCTGACCGTATTTATGATGTCTTGGAAGAATTGAACTTATTTCCGGTAGGCAAAGCTGATTCTACTAAACTTTTAATTGTCAATTTCGCGAAGGAACTTGAAAGTTATACCCTGGGATTGCTCCATAAGCTTCGCAAGGAAAATATAGCTTCGGAACTGTATGCTGCTCCCGTTAAACTGAAAAAGCAAATGGGATATGCGGATAGTAAAGGGATTCCTTATGTCTTGTTGGTGGGTGATGAAGAAGCAGCTTCCGGTCAGTTGTCGTTAAAGAACATGGAAAGTGGGGAGCAGGTGAAGGTGACTGAAACTGAGCTTATCCAAAAACTTAAGTAGAAAACAGTTTGTGTAAAATAGATTAAGCCAAATGATTATTAAGTCCTTTGGCTTTTTTATTTTCATAAGTTTTTGATTTATTTGATTGTGCCTTTCATTTATTTGTTGATAAATGCTATTTACTTTAAATCAAATGTCTTAGAAGTGTCTTAAAGTATAAATAAAATTGATTTTTGGCCAAGGAAATTCGTCCAAAATGATTAGATTTGTAGTCTAGAATAGTAAGAAAATCAAAACTTTGAAATGAGTTCAACACCTATAACAAAAGAGACATATTTGGAGTGGTATAAGTCGATGTTACTTATGCGTAAGTTTGAAGAAAAAACAGGCCAACTTTATGGACAACAAAAGATTCGTGGTTTTTGTCACTTGTACATAGGACAAGAGGCGGTAGTTGCGGGTACGATGTCAGTAATAAAACCTGAGGATTCTTTAATCACAGCCTACCGTGATCATGCTCATGCTTTGGCAAAAGGCGTTTCCGCTAATGCTTGTATGGCTGAGATGTTTGGCAAAATTACAGGTTGTTCTAAAGGTAAAGGCGGATCTATGCACTTCTTCTCGAAAGAGCATAAATTCATGGGTGGCCATGGAATTGTTGGTGGTCAGATTCCTTTGGGCGCTGGTATTGCATTTGCTGAAAAATATTTAGGTACAGATAATGTGAATATCTGTTATATGGGCGATGGAGCTGTACGTCAAGGTGCTTTCAACGAGACCCTCAACATGGCTATGTTATGGAAACTTCCCGTTATTTTCGTTTGCGAAAACAATGGTTACGCTATGGGTACTTCTGTACAACGTACGACGAACATGCAAGATATCTACAAAATGGGTTTAGGTTTTGATATGCCTTCAGCACCTGTAGATGGAATGGATGTTGTTGCTGTACATAATGCCATGGACGAGGCTGTGCAACGTGCACGTGCGGGTGAAGGTCCAACATTCTTGGAAATCCGTACTTACCGTTACAAAGGACACTCGATGTCTGATCCTGCCAAATACCGTACAAAAGAAGAGTTGGAAGCTTATAAAGACCGTGATCCATTATTAGCTGTTAAACATGCTATCTTGGAAAACAGTTATGCGGATGATGCTTGGTTCGCTGAAGTAGAAGCTGATGTGAAAAAGGTAGTTGATGAATCTGTTAAATTTGCTGAGGAGTCTCCATATCCGAGTGCGGAAGAATTGTACTTAGACGTGTATGTACAAGAAGATTATCCATTTATTTTAGATTAATACTCTTTAACTTGATAATATAATAAAGAATGGCTGAAGTAGTAAGAATGCCGAAAATGAGCGATACAATGACCGAAGGGGTCATCGCGAAATGGCACAAGAAAGTTGGTGATAAAGTAAATTCTGGTGATTTAGTAGCCGAGGTTGAAACAGACAAAGCTACAATGGACTTTGAGTCCTACCAAGAAGGTACCCTTTTATATATTGGCCCTAAAGAAGGCGAAGCAGTTGCTATTGATGCTGTTATCGCTGTTTTGGGTGAACCTGGTGAAGATTTCCAAGCATTACTAAGCGGTGATGCTCCTGCAGCTGAAAAAGCGCCAGAACAAAACGAAGAAACAAAAGCAGAAGAAGTTTCTGCTCCAGCATCTTCGGGTAGCACGGTTACTCCTGAGGAATTGGGATGTACAGTGATTACAATGCCTTTGTTGAGTGATACCATGAAAGAAGGTGTCATTGCGCAATGGAATTTCAAAGTTGGCGATACCATCAAATCTGACGACGCGATTGCTGATGTTGAAACAGATAAAGCAACAATGGAGGTTACTGCTTATGCAGATGGTACATTGTTATATATTGGTCTTGAGGCTGGAGAAGCTGCAAAAGTAAACGATATTATTGCGATCGTTGGCCCTGCTGGAACTGATATTACACCTTTATTAAATCAAAAATCAGCACCTGCGAAAGCAGAAAAAGAGGAAGCTCCTAAAGTGGATTCAGCTGCTGCTACAACTGCTGCGCCTGTAGAATCTACTTCAAGCGATGATTCCCGTGTAAAAGCGTCTCCTTTGGCACGTAAGATTGCAAAGGATAAAGGTATTAACTTAAGTGATATTAAAGGCTCTGCCGATGGTGGGCGTATTGTGAAGAAAGACGTTGAGTCTTTTGTTCCAGCTGCTTCAACACAGCCTGCAGAAACAAAAGCTGCTGCTCCTGCTACAGAAGCTAAAGCGATTACTTTACCTACTTATGTTGGTGAAGAGCGTTATACAGAGAAGCCAGTTAATCAAATGCGTAAGACAATCGCTCGTCGTTTGGCAGAGTCATTGTTTACTGCTCCACACTTCTATTTGACTGTATCTATCGATATGGACAATGCGATGGTGGCACGCGCTCAGATCAATGAGGTTGCTCCAGTGAAAGTTTCATTCAATGATATTGTTGTAAAAGCTGTTGCTGTTGCATTGAAAAAGCATCCTGCAGTGAATTCTTCTTGGCAAGGTGATAAAATCCGTTTCAACGAACATACCAATATTGGTGTTGCGATGGCTGTTGAAGATGGTTTATTGGTTCCTGTCGTACGTTTTGCTGATGGTAAATCGTTGTCACATATATCTGCTGAAGTGAAAGACTTCGCTCAAAAAGCGAAAGCTAAAAAATTACAACCTGCAGATTGGGAAGGATCTACATTTACAGTTTCTAACTTGGGTATGTTTGGTATTGACGAATTTACGTCAATCATTAACTCGCCAGATGGAGCTATTCTGTCTGTCGGAGCTATTCAAGCAGTCCCTGTTGTTAAAAATGGAGCGGTGGTTCCCGGTAATGTGATGAAAGTGACATTGGGCTGTGATCACCGTGTGGTAGACGGCGCGACTGGTGCTGCATTTTTACAGACATTGAAATCGCTGGTTGAAAATCCAGTAAGATTATTAGCATAATCCCTTAACACGGAAAATTAAAGGCCACTTTAGCAATAAAGTGGCCTTTTTTGTGAT
The DNA here is from genome assembly GCA_002454415.1 of Sphingobacterium sp. UBA6711. Taxonomy (GTDB): domain Bacteria; phylum Bacteroidota; class Bacteroidia; order Sphingobacteriales; family Sphingobacteriaceae; genus Sphingobacterium. Next base: position 162,270 of record DKIT01000067.1, read on the forward strand.
AATCTCTTTAGCAACACTTCAGTAGAAGGTTTTTTTCCCTTTTGAAATCTCTGTCTATTGATAAATTTGAAATCATGTAAAGTAGCATTGGTTGAGAAGTTCTTTAGTAACATATCCGATAATTAATAATTATTCAAGGTAAAAATTCGTTTTTTTATACTAAATTCTTCATTTTAGCATTATTATCTGTAAACTGATATGGCTATTGAAAATTTGAATAAATTAAGTTTATTCAGGAAACACCAATAGTAGATATTTGTTGAAATACAGTATACAAAATAGAGAAATCCGGGAGATATAGTATAGTGAAATTATTTTTTTTAAAGGGAATGGTCGCTCTTTTGTTAGCGTCGACAGTAGCATGCAATTCAAAAGAGTGAAAGCAGAAAGAAGCAGCGATAGTACAAGCGAAAATAGATAGTACAAGACTTGTTTATAATCCAAATGAAGCTGATCAGAAGATCGAAGCTTTTATGAAAAATTTGCATTCTAAAGCAGCATTCAATGGAAATGTTCTTATAGCAAAAGACGGGAAGATTTTATATCAGAATACTTTTGGTTGGGCAAATTATTTAAAAAGAGATAGCTTAAAGATCGATGATAAGTTCGAATTGGCTTCAGTGTCTAAACCCCTGACAGCTGTCGGTACTTTAAAATTGGTAGAGGCAGGCAAACTACGTCTCGACCAAACGATTAATGATTTCTACCCCGATTTTCCATATCCTGGCATTACAATCAAAATGTTGTTGACCCACCGTTCGGGATTGCCAAACTATGTGTATTTTTCGGAAAAACATTGGCCTGATCGAAAGAAAGGGATGACAAACCAAGATGTGATGAAAATGCTTACCGAATTTAAACCCAATCGGTATGGTGCTCCAGGGGGTCGCTTTTTTTATAATAACTCCAATTTTATGGTCTTAGGAGCTATTATAGAGAAAGTATCGAAACAAGATTACGCGACGTATATGAAAGACAGCGTATTCAACGTCGCAGGAATGGCCAATACAGCTGCGCTATCTAAAGCCGTCTATGATAAAATCCCAACAAATGTTATTGGGCATGATAAGGTATGGCGGAGATCTGTTGTACAGAATTTTCAGGACGGACCACTTGGAGATAAGGGAATTTATAGTACAGTACGTGATCTCTATCGTTTTGATTTGGCATTAAGAGATGGCCGGCTGTTGAAGCAATCGACATTGGACTCTGCCTATAGGGGATATCCCGATGCGAAAAAGGGAATTTTTAGTTATGGATATGGTTGGCGTACCTTTGAACATGGAAGCGATCATATTGTGTACCATACAGGTTGGTGGCACGGTTTTAGACATATTTATGTAAGAGATTTAAAGAGAAACATCGTTATTGTTTTACTCTCTAACATGACAAATGGAAGCTTGGTCAAATTGGATGAGCTTTATAAAATCCTAGGGATGCCGGTATTACGTAAAAATGCCTATAGCAACCACGGCGATTTCATAATTGATGAATAAAAGTAGAGTAAGGAATTAAATTTAAACGGATGAAAAAGACATTGATTTTAGGGGCTAGCACCAATCCTTCGCGTTATTCAAATAAAGCTGCAAACATGCTGCACAAACATGGGCATGATATCATAAATATCGGTCTGAGTGGGGGAGAAGTAGCTGGAGTTCCTATTGAGAAGAAAGGCGAAGTACATACGGATATCGATACTGTGACGATGTACCTTGGAGAGTCTAATCAAAAAGAATATTATGATTATGTTTTGGCTACAAAGCCCAAACGAATTATTTTTAATCCAGGTGCTGAGAATGCTGAATTAGAACAGCTCGCCATGGAGCATGGCATAAAAACAGAAAGAGCCTGCACTCTTGTGTTGCTGAGTACAGGGCAATTTTAGATTTTGGATTTTTGAACGAGTTCAACCGATAGGTACTTCGTGATAAAATAATTTGTTAAACCAACCGTATTACTATCGAGGTTTAAACTGGAAACCTTTATTTCACAGTGTTCCTTCAATATAGCCATCGTATAGGAGTTTATTGCTTGTTGTATTGGAATGGTAATTAATTCATTTGCCTTTGCTATTTTTCCGCCTAATACGATCAATTCGGGATTGAGAAGTTGGATTAGAGAAGCAAATGCTTTCCCTAGGTTTGTTCCAAGTTTGGAAATCTGATTTATTGCAAACTGATCACCCTTATTTGCAGCTTCAATGATATGTGTGGGTGTCAAGTGCCTTAATTCTTCCGATTGTAATTCGTTTAATTTGGTCAGTTCGCCTTTTTGGATTTCTTGTTTGGCATTGTTGACCAATGCAATACCTGATGCAACAGTCTCCAAACATCCCCTTTTGCCACAATAGCAAAGTTCACCGTTATCGATAAATGGCATATGGCCTACTTCTCCGGAGTAACCATCTCTTCCTAAATAAACTTCCCCATTCGAAACTATTCCTAAGCCTATCCCCCAATCCATCAGGATAATTAGGCTATTTTTGGTGTTTTTTGCCAATCCAAATTTAAGCTCTGCATAGGCGGCACCTTTTACATCATTTAGAATAAATACAGGTTTATGGTATTTACGTTCAAAGTAGTCAGTGATGGATTGGTTGTCATCATGCAGGAACGTTTCGTTGGTTCCTTCTTCTGCATTGATCAAGCCAGGCATACCGATAATAAGTCCCGTTAAATTTTCGATGTCGACAGACTTGTCCATCAGATATTGATCGATAATTTGCATGATGGTATCCAGATTATCCGCGTTACGGGATAATTCATTGTCCAACTCAATGGTTTCTGCAATAAGGTTTTGATTATTGTCCATGATACTCAACGTAATCGAGAAGCGCTGGAGTTCAATAGACAATACTTGAAATAGCCCATCACATAATTTATACAGATTGGGTTTACGGCCGCCTATAGATTCGCCCTTGTCAAATTGGCGGATAAAATTATCTTCCAACAATTCGGCAATTAGGCTATTTACCGTAGGCAAACTTAAATAGAGGTTTTTTACAATGTCATTTACCGATACAGATCCTAATTCGGCTATCAATTTTATAATAGAGATTTTATTGAATAGGTTTTTCTTTTCAGGTTTACTCTCCAATTTTTTGTTAATCAGTAAGTTTACGGCTTTAGTCATAAAACATCATATTTTGAAATAGAATCCTCAGGGCTTCAATTTAGCAAAAGTTTTGGAATCATTTGGTTATTTTTCTCACTTGACAAAAGTAAGTAGGCTCTCTAACAAAAAGGGGGATAAGACTCCTTATCCCCTTTTCATGTATATTTTCAAGACTATTTAAGTTTCTTGACCCGAATGTCTTTAAAGAATACTTCTGTTCCATGTCCTAAAAATGCGATATGCCCGGTGGAGCGTTTAAGCCCAGGATGTTGTTTGCCATCCAGGGTCCCATTTTTGCTTGCTTCAGCGATATCTGCGTCCAGGATAACAGTACCATTTAAGGTCACTTTTATACGGTTTCCTTTAACAGAAATTTCTTCGGAATTCCATTCGCCCACAGGTTTTAAATAACCCTTTTTAGCTGCTGCAACACCATAAATTGAACCATGGTATTGGTATTGCTTTAGGTCTTTGTAAACCTCAGCACCGTCATCCAATACCTGGATTTCCATTGCTTCATAAGCAGCATCACCTTCCAGCGGTGTACGTATTCCGACACCATTATTAGCACCCGGTGTCAATTTGAAGTCAAAACGATAGACAAAGTCTGAATATTCTTCTTTTGTATAAAGATTTCCACCGAATTTTGCATTTGGGTATACCCAGATATAACCTTCGTCATTGATAACATAAGCTTGGTTTTCTGTCCATTTATCGAGATTTGTTCCATCGAAAAGCACCTCAAAACCTTCTTTTTTCTCTTGATCGTTCAATTTAAAAATTTGTTTTCTCGGAAATTCCTTGATAAAGAGATCTCTGTAATAGACGACTGAACCGTGCGCCTGTAATTCAATTTGTTCGGTAGGGAAAATTGATTGGTTTCTATCCCAGTAATTCTCAAGTGGAATATTGTCGGTTACCAATTGTCCATTTAACCAAACAGTGACTTTATCGCCAACCATTTTGATTTTAAACGTATTCCATTCTCCAGTAGCATTGTCGGCAACTTTCAACGGTTTGCTTTCATTTTTTTGGTTATTATATAAGCCACCGGAACCTACCTGGGCACCTACTCTTGTATTGGCGATATCCCAGATTTGTACTTGTGGTGTGCCACGTAAATAGATGCCTGCATCACCTTCTATACCACCATAGTTTTCCAATTTCCAATCGACGAGCATTTCAAAATCACCGTATTGTTTTACAGTAGCCAAATTGTCGCCTTTTCCGCTGAATACGATTTCGCCATTGGAAGCTTTCCAGCCTTTACGCATAATATCGTCGGTTTTAGCTTGTTCTGCCGCTAAAGTTTTCTCGTTCATCTTACTGCGTTTGATTGGATCTGCTACCAAACCTTTCCAACCACTTAGGTCTTTGCCATTGAATAGCGAAACGTAACCCTCTTTGATTGGCATTTCAGCAAGATAACGAACAACAGCTTCTTTAAGGTATCCACTTTCACTACCCGATAATTTGCCGATCACCTGTTCAAGAACCTCTCTAACCTTCTTGCCATAAAACTTATTGTCCATGGCGATATTCATGGCCACATTTGCGGCTGTTCCACCCAGTTGCGCATCACTCATTAAATCAGCGGCAAAAACTAAAGACTGGTATGTTCCTGTCGGTTGTAATGCCGATAGTGCTGCTTTTTTCTGATCTGCTGTTTTTGCAACACTAAACGCATCTCTCAATAGCAATGTCTTCTGAGCAGGTGTATTTGATGAAGATGAGATTGACCTGATCAATCCTCTGTATACCGTATTGAAGAGATTATCGTCTTTTTCTGTTCGGGAAAGAGATACCAATTCTGGCAATGCATTGGATGAAGACCAGCCAGCCAACGACTCGATTGCAGCGGATCTTAGGTTTGAATTATTGTTATTAAGGTACGCGGTTACAGCTTTCAATGACTGGGCGTCACCAAGTCCGGCAAAAATAGGGAAATATTTAGCTGTATTTGGCGCCGCTGACTTCGATATATTAGCAACGAGTTTTTCAGTTAATGCTTTCGAATTTGCACTTGACCGAACCACGTTGACAATGGCACGTTGCAATAGCACAGCAGATTTACTGTCTGTCGTATTGTTTAATCTATTGAATAGTTCTTCCAAGTCTGACTCCTGTGCTACATTTGGAAGCGCTTTATTCACTGCTTCTTCGACAGCTGGATTTGAGCTTTTTATTGCCAACACAGCTTTGGAGGATGCATTATTGGAGCGTTTGCTTAAAATATCCAAAAGTTCGATCTTTTTGCTGTCATCTACTGTTGCAAGTGCATTGTTTACATCAGTAACCACATTTTCATCTTTTGAGGACAGAATCAGTGCTTTGACGGAATTATTGAACTGTTGATCCCCATTCAGTGCTTGGATTAGCGTATTGGTTTCTTTTCCTTGCGATAGCGTATTAAGTGCACTTAATCCAGCTAATTTGGTCACAGGTGATGCTGTTTTACTGACCAATGCTTGGATCAATTTTAAACTACTTGCTGAACCATTGTGTGCTAAATAATTCAATACACTCTCTTGTACTTCCGGAGTTCCTTTGCTTGCTAAAGCGAGAAGGCTTTTGGCATCACTGCCTTTGCCATATTTTCCAAGCAATTGCAATGCGATGTTACGGTAAGCTCCATGATCGCTTTTAATTGCAGCTAGCAGGTTTTTTTGTTGTTTACCGGGGTTAAGTGTCGTCAATAATTGAAGCGAAGCAATTTGCCCGTTAATCGATTTTGCTTTTTGAGACTCTTGAAAGAACCTATTGAGAAATTTGACGGCGTCTTGATCATGTTTATTATCGATCAATGCCTGTGCGTAGTCTATTCCTAGGCCGACAGCGTTGAGCTTATCATAACCATAACCAGCTGCATTCAATTTGTCTTGAAATAAAGATACAGACGATGGACCACCTATTTTGCTCAATGCGATTAGTGCTGTCCGTTGGAAACCGTCAGAGTTGTATTTTTTCGTCAGTCCTAGAATGGCATTTTCAGCATTTTTATCCCTCAGGTCACCAAGCGCTGTTACTAGAGCAATAGCGTTTTGTTCTGTTGTTGAGCTCTCCAATGCCTTTTCCAATGCTGTGGCGGCTTCTACTGTGCGAATGGATACTAGCGTTCGTGCTGCGGCATCGGTGAGGTATTCATTTGTTAAACAATTTGCGACGGCAGGAATCGCTGAATTATCTGCACACTGGCGTAATAAACGCAGGGCAAAAACCTGATTTGTTGGTTCGCTCAGTTGAGATAACGATTTTGCCAATCCTTCAACAAATACTTTTTTTTGTTGTTCCTTTCCGGGCTGGTTAACATAGAAGGAATAGCTATTTGCGGCGAATTCAATAGGCGCATTATTGCTTGCAGGAGCTTTAAGTCCTTTTAGAAATGTCACAACGTCGTCGGAGGAAAAACCCTCCAATTCATGCATGGCGAGTAAAAATTTTTCTTTTTCCTCGGCCGGCTGTTGTGCCAATACATCTGCTATTTTGGTCGCAGTGGTTCTATTTTGTGGTTGCTGAGCGTAGGTTGCACTAGATATAAGAAGCAACACAGTCAGCGAATTGAATATTCTTTTCATCTTTAAATGTTATTTTCCCTTGATCAGATTAAATGGACCAAGGTCCTCTCATGGGTTGGTGAATCAATCTATTTGCGGCATCATCACTAATAAAGAGCTCATTTTGAGAGTCATATTTTAGTGATCGGTTCAGTCGCAATGCTGCTAATCCCATGTTGACCAAGGTACAAGAGCGATGCCCATTGATTTCATTCAGAGCAAATTTTTCTCTAGTACGTACAGATTCCAAGAAATCCGTGATTTGTGGAGCAGGTTCCGGATATTGAGCGAGTTTTCTTTCCATGTCCGGTATGTCCGATTGGAATCCTCTATACAATTTACCTTTAGGCCCTTCGATATAAGCTGCTTTCTCATCTTTGGCTTCACCATCCAAAATGATCTGGCAACCATCGGCATAAGTAAATGTAATTCGTCGCCATGTGCCCACCGCATCTGGGTGTTGTTGTGGAGCGTCGACGTCAACTGTAACCGGGCTTTCATAATCCTTGCCCAGGAAGTATTGAACAGGGTCCATGTAATGTTGTCCCATATCACCTAAGCCTCCACCGTCATAATCCCAATAACCTCTAAAAGTTGTGTGCACGCGATGTTTATTGTATGGTTTATAAGGGGCAGGACCCAACCATAGATCGTAATCCAGCTCTGCTGGTACTTTTTCTTCCGATAAGTTTTCTTTTCCCACCCAATAGAATTTCCAGTCAAAACCCGTATGCTTACTTATTGTTACTTTCAATGGCCAACCCAACATTCCTGTATCAACTAATTTTTTGATTTTACTTACAGGAACATTCATTCCGTAGAAATCGTCTTTGAAGCGAAACCAAGTATTCAGACGGAAGATGTTTCCATGTTGAGCAATGGCTTCTTTAACTTTTTTACCTTCCCCGATGGTTCGTGTCATTGGTTTTTCACACCAGATATCTTTTCCTGCTTTTGCAGCTTCAATAGACATTAGTCCATGCCAATGTGGCGGCGTTGCAATATGAACAATATCTACCTCGGGCGCCTTTATGAGCTCCCTAAAGTCATGGTATTCCTTCACACCACCACCTAGGTCTGATTGTGCCGCCGCAAGATGGGTTTTGTCTACATCACAAATAGCTACGGTTTTTGTTCCAGCGTAGCCAAAGTGCCCACGGCCCATATTGCCCACACCAATTACACCTTTAGTTAAATGGTCGCTCGGAGCAAGATAACCCTGTCCTCCGAGTACAAAGCGTGGTACAATGGAAAATGCCGCAGCACCGACCACGGATTTTTTTATGAAATCACGCCTTGATGAATTCTGTTCTTTCATTTTGGTTGGATTAGTTGTTTTATAATTGATCCACTATTAGGCTGTTAAAAATAACGGCATTGGATATTAGTCTTAAAAATAGAGAAAAAACTTCTCAATGTAAACTGATAACTAAAATTTTACGAATTGTTTATTTGTGTTTTGTTAAAAAATAACAAAAGAATATCGTTTAAATCATTTCTTTGATATATAGTGTCTGCCTTGCCACACTTGAAGATCGCTTTTGTATGTTAATTGTTACATTTCTGCTTTTCTTAGCTCGTAAGCGTTATTTAGGATAATATAGGAAGGTCGGTCATTTTTCCTCAATCGTTTTCGTAAAAGATGCTTGATTACAGTAGAATAATCAAGCATCTTTATAGGCGCTCCGATAGGACAAAACCAAAATATGAACTCTAAGATACTACTATTGCTTATTTGCGCTATGTTCTCACCGATGTGGGGATTAGGGCAATTTACAATCCCATCATTAGGGAATACCATTTATGAGGGGGTATTTACAGGCAATGGCCTATTGGGAACAATGACTTATCGATCAGAGAAGAGTGCTATACGTGTCGATATCGGTCGAACGGATATCTATGATCATAGACCACATTCGGCCGATAAGTTGTTTGACCAGGCGCGCATGTCTTTGGGGCATTTTGAATTGAGTTTTGATGAACCGATTTTGAAGGCCGAAGGTAACATGTTTTTAAAAGAAGCTTATGCTGAGGCTAAAATCACAACAGTTCAGGGTTTGGCCAGAATTCGAACCACAACCTTATCCAATGATAACATCATTTTATTGGAAGTACTAAAGAAAGATTTTAAGGGCAATTATCAACTGACTTGGAAGCCAGATGAAGCTATTAGTCCGAGAATGGGATTTAGCTATACGCAGAAACCAACGAATTATCCAGCAAATCCAACAGGAAATTTTGGTGAATATGCAGAAGTAAAANNAGACGCTCTTAGCGGGGGGCGGATATGTAACCGCCTATTTTGGCAAAACAACTCCAGAGGTGGATACCTATTTGGTAACAGTTGGATATAGCCAACAAGGGACATCGTATATCCAAAAGGCAATCAATTATCTAAAGACCTTTAACAGGCAAAAATTAACGCGGGGCCTAGCAGCACATCGAAAATGGTGGACAGCCTATTATAGTGCATCTACTCTGACACTTCCCGATACGAACTATCAACGGTTTTACGATATGCAATTGTATAAACTTGCCTGTGCGACGAGGTCCGACAAGCCGGCTATGGATTTGCAGGGGCCTTGGACCAGTCCAACTCCCTGGCCAGCCTATTGGCTCAACCTTAATATGCAGCTCGCTTATTCACCGGTTTTCAAAGCGAATCAGCTCGGTATTGCAAGCTCGCTAATCCAGATGATTGATCGGAATAAAGATCAGTTAAAACAAAATGTTCCGGCCGCTTATCGTTATAATAGTTTAGCAGTTGGGCGCTCGTCCGGTCCAGATTTATGGAGTCCGGTTCTTTTAGCTAAAAATACGCCTCTTGAAAGTGCTTCCGATGGTGAGAAGGAATTGGGTAATCTTGTCTGGCTATTGTATAGCTATCATCAATATTATCGGGCGACGATGTCGCAGGAGGTATACAATCGCTTATTTCCTCTTCTGAAGGAAGCTATAAATTATCCTTTACATTTATTGGAAAAGGATCAGGCAGGCAAATACCATATTGGCGTGAAAACCTATTCACCGGAATATCCTAAAGGCTACGCATATGATACAAATTATGATCTATCCATTTTAAAATGGGGGCTCAAAACGCTGCTTGAATTGGACGAAGAACATGGTGCAAAGGATGCGCTAAATCCTGTTTGGAAAGATGTTCTGACTAATTTGAGGGAATATCCACAGGATGAGGATGGTTTTATGATCGCAAGCGATCTCCCTTATGGAGAGTCACATCGCCATTACTCGCACTTAATGATGATTTATCCTTTTTATGATGTGAACTGGGATCAAATTGAAAATCGATCTGTTATAGAACGTTCTATCGCGCATTGGCAAAGTAAAAAACAATGGTTGCAGGGTTATTCATTTACAGGAGCGGCATCAATGTATGCCATGATGGGTAGAGGAGATTCGGCTTTGGCTTCTTTGGATATGTTATTACAAAAATACATCAAGGCAAATACACTCTACGCCGAGAGCGGTCCTGTCATAGAAACTCCATTAGCTGCTATGGCGAGCATACAGGAATTGTGCATGCAGTATTGGAATGGTGTATTACGTGTGTTTCCTGCCGTTCCTCATAAATGGAAAGATATTTCCTTTACGAATTTTTTGGCCGATGGTGGGAATCTCATATCTGCGGAGCGTACACAGGGAATAACAACGACGATTCAAATCAAAAGTCAATATGGTGGAAAATTACGTTTAAAATGTGATATCACAACACCGGATATAAACATTCAGGGTGGCGGAAAATTTGATAGGGAACAGGACGGGACAATTATATTGGAGCTTAATAAAGGAGCAACTGCTCTAATTGGTTCGAATTAATCGGTCAAATAAACAAATTTTAGAGGGGCCCGACAAAGAGGTAATTACATGGAATCAATAGATGCCTGAAAATAAAAACTGGCTAAAAGTGTAAAGCCATACGATGCATGCGACTATTCATGTTTCTAATGGCGGGGATATAGCAATGGGTAGCTGCCTTCGGAAGGCAAAACGGTAGAGTTCTATTTAATCACGATAAACAAATAAAACAAAATGAATTTCAAGAAACAATTTTTAATGCTGTTATGGGCCGCTTTGGGAACATCAGCGCTAGCACATGGACAAACGACAAAACCGAAGTTGTCAAAAGAATTTATTCAGCAACAGCTTGACGCTGCAGCAAAGCAGATAAAAGTTTTGGCAGACGAAACGCCCATTGAAAAATTTCCTAAAACCTTTGAAAAGGGGAAGCAAGTGTTTTCTTCATCCAGCTGGTGGTGTTCGGGCTTCTTTCCGGGAACATTACTTTATCTATATGAAGGAACCAAAGATGGAGAATTGCTAAAAAAAGCAACGGAAAAGCTGACGTACTTGGAAACTGAAAAGAACAATAAAGGTACCCACGATCTGGGTTTTATGCTGTTCTGTAGTTTTGGAAATGCGCTACGTTTGACGGGAGATACACAGAAGTATGAACCGATACTTCGTGTTGGCGCAAACTCGTTGGCCTCTCGCTATAGTTCAAAGACAAAAACGATACGCTCCTGGGATCATGGATCTTGGCAGTATCCGGTAATTATTGATAATATGATGAACTTGGAATTTTTGACGCAGGTATCTAAAATAACAGGGGATAAAAAATTTTATGATATCGCTGTGTCGCATGCAGAGACGACACTGAAAAATCACTTTAGAAATGACTATAGTTCTTATCATGTTATCGATTACGACAAGAATACAGGTAAAGCTATCGGAAAAAAAACGCATCAAGGTGCTTTTGATGAATCAGCCTGGGCTAGGGGGCAAGGTTGGGCCTTATATGGTTATACCATGATGTACCGGGAAACGAAGAAAAAAGAATTTTTGAAGCAGGCGCAACACATCGCAGAATATATTTTAAACAATCCCAATTTGCCGACGGACTTAATTCCTTATTGGGATTTTGATAAAGATAAAATTGCCAAGTCCGATAAAATGTATCCAAATAAAGATTTACGTGATGTATCTGCGGCAGCGTTATATGCCTCGGCCTTATTGGAGCTTTCGCAGTATACGAAGGGTAATGACGCGGCGAACTATTTTGATAAAGCGGAAACTATTCTTAAGAATCTATCTAAAGCACCTTATTTTGCCCCCTATGGCCAGAATGGAGGGTATATTTTAGAGCACAGTGTCGGCGCCTTACCGTTGAATTCAGAAATAGATGTACCGTTGACCTACGCCGATTATTACTATGTAGAAGCATTGGTTCGCTATCAGCGATTGTTGGCGGGAGAACCGATGATTAAAGAGATTAATAAGTAAGTATAGGCGATATCTTTAATCAACGGTGCTATCCAACTTTTTTGGATAGCACCGTTTTTTTATGCTCTATACGATTGCCCCGACCCTCTTGTGATTTGTCGGAGCTAATGCCTAAAGTAATCCGTTTCTTGCTTGCCTAGTTTTTAGATGGCATCTCTTCGGAAGGATTATGCCCAAATTGTTTTTTGTATTCTTTACTGAAATATTTCCTGTCGGAAAATCCTACGGCGTACGCGACTTCACTAATATTCATGGCGGAAGCCAGGAGTTCTTTTGCTTTATTCAATCTGTAGGTTTTAACATAATTATTGAGCGATAAGTTGGATATAGCTTTGAGCTTTCTGTAAAGTATAGGGGCGCTCATTCCCATTGTACGAGAGATAAAGTTAACATCAAAACCATCCGATAGGATGTGTTCTTCAATCAGTTTATTTAATGTTGAGATAAACCGCGCATCTAGTTCATTGTCGAAAGAGCTAGTTTTGACCTGAAATTCTTTGCTTTTTTTCTGACAGATAGAGATCAGGTTTTGAGCAGAAAGGAAAAGCTGTTTGTTGTCAAAGGGTTTTGTCAGATAGATGTTTGCTCCATGTTCCAAAGCTAAAGTTTGCGAGTCACTATCCGTTACCGCAGTCAATAAAATGAAGGGTATATGGCTCGTCGTAATATTTGTTTTAATCGCTTGACAAAGCTGGGCTCCGTTCATGTATGGCATCATCAGATCCGAAATAATCAGATCGGGAATATGTTCCTGGGCCTTCGTTAAGGCATCTTCGCCATGATCGGCTGTGATGATTATGTAAGTGTCCTGAAATAGATTGACAACTGCTGCCAAGAGCTCTCTGTTATCTTCAACAATTAAGATGCTTTGTTGCAAAGAAACATCCAGTGTACTTGGGCCTGGTATAATGATACCGTCTGTTTCTTTTACAGGCAATTCTATTGCTGATGCTGCGGTTTTTTGATTGGCTTTTTTGGGCAAGCTAACGGTAAATACAGTCCATTTTCCTTTTTCATCTTTTACGGTATGACAGCGGATTTCTCCTTCATGCTGTTCGACGATTTGTTTGGTTAAAGCAAGTCCAATACCGGTTCCTATGGCATCTTGAGCTTGTTCTTCGCGATAATATTCTTCAAAAATTTTGAATTGATTGTCGGTAGCAATTCCGATCCCGTTATCGACGATGTTAATAGAATACGAATCATCATCTTCTATTAGATCCAGATAGACGGTACCGTATTCCGGTGTATATTTGATCGCGTTTGATAACAGGTTAAACATCACTTTATCAAACTGTACGGTATCTATGGCTTGTATACCTACAGGGTCTAGTTGTCTGATATAGTAGTTGAGATTTTTTGTTTTGGCCAGGTCATTGAGTAGGTAAAAAGTATCTTCGATATATTCGCGAAAAGAAATGTCCGTTTTTTTTAAGGAAAAGTGTTTGTCATCGAATTTTTTAAAGTCGAGCAGTTCATTTATAACACCGAGCAGTTTACTGGCATTCTTCTTTATACGTTTTACTTTTGTTTGAGTGGAAGCCAGGTTGGCGGTTTCCGATATAATTTCATCCAATGGGGATGTAATTAATGTAAGTGGTGTACGAATCTCGTGCGATATCTGCGTGAAAAATTTGATTTTCTTTTCTTGTTCTCGTTCAGAATTAATCAACATTTCGCGTTCTACAACAAATTTAATGATTAGGTGTACGCCTAATGTAAATAACCCGGCATAAATTAGGTAAGCCCACCAGGTTCTCCAGAATGGAGGTTTGATCTCGATAGTGATACGTAATGGTGTGCTGCTCCATATTCCATCATTGTTGCTGGCAAATATGGTCAAGGTATGCATTCCGGTGGGGATGTTGGTGTATCTTACAGAAGGGGTACTTGTTTCAATCCAATCCTTATCGAAACCTTCAAGCTTGTAGCGATACTTGTTTTTTTGCGGTTTGATGAAATTTGAACTTGAAAAATTAATTGTTATAAAATTTTCGTCATGCCGGAGTTGGAGCGAGTAGCTGTTAGGATCTTTACTTTGGTGTATACGGCCGTAATTTAAAGGTGCTTCTTCCAAAAAAATATTTCGGAAGAGGACAGTGGGCTTGTTCTGATTGAAAGCTATTTTTCTTGTATCTATAGAGACGACGCCGTTAAGTGTTGTTACGAACAAGGTTCCAGTTTTGCTGGCAAAGACTTTTGCGCCGAGCAAGTTCTTCACGGGCAAACCATCATATTGGTTAAGAAGGAAGTTGCTTTTTGTTTGTACATCATAACATATGAGTCCATTTTTACTTGTAAGCCACAGCTGATCATTGACAAGGATAGGCCAACCCAATGAATTATTGGGGAAGCGAGCCACCTTGGTTAATTTCTCCTGTTGATCAAAACGATATAATTCTTCTTTTGAAACCAGCCAAATATCCCCATTTGGGTGAACGTAAAATCCGCTTACCTTGATGGAATCAGGCTGTTTTATGGGCTGGATTTTTGAGTCATGTGCTCTCTTCCGGTAGAGCATACCGCCTTGTAAAAAATAAATTTGTTGTTTATTGTCAGCTTGAATATCGTCGATTGTAGCATATTTTAATGCGGCAATATATTGTGGCGGTCTTCCGGGTTCGACAATATAAAGCCCTTTGTTGGTTCCAAGATAAATGTGGTGCGCCGGATCAACATAAATACTATAGACGTTGTTTTTTAGGTCTAGGCGGTCTTTTTCAAGATAAAAATGCTGTGTAATTCCCGATTGTGCATCAATAATGGAATAACCACCTGTATACTGTGCTGCGTAAACTTTGTCATCTCTCACATAAAGATCTTTGATCAAGTTGGACTGGGTGAGTTTCGATAGGGGGGCAGTAATGCCTGTCGCTTTATCAATTTTATTGATTCCTTCTTCTTCTGTTCCTATCCAGTAAGCATAGTCTGATTCAGCAAAACTACCTGTAATATCGCTGCTGAGACGAAGGTGAGGAAAAGAACGTGTAGAATAATTCTGTAGTGGTATGAGGTTGGGATAAATGGCATTGATACCGCCAAAATAGGTTCCTATCCATGTGATCTGTTGCCGATCGATAAAGATGTCATAAATAGAATTTTGGCTCAAAGAATTGTTGACCGATGTATTATGTTTATAGTTGACAAAATGAGCGGATCTGTTAAAAATGGAGAGTCCTTTTAAGGTACCTATCAGGAGTTCTCCATTTTTATTTGGAACAATTTTCCTGATATTATTGCTCAGTAAATTGCTGTTGGTTTCCCGGATGTTACTCCATTTTTTATCCCAGAGGTTGTATTGGAATATCCCATGCAATTTTGTTCCTACCCACAGTACATTTTTGTGAAGACACATTGCGCTGAAAATGCGTTCCTTTTGTGGTATCGGAGGGAACGCGAGATTTTGAATATTAAATATTTTTTCATTTTGCAATGAGAAAGTCTCAATGCCGTTAAAACTGGATATTATATAATCACTGGGACCATTTTGGATGATTGATTGCACACGGGGGCGGGACAATATTTTTTTGAGCGTATAATTTCCTGCATGCGGAGTTGCGAGATAAACCCCTCTATCTGTACATAGAAAGATTTTGTCTGAAAAAAACTGAATGTCTGAAACTACAATTTCTTCTTGAAATGGCTTTCCTTGTTTAAATACAGCATTGCGTTTATCAATATTAAAGATGAATAAATGTGAAGCAGTGGCTATAAAAAGATCATTTTTTGCATTAATGCTGATTTTATTAATGTAATCTACATTTTTAAAAACGGTATCCTGCAATAAAATATTGGTAATATTTTGAGAATCATAGACGAATAGATTGGCCCCACCCCCAAACCAAAGTTTTCCTTGTCTGTCTTGGGCAATTGTCAATACAGCTTGTTTATCTAATACATTTTCCTGACTGAGTGTTTCAAACTTTAGATCCTGGGCATGGCAGATTGAAAAGATAGCTATCAACAGTAGAAATTGTCGCGATAAAATAGGCAGTATGCTCATGGTTATGGGGTATTTGGATCAAATTTAAGATTTTACCCCCAAATATTTATGAATTTTACCCCCCTTAATTTGGTCATAGACCCATCTTTGGCTTAATAAACAACCAATTTTTAATTATAAAACTAATTTCCTAAAGTATGGCTAAGTTTTACAAAGTTGGACTGTCTGCTATGATGATGTTTACTGTGGGTGCGAGTATGGCACAGCAGAAAATTTCAATTACGGGGCGGATTACAGACAGTCAAGGAGCACCTTTAGTAGGTGTAACGATTCGAGAAAAGGGTGGAAGTGCTTCTACTTCTACAAATACCACTGGTAGCTATTCACTGCCCGTGAATTCTAATGCGACACTCATAATTACATTTGTTGGTTACCAAAATCAGGAAGTTGCTGTTAATGGGCGCAATGTCATTAATGTTACGATGGAAGAAACGAGTGCGGCGATTGACGAAGTTGTTGTGGTGGGTTATGGACAACAGAAGAAGGCTAAATTGTTAGGTTCGGTTGCTACGATCGATGGCAAGAAGCTCGAAAGCAGAGCAGTAACAAATGTTTCCTCAGCGCTCTCGGGGCTCGCTGCTGGTGTTCAGGTGAAAGTCGGTAATGGTAAGCCTGGTAGTGATGGAGCGACCATTCGCGTACGTGGTACAGGTACCATGAACAATAACGATGCTTTGGTGATTATTGACGGTATTCAAGGGGTAATGGATGCGGTAAATCCGGAAGATATTGAAACAATATCGGTATTAAAGGATGCTTCCTCAGCAGCGATATACGGTGCGCGGGCGGCGAATGGAGTTATTGTCATTACAACAAAGAAAGGAAAAGGCGGACAAGCACCGCAAATAAAATATTCGGGGTTGTTTTCGAGAACAACGCCAAGCGCGAAGCCTGAATTTGTAAGCGATTATTTGAGGCATATGAACTTGTTTCAAGAAGCTGCAGAAAATATAGGCGAGAAAGGTCCATATACCCAGAGTGCTATCGATATCTGGACGGCGGCAAATGCTGATCCAAATGGTTTGACCGCTCAGGCCATACCAAATTATGTTGCATATCCCAATAACAACTGGGGAGATTGGATTTATGAGGACGCTTGGCTAAAGAGTCATAATGTCAGTGTTTTGGGGGGTAGTGAAAATATACGCTACAACCTATCGGGTAGAATACAAGACAATCCTGGCATTATGCACAATACAGNNCACAGGGATGAAACGCTATGAAGGGCGGGTGAATCTGGAGACAGATGTTACCAATTTCCTGACCGTCGGTACACAGACATTTGTTGTTAAAGAAGAACGTTCGATGGCTTCAGATGCCAATCTGTACAATTTCTTGCGGCAAACGACACCGGGTATTTACCCGATGTATGACGGTAAGTTTGGAAGTGCTGTGCTAAGCTCCGGAGAATCATCTCAGCTGAACAATTTATTGACCTACCTTTACGATAATAAAGGAAGTAATGAACGTACACGACTCAATGCGACCTTATTTGCGAATGTTAAACTTTGGAAGGGTTTGACATTTGAAACGAAATTTAACTACCAAAGTCGATTTGATGAAGTGAAAACCTGGTCTGATCCGTCACCACGATATGATTTTTCAACCATGACGATTACATCGACGCCTGTTAACCTGGCGAACTCGACGACTGGACAGTCTTATAATAAAATTTACAGAAAATCTTTTGATAACGTATTGCGTTATAACACGGCGATTGGTAAACACACGATTGGCGCATTAGTTGGTCATAATGAATTCTATTACAACGATTCCGGATTTAGTGCTTCTACAAAAGGATTGATTGATGCGACCATTACCAATATTGGTACAGGAACTGAGATGAACAGCATCTCCGGCGGAGAATCTGATAACTCCATGCGTTCTTTTTTCGGACGCTTTAGCTACGATTATGATGGAAAATATNNATTTAGTTTACGCCGAGATGGTTCTTCAAAATTTGGCCTTGGTAAGAAATATGGTACTTTCCCCTCTGTTTCGCTCGGATATATATTGTCTAAGGAATCATTTATGAAGGGGATAGATCCTTATGTGCAAGATATTAAGATTCGTGGATCATGGGGTAAATTAGGTAATGATGGCGGGGATGATCTGAACGTATATGGATGGCACGGTGTGTATGGTCAGGTAGGTTATTCTTTCAACGGAGCACAGGCTAATGGTCTTAGATTGTCACGTTTTGGCAATAACCTATTGCAATGGGAAGATTCCGAAAATAAAGAGCTTGGATTGGAATTTGCGACATTAAGCCGTCGTGCATCCGTGGAATTAAGTTTGTACGATCGTAAAACTTCAAACATTATTCGTACGGCACAAATACCAATTACGGCGGGTACAGCCAGTGCTCCTTTTTATAACCAGGCCGCCATGCGCAATAAAGGAATTGAGCTTAATCTAAACTGGCGGGATAAGATCGGGGATTTCAGTTATAACATTGGTGGTAATTTCTCGTATAATAAAAATAAAGTGACGGAATACGAAGGTAAGCTGGTTCAGGGTATGGTCGATGACGGAACGGGAAAATTGGTATGGACCACGAACTTAGGTGATGTATCCACAGGTGGTGTCAATCGCAGACTTGAAGGATACCAGCTGGATGAATTCTATTTACGTCAAGTATATCGAGGAAATGGTAGTTATTTTAATTCGGACGGATCTGTCAATGTTAACGGTGGACCTACCACAGGGATGATCCGTACGGATCAGGATTACGAATGGGCAAAGGCAATGAAAGCTGCTGGCTATTCTTTTGTAACCTCATCCCAAGCTATTGCGGATAGTTATGGTTCGAATGCACGGATGTATTATGGTGACTTGATCTATGCCGATCGGAACGGAGACGGTATTTATGGAAATAATGCCGACCAGTACTTTACGGGAACGTCGACAAGTCCTAAATATATCTATGGATTCAATCTTGGGTTCTCTTATAAAGGTCTTGATATGTCTATGATTTGGGCAGGAGAGGCTGGAGGGCAGTATTATTGGACAGATGCTGGGTATAATAACAATGTGTTGATTCTTGGTAACCAGGTAACCACTCGTATCGCAGATGACCATTATTTCTATAACCCGACGGCACCAAATGATCCCCGTACCAATCAAAATGGATATTTCCCTAGATTGAAATACGGAACTTCTGCAGAAAATATCAATAATCAGGCAAGCGATTATTGGTTATATAATGCAAATTTTTTAAAGCTTAGAAATTTGCAAATAGGTTATACGTTTGATAAGAAACTAACTGAAAAAGTTAAAGTACGCAGTTTAAGGGTGTTTTTCTCTGGAGAGAACCTATTGATGTTTACTGATTTCCCGGGGTTGGATCCAGAAGTTGGTGCAGGAGCAGAATATCCAACAATGAAACAGTTTGCTTTTGGTTTGAATATTGGATTCTAAAAAGAGAAAGATCATGAAAAATAATATAAAAAAATATAATTTGTGGAGTAAAAAAATATTGCTTGGCCTAACGCTCGGTTCAGCAACATTGTTTGCTGCTTGTCAGAAGGATTTATTGGATACTGTACCTAAAACACAGGTATTGACCAATAATATGTGGCTAACGGAAAATCTTACAGACCAAGGTGTAAATGGTGTATATCAAGGTTTGCGCCTCGGTCAGATGCTTTATGTGTATGATTCCTATGTTACTCTCCAAGGCCGGGATAATTCAACCTTGATGAATGCGACTGCCACAAGTTCATCCGGGATTTTTTCAACAGAATGGCAAAATTTATACGAAGGTGTTCACCGGAGTAATAATGCGATCTATGGGATAACCAATGTGTCACCTGTGGGTGCAGAGAAAAAGGCTAAATTAACTGCGGAAGTAAAATTCTTGCGCGCCTACTACTATTATCGATTGAATCAGTTGTATAAAGGAGTGCCTATTTATACCGATCCAATTGAATGGGACAAGGTTGATAAACCAAGGAGTACTGAACAGGAAGTTTGGAGCTTTATCATGAAAGATCTCACGGATTGTATCAACGAAGCTCAGTTACCAAATCGCTATGATAAAGGAAATGCAAACTTTGGTCGGGTGACAAAATCTGCTGCCTATGCGCTCCGTGGCAAGGTTTATATGTACACAAAAGAGTGGGCAAAAGCAATCGCTGATTTCGAACAGGTCAAAAATTTGGGGCATACATTATTTAACAGTTATGCCGACCTCTTCAAGGGGAGCAATGAGCAAAGTCCCGAAATTATATTTAGTATCCAAAATATGGCTTTGGCAGGATATGGCTCCGATTACCAATTTAGATTCGGATCACGATCTGCATTTGGGTCCAATTGGAATACTTATTTGGTACACCCTGATGCTGCAGACCGCTATCAGCGCAGAGATGGGTCTAAGTTTAATTGGGATGATTACCTGCCAAATTATAATCAGATGGCACCAGGCCAGAGGGAGGTGTTTTTCTTGCGGAATAATTTGACCGCTACTGAAATAGCTAACATTGAAAAACGGACTACAAATAAGCTTGATATGTCTTTGTATTTGCCTACAGGCAATGAAGAACGCCTGAAGAATGCCTATGCAGATCGTGATCCTCGATTAGCTAGCAATGTCATTCTACCCAACTCTACATTTATAGGAGCCAATGGTGCGACAGACCAAACCTTTACTGCTAGATGGCCGTATAGACAGGAGTTTGGCGGCGTGTTTGATTTGAGAACGGATATCGTCCCTAATTTTTACTACTACCCACGGAAGTTTGTCTATGAAGGTGCTAATCCGGGTATCCCCAACAGAGAAGCTGGAGCGTATGATTATATCGTTATGCGTTATGCCGATATCCTTTTGTTATGGGCGGAGGCATTGAATGAGTCAACAAAACCTAGCGAAGCCGTACTAAAGGTAAATGAGGTAAGAAAGCGTGCGGGAGTTGGAGAATTGCCGTTAGGAATTAGCGAACAGGATCTCCGGAAAGAAATTCGTGAGGAACGCCGTCGTGAGTTGATGTGTGAAGGAGTTATTTACTTTGATGAGTTGCGCTGGAAAACATTGAAAGAGACTTCTTTTTATACAGGAAATGGTATTAAACAAGCATGGGGAGGAGTCGTTTCTCCGTATGACTGGAGAGGCGATCAGCTCTATACATGGCCAATCCCTCAAGTGGAACGGGAACGGAATACATCCTTGACACAAAATGAGGGTTGGGGTGATTAAAAAAATAAGTGCAATTTCTTGTTTCACGTAAAGAAGTTGTTATCAATCGCTTATGCAATCGTTTGCTAGGGCGATTGATTCTTTTTAGTTTGTTTAATTATATTAAAATAAAGATTTTTAATGTTTGGTATAATACGAAGTGTTTAAGTAGAACTACCTCATAAACCATTATCAATGAAAAGAAGATTCCTATTAAAATTGCTCGGTGGAGCTGGTCTAGGTGCATTAGCAACCCCCTGGACTGTCGAAGCAAAAGCCAATGATGGTACTTTGGCAAACCTGCATAATCGCGATAATGACCGGGCCTACTGGGTATCTATCTTACACAAGATGGCCGCTCCCATATTGAGCAATATCAGTAAACAGCAATGGCGTAAGAATATGCCAATGGAGGTGAGCCCGACTTTTGATAGCAGAGACCCAGGAGTCGGATACCTAGAAGCCTTTGGACGTTTGTTGGCTGGAATGGCTCCTTGGTTAGCATTACCAGATGACACAACAGAGGAAGGTAAATTACGTAAGCAATTACGGGATCAGACACTACTGGGGATAAAGTATGGGGTAGACTCCAAATCTCCGGATTATTTTACTTGGCGGGGACCTTCCTCTCAGACCCTGGTGGATGCAGCGCATCTAGCACTGGCTTTTCTGAGAGCCCCAAAAGCATTATGGCAGCCCTTGGATCCAACGACAAAGAAAAGAGTTGTCGAAGAGTTTAAATTGCTCCGCAAGATCAAGCCAAATGAAAGTAATTGGCTGCTGTTTGCGGCCATGACAGAAACATTTCTTTACAGCATAGGAGAGGAATGTGCACGGGAAAAGATTGATTATGCTGTTAATAAATTTGATCAGGAATGGTATGTGGGGGATGGCTGGTATAGTGATGGTGCCCATTTTAGTTTTGACCATTACAACGGTTATGTGATCCATTGTATGCAGGTGGAGTCACTGCGTCATAATATTTCAGCTGGAGGAAAATACAAAGAAATGTATGAGCGGGCCTATAAACGCATGCAGCGTTATGCGCATCATCTGGAACGCATGATCTCGCCAGAAGGTCATTATGTCGTTGTTGGTCGTTCCTCCACTTATAAGAATGCCGCATTCCAGCCGCTGGCAACAGTTGCTTTAGAAAATAAGCTGCCCGAAGATATCTCGAAGGGACAGGTCAGGGCTGCATTGACCACGATACTCCGCCATATTTATATTGACAAAACCTTTGCACCGTCGGGATGGCTGCGTATGGGCGTGGTAGGTGACAAAAAGTCCAATCTCGCCGATTATTATACGAATGCTGGATCAATGTATGTGGCCTCCCTGTCATTTTTGCCGCTTGGATTGCCTGCAGATGATGAGTTTTGGACCTGTGCTCCGCAACCATGGACTTCTCAAAAGTGCTGGAATGCTGAACAGTTTCCAAAGGATTATTATGTGACTTACTAAATAAAAGTTAAAAAAAGATAGTGTGTAAGCCTTTGTTTGGTACAGGCGGAGGCTCTTATCTTGATATTATATACTCAATACTAAAAATGAAGATACAACATTATATTGCTGGTGCTTTGATGTGTGGCCTAGGAATTCAAGCCATGTCTTGTTCGAGTCAGCGAAACGCGGGATCAGTCAAATTGGGACTTGACAAAGAATTCATTCANNTATCTCGAAGATGCGCGTAAACAAATTATCTACCTTGCTTCCTCAATTAATGAGTCGGATATGCCGACGACCTATAAAGATGGTAAATATGTAAATTGGGGCTCAAGCTGGTGGTGCTCGGGATTTTATCCCGGTACGGTGTTATATCTATACGAATATAGCAAGGATGAACAGTTATTGGCCGAAGCTAAGCGGAAATTAAAACATCTTGAAAAAGAAAAGAACAACAAAGGAACACATGATTTAGGGTTTATGTTGTACTGTAGTTTTGGTAATGCCTTGCGATTGACGGGAGACTCTGCCGCTTATAAAGAAATTTTGAGTACTGGAGCAGCATCTTTGGCAACACGTTTCCATGAAGCGCCGAAAACTATCCGTTCATGGGACGGTGGCAAAAACTGGGATGGTCAGCCTTGGACTTATCCGGTGATCATTGACAACATGATGAACCTGGAGTTTCTGACGGAAGTCTCCAAAATGACAGGTGATAAGCGTTATCGTGATATTGCGGTGCAGCATGCCAATACGACGATGGTGAACCATTATCGAAAAGATTATAGTTCCTACCATGTCGTGGATTACAATCCGAACGATGGAAGCGTTATTTCGAGAAAGACTGCCCAGGGTGCTTTTGACGAGTCGGCTTGGGCTAGAGGGCAAGCTTGGGGACTTTATGGTTATACGATGATGTACCGCGAAACTGGCGACAAGAAATATTTGGAGCAAGCCAGGCATATTGCACAGTTTTATCTGAATCATCCCAATCTTCCGAAAGACCTGATACCTTATTGGGATATGGACCAGAACAAGCTTACTTCGGATAGTAAATATGATAGCCAGAAATATCTTCGCGATGTATCGACAGCTTCGGTGACCGCTTCGGTTTTGCTGGAACTAGCACAATACACCAGAGGTGGTGAAAGCCAGCTTTATATTTCTAAAGCTGAGCAGATGTTGCGTTCGCTTTCTTCCAAACCTTATAAGGCAGATTTTAAGGAAGCAGGCGGTTATATTTTAAAACATAGCGTGGGCTCTATACCCCATAAAACCGAGGTTGACGTGCCTTTAACCTATGCCGATTACTATTATGTAGAGGCCTTGATGCGGTATAACCGATTGCTCCTTGGAGAAAAGGTCATCAAACAATAGGGTTAACCTTTGAGTTTTCAACAAAGTTATTAACACCTTGTGGAAAAGTGAGGTGCGGGCGCAGGTTAGTCATTTCGTGTTAGATCATATTCCCTATCGGAATTAATCCACTTTGTCTAGTATGCATATAGGTACCTATTTCATATTAATTCCTATTTTAACAGGGATATTATAGGGGGTTAACTAGGGTATAGCAGGGGGTTAACAGGGGTACTCCCCCTGTTAACCCCCTGCTAATTCTCTGTAAAAGTAGTGTTACTCCTCTTTTAATAGATAATTTTATATTATATTGGTAATAAGTTATATACCATTAATTATAAACAAGAGGAGAGAAATTTTATGGCAATTTTACAAAATGGCCCGAACGGCCCTATTGTTGGGAAATTTGGTTCGGTGAGTGCTTATCTATTGAATGGCCAAAATATCATTCGTGGTGGCAAGAAAAAACGAACGTCTCCTCCCAGCGAGGCCGAACTTTTAAATCGAGAAAAACAGAAGGTTGCAGGTAAGTTTGCCGCATGGAATAAAAGAATTCTTGAGTTTGGTTATCAACCACTCGCGAAAAAAGGAAGTCGTGTAGGAGCTTTCCACTTGGCACAGCGCCACATTTTTAAAGAGACTCTTGAACTGGATGCCGAGAATAAGCCTTTCATTAACCCTGAAAAGCTATTGCTGTTTTCAGGTCCGCTTACCCCATTAGCCAATTGTCAAGTAAGCTTGGATGGCGACCGGATTGATCTGAGCTGGACTGTAGATGATCAATATAAAAGCAGTATATATAAAATCAATCTGGGACTCATAGGCTTCGATACCGAGTCACATTTGAGAACCTCCATTGCAAAAGTAAATCAGGGATCCTGCTCATTGCAATTTGAGGAGATAAGCAGAAAAACAGGTGATCTGCATGTTTATGTCAGCGTATGGGATACGCTCGAGGGGGACTTTTCGAATTCTATTTATTGTGGGGTGATATAGTTGTTTTCGACGGAATCCATAAGCTTGGAGATTTTGATACCGTTAACCATCCAGATTCGAAAACTAATGATCCTTCAATTCGGACAATTTTGACCAGTTAAATAAGCTGAGAGAAGCTCAAGATCCATTTTTACTTATTTTTATGGATCTGTTCAAACTGGTCAATTCGCCACGGAATCGCAGGGTCTCAATGCTCGAAATCTCCGCGGAGAAAGCAGAGCAATTTGGGTTGGAGATGATTATTATCAAGAACATTTTAGTAAACAGATCGTTTCTTCTCTATCTACATTGGGCTTCGATAATCCTTATTCAATTCTTACCGAGAATTCGAAGGGGAATGGACCTGCTTTGCCTAATACAAAATTTGTTGCTCCCCCCCAAAGGGAAAAATTTTCATCACAAACATTATATGCATATTCAAAAATTGAATAAGCGTAAGTTTTCTTATGAATAAATTTGAAAATGGAAAAAATTATATTACTAATATTATCGTGTACTTGTCTGCTTTGCAAAGTTGATTGTCAAGGACAAATAAAACAAAAATTGAATAGTGAAGTTGCTACATTTGACTG
>DKIT01000216.1 GCA_002454415.1 Sphingobacterium sp. UBA6711
TGATACGGCATAATTGCCGGCTCTACCCCAACTCAATCGCGCCTTTAATTCGCTGAAGACACGCTGATTTTTCATAAACGATTCGTCAACAATACGCCAGCCAACCGCTAGTGAAGGAAAAAATGCCCATTTGTTTCCCTTTGCTAGTATGGAGGAGCCGTCTGAACGGCCAGTTGCGGTCAATAGATATTTACCCTTATAGCTATAGTTAACCCTTCCTGCAAATGAGAGGAGATTGTTCATACTATAGGACGTATTGGTCGCTAGATTTTTTGAAGCATTCCCTAAGGCATAAAAGAGCTGACTATCGAGGATAAGTCCTTCCCCTGATGCATCAATACGATCTGAACGGTTCCAAAGTATACTGTTTACTGCTGTGACGGTGAGATTATGGTCACGAAATGTATTCTGATAGGAAAGCACATTTTCCCAATTGATCAAATGACTATTTTCAGTGCTGTAAGTAGCTTTGGAGGCTGAGCCATTCCGATCTAGCGTATACATTCCCGCAAAAGAGCCATTCCGACTATTGTCAAGGGTTACACCAATAGTCGATTTTCCTGAAAATCCNNCGTTAATAAGACTACGTGTCACGAGGTTCTGCGCTTCATACGCATTGGGTTGAAGATCGGCTAATGGATTGATCGCCGATCCATTCAACGGATATAAAATCAATGAGCCATCATCTTTATAAATCTTACCCAAGGGACTTATTTTATTAGCTTGATTGAGCGGATCGCGGGCAGCTTGAATTTTGTAATGTGTCAATTGGGACTGCATTCCTGTTTTAAAGTATTTTCCCAAATCTTGGTCAATATTAAGCCGGCCACCATAACGATTCGATTTATCCTGTTCAAATATTCCTCTTTCATTTAGATAGTCGGCCGAAAAATATACCCTTGTTTTATCCGTTCCGGCATTGATTCCAACTTGATAATTTTGTTGGAAACCATCCTTAACCAGTAGATCGAAATAGTCTGTATATTCGTTATTTTTGATAGCTTCTAACTCCGCATTGTTAAAAATGGCACCATCATCAGCTTCACTATCCCATTTACCTGTAGTACGATAAGCTTCCCGGCGAAGCTTAACCCACTGTTCTAAATTCATAACATCTGGATAACGAGCCACATGAGACATACCTGCATAAGAATTAAAAGCCACCTGTGCAGCGCCAGTCCTTCCTTTTTTTGTTGTAATGATGATCACCCCATTTGCACCCCGAGATCCATAAATTGCCGTAGACGAAGCATCTTTAAGCACTTCCATTGATTCCACATCATTGGGATTGATATCTTGGATATTACTGTACTGAATTCCATCCACAATATACAAAGGTCCATTTTGTGCTGTTACTGAACGATTCCCACGGATAGTAATATTTACACCCGAAGAGGCCGACCCACTACTGCGCGTTACATCCATACCAGCGACTTTCCCTTGAACAGATTCCAGCAAATTGGCAGATGGTACCTTGGCAATTTCATCACCCTTGACGGAAACAACAGAACCCGTGAGATCTCTCTTTTTTACTGTCCCATAACCTACCACCACTACTTCTTCAAGTTTTGAATCTCTCGCCGCAACAATAATTAAAAGTGGTTTATTATCTATGATGTTGACGACTTGGGTATCAGCTCCCAGATAAGTAACTGAAATCTGAGACACTCCCTTTGCCAATTTTATCGAAAATTTACCATCAACATCTGTAGAAGTAGAAATAGAATTATTACCAAGCGAGCGAATCGTCGCTCCAGCTAGTGGCTTACCAGCCGGATCTGTTACCGTCCCGGCTATACTTTGCTCTTGCGCACGCACAAAGGACGACGCTACAACAAGTAATGTACTCAGAGCAGTAGTTTTTATGAAACTACTATTCCATTCAATTTTTGGCATCATGAGGTTTATAAAAGTTTATAATTTAAAAATTCCCTTTTGCGGTCGTGCAACCGCTTGCATTTAAAATGAAATTAAAAATTAAAACTCCTTTGTGTGCATAATATTTACGCAATCGTTCCCAAAAGAATAATTTATATCGTTAAATTGGTAAAGGAAATGCAAAAAGATAGCAAAATTTATAAGTCGAATCTCCATCCTGACGAGATCGTCTCTTTGTGAAGAACCGTTGATATATGTCAAAAGTTATTGGTTCACTTTAGACAATTATATTCCTTTATGCTATCGTTACGATGCGCTCAAAACGACCATGATTGCTTATAGATGCAGGTCTAACATCTTCACCTTTACTTAAACTGCAGTAAGGAAGGCCATTAGAGTCTTTGAAAACATGAGTTCGGCTAATCTCAATGACGAGATCAAGATTGCTGGGAACATCAACAGCTATGGTGTGAATGAGATCTTGCGACAAATAACTTTTGGTATAATACACGTTTCCGTTAAGTTGTACCATACCCTTTATGCATTGCCCAACAGAAATTGATAATGAACAAATAAACTTTTTAGGGCAATATGTACGAATAGAAGTTTCCCTATTCCATATCTTGTAAGCAGCTTCTTTCATGCTCCATAAGAGCCATACCATGACCTCCGGATCCCGAGAAAATGCTATCAATAACTGTTCATCATCGTCAAATAACTTCGAAAGAAACCCTTTACGCTGCCAATTGCTATCGTTACGCGATTTGAACAAATCTATGACATCATTTCCAATCACTTATCGTTTAGCTTTGATTGGATAATGTCAATAGCAGCCCGCACATTAAGCATACGTTCCATTTCGGTATTGTCGATGGTGACATCAAATTTTTCTTCTATATCCAAGACAATATCCACTAAATTGGCTGAATTGATCTCAAGATCATGGATAAAATCAGTTTCTTCAGAAATACTTTCTAGCGTATCTCCACGCGTAGTATATGGTTCTATGATCGATTTCAGTGAATCAATTAATTCCTTTCTATCCATAACTTAATAGTCAAATTTCTTAAATATCAAACAAGCATTTACGTCACCAAAGCCAAAACTAGCCTTTGCGATAATCTTCGGTTGCAAATTTACCGTTTTTAAAGGAACCTTTGTTTTTGCTATTAATGCAGTGATTTCGGGGTGTAAATCGCTACAATTACAATTGCCAAATACAAACCCTTCATGCAATTGTAGTACAGTAGCAACACTTTCTATACTACCAGCCGCACTCAGACAATGTCCGGTCATTCCTTTTATTGAATTAATATAGGGAAAGTTATCATGGTTTCGACCAAGTGATTTGATCCAATTTTCAATTTCAAGTACATCTTTTGTTGTCGCTGTAAGATGACCGTTAATTGCGTCGATATCATCCCCAGAGACACCTCCACTCTTGAGTGCTTCGCTGATACATCGTTGTACAGCAAGGCTATTAGGTGCTGTCATGCTTCCCGATCCCCGTTGACCACCCGAATTAACGTGCCCGCCCAACAGCTCAGCATATATTGTTGCTCCCCGCTGCAAAGCACTTTCTAAATCTTCGAGAACCAATGCTCCCGCGCCACTCCCCGGAACAAATCCACAAGCAGTTGCACTCATTGGTCGAGACCCGTCTTCCGGCCGGTCATTATACTGCGAACTACAAACACGAAGCGCATCAAAACCAGCCCATATATAGGGACCACTGTCTCCAGTACTACCAGCCAACATACGCTTTGCCTTTCCGTATACTATGCGATCATAAGCCATCATAATCGCCTCCGCTCCTGTCGCGCAAGCAGATGAATTAGTCGTGACCTGATTTCCAAGCCCTAGCTTTCCTCCAAGATATGCGCTGACTCCGCTGTTCATTGTTTGGGCCACTACCGTACTGCCGAGTCTTCGTGTTTTAAGATCGTCAATTTTATAAATACTCTCTCTTAATTTGTCAATACCCGAGGTTCCTGAGCCAAATATAGTTCCACTGTCCCAGTCCGGATCAGTATTACTCTCTACCGGTAGTCCTGCATCTCTCCAAGCTTCGACTCCTGCCATTACGCCGTACAATATACCTGTGCTGTTAAAGCCCCTGAGCTCAAGTTCCGTAAAAAACTGTTTCTTTAAATCTTCCGATATTGATGGGGTTCCCCCAATCTGACAAGAAAACTGCAATTCTTGCAATAATGTATGATGTCGTATTCCGGAAAGTCCATTTTTGATCGCGTGTTTAAAAGCCGGAACTCCCACTCCATTAGGGGCAACTACGCCAAGCCCAGTTATAACAACCCTATTCATATATCTTCAATTACCATACCCGCAAGTATCCCCTTGCAAACCTCTATACCAGCAGCATTTTTCATTAATACAGCGCACTTAAGCTTACCGAACCTGAAATATATTTTATGAGCAATAACAGTAACCTTTTCGTTTGGGTACACCGGTTTTAAGAATTGCACATCTGTAGATGTTAATGCTATGGTAGTCAATTTTTTACACTCACCTTGCATTAAATAAATACCAAAACATGCTAACCCGATTTGAGCCATCGTTTCTGTCAAAATAACACCTGGAGTCACTGGCTTATCCAGGAAATGCCCTTTATAAAAATCCAGACTTTCATCAAAAGTGTAACCGCCGATAATATGTTCTTCGTCAGCATGTACTAGCTCATCTACGAAAAGAAATGGATCCCTATAGGGCAGCTGTGCGACAATACTATGTATGTTCATCAATTTCTAATAATAGTTACCACCGTAATAAAATCTTTTGCGCTGTAAAGCCTGGACCAAAACTTAGCATCAATCCCAGTTCTCCAACTTGTGGATTACGCTCAAAAACACGTTCGAGAACATACAATACAGTAGCACTAGACATATTACCATACCGCGCCAATATGGCTTTCGTATCATCAATGTTCTTATTGAATTCCGTAAATATTTTTTCAATTGTTGCCACTATTTTTTTACCTCCTGGATGAAAGATCATATAGTCTATATCTTTAATCTCAACTCCATTCTTTTGCAAAAATGGATGTATTATGGCATCAAAATGTGATGCAATTATCGTAGGAACTTCAACATCCAATACCATCTTCATGCCGTTGTTAGTGAGCTTAAATCCCATAATATCTTCCGTATTATAAAAATGATACATTTGCTGATCCAATATA
>DKIT01000229.1 GCA_002454415.1 Sphingobacterium sp. UBA6711
AAGTTACCCCCGGGTTTATACAACCATTTCGACAATAACTTCACGATAGGTTGCACAGCTTTCGTCTGCCAAGCGGCAATTTTTCGATTATTTTTACCGATGATATGAAACAGAGCGATTAAAATCAATATAATACCAGTGGCCCAGCTTAATGTCCGTTGCCAACCTTGGATCTCCGCAAAAGTTCCGATCGTCCCGAAAAGAAGGCCTAAACAACCATAAGTCAAAACCCGGCCTGATTGGTACAATAGCTTATTAAACAAGATCTTCCAACCAAACCCTTGCCCACCTTCTATCGCAAAGATCAATGGACCACACATGACTGCGCAATGTATGCTTCCAAACAATCCCATAAAAAATGCAAAATAGGAATAGCTCATCTTCTCGGTTTAAACTAAAATATGTTCCTCAAATAGGAAGTCCTTACCGACACTTTTCCAATCANNCAATATACAAATTCCACATTCCTCTATCGAATGTGGAAATAGGTAAGACAAACAAGTTATTTGTTGTTTGAAAAGGAAGCTCTTTATCTAAACGGCTATCAGAAGGTTTTCGAAACAACAATTTGCCTTTATTAATTTTTGAAACGAAATGAATATAAAGTGTATCTTTTTTGATTTCTATGCGAGGTGATTCCTGCATGGTTAAAACATTCTGTTTTTTTTCATAAGCTTGATCATAATTCAAGCCTTGTTCATAATAATCATCTTCCTCCAAACTATCCGAATCGCGACTAACCATATATATTCCTGCAGCAACTATGCATGACATAAAGACGGCCAAGCTTAAAAATATTTTTGTTCCCCAATTCATAGTTTCCTGTTAATTCATTCCCGGAGGTGCAATAAAAGTGGTCTTTAAACTTTCCACTTTTTTCTCTCCCGAATAGATAGATAATTTTATATTACTTTTATATGTTTCCACGTCCTTATTCGCGATAATGAGAAAGAAACTTAATGTCGCATGACCGTCTTTGCTAATTTTCTTGATGGGATTCACCAGTTGGATCTGTAAACGGGGGTCTTCGCACACAAGTCTAAACGGCATCTCTTGACCTGACTTGTTGATCAGTTCCAAAGAATACAGGTTACTTATCGTCTTATCATCCCTCAGCTGATAGGTACTGCCTTTCGCACGCAGTAACCTTCCGTCCACTTGTGATCGATTGAATAGCAAGAAGCCGAAAACAGTCATCAAAAGTATCAATACAATAGAGTAAGCCACGGTACGTGTATTATTCTTTTTATTAAGAGTACCCTCAATTTCACCCATTGGATAAAATCCAATCAATTTTTTAGGTTTTCCTATTTTGTCCATCACGGCATCACAGGCATCGATACAAGCAGTACAACTCACACATTCCAGTTGCAGACCATTTCGTATATCTATACCTGTTGGGCATACATGTACACACAACTTGCAGTCTACACAGTCTCCCTGAGGAGCGATTGCATTTTTCTGTTGTTTTCCTCTTGGCTCACCACGTCTATGGTCGTAGGCAACCGTGATACTTTGATCATCCAATAGTACTCCTTGTAGTCTTCCATAGGGACAAATGGCAATACACACAATCTCCCTCACGTACGCAAAAACACCATAGAAAACCAAAGTGAACACCATAATGGATAGGAGGCCACCTATATGTTGATCCAATGGATCGGTTATAATTTTGAATAGCGCATCTACCCCTATGATATAGGACAGAAAGATATTTGAAATAAAAAAAGAGATCACGAGGAAGATACTATGTTTCAGCAGCTTCTTCAGTTGCTTCTGATCAGTATCTGGCCCCTCATTCAACTTTTTCTGTTGGGTCCAATCCCCTTCGATCCAATATTCGATTCTCCTAAATATCAATTCCAAAAAAATAGTCTGGGGACAGGTCCAGCCACACCATACACGCCCAAACACAACAGTAAACAGCACAACACAGACCATCGCGATCAACATCCCAAATACGAAAATATAGAGATCCTGGGGATAGAAAAGGCTTCCAAAAATGGAAAACTTCCGATCAATAATGTTGAACATCAAAAATGGTTCACCATTTATTTTTATGAAAGGTGCCGCGAACAAGAACAGTAGTAGTGAATATCCAACCCACTGTCTCTTCTTATAAAGTTCCCCTTGTGGCTTTTTGGCGTAAATCCACTGTCTTTTTTTCGACTTAGATCCACCGTTATTATTGGTGTCATTTACTACTACTGTACTCATCGCTTTCTCTATTTACTATTCTGCTTTCTTTTCTACCGCTTCTTGATCAGCAGCTTTTTCAGTACTTCCGGTGTTACCGTAAGTGACTTCTTCACCTTGAGCTTCTTTTGGATTGGCCGGATTACTGTCTCGCAACGTGACAATATAACTTGCAACCTGGGCAATCTGCGCAGGACTTAAAGTTTGCTCCCAAGGCACCATTCCCTTATCTGGAACACCATATTTGATGGTTTTGAAGATATCTTTGATCTCTCCGCCATGAAGCCAGAACTTATCTGTCAGATTTGGGCCAATACCTCCCTCACCATTACCGCCGTGACAAGCCACACAGTTTGCTGTGAATATTGCTTTCCCATCGCCCGCCATTTCCGGCTGGAACTCCACACTATTTTCATCCACATTACTTGCTGAAGCAGCCAAGTATGCTTGTCGTTCCTTTTCCGCAACAGCCATCTCATGAACATACTCTTGGTCCTGATTCATTCCGATGCCGGAAACCTGGTAAACAAACAAGTACACTAGACCAAAAAAGATTGTTCCATAAAAGAGGAAGTTAAACCAGATTGGAATAGGATTATCTAACTCACTGATACCGTCATATTCATGGTCGATCACGATATCCTTTTCCTCAGAAATAGGTCTAATACCCATAATTTTGTTCCAGGAACGTTTAAAGCCGCCCTTATTTGCCAATTTTTTGAGCTGTTCTTCTTTAACCAGCTCTGGCATGGTAATCTTAATGATCGATTTCATTGCACGATTGACCATCAATGCCGAAGCAAGAAGGGCCACCATCACAACAATCAATACAACAATTAAGATATCTGTATATAAATTGTCTGAACCAAATCCCGTCGTCGATTGAACAACTTCCACTGTGGCAGGTGCAGTATCTAATAATAAACTCATATGCTATAGACTATCAGGTGAATGATTCAATTTCGTTTCAGTTTCATCCTCTTCGAAAGGTAACTCCTTCATATAGTTTACATAGTCCTTTTTCATACGAAATAGCATTATTGCAACTGAAATGAAGAAAATCAAGAAGATCCAAAGTGACACAATTAGATAAAGCTCACTTCCGTTTAGATTTGTTATTTGTTTAAACATAGCTCTATTGATTTGCGTTNNTGTAGGTAAGCTATGACGGCAATAATTTCACGGTCAGCCATTACATTGACTTGGTTTTTCTTTAAATCATCCGCAATTTTTTGCGCTTGATTGCTCAAATCCTTTTCAGCGTTCGCTATTTGAGCATCAGTATAGGGGATACCCAATTTTCGCAATGCAGTCATTTTATCTTTCAAAATCGAATTGTCCAATTTTTGGTCAATCAGCCAAGGATAAGTTGGCATAATACTTCCTGGCGAAGTAATTGTGGGATCCAAAAGATGGTCGAAATGCCATTTGTTCGGGTATTTAGATCCGATTCGATGCAGATCCGGTCCGGTTCGTTTAGAACCCCATAAAAACGGTGTATCAGAAACATATTCGCCGGCTTTACTGTATTCCCCGTAACGGGCCGTTTCTGAGCGGAATGGTCGAATACTCTGCGTATGACAGTTAACACAACCCTCTCTGACATAAAGATCACGCCCTTGAAGTTCTAATGCTGTATAAGGTTGTACACTCGCAATAGTCGGAACATTCTTTGAAATGGTAAACGTTGGGATCATTTCAACAATACCACCGATTAAAATAGCAATCAGCGCCAGCACCATGAATAATATCGGTTTGCGTTCGAGACGACGGTGTTTGGACTGCTCATTTACCTGAAGAGCTAATAATGCTGGAGCTTCGGCCGGTTCATTGGCCAACAGCTGACCCTTTTTCATCGTTTTGACCAAATTATAAGTCATCAGCAATACACCAGATAAATAAAGCGCTCCACCTACCGCCCTCATCATATGCATAGGAAGAATTTCCAATGTTGTAGCAAGGAAGTTTGGATATTTTAACACGCCTTCTGGAGTAAACTCTTTCCACATTAAACCTTGTACTACTGCTGCCCAATACATGGGAATAGCATAGAACAAAATCCCAAGGGTACCGATCCAGAAATGTGTTGACGCTAATTTTTTTGAATAAAGCTCTGTTTTGTAAATACGTGGGATCAACCAATACAGAATACCGAATGTCATAAATCCATTCCAGCCCAATGCCCCAACGTGCACGTGTGCAACAATCCAGTCGGTAAAGTGTGCGATGGCATTCACCTGCTTCAAGGACAGCATAGGTCCTTCAAACGTTGCCATACCATAACATGTCAAAGCGACAACCATGAATTTCAACATGGGTTCTGTACGCACCTTATCCCATGCTCCCCGCAATGTCAATAATCCATTGATCATACCACCCCAACTTGGAGCAATGAGCATGATTGAAAACACGACACCTAGCGATTGTACCCAACCCGGAAGTGCTGTGTACAACAAATGATGCGGCCCTGCCCAGATATAGATAAAAATTAGGGACCAAAAGTGTAGAATACTTAGCTTATAAGAATAAACTGGTCGATTGGCCATTTTAGGAAGGAAATAATACATCATTCCCAAATAAGGAGTCGTCAAGAAAAATGCGACTGCGTTGTGTCCATACCACCATTGTACAAGCGCATCCTGCACGCCTTTATATACATAGTAGCTTTTCCATCCTGCTACAGGCAATTGGACCGAGTTAACAATGTGTAATACCGCTACAGTGACAAATGTTGCGATATAAAACCAAACCGCGACATACATATGACGCTCACGTCGTTTTATAATCGTACCAAACATATTGATTCCGAATACCACCCAGATGATTGTGATAGCAATATCAATAGGCCATTCCATTTCAGCATACTCATGACTCGAAGTAAGTCCCAATGGCAAGGTGATGGCTGAAGCAATAATAATTAATTGCCATCCCCAAAAATGGAGTTTACTCAAGGCATCACTGAACATCCTTGCCTTAAGCACCCGTTGTAATGAATAGTAAACCCCCATAAAAATACCATTACCTACGAAAGCGAAAATTACCGCATTGGTATGTACAGGACGTACACGGCCAAATGTGGTAAACTGCAATCCGAAGTTCATTTGGGGCCAGACAAGCTGCGTCGCCACAAGCAATCCTATGGTCATACCAACTATCCCCCAAATAATGGTAGCGATTCCGAAATTTCTGACAATCTTGTTGTCGTAATTAAATTGCTCTAACTGCATTACTTAAATTGTTGATTCTGAATCAAAAATAAGCAGCATTTTATGACAATCTAATGATGTACAAAGCGTACAAAAGTGATGTACGTCACTTTTGAGTACTTATCTATTTGAATGTAATTCTTTCCTTAATCCTTGTGTTTAAGCAATTTGGGGCTAGATGTTTATTAACGGAAGGTATTATCGCTTAAACCACAGCTATAAAAGTGACCTCGGTCACTTTTAGCATGACTTTGTACTGCTGTTTCACAAATAATAACATGTAAAGTCTTTTAGATAAGTATGCGATCCGTCCCGCTATTTAGGCGCCCTGTGTAGGTTCGCCCGTTCTCTATTGGTTGCGCACAGTTCACCTGTTCTTAAATCATCTTTTTGTCTAGGGCTTGTTGGGATCAGTTCTGTTCAAGGATCAATCAGATGGGTTTTGATACGTAGCGAGGTGACTATGCCGCAGTGCAGGGAGATAACCATCCTGTAGCGCAGGGAGTTCGGAGCTGGGGTGAGCTCACAGGCAAGCAGTGCTGGAAGGGACTATTGTTCGGAAGACAGGCACAGCCAGGTCAGACGGCGTTAAGGATGCAACGGCATGTAGGAT
>DKIT01000109.1 GCA_002454415.1 Sphingobacterium sp. UBA6711
CCGTCGAAAAAAATGATTATCCGATTAGAGTCTACGACCATGAATATGATGGCGAGCTCGATGGACTGAGCGAAATTATCTTTTCGTCATTCAACAAGATGTTGGCATGCTTAACCCATTTTTTAAACGAAACTAATACAAGAAAACATTTTGAAGTAATCGCTGACTTTTATACTATTGACCCAGACGGTGCTGGGTCTACGGGTCGATCATATTGGGAAAGTTGGATAGCTATGGGCCGGGCGAACTTTGAGGAATTTGGATATTAAAGTCAGAACCCCGGAAATGAACCGGTATAAATAATATGAAGGAAACTCTTTTGGTATTGGATTTGGACGAAACATTGCTGTACGCTACAAAAGATAAGCTGGAACAGCGGGAAGACTTTGTTGTAGGGCCTTATTATGTATATGTCCGTCCAAATTTAGCCTATTTTTTATCAGAATTGGCTGGAGATTTTAAACTGGCCATTTGGAGCTCTGCGGATGATACTTACGTGCATGAGCTCGTTGATAAAATAAAACCAGACGCTATCGATTTTGAATTTATCTGGGGAAGATCTCGCACAACAAAAAAGCGGATGAGTGTGACTGATGAATATTATTACGTAAAAAGGTTATCCAAAGTAAAACGCAAAGGATTCTTATTGGAAAGAACGCTTATAATAGATGATACTGCTGAAAAATCAATGCTGAACTATGGCAATGCAATCCAAATAGCTGAATTTACAGGGAACGCCAACGATGATGAGTTACTCCTATTGGCTTCTTATTTAAAGAAATTTAAAAATGTTGATAATGTCAGGAGAATTGACAAAAGATATTGGAGGAATCAAGATTTGCCCACATAGATGATTATATTCATCTTATCAAACATTCACTGTACAAGAGTAAGATGCAGGCATGCTCAAATAAAATAACAACGCCCAATCCTTTTGAAGATTGGGCGTTATTGTTTATTAATTTAAAAGCACCTTTACACCATACAGGTAGACATTACCACTTACGTTAGGTTGATTATTTTTTATAGATTTTAAAGTTCGATAATATTCCTCTAAAAAAGGCTTGAACCTCTTCATATAATTATAATCATCCTTATTAGTAATAGTATCTATCCCATAATAATAATCGGTCATTTTTTCATCTTGATTCTTAGATTTTAAGAACAATTTCATGACCTCAATCTTCATAATTTCATTAGTATTAATTGCAATTTTACCTTCCAATACTGCATATCCAGTAATAGAATCTCCTCCTAAGCTATCCGGTAAATTCAGCGAATATCGTTGCTGAAGCTTCGAAGATTGCCCATGAACTGACATTGAAGAGCCATTATTTATACCACAACTCAATAACATCTCTACAAGAAAACCTAATAATAATATCTTATTTTTCATATTAATCTCAATATTTCAACAACTGAAACAATGATTTTATAAGCGGGTTTTAAGTAACAGGAACCGCCCCCCCGTCCATATTTCCCATCTTAATTACCTGTGCTGCCGCTACGAAAATTTGGTGCGTATCCGATGGGATTAGTGTTATAGTCGGGTTCATCATCATCTGGCTGTCCGAAGCCAAAGTTATGCCCCACTTCATGAAAAGCCAATTGTGCACTTTGACCATATTTTACTACAGAATTCTTTCCACTAATACTGGCTTTCACACCAGCTGGCCCACCTCCGAGAGCTGGATCAGCCTCACCTAAAACTTTATTTACTAGGGTTACAAGATGGTCTCCTTCCTTTACATCCTCGATCCACTTAGCTACAGTAAAGTTAGCTTGAATATTATAAACATTTACAGAGCCATCACTAAATGT
The DNA here is from genome assembly GCA_002454415.1 of Sphingobacterium sp. UBA6711. Taxonomy (GTDB): domain Bacteria; phylum Bacteroidota; class Bacteroidia; order Sphingobacteriales; family Sphingobacteriaceae; genus Sphingobacterium. The sequence continues at coordinate 1,822 of DKIT01000109.1, forward strand.
CTTACTAGATTTCTGAGAATTTAATTTCGCTTTAAGTCCAGAGACAAAGTCCGAAATACCATAGGCATTCGTTTGATTCAAAACTTTGCCAGAAATGTGAGTAGTATAATAATTTTAAATTACTACATTTCAAACTTCTGATCTATGAGAAGTCCAAATACTGTCACCATTAACGTCAATATTAAGAATAGGATCATTTGCGCCATATTGGTATGGGGATAATGATGAATACTTTTCGGTAAACCTATCTATAACGTTGAAACGCCCGATCTCCGCATCATAAAATCTTGCCTCGTAATCCAGTTTACCTTTCTAATATAATAAGAACTTTCCCCATTCCTATTTATTCGACACCAAATTCCTCAAAAGAAATAGTTTTTATTTGATTATTATCGGCATCATTCATATCAACTCTCGTAGCCATAAAATAAAATCCGTCCGATATTCCCATACCCACTCGATTTTTTAGGTTACCGATATATTGAGTGTCCCAGTTCTTTACTTTTTCAACGATATGAGAGGGTATATTTACATTAGCGTTTTCTAAGTCTGTATTACTGAGTGACAATTTACTAATGTGCAGTTTTTTATTTCCTGCCTGCCTATGATAACTGTAGGCTAAACGATCATTCCAGATCAGCCCAACATAATCTCCCCAAGCAGAGTTAAATCCTTCTAAAATTGTAAAATGGCCAGGCGCAACCACATCCGCAGCCTCTTTAGCCAATATATTTCGACCTTGCTTTCCAAAATTGATGATGCTCGCATAATCGCTTTTTTTGTCCATATTATTGTAATAAGCCAACTGATTCATATGAACTTTTTCCAACACACAAATAGTTTTTTGCGTTAGAACCTTATTTCCCTTACAAGCTATAAATAAAAAACAAATCAAAACAATTTTCAAATAATGTTTCATAATCTAATATTTTATGATTACCAATATTTAGGAACCCATCCCGGCCTGATCGGCTTATTATTTGCATTTGCATCTGCCACTCATCATATTTAAGACCACGATACGACCTGCCGTCCAACAGCCCTCTATTTGCATCTCTACCGTGAAATAGCTCGTGTCCTAAGTTTGCAGCTGCGCTATCATTCTTTTTACCCTCCAAAATCCATACACTACCTCCACTGGGATTCCAATTTATAACACCTCCCGCTCCTCCTTCCATAGCTGACGCAGATGTACTCGCAAGAGACATTGCGAGATCAGGATCTGAATATAATTGTCCTGCATAACCTGCCTCTCTTTGATTTGGATTTATTTCAAAATTATTATTTGAACTGTTCTAGATTGTAAAATTATTACTTGATCCTTGCAATTCTCCAAGTAGCGAAGCTCCTTCTTTGGTGCCTCCAATAGCATTCAATGCAACAAATGCCTTTCCAAGAAACCCTTTATAACCCGTGACATTATTCATAAACATCCTCAAGTCATCGTAATGGCAAAAGGCAGTACGGCATCTAGAACGCGATTGTATCAGTAGGTTTAAAACATGAGCACAAATACGAATAAAAAAGATAAAAATATTGCCGATATGACGGTTCAAGATCGTCAAAATATTTATAATACATCTTCATTTTTTAAGAAAAAAAACGAAGATGCTATTGAATTTCTGAAAAAGCATCCTATACCTAAGGAGTATATCCGAAATNNAATTTTGTATTAAATCTGGTATATTTCCCAAATCACGTCACCCAATACCAATTTCACAAGAGTGCCATCTTCAACCAATCTATGTAGCACCTCATGTAATTCCGACTCCTCCAATTTACCTATTCCATAAGCTTTATTGGTTAAAATAAATTCACTCATTTTCCATGAACAAAACTTTATAGGATATTCATTGGTTGGCATAAAATAAAATTCACAAACTATACCGTCTTTCTCTAAACGGCAGCCCGCACCATGAAAATGGTAATTGAATCCACCGATTTGTCCAGAACGATCTCGACTGCTCTTTTGTTCAAATTTATCCATATTTGGAGAAAACTAATATTTAAAGTCGTTTATGAAAGTGACATAATCATTCAAAACCTTCCGTATAACTAGATTAATCATTTTGTATTAAGATACAAATTGAAGTTGCTACATTTGACTG
>DKIT01000065.1 GCA_002454415.1 Sphingobacterium sp. UBA6711
GACATACAGTAAATTGAGAATAAGTTTGGTTCAAATACAGTTTTAGATGAGGACTGCTACAATAAAACTGACTCCTATAATTACACTTAAACAAAGCTCCATCCAATAACCTTTAGGATGCCTTCTTCTCAAATGCCTTAAATACCTTTTCNNTGCAGGAAGAACAGCACTGTCTATAGCTGCATTTACCATTAGGACAGTTAGTGGCCTATTCTAGCATCTAAACTTGCTGTGTAAATGGCCATAGCTTCACTGACGCCAACTCTATCTGCTAAATCTGCTAAGCCAAGCATATTTACTGCAAACAAACAGATAACGACACCTTAATATGCTGCTACTAACGTTTTATTAGTAAAAGTTTGGCTAGTCAAAGGACTACTTCCTTGTGTAACCGGATTAACAATTTTACCATTCTTTTTGACTTGAATATTTTTAATTGTAGATTTTGCATTCGTATAGTCATGAAGAATATACGCATTCCCACCAGGTACCAGTTTAGACTTATATTGACCCACTAAGTTCCCATTAACAAAAGTTTGCATGTAACCAGATGTAAAATATTTAACTTGTAACCTCACACTTTGACTATTAGCAATGCGTGGGGCATTTGTTTTAACGGAATAGAATTGTTGACCTGAAGTTCCAGCTCCTGCAGGAAAGTTTATGGTCGTTACATTAATTCTACCTTGTGCAAAGTTGCTATCATTTCCTGCTTGATAATGTAGTTCCACTCCAATTTGACCACTTGTAGTTCCTGAATTGCCAGCAATTACAAATTGATTTTCATAATCACTACTTCCCCCAGATAATGATACGTCCGCAGAAAACTCAATAGCTGCTGGAGTTGATAAGTTCTTGTTATCAAAAGCTTTATTTGAATAAAGAAGACGATAAGAACCGGGGACACTTTGTTCTGATCCTCCGACACCTGTAACATTAACATCCACTTTCTTTGGAGCTACGGTAGCTGCTGGGGTCCCCATTGTTTTCCAAGCGACAGCCCCATACTTCCAACCCACATTTAGTAAGCTGTTTTGTTCATAGGTGTTGGTCGTATAATTATGTGAACCAGATTGAGCGTTTGGATTGTAGGCTACATAGAGGTTAGTACTTCCGCCTGAGTAGAAAGCAGCTTTTCCTCCATTGTCCCAACGCCATCCTTTACTGACAAGACTTTGAGCTTCGTATTTGCTCAAGGTGTAGTAGTGATCTCCTCCACGTGCGTTTGGATTATAAACACGGTAGACAGCTTTTCCGAAAGTTGCGGAATTCCAACCCAACCCTTCATCTCGCCATCCTACACGATTTAGATTGGCTCGTTCAGCCGAATTTTTTGTGTAGAAATGTTCACCAGTATTCTTGTTATATAAACGATAAACTGGGACGCTAGTGTCTGCATGAACTTGTGTCGTGATTATTGAAACAGCTCCGAATGTAGCAGCTGCACCAACAACCATCAATAAATTTTTCATTTTCATAAGTGTTACTCCTTTTTAAGTTAATTTGCATAACAACATTACCAAATTTAATCACAAACCATATAATCAAGAAAGCACTAAGCGTTAAGGAGATTGCTAATCCCCCAGAGGTTCCTTCATCATGCATTTTTCACTCCTTACTCTATTTGTCACGCATGAGGTTTTACAGTATTATTTTATCATAAATTTCATGTTAATTAAATAAAGCTTAAAAGTTTTATTTGCCTTTTCCAATCTGACCAAGAAATAGAGAAACTAAAGGTAGAACAAACGAGCACTCGTGACAATATGTTCTGTTTTAATGCTTTTTTCATAATCATCCCCTTTATATTTGTACGCCATCCCCATTATCAAATTTAGGGTAGATAGATGTATTTTATAATACACAACTCCTGTATTGTAAGCGATAGAGTTAAATCACAATAAATTTTTTAAGTAAATCTTTATAGAGTATATAACAATTTAACTTACTTTCTGCGATATTTGAAGTATACATACTTCCTTAAGCGCCTTGCTAGAATCAAAACAGTGATTATAAAATAAAAGGGTTCTCAACTCGTTCAATATATTTTTTTAATAAATTTGTATATATTCTATAACGTCAAATATTGAGGAAAGATTAAACCTTTAACTCTCATCTATGCCTGTTCAACCCCTTACTTCTTAACATAATAAAGCAGCCTCTTTCGAGACTGCTAATTTTTTTAATTTCTCAATTTCCGGTAACATAGAATTATTTCAGATGCATTAAGTGCTATTTTTCATCTCGAATACCTTTTCTTTTTTTTATTATAATTGCTGAAGAACTAACAGATAACGTTAATAGTGCTCCAGAAGCTAGGGCAATGAAGGGTTTGCTTTTATCGTCTCCTTTCTGAGGTTTTGCCGGAGAAGGAGTCATCTTATTCTTTTCATATCTGTATATTATAATTTGAGCTGTATCACTTAGTGCTCCAGTTGCATTATCTGGAAGTTTTGTACTATCCAAAGTATATCCATCAATCGATAATTTATAAGTATCTCCTGAAGCGTCGTAAGTTTTTCCTAAATCCCCGCTGATGATTTGAGGTTTATGAATCTCATAACCATCCGCATTTATATATTTTATAGTTACATCAGCAGCCTTACCCAGACTAGGTTGCCACACATAAGTATCAGCATCATTCGATCCATCATAATTGGTCATTAAGTCACCAGATGACCAAATGTTTTTACCATTAGGAGAGCTCTCTGTACCAGTCCCTACATTTTGCCATTTACCTGTAGAAGTATAGCGTGTAATATCTTGCAAACCTGCGCCACTACCAAAAATGAAATCAGGTCCTAATGTTAATTTTTTTAAATAACGAGGGATAAAAGAGAACATATCCTTCATACTCTGTACTCTTCTGGTATTAAAGGTCGATAAATCTAAGCCTGTTAGTCCTCCACAATTAAAAAACATCCGAGACATAACAGTAACGTTAGAGGTATCAAAACTTGACAAATCTATCTCTTTTAATCCTGATAAATCACTGTCAGAACTGTTCATAAACATGCCTGACATATTAGTAACTTTTGAAGTATTAAAATTTGATACATCCAAGCTGCTTAGTCTCGAACCAGAAAACATACTACTCATGTCCGTAACATTAGTTGTATCAAAATTTGATAGATCTAAGCTGTTTAGTTCTATATTAGAAAACATACTGCTCATGTCTATAACTTTGGATGTACTAAAACTTGATATATCCAAGCTGCCTAATCTTGCACCCGAGAACATGCTATTCATATTCGTGACGTTGGAAGTATCAAAGTTTGATAGGTTTAAATTAGCTAGCTCTACTTTAGAAAACATGCTACTCATGTTTGTAACGTTGGAAGTATCAAAATTTGTCAAATCTAAGCCTATTAAATGACTATTAGTCCTCTGATAAAAAAACATGCCTGACATGTTAGTAACTTGAGAGGTATCAAGTAAATTTAAATTATTAATTTGAACCAAGCTTCCTAAATCTGCAAATAAATATGATGAGTCTGAGTAAGCTGTTACTAGTCCTTCAAATGTAATTTGCTTAATTTTATCTTCGTATTCGTTCCAAGGAGAGAGCATGCTTCCCTTATTACTGTTATAACTAAACTTTCCACTNNCAACACTCCATCAGTATCTAATCGCCAAGGCGAAGTACCAAAAGTACCAGAAGCGATACAATCGGATTCAGTAACTTCTCCTTTAACATTATTTATAACACCTTTGGTTTGAATCGCAGTCGGAGTGATGATTTTTGTTTTTTGCTCTTGATTTTCATAATCATTCGAACCACTTGACGTCCTATCATAAATGGCTGGAGTAGCACTGGTTCGAGAAGATAAGCTATCACTACTCACTAAGTATTTTGTAATTAAACCTTGATTTAAAACCACAGGATTAGTTCCTGCAACTACTGGAGCTGCACTAAGGAAAAGAATAACTCCTAGTACAGCGAGCGCTACTTGTTTTTTCATATATATATTCTTAGTTACCTCAATATTCTTTTCGAAACCGTGGTAAACATTTTCTTATCACTTTCATTATTAGGAGCGATGACCACTACTTCTGATCACTGTTCTATTAGTTTGGCTGTTAAATCATTCCTGGTTATTAAAAATCTCCATTAAGATATGTTCACCAATCTATGGGGTGCTTAGCTTCCTGATCTATTTAAATACACGTGGAGACTTTCTTTCTTAAAACTTGCATATTCTCTACTCCTTCAAAAAATATTTTAAGCATATATCAATTAATTTATTCGTTTATATGATAAAATTTAGCTATGTCAGTATGATTGGATTACTGTAGCAATTTGACATTGGATAAAAAACGATAAATATTTAAAACTTCATTTCTTTTCTACATATTACGAGTGGAAGCTCAGATGAAATTGGAAAAACAACAACTTAAAATATGATAGGACACGATAATTTATATTCAAGAGCTAAAAATTAAATTTTTACATATATTGTACGAACCGCATAAAGTTTACTAGGGCGGAATTATAAAATTACTCAATTGTAAAAATAATTATGAAGATCAAAGCCTGATAAATATTCAAAAATTTTTTATGATTAGTGACCACTGGCCCTTTAATAATCGTGAGCACCGTCTCCGATTAGTCTACCGTTCATAAACTCCAGTTTATAATTATAGCAAAAAAATATCTCGCAATCCATTAATCGTATGTTATTCATAGATTGACTAACTGCGAATGAATCGTATAAAATCCTAAATACATTATTTTTTTACTCAGATGAGTTTCTGCAAGACGATGTGTATGCCCCCAATATCGACGCCTCACAGCAGTGAAAGCTANNTAATTAAATTTTCGATTATTGGGACAAAAGGACAATTCTTTTGGATGGCTTGTATTAAGTATTATAAAATTTTTTAAAAATCCAGACTCCGATTAAGTATTAAGCCCGTATAATACACCGGAATGTTTAATACTTACTTCTGACTATTTACAAAACTAACCATATCCGTAAAATA
>DKIT01000179.1 GCA_002454415.1 Sphingobacterium sp. UBA6711
ACTGCTTTTAAAGTAATCATTGAAGTAAAACTCATCCCAATACTCATCATTAGCTTCATCGTAAGCCGCTTCCACTCCCAGTTTGGTTCCAGCACCAATAAGTACTTCTTCACCTTTGATTGTAGAACCCGCTATATCCACTTTACCACCTAGAAGAAAGACTTTTGCATTATTTGCATCATTAGCACTGGTGAAAGATACATTGTTTAGCACTACCGTGTTGTCCTGATTGGCATTGCGNNCGCATTGATGGTAAGGGTGTACGATTCATCAACATCATTATTTTGCGCTAGTTGATGAGTGTTTGCGGCAGTAATAATCATTTGTGGTTTTGCATCACCAACTTGATTGCCACCAGTAATTGTAGTATCAGCTATTTTCACCTGACCGCCCATTGCCTTCAAATAATAGGAATCGCCATACAGGTTAGGGTTCGTCATATCTACCGTGCTATTGGCTAGGGTTATTGTATTGTCTTTGGTAGCTATTATGTGATGGTTTCCTCCATCATTATTGGTAAACTCTTCAGCAGCATATAAGCTTAAATCACTCGTTTTTAGATTGGACTGGGCTATATTAACCGTACCGCCCCTCATATCAATTGAGTTGCTGGTAATATCCCCTTTGACCACAATATTGTTTGCAAGTTGACTGGCAATATAGTTGGTCTCATGCTCAACTGCGCCACTCTGCTGTTGATAGAGGCTAATGACTGCTTTATCAGCAGCAACCAAACGAATTCCATCTCCCATATTGCTCTCGATGGTTACACCTGGTGCAATGGTTATACTGCCACCCACTAACCCCAGATACTTTAAATTCATTGGGTTAAAGGTGCCGCCTTCAATTATAATCGGAGCAGCCACTTCCTGCTGACTGCCTTTAGCAAAGGTCAACTTTTGATCGTTATCTCCACTCCACGTATTGACAACATTCATAAAGTTTTCGTTGCTAACATCCAGTGTCGACAGTACCAGATTGCTGGCATTGATTTGTGCCCCTTGCCCAACCAGAACTCCGTTAGGATTGACTAGAAAAATACTGCCGTTAGCACCTGTACTATTCAGCGCACCATTCAATTCGGACATACTACTGCCATTTACACGATTTAAGACAGCCAGTGTAGTAGCAAAATTAAAGTTAACCGCTTCACCGTTGGCAATGCTGAAACTGCTCCAGTCAATAACACCATTTGCACTAACGCCGATGTTTAGAATGCCGCCGTCACCATTATCTATGATAATCTGACCGCTACCAACAGTGACGGTAGGGTTTTGAGGTAAAGCAAATACCGGTGTTGTTGTAAGCATAGCCGCTAGTACAGCCGTTGCTAAAGTGCTTTTTATATAACGCTTAATTCTCCGTTGTATCTTCATAGTTGCATACCACCCCTTCGTTAGAACTTTTTACTGACACTTACATGCCATTTTCCGCTGTCTTGATCATTTTTGTTTTCAATATCATCAATAACATAGGCGTAATCAAGCGAACCGCTCCATCCTTTGGTTGTGTCGGTATAACGGTATCCTGCACCCACTGAGGCAATGGTATCATTTTTCAGCTCTCCAATATTTGCGTGATTATTATAGAGGTGACCAATATCGCTAAAGAGGACGAAGCGTTGACCTTTCGCAATCTCTGGAGTGTAGAATTCGATATTCGCAATATAGCCATTATCTGCGCTAACTGCCCGTTCATCGAAACCACGTACACTGTACATACCACCAGCTCCCAATTGTTCAGTTGTCAGCAGATTGTCGCGAGTGAATTGGCCATTCAGGCGGACATTGCCGATCCAGGCTCCACCCATTTTGTACTGGTGATTGATACCGGCTTTGAAGAGTCCAAACTGTTTATCACTGCCAGTCCGGTAGGTATTGTATTTGTCTTCATTACCATTGGCATTGGTAACGTAACCCAGGCTATAGCTGGTAACTTTCGATTCATCGCGAATACTACCGCCATAAGTCAGTCCTAAAGTTGTCACGGCAAAGTTCGTTCCTTGCTGCAGAACCGGAGTCCCGTTGATGGCAAAGTTCTGAGCATTGTTGTAATCTTTATAATCCACGCCAAAATCCAGCCAGTTTCTTTTGTTGATACCATAATTCAAGTTATGCTGATAATGAAGACCGTAGGAATGACCTCTACCAGTTGCATTCATGCTCAGACTGCCGAAATTAGCAATTTGTCCCATGTTCACATCCGAATAGCTGTAGGAAAAATATAAGCTGTCTCCCGCTTTGGGCAGGATTTGCCGATAAAATAGAGCAGCTTGAGTAACATCACTGATATGGTTAGGTGAAATAACGTAAGCTACGCCAAGCATATCCGCATGATTACTAGTGTTGGTATTTACATAGGTTAACGAAGACCGATAATCACCGGTATATTCATTGCCCGTATTGTCTACACGAAAAAGAGTGTGTTCATTGGGCAATTCTTTAACAGTAACAACAGCGGTTGTCTGACCTGACTTGTCCACAACAAATCTTACGGATAGCTTGGCAGCTCCACTGTCATTAGCAATTTGAATCTGCCGTGATAGGGTTGCAACATTGACACTGCCTTTCTTTAATTCTGGCAATAACCAGTTGACTTGCATATTTGATAACTTACTGTTGCCGGAATAACTAATATCACTGACCATAACGGTTTGGATTGCTGGGATTTCGCTTGCCTCGGCAGATGTCATACCGGGAAGTGAACTGCCCCATAGGCTACAAATTAGACCCAAGGACATAAGGACTCTTTTGACCATATTTCTGCGAATTTTTCTTTGCAAGTTATAGCATCCTTTCATGATTAAAATAAATGCCTATGTACACAACTTGTCTTCACCACATAATTGCTCTTGNNAGAAAATATTGTATAATATTTAATTATATCAAACATTATGTAAACGTAAATAAACATGATAATTAATTATTTAATAAGCCATCCAACTAAAATTCCACCTATTACTAATTTATTATAACTTCATTGCACTATTAGTGCAATAATTATTCAGATTTTTATTTCACTATAGGTGAAAACACCACTGTCTCTAAGACCTCTATAATTTGATTGTAGAGGTGAACCTATTTATGAAATCCAGCAATGACGAACGTTATCGCCAAATTGCTAAAAGAATTGTCCATTACCGCATTCGCAAGGGGCTTTCTCAGGGAGAACTAGCTGATAAAATAGGCATTAGTAAAAGCTATCTAAGTAAGATAGAGGCACCAAATTCCACGAAGGCATATTCTCTTGATGTTCTGTTTGCTATTGCAGATGGGCTAGAAGTTGATGTAGTTAACTTTTTCATACCAATTGAAGACAAAAAATAAANNCAATAAAAGCGATATCTCGCTAAATTTGAGATATCGCTTTTATTTTTCATAAAGTTTATTTAAGATTTAATACCTGAGACAATAATTTGACAAAGGTTAATTAGCAAAATATCATGGATTTTTCAATAAATACATTATAGTAATTCACAATCAGGGTCACCCAGAACCCCTGGAGGCCCCTAAAACAATCTAATTAATAAGATATACCAAACTCATAGTTTACAAATCATCAGATGACATTTCAAATCAAAACTTTTATAAACTTACGCCTAAAAGAAGCAGTTTCGTAAGCAGTCAAAGGTGGAAACATGTTTCCGCAGACACACTGCATCGAGTTAAGATAAGGTGTGAAAAGAAAACACAATTTATCTTTAGAGTCACCGAACACACTCAACGTATCTCTTGACAAAAAAAATAATACTATCATTAATATAATGGTCAAAGCTAGAGCTCCGTTAATTGCCTCTTTCACTGGTAAACTTGTAGATTATGCAGACTAATCCAATACTGTCAAGATTTTTCGCAAAATCGCTTTGGCGACAACTGAGCAGCAGGGAATACGTGTACGTGCTTCAGTCCAACACAACAAGATTAAGCAGATATAATTCCACGAACCAAAGCATCAAAAAACTTCTTATTATCTTTATCTAAAAATTCATACCATGCACATATTATATTTCCATAAAATGTAAAACACCAAAGTCCTCTAAAAAATTTCAAATTAATATTATCACTATAATCTATTAGTTCACCCGAATCACTTTCAAATAAAGTATCTATACCGCCACCAGTAAATCTATATTCATTTAAAAAATTATTTTTCTCTAATAGCATTAACTGAAACGCTTTATCTTCATCAGAAATATTATTTACTTGATTGAGTACTTGATACATATTAATATCAACCTTGCCAAATCCTGAATTAATAATGATTGAATATAATATATATCTTGTATTAACATTTTCTTTCAGAACAAAATTCAAAGTTTGATCTACATCTCTTCTTTCCATGTCCTTTGCAAGAATCGAGCGAGTTAATTCGTAATATTGGTTTACAATTCCATCTAAAAGCTCTAAAGAAAATTTTTTTTCTTCTGGCGGCATTAATATATTTTTATAACTTACTGAATCTTCATGTTCCTTTTTCATTCTTTTCAAATAAGAGACTGTATACTTTGTTAGATTTTCAGGGGCATCAATTTCATTATGATGATTTGGACAAAGAAGTATTAAATTATCATAATCATTAACTTCTTCGTTTGATAAATATGCATTGTGCCTAGCGCTTTTGAGTTCCACACCTTCAATATGTGCAATTACACTAGAGTTGAAATCTGTCTCGTGCGGGAATAATTGTACATCACAACCATACATCGCACATTTATTACCAGATTTCGCATATAATTTTTTACTGGTTTTGCCATTAATGTAACGATTATTACTCATAAAATCAACATCCTTAATAAAAATATACTTTATTTTTATTGAATAGTTTCTAGTTAACATCGTTTTTTAATAATTAGTCCCTATCCTTATTCGTTTGATTTTTAAATTTAACTTTTACTGTCAAATTGTCAAATCTACTTATAAAAGTTGTAATAAATACATCTTTATCTTTAAATTCTTGTCCAATTGAAAATTGNNCATATGCTAACCAGAGAGTTCCGGCGATTGTTGATATATTTGCTACAAATGATACTGAATCTATTATCATTTGCCAATCCAAGGCATTTTTTATACCAGGTCCAGTAAACAAATCGATGACTTCAATATCTTGTATATTTTTTTTAAGAAAATCCATTAATATTTTATCACCATTTTTAATACCAGTATTAGCTAATGCACCCATAATAATAGTTTTACTCATCACAAAATCCTCCAGCCCATATTAACTTTCTTTATAACACCATATTTTTATTTTTCTAAACA
>DKIT01000052.1 GCA_002454415.1 Sphingobacterium sp. UBA6711
AATTCTGTTCGATGAAAATTACACAAGAAATTAGAGATAGTGCGGCTCAGGGGATGTTGGAAAAATCACAAGAATTTATTGCACAGGGAAAAGAAATTTATTTATGATCATTGCCCTAACAGCGGAAGAAACGATACAAGCTGAACAGTCTATTATACACACACTGTTTGAGAACGGGCTTGATATGCTACACGTACGAAAGTATCATTTCACGGACTTACAAATGTCTAAGTATGTCGCGTCAATAGATGCGACATACCACCATAAACTTGTTATGCATTCTCACCCGTTATTATCCTTCGAACTTGGAATAAATCGCATTCATTTGAGCGAATCGAATCGAAAAGATGGATATCAACAAGGACGAGCTAGGGGATCCATATATTCCACTTCAGTTCATCATATTGATCAGTTCAACAATTTAGATAATCGTTGGGACTATGCTTTTCTAAGCCCCCTATNNAGCATATCGAAGGCTGGCTATGGCGTGAATAATGCCCTATTAGACCAACTCCAACTTCGTTCAAACTTTGATGTACGTCTGATCGGTCTAGGTGGAATCAATGCTGCCAACTGCCAGCTTCCCTTACAGTACGGAGCGGATGGGATTGCCCTGTTTGGCGCATTATGGCGTTATCCTGAGACAATTCAAAATTTTATTTCATGTAAAAAAAGCTATGGAAAAACTCCAGTATATCTCCCAAGGACAAACAATAACACAACAAAAGAATAACATATTAAAAGCACTGGATGCTGGTGCAAAATGGGTACAAATCCGCTGGAAACAGTCTGATGAAAAAGATTTATATAGGCTTGCTGAGCAGATAAAACGTGCCTGTACAGCATTTGACGCCATATGTATCATCAATGATAATCCAGCACTCGCTCAAGCTGTAGACGCTGATGGAGTTCACTTGGGACTAGATGACTGCGGTATCCTCGAAGCCCGAAACCTCTTGGGAGCAGAAAAGATAATTGGCGGAACCGCCAATACCATGACAGATGTAAAACGCAGAATAGCCGAAAATTGTGATTATATCGGATTAGGTCCATTCATGTATACGGCGACAAAGCAAAAACTTAGTCCCTTATTGGGTATCAGCGGATATGAAACCGTTATGCAGCAAATCAATCGAGAGGGCTTGCCTTCTGTTCCAATTTTCGCCATAGGAGGCATTAGTACGATTGAGGATATCCAACAATTATTACAGACAGGAGTCTATGGCGTTGCCCTATCGGGTGTCGTAACGCAGACTCCAAACATTATTTCAACTATACATAAACTTTTATCATGACCAAATTAAATATAGCTGATCGCGTTTTCGAATCCAGATTGTTTTTGGGGACAGGTAAGTTCGGTAACCTCGATGAAATGCGCCAATCTATCGTAGCCTCATCCTCACAACTCGTCACCGTCGCACTCAAACGCATCGACCAGTCCGCCACAGATGACGGACTAATCGATGCACTTGACCTAACCAAAATCAATTTGCTTCCCAATACGTCGGGTGCACGAACTGCCGAAGAGGCTGTTCTTGCAGCCCAATTGGCCCGTGAAGCATTGGAAACAAATTGTGTAAAACTAGAAATTCACCCCGACCCACGCTATTTGCTACCTGATCCAATTGAGACACTGCGTGCAACAGAATCTTTGGCTAAACTAGGTTTTGTGGTCATGCCTTATATCCATGCAGATCCGGTACTCTGCAAGAGACTAGAGAATGCCGGTACCGCAGTTGTCATGCCGCTCGGTGCACCAATCGGTAGCAATAGAGGATTGCGTACATTGGATTTTCTAGAAATTATTATCGAAGAAAGCAATGTTCCTGTTGTGGTAGATGCAGGGATTGGAGCACCATCCGATGCAGCCAAAGCAATGGAAATTGGTGCCGACGCCGTACTTGTCAACACAGCAATTGCAGTTTCCAATAATCCTGTACAAATGGCCGAAGCCTTCAAAGAAGCGGTTATCGCCGGACGAAAAGCCTACGAAGCCGGTTTGGGACAAGTAGCAACGCAAGCTGTCAGTTCAAGCCCGCTAACTTCTTTTTTATTTGAATGATGATGATGACAACTTTTAAACATACACTCGACAGATATGCATGGGATGACGTTCAAACGAAAATCTATGGAGCCACAGATCAGGAGGCACAATCTGTGCTGGGAAAAGATAACTTAACGCTTCAGGACTTCATCGTACTTATTTCACCTGCCGCTGCCCCCTATCTAGAGCAGATGGCGCAAAAAACGCAGCGTATCACACAACGTCGCTTTGGAAAAACAATACAACTCTATGCCCCCCTATATCTCAGCAATGAGTGTCAGAATATCTGCACCTACTGTGGATTCAGCATGGATAACCAAATTAGGCGAAAAACACTCAATAACACAGAATTACTTCTTGAGGCGATGGCTCTTAAATCAATGGGAATCAATCATGTTCTATTGGTCAGTGGAGAAGCAAATAAAAACGTCGAAATAAACTATTTCTTAAATGCCATCCAACTGTTAAAACCTCATTTTGCCCAAATATCCATTGAAGTACAACCATTGGAGGAGGAAGAATACCAACGCCTACAAGCCGCAGGGGTATATGCGATTTTAGTCTATCAGGAAACCTATCATCGGGATGTTTACAAACAATATCATCCGAAAGGAAAAAAATCAAATTTTGACTACCGTTTGGATACCCCCGATCGTGTAGGTCGTGCAGGGATCCATAAGATCGGTCTTGGAGTGTTATTAGGATTGGAGGACTGGCGGGTAGACAGCTTTTTTACGGCATTACATATAGACTATCTACAAAAGCAGTATTGGCAGACACGATATTCAATTTCCTTTCCCCGCCTGCGCCCAGCTGCGGGTTCTGCCGAACCGAATTTTCACCTATCGGATAAGCATCTATTACAATTAATCTGTGCGTATCGTTTGTGGAATGAAAATTTGGAAATCTCCATCTCTACACGGGAAAATGAAACATTTAGGGACAATATCATTCCCATTGGAGTAACAACGATGAGCGCAGCTTCAAAAACAAACCCAGGGGGATATGTCGTTGACCCACAAGCTTTGGAACAATTTGAAGTGAGCGATGACAGGGATATGGAAACGATAAAAAGACAAATCCGAAAAATGGGCTATTCCCCGGTCATGAAAGACTGGGATAACAATTACGCAGGCATAATCCGATAAACAAATGAAAGTAGATAGTGTTTTTGAGCGGTATAGTAGACAGATTTTTATAGAAGAGATTGGAGTTTCAGGACAACGAAAGATAATGGATGCGAAAGTGCTTGTCATAGGGGCTGGCGGACTTGGTAGCCCAGTTGTACAATATCTGGCCGCCGCCGGGATAGGCAAACTTGGTTTGGTTGACTTTGATCGTGTTGAACTTCACAACTTAAATAGACAAACCATACATACCGAAGATCATATCCACGATGCCAAAACAAACAGTGCGATGCATTACATACGAAAGCACAACAGTACAATAGATTTTCAGGCCCTTCAGGTTAAAATAGATCATGAAAATGTGGTTAGCATTCTGGAACCTTATCATATCATTGTAGATTGTTGTGATAACTTCACAACACGCTATCTGCTAAACAGCACATGCCTAAAGCTCGACAAACCTTTGGTGTATGGCAGTATCTACGGATTTGAAGGACAATTAGCGGTATTCAATTATAAAGGGAGCAAAAACCTTTTGGATATCTTTCCGACGCCGCCAAGCCCCGATCAGGTTCCGAATTGCGATAAAAATGGTGTTCTGGGTCCTTTACCGGGTATAATAGGGAGCATGATGGCCATGCAGGTGCTCAAAATAGCGGCAGATCTACCTGTCGATAGCGATCAGCTCACTATTGTAGATACATTTCACTGGCGGTTTACAAAACTTTCTTTTTAATAAGGTAAAGGGAGCTCTCAATTTGTTTGTAGAGCTCCTTCTACCGATATTGAAATTTTATTTAAAACAATAGTCTACAAACAAAATTTCCTAATTTTAGTTTATATATTAGCAAGCTAAAATGTCAACTATACGATCTGGAATGAAAAAAGTAATTTACCCATTACTCTCCCTCTCTTTATTACCTTTATTTTCTATTGCCCAAGAGACAAAACTTACGGCAGATGATCTCTTTGTGAAAGCACGAAAGGTGGCTTTTGATTCAAAAGATTACGCGCAGGCCATTCAATTATCCAAACAGGCCCTTCTTCAGGCTCCGGATTATACTGATATTAGCATATTTCTCGGTCGTCTTTATACTTGGTCGGATAATATTGATTCTGCACGGACGATCTTTGCGGAGCTGGACAAAAAGAACACAGACGATGAAGATTTTTTCTTAGCCTATGCATCGCTGGAATACTGGAATAACCAGGCCGACAAAGCAATCGCAATTACTGATAAAGGATTGAGTTTACATCCGAAATCGCAGGATCTTCTTTTACTGAAAGGTAAAATTAGTTATGGTAATGATCATTATGAGATTGCAGAAAAAGCAATAAATAATTTATTAGCCATTAATCCTAAGAATACGGAAGCCAGATCGCTCGCAAAAAGCATCGAAGAATATACAGCAAAAAATGCTATCGGTCTGACCTATAATTTTGTCTATTTTGACAAACAGTTTGATAACAACTGGCATATCGTTGGTCTAAGTTATAAATNNAGTTATAAACGCGCTACATCGTTGGGATCTGTAATCTTTCGAACCAACTATGCCAATAAGTTTGCAGAGAACGGAGTTCAGTTTGAGATGGAGGCTTATCCACGTTTATCCAAGATATTTTACCTAAACGTTGGTGCTGGATATTCCAACAACGTGGGTATCTTTGCGAAATATAGAACTGGCGTATCTCTTTACGCTAATCTTCCAAACAGCTTCGAAGGTGAAATTGGTTATCGTCAGCTTTATTTTAGTGACAATATCTGGATGTACACGGCATCTGTCGGGAAATATTACCAAAATTTTTGGTTTAATCTAAGAACTTATCTCACACCAGGCGAAAAAAATATCTCCCAATCGTATACAGGAACGGTACGCTATTATACGAAAGGGGCAAACGATTATTTCGGATTTAGTGCTGGAACAGGTTTGAGTCCCGAAGAAAATCGAAATAATTTACTCGATAATGCTTCTTATAAGCTAAAGACATTCAAAGTAGGTGCTGAGTACAATTTTTCAGTGAAAAAAAGCAACTTATTTTCAATCTCGGGCACGTACTATAACCAAGAGTTCAGACCAAAAGAAAAGGGAAATCAATTAGACATCATCCTTGGTTATATTCGAAAGTTTTAGTTTTTTTTCACTCGATCAAAGTAATTTGTATAAACACTGTCCGGCAAAAGTCGCTTCTGACTATAAAAAAGTTTGTTCTTGCGCTTAAATAATTCAAAGCGCTTGGACAATTCTTCCCTCACATTATCTGAGGCGACATCTTCATTAAGCACGCCATCCAGCTTATATAGCTGTCCATCGGAAAGGTGATAGCTACCTTTCACAAAATCAACCAATTGATTTTTACTTTGCATCATTGCTATACCGTCCCCTTGCACGGATACGCCTTTATCGAGCCCTTGACCAATCCAGGTTACTTGGGCAGGAGTTTTCATTCCGTAATTCTCCCTATAGTAAGCCAGTATTGAAGGTGCAACATCGAAATGGCTAACGAAATTACGAAAAGTCTTCGGACTCTTTACAAGTGGTGAATAAATCAGTAAAGGAACGTGATACCGATCGATCTTGCTTTGTAATGGTATTTCTGGCATTGCATGATCCCCAGTGATCACAAAAATCGTATTCGCAAAATCTGTCCGCTTTTTATACTCCTTAAAAAATTGTTCCATCGCATCATCCAAATTAAGCACCGAAACAAGTTGAGTTCTATTTTCCAATGCCCATTTTTTTTGTTCTGGCGACAGATTCATCGATGCCATACGTTGATCAAATAATTGCTCGTAATGAGCCGCGTTATTTATTAAAAACGGGTTATGAGTTGACAAGGTCAATAGCACATGGAAGTACGGATTTGCCTGTACCTTCTGGACTTCGAGAAGTTTACTGAACACAGCTTGATCTTCATATCCCCAGCTTTCTCCTCCTTTTTCAGGCAATTTTTTATAAGGAGGTCCAAATGATTTCTGATCAATAAGCATATCGATTTTATTATAATCCATAAACTTGTTCATGAAATCGAAATTGGAGTGACCGCCATAGAAAAAACCGGTATTGAATCCATTGCTCTTCAAAATATTGAACAGATTAAAGTTGTCTGGCAACGTATCTTGCTCCAGAAAACCATGCATGGCGAAGGGTAAAGAGCCTGTTATCGTAGGCAACACTGAAAATGTACGTCCCGAAGAACTGATATTATTGTCCCAATACAGCGATTGCTGCTTTAAAGACCCTATAAATGGCGTAAAATTGCCAATATAACCATTCTCAGCACTATAAGCATGTCCCAGGCCTTCAATCACAAGGATAACCAAATTGGGCGCTTTAGTGGTTTTCTGTAAATAGGGACCCAAAAAGTCTTTCGTATCTTCGTTTTTCAAAAAAGGGTATTTACTANNGATGCTCCTCCATGTAATTTGATAAATTAGAGTCGAAAAAATAACGCCATTTACTCCGGCTTGCATTGGCTACGAATTCATCCTGTTTCGTACTTTCGCCCAAAATTGAAGCCGAAGAGAGGACCAACGATACAATTCCCAAAGATAGCACTGCCATGCTAGCATAAGCTTTCTTAAAAGTCTGTTTATTAGCAAGCCACAATGGAACCCAGGAAACTACAACCAATAGTAGCAGCAATGCGATATTGGTAAAATTTAACATCCCACTGGCCTCTAAAATCTGCTTCATCTCTTCGGGACTATAATAAAACATATCGGCACCTAGAAAATTTCTCGATTCACCAAAATATAGAAATAGGATGAATTGCATGACGACTATAAACGAGAAGAATATGACAAGAAGGATCCTTGACCAAAAACTGCTTANNATTGGAGGAGAAATAAAAAATTATCCACTAAAAGATATTTTCCAGCATGTGATTCTGAAAGCAAAGCAAAACGCCGTCCATACCACCACCATTCGACACCAACAGACAGCATATACAAGGCAGAGAAAACCAGCATAACAGGCGCTACGCTCTGCAAAGTTAAGTTTAATCGCTGCAATAGATATTTCCATATGGACTCATTCGCATCTTTTTGTTGAAAACCTTGCCTTGTCATCTCTCCCCAGCCATGTTGCTTGCGAAAGTAATCGACCACCCCCTGAACCCCAGCTTTAACAACAATAGGGTGGAAATATAAGGGTTCAAGAATTGCTGTTGTAATCAAGGTAGAGAGGTCTCGTTTCTTACTATATACTTGATGACTGACAAGATCAACCAAGATCGCATAGATGGAATACAAAATTCCTGACGCAATGACCAAGGCAAATAATGCAAAGAAAAATGGCCAATTAATGATTCCCAAAATAAAAAAGATGACAAAGACAATGTACCCTGTAAACTCGACAATCGGTCCTAAAAATTCGAAGAAAAACCAATAAGGCATACTAAGCATACCAAACCGTCCATATTTTGGATTAAACATCAACTTTCGATGTTTCCATAAAGTCTCCATGGTCCCCCTCATCCAACGATTACGTTGCTTACGCAGTACCTCTTTCGACTCGGGCACCTCAGTCCAGCACAAAGGATCTGGAATATTGACTACTTCATAAGCTTGTTTTTGCTCTTCCATATAACGTCGCATACGGACTACGAGCTCCATATCCTCTCCTACTGTATTTCTGTCATAACCGCCGCAGGCCAACACGATCTCACGATCAAAAGCACCAAATGCCCCAGAAATAAGTATCAACCCAGAGGCACGCGACCAAGCCATACGACCCAAAATAAAGGCCCGAATATATTCCAAGGCTTGTGTGCGCCCCAATAGGGATTTCGGAAGATTCACATCAACAACTTTACCATTGACGATATTACAGTTATTAGCCAATCGTATGACACCACCACAAGCGATGACCCGTTTGTCTGTCTGTTCTAAAAATGGTTTCGCCAATTTCAAGATTGCATCCTGTTCCAAGATACAATCAACGTCAATACAAACGATATAGTCTCCAGAAGAAATATTCACACCGACATTAAGTGCATCCGCTTTACCACCATTATCTTTGTCGACAACGATCAGCTTTTTAAATGCGGGATTTTTACTCTTGTAAATTGCTCTTATATCTTTTGTTTCAATATTGCCCTGGACAAAGAAAGAAGTTGCCTCGAGTTCATAAGACTCAATCAATTTCTGAATAGAATCGTCCTTACTTCCATCATTTACGATGATAATTTCCAGATTATGATAATACAGAGAAAGTAAAGACCGTACATTCTCAACAATCGTCATCCCCTCATTATATGCAGGTGCTATCAAGCTAAAAGTAGGTGCATTAGGGTTCGTGGCAATGATGCTGTAATCCGTAAAGGTATTGTTGTGTTTATACCGAAATACTGCACCATAAGCGTACAGTCCAATCCAAGTATAGATGATAAATACGGCCGCTGAATAAAGCAGAAATAGCCAAACTACAATTTCATATATAAGGTGGGAAAACTCTAACATTTTTTCTCTTGCAAAGCGTGTTTAATAATCTGTTTAAGTTCTTCATACGTATCTTCTTTTTCCGCAATTTCATGCAAATAAGGGACTTCGCCTAACACAACTAGAACTTCGGCGGCAGAGATCTTAATGGACACTTCCGTATGATTCCACAATTGTTCTTTCAGAAAGTACTCACACTCTCTACTCCTAGCCACTTTCATAGCCTTCAATATTTCATTCTGAACTTCAAGAGGCTGATGATCGAATAGTGTTATAAACTGTTCGATCGTTTTGCTGTTCTCAATAGCCTGCATGGTTCGAATCGCCTGCATGCGCACCTTGTTGGAATGATGGTTCATGAGTTGAAAGACTTCCGTATAAAGCGTCATCAACCTAAATTTTCGGATCAGTCTTAATGTAAAAATAACCACCGAATCATTGGTACTCTTCAACCAACTACCCACCTGTAATTCAGTTTGTTCAGGGATATCATGAATGGAATATAACAAACGTAATTGTTGCCAATCTGATAAAGGCCGATCAAAATGATCCAAAAATCCGAGGCCCTCATATCCGTTGTAAGTGACAATAGCATATTGCGCTTCTTGATATACGGCAGTTCGCGGATCATTTAGTTTATTTGTTATCTCTGGGATCGCTTCTTCGACATTCATCGCCGCAAGCTCCTGTACGCCTCCAGCGACTAAATAAGCCTTCCGGTGACGAAGTTTTCTCCAAGCTTCGTCTTCCAATTTAAAATCATGAAACAATCTATTAATCGATTGTTTAGCGGCCCCCGAAAATTTCCTATCAGAATCGACAAGTACATCTAAAAAAAGTGCTCGGAACGAAGGTTCTTTAAGATGTTTTGCAAATTCGCTCTTTCGATCCTCGTCGTCATCACTGCCAACAATTGTCTCCATAATCTTATATTCAATAACGTGCCGCCAAGATTGACGATTGTGTAAGATTCTATAACTATAGAAACTATACGCCAACACCATGATAATCAACACCAATACTAAAACTAGCACGATGATAATCGCTAAAATAAGTTCATGTAGGGCAATGTGGTAATGCATAACGTTATTTACTTGTTAACCGCTTTATTCTTAGAATCAGCTCGTTCGGACTAAATGGTTTGACCATAAAATCTGATGCACCTAAATCGAACGCATCAATCACAACTTCCTCCTGCCCCATACTCGATAATACGATGACGGGAATCTTTTTTCCAATGCCTTTGATTGCAGAAAGAATTTCAATCCCAGATGCGAAAGGCATCATAATATCGGTAACCACCAAGTCCAGATCTAATTCATTAATCTTTTCAATGGCTTCACGACCATTTCTGGTCAAAACCACTTCGTGCCCTTCTTTTACCAATTTGTGTTCAACAGTACGTAAGATTAATTCGTCGTCTTCAGCTATTAAAATTAACATATCACTATTTATTTAAAATTTTTGCAATCAATTTCAATCCAATATCCATCTCCTTCTCAATAGCGGCAAAGGACTCTTGCAGATTAGTTTCGGAGGATATATTGTTTTCCAATTCTTTGNNCAGGAAGTTCCCCTCAATTTATGTAAGAGCTCCTTGATGCGTTTAACATCCTTTTCGGTTTTTGCATCCTCAATTTGTTGTCTTGAAGGGCTGATTTCCTTGATGACAAGATTGAGAAAAAAGGACAAAAATGCAGGATCGTCACCAGCTTGTTCATCCAGGCGGCTCATATCAAGATGTACTGTCTGATCTTCATATTCTCTTTCGTCCTTTTCTTCTGGAGCGATAGATAACATGGCATGTTGCAGGGCATTAAACAAGTCTTGTTGTCGAATAGGTTTAGCTAAAAAGTCGGACATACCTGCAGCAAGACAACGCTCTTTTTCTCCAGAAACATTACCTGCAGTAATACCAATTATTGGTNNGGCATCTGCACATCCAACAGGATTAAATCAAATATTTGTTCTTCGCATGCCCGTATTGCTTCCGCACCATCGTCTGCTTCCGTTAGCACTGCGTCAGGCATTATACTCGCCATCATCCTTAAATTTAAGGCCATGTTTACGGCATTGTCGTCTGCTAATAAAACCTGAATCCCCTTGCCATACGAATCCGCTGATAACGATAAATTAGCATTACTCTTTAACTGGTTTGCCTCTTCTTTATTTTGTTGAATTGCCCTACGCAAAGTTTGGTATAACTCATCTGACTTAATCGGTTTGAGCAGACAAAATGAACGTTCTTCCTGTCTAAATGCCGAGATTACCTCGTGCTCTTCCGAAGAAGTATGCAATACGATCAACGGAATTCCCTCACCCTGCTGTTTGAACAGCTCCTTAATCTTTTCAATAGTTTCGAGCCCCGATAAAATAGGCATATGATAATCCATTAAGATCACATCGAACCGCTCACCCTTCATAAGCAATTGTAATGCTTCCATGCCATTTTCGGCTAAGACGGATTCAACATCTTTATAAGCCAACATATGCTGTAGAATAATACGGTTGTTGGCATTATCGTCTACCACAAGAACTCTATTTAACGGCAAATTGGTGTCTTCATCTTCGAGCTCTTCACAAGAAACCTCTATATCGAAATAGAATGTTGACCCCGCTCCCAATTCACTTGTTAAGTTCAATTTGCTCCCCATATATTTCAACAGATTATTAGAAATCGTTAACCCCAATCCAGTTCCGCCATAGCGCTTGCTCACAGAGCTATCTTCTTGGGTAAATGCATCAAAAATGCGCTGTTGTTTTTCCGGAGGTATTCCAATTCCCGTATCTCTAACTTCAAAACGCAAGTTCAACTTATCATTGTTACTCGGGAGCTTACTTATCTTAAACTCAATCTCACCTTCTTCCGTAAATTTTACTGCATTACCCAACAGATTAACAAGTACTTGTTTTATACGCGCTTCATCAACCCATATCAATGCTGGCAATCCCTGTTCGATATTCAATAGCAATTCGACTTCTTTCCGTTGAGCTTGGTATAATACAACATTTATAACTTGATTCGCGATATCGTAAACATTGTGTTGATCAACAAATAACTCCAATTTACCAGATTCAATCTTTGAAAAATCCAAAATATCATTAATGA
>DKIT01000040.1 GCA_002454415.1 Sphingobacterium sp. UBA6711
GATATATTTAGCAAATTCTATACGTGCGATTTGGTAGCTTTGGATATTTGACTTACAGTGCTCTAAAAGTCGATCGTCAACTTGTCGAAAAATTTCTGGATAATTTTCGGGTGTGAGTTCTGTGAATTTTTCGCTAAATAATTGCAAAAAAAACTTTTTTTTCTCTCTTTGCTTTTTTAATCGTTTTAGCGAGTGCGGATGTTTGCTCATGCAATAGTCATTCCTGTAAACGTAGACATGCTTTTAAGCGCTAAGATTTCGACCAGCTTGTCTTGTGCTGCTCTAATCTGATCGTAATCTATTGTCTTAAAACCTGAATAGCGGTCAAACAGTTCCTGCATAGCTTCATCATGACCAAAGATGCCATTTATTAGATCTTCATTGCAGTATTGGGCAAAAAAATAGCGAGCGAAATGGCGGGTCCAATTGCGCTGTAATGCTATTTCGGTACAGTATTTTTGAATATCAGAAAGTTCCAGATTTCGGACATATCCTTTCGAATCGTAAAATAAGAGCAAGAGACGTTCACCATCGAAGACCTCTTGGATTGCTTGTACTTGTTCTTGCGTCAAATAGGCTTTTGCGAGCTGCAGAAAATATTTCAAATACTTTAGGTAATGCTGTATTTCATCACGAAGAAAATTATTAAAAGGTAAATAGCGTCCAATGGTGCCTGAATAACGCTGCTCTTTATCTGCAACAGCCATCAATTTGTTGTCAAGGTCAATATAATCTAGACTGGGCGGGAAGGACTCACTCGACCGTGCTGAAGTTGTCAACATGCAAATATGCCAAAGCAACATCGAATAATGATTTAAAGTCTGAAAGGGATTGAGATTATTCCTAACTTTGTGGTCAAGCTGGTAAAAAAAAGACTGGACGAATGGGAGATTCGGTACTTGCTGACTGCCAAACGTAATAGGGGATTTAAATTCCTCAATATATCCAGTGTCAAGCTGAGGGCAAACCAGATCAAGTGTTTGAATATAAATATCTAAGATATCAATAATTTTCGTTGAGAAATAATGGCATGGAGTGTAGTTATTAACATTTTCTCCAGCGAATAATTTACTTTCTAATTCATATCCTAGTTCATTCAATGTAATGTCACTGATTAAACGAGGAAGATTTTGAGTTGTTAAAGGGAAAGTAAGATCATCACTGATTCTACGTAGATAATCTTGTACATCAGAAGCAATATCAGCTTTATCCCAATTTTTTAACTGAAAGATTCGATCTAAATAAACTTTGGGTAAGGGGATGGTAAAAGAATTACCAATGTTGAGCATATATTCTTTTAATAATGCATCTTTAAATTTCGAATTATCAATACCTTGCTTGAAAAAACAGTTTTCATGACTAAAACGGATTTCTTTACTTCTTGAGCTTAGAAAGAAACGAGTTCTGAATACCAGTAGCTCTTCATAATGCGTGAAACTAAGTACTGAGAATAAAAGCAATGCATGAATTGGAGAGTTTTCTGCCCGTTCTAATAAAATTTGCATAATGTACTGTGCGGTAGGTAAATCGAAGACATGAGGATTTGACTTGCTCATTAATTCATTCTTGTTTTGATGCAGAATTCTGTTTTTGAGATTATTGATCTGAGCTGTAATAGAAGATTGCTCTAGTGGGTTGAATTCAAAATTATGGTCTTCAACTTTTTCTATAGTTTTATCCTCACGTGGTTGTTTTGCTATACCGCGTTCAAAATAAGTCTGATGTGTTTGCTCATCATCGATAGTTATTTTTGATGTTTTCCTAACATCGATTTGAGGAGGCTCCTGGGCGCTTGGATTATTTTGCCTGTGTCTTTTTTGCCGATCTGATTGCGTATGCGCATACGTATAAATAACGCGGATATTTGCCAATTGTCCAATTTGTTTTGCTGTTAATTTTGGAGTAGAACGTTCAAGTAAATTTTTATTCTCTGTTTCAGCTTTATTTAAAAACTCAAGTAGATCCTCCAACTCCATCGGGAGAGCTGGTAAGAAGTTATAAAGCCAATGGTATTCCCTTTTTCTGCAGGCTAAACGAAAACGCATACAAAGATTTGCTACGGTGGCTGCATGTTCTTTGCTATCAAGCAATTCAATACATCTAGTATTGAAAATGGCCCATTTCAGGGCATTAGCTTGATATGCTGAAGGGGTATTAATGACTGCAATAAGATNNGATTCACTGATTGATTTTTCTATAAGTTTTTGATTTATAATATTGTTAAGTTCAATAATTTCAGTAGGTTTAATGAAGTCATTGAGTTTGATTGAATTTTGAAAACTTTCTAGCTTTGCTTCTGCCAGTGCTTGATAGAAGTCTCGAAATGGCTCAAGCTTTAATTCTTGAGTATCTTCTAAGTAACTATATCCGTTCATGATGATATTCCAGCCAGAATTTTTTCTAATGAAAGTGGACCAGCATAATTTGAAATAGAACTTACTGGACTTTGGGATTTAGATAGCCCTGATAATTCTCTTAGATGATTGATAGTTAAAACTTCCTGTCCGAAAACTTCCTGAAGATGTGCGGCTAAGTATTGTTCATTTAGCCAATGCGCGATGATATCTAAGCCATGAATTGAGTGATGTAATCCGGAACACAGTAAGGCCATTACTTCGCTTAAAGCCTGGATTGTGAATTCGTAGGAATTATTTTTCTCATAAGCTCTAAACGTAAATTCATTTTTATTCTTGTTGTAAAAATAGGCATAGATCCAGCCGAAATGACTACTAAAAAAATAGT
>DKIT01000041.1:0-831 GCA_002454415.1 Sphingobacterium sp. UBA6711
TTGTTCAGAAATGATCCGTGCTTGAGGTTCCAAGGCTAATGCTGCAGCGGTAGGAATGACCTTTCGAGGAGTCCGTTCAAATAATATATAACCCAATTCTGCTTCTAAATTAGCAACGGCCATACTTACTGCTGAGGGGACTCGATTTAGTTTACGAGCAGCCGCAGAGAAAGAACCCGTATCGAGTACGGTTATGAAAAGTTCAATATTTTCACTGTTAAAATTCATTTTGATATCAGCTGAACTGAAAGCTATTAACTTTATATATGATTTTGACTGAAATTAAAATATAAGGAATTAAGCAGAGTTTAGTGATTATGCAAGGTATAAAGCGTCGAATTGTATATGTTTCTTCCTATGAAATAATCGGAATGGTTATTTCATCAGTAGGGTTAGCGATTTTGGCAGGTGATAGTGTTGAACATACAGGACCACTCTCTGTCATGATTACGACCATCGCTGTAACTTGGAATTTTATCTACAATATTTTATATGAGAAATGGGAAGCTAGACAAAGCAGCCATATCCGTACAGTTAAGCGTAGAGTGGGGCATGCTAATGGTTTCCAACTTACCTTAGTCTTGTTTTTGATTCCTCTTATTTCATGGTGGATGGATATTTCTCTGGTTGCTGCTTTTTGGTTAGATGTGGCCTTTATTATCATTATCCCTATCTATACTTTTATATTTAATTGGAGCTTTGATAAGTTATTTGGATTGCCTATTTCGGCACAGGCTAAAGCGCTATCAGAATAACCGTAAAATTATTTTATAAGCTATCAAGGTGATCGACTTTGATAGCTTATCTAGTTTCATTATTTGATTTGATCAG
>DKIT01000041.1:896-2538 GCA_002454415.1 Sphingobacterium sp. UBA6711
AGCCACGATAAATCGATTCCTCCTAGCAATGCCGCAATTTGACCCGTATAGAATTTACTATCAATAAATGGCAGTTGAATCAAAATACCTAGAAAGTAGCAGGTAATTCCAATCCGATTCCAACGGCCATACTTACCATTTGGATCATAGAGTGCATCTACATCACATTCTTCTTTAGAGATAAAGTAGTAATCAACAAGATTAATGGCACTCCACGGAATAAAAAAGGTGAGTAAAAACAAAATAAATGCTTTAAAGGCGCTTAAAAAAGTATGTTCACCTATAATTGCAATAAAGGTTGAGACTACAACCATAGCAAGGACAATCAATAATCTTGTTATTTTTGAGATTTGATTTGTCGATTTGAAACTATTCCAAATCGTAGCAATACACATAAAACTGCCATAGGCATTTAAGGTCGTTAGAGTAACTTTCCCAAAAGCGATACTAAAATATAGAAAGGTTACGACAAGGGCAATTGGGTTCATACCCACAACATATTGAACTTCATTTCCAACAAAATTGCCGTTTGCAACCTGAGCGATTAAAACGCCTAAGCTCATAGAAATCTGTGAGCCAATTAAAGAACCTAAGCCGACAGCCCAAAAAACACGAGATGAAGATGTTTTAGTTGGAAGATATCGAGAATAATCTGCAACATAGGGACCAAAAGAGATTTGCCAAGAAGCAGAAAGGGAAACTGCTAACAAGAATGAAGACCAGCTGAAATGACGTACTGCTAAGAGTTCAGAAAAATCAGAAAGTGCGAAGATCTGAGTCAAAATAATCACAAAAGCAATCAAACCAATAATACTGGCTACTTTGCCTACCAAATGGATTAAACGGTATCCAATCGTTGCGAATAAAATGATTAAACTTGCATAAATTAAGATACCAGTTGTGTTGCTGACATGTGCCAAATGTGCAATTGCTTTACCCGCTAATACCTCTCCAGTTGCGGTAAAACCAATATACATAAGGCAAACGAGTATGATTGGAATACNNCGCCATAAACCCCAAATTGCACACGGCTTGAAATCATTTGAGGGAGGCCAAGTTTAGGACCTTGGGCAGCATGTAGTGCCATGACGGCAGCACCAAAACATTGTCCTACTAATAAGCCAATAATAGACCAAAAAACATCCCCGCCTAACACAACGGCTAGCGCGCCTGTCACAATGGCTGTGATTTGTAAGTTAGCACCAAACCATAGGGTGAATTGGGCAAATACTCCGCCATGTCTTTCATTTTCAGGAATAAAATCAATACTTCGATTTTCTATAAAACTACTATTAGGTTTCCCAGCCGATGAGTCCATTTCACTCTCCTTATCCTTTAAGAGCCATCCTATTCTTATTTATTCATATTTGTATAAGCAAATATAAACATGTATATACAAGTAATTTTAAGAAGAATCAAATATTTTTGAAGTATTGGATGTTAAAATTGAGTTAAATAATTCATAGATAAGTAGAAAAAGTATTTGACTGATTTTATTTTTTAAAATTTAAATGATAAAAAAATAATATATGAAAAAGCCCTCTGCAGAGGGCTCTATTTTATGCATTTGCGTCTAAAACTAGTTGGAAATAAGTGGGAAGTTCAGAAAATTGTACCAGTTGGGTCTTATCTTCTTGCTTAA
>DKIT01000041.1:2568-3029 GCA_002454415.1 Sphingobacterium sp. UBA6711
GTGTCTAAATGGTTATCTAGATATTGGGTTGCATCTGTAAACTGTGCTTTTGCAATCGGCTTATCTTTCTTGCATTTAATAATAACAGGATTTACGGAGTTTAATTTTACAGGAACGCCATTTTCAAATTTAGCAGTTTCAATCAATAAGGAAATTTTGAAATCTCTGAAGGTTACACAGAAGTGACCTCCATTTTCAGTCTTAATTTCTCGGTCGGAGAAAAGATCTTTAAATAAATTCTTAAGGGATTCTCTGTGTTTATCTAAGGCAACTTGAAATTCATGATCTCGTTGCTCGATCTTTTCTTGCTCTTCTTGTAGCAATTTGGCTTGCTTTTCAATTGTTGTAAAATCCAGCTTCATTTTAATATCTCCTTTGGTTGTTTTAAAACTATATATGGCAATCTTTTATTAAGTTTTAAAGAAACATACAGTATTTGTTACAACGGAATAATTAAGATG
>DKIT01000072.1:0-21998 GCA_002454415.1 Sphingobacterium sp. UBA6711
ACAAGGTGACATCAGTAAGATGCTGGATATTCCAGAAGCCCAAGCATTTGCAATTACATTGGAGGACGAAGGAGGAAAGGATGCTCCAACGCTTAGCGATCTTTATGTTATTGGAAGCATTTAAAAAAATCAAATTGGCTAACAATTCAGTACTTTACTAATCAGGTAAACTACACTTTTTTCACCATATTTTTACATAATCTATTGAGTACTACTTCTGCAGTAAAAGTTCCTTAAGAAGTTCGTTCTGATACATGGAATACGGCCTGCTCTTCAGAGAGTTTTTGAAAAGTTTGAATGACGAAATTATTTTCCTGCAAACAAAGTGCAATTTACTTCCTATTGCACTTTGTTGGTACTACTTATTGGTTTAAAGAGATTTAAGCTACACGAACGTTAATTGCGTTCAAGCCTTTTTTTCCACTTTGTACTTCGTAAGTGACTTTGTCGTTGTCGCGAACGTCGTTGACTAAACCCGACACATGGACGAAAATGTCCTGACCACCATTAGCTGGTGTAATAAAACCAAAACCTTTGGTCTGGTTAAAGAATTTTATTGTTCCTTCTTGCATTGTATTATATATTAGTATTTATTTATTCAAAACTGTAGCCGTCCAATCGACTCATCACTGTTATTAATCTTTTGTTCGCAAGAATGGATATTGTATTCACCTATTATTTGATAACAAAATAGCAATTGAAATTGCAAGAAAAAGAATTCCTCTTAACAAAAACCAATGCTTGACTATAAGTTAAATATAGCTATAAATTATTGATTTATAAAATGTTTATCATTAATTTATTAAGAAAAGATAGACTTTGTAATCCTTATTTACATAGCTTGGAAAAGAAATGCTAAAGTTATTTATCTATCGGAGTTGCAATTCAATGGTATCTGAGTTAATAAGTGGTATAGTGAAGATCACAGGAATAAACTTAAAAAATTTTTAGGGATTAGATTATAATAAAAAAAATTGGGTTCCTTTTTTACAAATAATTTTGTCAGGACGAAACGCTAGACTTTATTTGAAAAATCCTTTGCCATAGCCACAATTTTCTTCGCAAGCACTCCGGTTGGATCAACAAGCTGTATCGCTCTGTTGTCAATATAGATTTGCTCCTCAGATGGAAAAAGAAGGGGTAGTTCAGTACAACCCAGGATAATCACCTTTGCGCCGAGCCCAATGAGGTGATCTGCTACTGCTAGTATCTGCCGCCCACAAANNTAACTCCTTTTTCTCCGTAAATACTCTCCATCACCAACTGTTGATGTATGGTGTCTGGTATGATCACTGTCACACCCGCTGCTATAAATACATCATGATATACGCCGCTCTGGACGGTACCACTGGTAGCAAGCAGGCCAACTTTTGTCGATTTTCCAAATCTTTTAACAATATACTCCGCTGTTGTAGTAAGCATATTGATAATCGGAATTTTTAAATATTCCTGAATACTTCCTACAAAGGCATGTGCAGTATTACAAGGAATCGCAATAGTATCCGCTCCTTCAGCTTCAAGCCGCTTGCAGGTTGAAAACATGGCTACTGTTGGATCGGTTTCTTTATTAACAAGATTTGCAGTTCTATCCGGAATCTGTGGATTCTGTTCGACAACCATTTTAATATGGTCCTGATCTTTCTTTGCTGGTGTATTTTTGATGATCTTATTCATAAAGTCTACAGTCGCAGATGGACCGACACCCCCAAGAATACCGAGCTTAAATGGCCTTTCAATTTTTCCAGAACTGTTTTCAAGCGCATAGTCCGCATAGATTTGATTTACGTCAAGTATCGGAATTCCTCTTCTACGCAGCGGCTCAATAAGAAGAGATAGTTCGGTTATACCAGGAAGAATAACATCACACTTATTGCTTATCAATTCTTTGCATATCTCATTGATATATTCCAGAGGAATACCTTCCAAGTACCCATTTTTAATTCCATATTTCCCATAGATCGCTTCCATCAATTTTGTTTGCTCAGCAGGATATATCAATTCATAGTAACTAAAATATTTCTCAAGCATCATCTTTTGTTTGACGTAATCAGAAGTCATTATGCCTATTCTGGTCCCTACAGGAAAGCGAGTTTTTACATATTTGGCAATTGCAATAAAGATATTTACAATGGGAATTGCAATTTCTTTTTGGAGTTCATCGAGAAATGAATGACTCGCAAAACAGGGCAGAAGAATTTTAGTTATACCTCTCTGTTCAAAATTTTTACATATGTTATAACTATAGAATTTTCTTGACTTGATATCCTCTTCCTGATGCAGTGGAAGATTGATTTGGCTGTAAGGTTGCTGTTCGAATATAAAGTGATAATCAAGCTGATTTTNNTGTTTTTGAGTAATTTAAAGAACAGATCTCCACCTGATAAGGTACCAAGTCCTCCGATTACAGCTATTTTTTCTCCCATTGCAGTTGTTTGAATAATTTCACAAATCTATCGTTTTTGTTCGTGTAATCCGAAGCCTACATAATTTTTAAGCTAATTAATAACAATCTGTATAGTAATTTATGTAATAAATTATTACTTGAATTTCAGCCCATTTTTAAATAGCACTCATTTACGGATTAAATCCATAGTTATTCTCGATGAATACAATATTTCCCCCGTCATAATTATACTTTTATAAATCCAGAGACATCAGCACGGGCGGTAGGAGGCAACTCTTTTAAAGTATAGTAAGTCTTAGCAGAAAGGGAAGGAACTGGACTTTATGGGTTAAAAACGCTTCCAGAGCGTATTTATAGTAGTAAAAACAAAAATGCCACGAATAGCGATTATTCGTGGCATTTGTATCATTTGGCGGAAAGGGAGGGATTCGAACCCTCGATACAGTCATCCCGTATACAGTCTTTCCAGGACTGCTCATTCGACCACTCTGACACCTTTCCGTGTTTCAGTGCACAAATGTAGTAAATTTTTACTTCACTGCAACCTTATTTATATTATTTCCCCCTGATTTATTATATCCTATTGAGACTAAGCTTATTGTTTTTATTTTTTTTTGAATAAAACTTATTCCTTATTTTTCAACATGACAAATAACTATTTCGACATAAAAAAGGTGAGTCTCGACATAGCGTTACAGCGTACCAAAGAACGTATAACGATGATAGAATCAGCATTGGAAACAGCACGGGATTCAAGTAATGATGATACTAAGAGCAGTGCTGGTGACAAATATGAAACTTCACGTGAGATGATTCAACAAGACATCAATCGCTACCAAAAACAACTCGTGGAAGCAAAAAAAGATCTTCAACAGCTGATCAGCATAGAATCTACAATAGGCGACGATACACCCGATTTCATCAGATTAGGAAGCCTTATTCAAACAAGTACAGGTCTCTATTTAATTGCAATAAGTATTGGGGCACTGAAAGTAAGGGATACGAACGTTTTTGTTATTTCTCCGGCTTCACCTATAGGACAATTACTTATTGGCAAAAAAATAGGTGATAGTTTTATTTTCAACAAACTTAATAGCAACATTCAAGCAATTTACTAAGCCCTTCAAATGAAGAAAAACTAAACAATATCCCAACCTATCTGTTTTTATTTAATACAGAAAAGAAGGATAGCATGAAATTGAATAGTTTACTTTTGGCGACTTCATTGGGCGCTTTAATGTTTATACACTCTTGCAGATCTCCGGAATCGGATAATAAATTGAGGTCGAAAATCGAGGCAGCTTTGAAAACTACCGCTGGTATTGAAGTGGATGTTGAAGAAGGTAATGTAACTTTGAATGGTCAAATAGGATCAGATTCACTCAAACAGGATATCGAGGATAAAACTAAAATAGTGGGAGGTGGGGATATCAAATCCATCCACAACAATATTATTGTAAATCTTCCTGAACCAGAAGACGCACGCGAAAAATATCATGAAATATTGGTTGACGATGTGGACTCAACCTTAACGAGAGATGTTAACCTTGTTTTGCAAGATTTCCCAACCATCACCGCACAAGTTAAGCAAGGAATTATAATTGCGACTGGCAATCTTGAAAAATCAAAAATAGATACACTCA
Source organism: Sphingobacterium sp. UBA6711 (assembly GCA_002454415.1). Classification (GTDB taxonomy): domain Bacteria; phylum Bacteroidota; class Bacteroidia; order Sphingobacteriales; family Sphingobacteriaceae; genus Sphingobacterium. Next base: position 4,048 of record DKIT01000072.1, read on the forward strand.
AGAATAAACTGGAACATATCAAACCAAAAGGTATTAATATGAAAGGCGTAACAAGTCGATAACAACACATAAAGAAAACAAGTGACTAAATAATGTCAAGAGTTTTTTATGTGTTGTTATATCCCACCTCATACAAAAATTAAGCGTTTTCTATAAGATCTCTTATGGCAACCGATGCAATGGCGCCACCAAAAGCTGCTGGCAGATATGACATCGTCCCATAGGCAGACTTCTTAAAATTACTTCCGTCTGTGTATAATAACGAATTCTTATCAGGCAGCTCAGTGGAAAATGCGACCTTTACTCCGTCACGAATACCATGCTTGCGCAATTTCTTGCGGATGTGTTGGGCTAATTTACAATTATAAGATTTGCCGATATCAGCAATTTTTATTTTTGTTGGATCTACCTTACCTCCAGCCCCCATTGAACTCACAAATGGTATATTGGCCTCCAAAGCTCTCCGAATAAAAAATAACTTAGGTGTGATACTGTCAATCGCTTCTATGCAATAATCTGGCGCCAAATCTAACAAAGCTGGTATTTTTTCTGGAATGATAAAATCCTGTATCACTGTTAAATCCAATTCTGGATTGATTGCTAATAATCTTTCTCGCATAATCTCCGCTTTTGCTTCGCCATGATTGGTAGCCAAGGCGGGTAGTTGCCTATTACGGTTGGATGGGTCGACAGTATCTCCGTCGATAATTGTCATTTTGCCGATTCCTGCACGACATATAAATTCTGCAGCGAACGAGCCGACTCCTCCTAGACCCAAAACCATCACATGCGAATTTGCTAATTTCTCAACCGCCGCTCTACCGATTAATGCTTCGGTACGTGACAGCCAACTTAAATCTTTCATTTATTCAATTTGTTTTTATACTACGATGAAACCGCTACAACTTATTCAATGTCATAATTTAAAAATCATGATGGCTTCATTTATCAAATACACTCCTATAATTTTGGTATAAAGTCCATTTTAACTCTTCCAATTCGATCAACCTCACTCTAGCTACATATTGGTAAAGTAAAGAAATATCCGTGGTTGTGTCTGTATCTGTTTCCAGAAACAAGTGCGCTAACGAAATATTTCTCAAGAGTTCGTCTTGACTCCCATTTAAACAGTGCATACCTATTGAAAGATAATAGCCTTGATTCATTAATTGTTGAGCCAAAATCCAATTTTTACGATACCCATGGAAAATAACAGCTCGTTTAAAATTAGCTTTTCTCAAGCTACTGACAACTTCCTCAAAAGCTCGCACACAATGTACAATCAGCGGTTTTCGATACGTTTGGGCCAACAAAACTTGCTGATCAAAAANNCAGGGGAATGGCGATATTTTTATCCAAACCACATTCACCTACAGCCAAAACTTGATCGCGCTTTAATTCATCTGCCATTAATGCCAAATCGCCAACACTTTCCCCATCGATATACCATGGATGCAAACCTATTGAACAATCTGCGTTAGTTATTTTTTCAGCATGGTTCAATGCAATATTTTTTAGAGAAAGAATACACCGTTCTCTAATCGGGTAATTCCGATGAGTATGCAGATCGATATAAGGAGTTTGTGTTGCCAATAGCACAAAGGTCGAAAAAATAGTTGAAGCAAAAAATATTCTCTACAAAATTAGTATAGTTTATTACCTCAAATTTGTATCCAAAGCCTTAAAGACAGCTGAGGCCTTCAAAAGACATTCTTGATATTCCTGTTCTGCAGAAGCTTGGTTGGTAATCGCTCCGCCTGTATGCAAGGAGAGATATTGCTTTTCTTTATTATATAGCAACGACCGAATAACGACATTAAAGTCGAACTCATCACATATTGTATCGCCGNNAACTTCAATTTGATCACAGATTTGCATAGCGGCTATCTTAGGTGCACCAGTCATGGAGCCTGCTGGAAAGGTATTTTTAAATACACCCACATTGGAAATCTGTGGGTCTTGTAAACAAGTAATAGTTGAGATCATTTGGTGTACCTGTTCAAAGGATTGAATTTCAAAAAGATGAGTAGCCTCGACCGTTCCTGGTAATGCACTACGTGTCAAATCGTTGCGAACCAAATCGACAATCATCACATTTTCAGCTATTTCTTTCTGAGATTGTAACATATCGGCTACAATCTGCTTATCCTCCACTGAATTAGCTCCTCTTCTCGCTGTTCCTTTAATTGGTTGCGAAATCAACTTTCCGTTCCTTTTCGCTAAAAAGCGTTCCGGAGAAGCACTTATGATAAAATGATGTCCAACTTTGAAAAATGAGCTAAATGGAGTAGGTGAAACAGCGTTCAATCTATGGTAAACTTCCACCGGTGAGATGTCGGCATCCTCCGCAAAAAATTCCTGGCAAAGATTTACTTCATAAATGTCTCCACGCTGAATATGTGCCTGTGTATTTTCAAACGCTTTGATATATTCACTCCGTGTCCAGCGTGATTGCATTTGCACGGAAATTGTTGTTTTAGCTGGAGGAATCTCAGTATCGGAGATAGCTTGGTAGATCTTGAGGGGATCTTCAGCTTCTATATACACTTTATCCTTTGCCAATCGGACTGTAATTGCCGGCACGAAGAAAAAAGCTTCGGGAAATTCAAGATGATCTTTACCTGTTGTTTGTAATTCTTCAATCTCATTCTTGATGTCATAAGATAAAAATCCCGGAATAAACTGAGCTGGATGTGATTCCAAAAACTGTTCAAGCTGAACAAGTACATTTTTATTAGCACGAAGAGAGAATAGTGCCTTAACGGCCAGCACGCTTTCAAATCTCCCCCATTGGTCAGACATCCCATTACTATTAAAGAAAGAAATTTCATCAAATTGCCCCGACCAATGCAGGGCTTTTTGATGAAATTTATCTTTAGAATCGAGAAGATCAAAACTTTCGATCCGCATAGTTTATTTTGATAAAGCTAACGTTTGTTTCCGGTCAGGACCTACTGATAAGATCGTAATAGGCACCTCTAGAGCTTTCTCTAAATAAGAAATATAATTTTTTAACGCTTCTGGTATTTCTCCCTCGGATGTTATGCCGGTTAAATCTTGTTTCCAGCCTTCAATCTCTTCTAAGATAGGCTCAGCTTGGTGTGTTATAATCTCATATGGCATATAGTCAATCACTTCACCATTATATTTATAATGTGTACAGGCATAAATTTTATCGAATGTATCCAAAACGTCAGCCTTCATCATGATTAAGTCAGTTACGCCATTAAGCATTATTGCATATTTCAAAGCTGGTATATCAATCCAACCTGTACGACGCGCGCGGCCAGTAGTCGCTCCGAATTCATGGCCAAGCTGACGTAACTTTTCACCAGTCTCATCATGAAGTTCAGTAGGGAAGGGGCCACCACCTACACGAGTTGCATACGCTTTAAAGATACCGTATACTTTACCAATTTTATTCGGCGCAATACCAAGTCCTGTGCAAGCTCCAGCTGTTGTCGTATTGGAAGAAGTTACAAATGGATATGAGCCAAAATCAACATCTNNCTCTGCTAAAACACGTTTTCCTTCTTTCAAGTATTTATTTACCAAATGTTCAGAATCAACATGTGGAATAGACTTGATGAACTCAATTGCGTCTAAAAATGCTTTTTCCTTTTCACTGAAGTCAGGAATTTCACCATAATGCGAAAGGATACTTAAATGTTTTTCCTTCAACTTTTGATAACGTTCTTGAAAATCTGGAAGAGTAGTATCGCCAACACGTAAACCGTTTCTACCAGTTTTATCCATGTAAGTCGGACCAATTCCCTTAAGTGTAGATCCAATTTTTCCTGCACCCATTTTTGATTCTGAAGCAGCATCTAATAATTGGTGCGTTGGCAAAATAAGGTGTGCTTTACGCGCTAAAACCAAATTACCTTTACCCACCGGATCAAAACCAGCTGTCTTAAGATTGTCTAACTCTCTTTTTAAGATAATTGGATCGATAACGACGCCATTACCAATAAGATTTAGTGTACCTTCATTGAAGATACCAGATGGAATTGTGTTGAGTACGAATTTCTTGTTATCGAATTCCAACGTGTGTCCGGCGTTAGGGCCGCCTTGGAAACGAGCGATTAAATCGTATTTTGGACAAAATACGTCTACGATTTTACCTTTACCCTCGTCACCCCATTGTAAGCCCAAAAGCACATCAACTTGCATAGCTTTTAAAGTAANNGACTCTATTTAAAAATAAAATGTTCAGGAATTTTACTCCTGAACATTCCTGAACAAATGTACTATTATATTTAAGAAAATATAAGATTAATTTGAAATAGCTTCATGAGCTACAACTTCTTCTTTTTTGTTCTTAATTTGACAGTCTTCACAAACACCGTACAAATTAAGTGAGTGGTGCTTGATGTCGAATTTCAAAAGATCACCCATTAGGCTCTGAATTTGATTGATACGAGGGTCACAGAACTCAACGACCTTATTACATTCAATACAAATCACGTGATCGTGTTGTTTGAAACCATAGGATTTCTCAAATTGAGCCATATTCCGACCAAATTGATGCTTGGTAACTAAATCACAAGACACCAAAAGTTCTAGGGTATTATAAACTGTAGCACGACTGACACGATATTTTTTGTTCTTCATATGGATATATAAAGATTCTACATCAAAGTGATCGGTGCGTGAATATATCTCTTCCAAGATCGCATAACGTTCTGGAGTTTTTCTTAGATTTTTATTTTCTAAGTAGGCTTCAAAGATTTTTTTTACAGTTGCAAAATTTTCAGCTTGATTCATAGTAAAAAGATTCTTTTACAAATTTACCAATTAAGATTGATATTTCATCAATAAAAAAGTCCGTTACGAAAGAGGAAATGGCAATATGGAACTTTATTTAGCCATACAGCCAAATTATGATATTCATCTGATTAATTTTCAGATTCGTAACGATTTACCCCCGTTATACCTCGAACTTGTTTAAGGTTTTTCATTAAACTATCCAACTGTGCTGTATCATTTACATAAACCATAATATTCCCATCAAAAATACCTTCATTACTGGAAATAGCCAAGGATCGTATATTGACGGCAAATTCTTGCGAAATAACTGTCGTTATCTTATTAACCAATCCTACGTCATCAATACCTACGATATGAAGTCCTGTTAAAAATGCGGAATCTTTCGTGGACGCCCAACGCGCCTTTAAAATACGATAGCCATAATTGGCCATTAATTTAGAAGCATTGGGACAACTGGTGCGATGAATTTTTATACCATCATTAACCGTCAAAAAACCAAAAATATCATCACCAGGGATTGGATTACAACAAGGGGCTAATGTATAGTCCACTTTCTGCATATCGTCGCCAATAAGAATAGTATCAAACTCTTTCTTATTGATCTTTTCAACCAAGCCACCGATATGGTTATTAAACTGATTTCCTGACGAAGAACCGGTATTTATTTCAACAGCCTTTTCATGTGCGACATATTCTCGAAGCTGCTTGATATCAACAATCCCTTTCGCGACATTATAGAAAAGATCTTGTGAGCTCGGATATTTCAAAAAATTCGCAATTTTATTGATGTTATCCGTATTATAGGTAACCTTTAAAGATTTTAATTTTCGTTCTAAAATTTCCTTTCCATCTTCTGCAACGCGTCGTTTTTCTTCCTTTAGTGAAGATCTAATCTTGGATTTTGCTTTTGCTGTGACGACAAAATTTAGCCAATCTTCTTTGGGAGATTGTTTACTTGAGGTGATGATTTCAACTTGATCACCATTTTGTAACACATGACTAAGCGGGACAAGTTTGTGATTAACTTTGGCACCAATACAGCTCGCCCCGATATCGGAGTGAATTTCAAAAGCAAAATCTAAGGCAGTCGCATTATTGGGTAGCTGGATCAATGTACCTTTCGGCGTGAAGATAAAGATCTCATCAGAAAAGAGATTCATTTTAAAATCATCCACGAAGTCCATTGCATTCTGATCTGGACTACTCAATACATCACGCACCTTTTTTATCCATTGATCTAAACCTGAATCTGAATTAGATTCCTTGTATTTCCAATGTGCTGCAAATCCCTTTTCTGCAATTTCATTCATTCTTTTTGTACGGATCTGCACCTCTACCCACTGACCTTTAGGTCCCATGACCGTCGTGTGCAAAGATTCATAACCATTTCCTTTTGGAGAAGAAACCCAATCACGCAGTCGATCTGGGTTCGGGCGATATAAATCAGTGACGATAGAATAGACTTTCCAACATTCAGTCTTTTCTTTTTCATCAACGGCATCAATTACAATCCGAATGGCAAACAGATCATAAACCTCCTCGAATGGAATTGATTTTTTCCGCATTTTATTCCAAATGGAATGTATGGATTTAGGTCTTCCGAACACCGCGGCTTTAACGCCTTGTTCTTCCAGTATCCCCTTAATGGGGCCGACAAAGTCACCGATAAATCTTTCGCGCTCAGCCTTCTTTTCATTTAACTTGCGGGCGATAAACTTATATGTATCAGGATCAGTATACTTCATCGAAAGATCCTCCAGCTCAGACTTAATCGCATACAATCCTAGGCGATGTGCCAAGGGAGCATACAAATAGCTGGTCTCAGAAGCAATTTTCAATTGTGTGTCACGCGCCATGAACTCCATTGTCCTCATATTGTGGAGCCTATCAGCTAATTTTATAAGGATAACCCGGACATCATCTGCCAGCGTTAACAACATTTTCCTGTGNNAATCTTAGTCAGCCCATCGATAATACGACGAACCTTCTTACCAAACATCTCTTCGATTTCATCCAAAGTAACATTCGTATCCTCTACTACATCATGGAGTAAAGCACACACAATAGATGTTGTTCCCAAACCGATCTCCTCAGCTGCAATCTGAGCAACTGCAATAGGATGATAAATGTAAGGTTCTCCCGATTTTCGGCGCATTTCTTTGTGACTATCCAATGCTAAATCAAAAGCTTTCCGGATCTCTTGTTTGTCCCCACGTTGTAATGTTGGTTTACAGGCGCGTAATAGAGCACGGTAACGTTTCCTTATTTCTTTGTTTTCTGCTTCAATATCAATCACATAATCTTTCATAAACGTTACAGGTAAATGATGTTTTTTGAGTATTTTTGTGTAATTTTAATTATTGTACTTTGTATATTAAGGACAATACTAACTTATTTTGTAATAAATCTACCAAAATATAATAGCATTGTCAAATTAAAAAGGTTATATAATTGCTCAAATGAAGACAATTCCAGTTGCGTTGCTTTTTTTACTTGGGACTATTTCTGGCTGGGCACAGTCGCGGTCACTCACTCTTCCTCTGTATGGAGAAGGTGCCCAAGAAACTGTTGCTGATTATATGACAACTACTTTACCTACAGGTGAGATTTTACCCTGGTTTCCAATCCCTGAGGTGGTCGTTGTTGGAAAACGCATCTGGTCTAGTGAGGAAGCTCGGAGAGAATATCTTCGTTTTCGCAGAAATGTACTTAAAGTGCTCCCTTATGCCATATATGCCCAAAAAAGGTATGATCAACTCGACAGGGATCTAGCAGTAACNNTCAGACAAAAAAGAGCAGAAGGCTCTCGTGGAAAAATGTGAAAACGATGTAAAACAGATGTTTGATCGCGAAATCAAAAATATGACTATCTCCCAAGGGAAAATACTCATCAAATTAATCGATCGTTATACAGGACACACTGGTTATGAAATGGTCAAAGAAATGAAAGGGGGAATTTCGGCCTTCTTTTATCAGGGCGTAGCTAAAATCTTTGGGCACAACCTAAAATCTACTTACAATCCCAAAGAAGATTTTGAGATCGAGAATATCATCCATGAATTCGAAAAATCGCGCCCTCGACCCACCATGTAGAAGATGGTAAGATTAAAATCTGAAAGACACACCCTTAAACAAAAACAGATGAAAACAGTATATGACTTTGATGCGCTCCAGTTTAACGGCAAACGGAAATCCCTTGCTGATTTCGAAGGGAAAGTTCTACTGATCGTGAATACTGCCAGTCAATGTCTATTTACAAAACAATTCAAATCACTGGAAAAACTTTATCAGAAATACAAAGATCAAGGATTCGAGATCTTAGCTTTTCCGGCAAATAATTTCCGCAACCAGGAACCATTAACAGGAAGTACATTGGAGACATTCTGTCGGATCAATCAACAGGTGAGTTTCCCTATTTTTAAACGCAGCCATGTTGTGGGTGAATACACGACACCTTTATACAATTTTCTTTCGAACAAAGAACAAAATGGACGCATCAACAGTAAGCCTGCCTGGAATTTCCATAAATATTTAGTAAACAAAAAAGGGGAGGTGATTGACTTTTATTACCCAGTCACTTCGCCATTATCAAGTAAAATTTGCCGCAATATTGAGCGTCTTTTACAAGAGTAAACCATAAACTTCCTACCTTTGCCCCCAGTTTTCACGGCGCAAATCAAAAATTGCATATTGTCCATATACCAANNACCGCAGGTGAGCTCGGCACAAGAGGCACGGCAGAGACGAGGGCTCAGGAAGCAAAAGATGCAGCGCCTATCCTTGGGCTAGCTGCTAGAGAAAATCTTGGCCTGAGAGATGGTTTTTTTGAAAATGCTGAAATGGAAAAGATGGCAGTCATACGTGCCATACGTAAATACCAACCAGAAATTATCATTACAAACGCTATTACTGACCGCCATCCTGACCATGGGAGAGCCGGACAAATGGTAAACGAAGCCTGTTTTCTTGCCGGCTTGAGAAAAATAGAAACTTTTGACCAGGACAATCGTCCTCAGGAAATTCATCGTCCTCGGTTGGTATTACAATTTGTACAGGATTATTATATCAAACCGGATGTTGTTATTGATATAACAGATTATTATCACATCAAAGAAAAATCCGTGCTAGCTTATAAAACTCAATTTTATACGGGAGAAAATGTAAACCCGGATGAGCCGCAGACTTATATTTCTAATCCGGATTTCATGGAGTCTACCGCGGCTAGAGCTCGCGAATTTGGAAGATATATACAGGTAAAATATGCAGAGGGCTTTACATCTAAAAAAATACTCGGAGTCGAAGACCTGTTCCAACTACGATAGAAAACTTAATCGATTTGACACATAAAATGCGGAGCTATTCATTCTAAAATCAATAGCTCCGCATATTGCTGCTTAACTCGCTACCGCTNNCTGTTTTGTGATTTCATTTTGCGGATTTAGTAAAACCTGCTCTGTTGGACCAAACTCAAGTATTTCTCCACCATAAACAAAAATAATATAATCAGAGACCCCTCTTGCTTGCCGCAATATATGAGTCACTAAAACTATCGTATAATCTTTCTTCAATTCAATCAATAGCTCCTCGATTTTTGCAGTAGACAGCGGATCTAACGCTGACGTAGACTCATCGCCAAGTATAATTTCAGGTTCTACAGCCAGTCCTCTTGCCAGACAAAGCCTTTGCTGTTGACCTATTGACAAGCCAGCGGCAGAATGTCCAAGACGGTCCTTGACTTCGTCCCATAGCGCCACATTTCGCAATTGCCTTTCCACAATCTTGTCCAATTCGTTTTTGCTTCGAGTACCATGTATACGAGGCCCATACGCCACATTATCATAAATCGACATTGGTAATGGGTAAGGTTTTTGGGACAAAAGCCCCATTTTCTTACGAATATGTGTGACCTCAGCATGCTTATCATAGATATCCTCCCCATTAACAAGTACTGACCCCGTTATTTCAACGCCCTTAGTATCGTCTACTAATCGATTAAGCGTCTTCAATAGCGTGGTTTTTCCGCAGCCAGAAGGGCCAATAATAGAGGTTACACTATTGTTAGGCAGAGCGAGATTAATATTTTTGAGTATATGTCGGCCATCGATATAAACATTAAGATCCTTGATTTTGATGTGCGGATCGCTTAACGAATGCACTAGCGACGATTCTTTTGTTTCGATTGAAGGATATGGGTGCATACTACGATAATTAAAATAATGATTGTTAAAACGAGGGCCGAAGCATACGCTCGACCCTGTACTTCAGGAATAGGGCTGCTTAACTGAAAAAAGATAGCCAACGGCAATGTTGCCGCCGGTTCATCAATATATTTTGGAAGGTTATCACTAAAACCCGTTGTCAACAAAACTCCCGCAACATCGCCAATAGCACGTCCAAAGGCAAGCAGAATAGCGGTGAGTAATCCCGTACGGATACTTCTTAACATAACCTTTGCCAATTCCCAACGTGTAGTACCTAACGAAAGGGTCACATTCTTTAGATCTTCAGGAATTGTTTTGATCAATTCGTCAACCGTCCGTACGACAATCGGAATTGTGAGTAATGTCACTGTAATAATTCCTCCTAATAACGATGCTCGAATACCGAGGTATACCATAATTCCAAAACCTACGGCACCATACACGATAGAAGGAACACCATACAAAACATCGAACAACAACTTTGAAAACTGCGTAATCCTGGATTTCGCACCCAAATAAACATTCAGGTACAAAGAAATCGGAATTCCTATGATTGCAGACAAGGCGGTTGACACTCCAGCTAAATAAAGAGACCCTAAGATAGCATTCAGAATCCCACCTTCTTTTCCGATATAAAACCCGCCTTTAGGCAGCTGACTTATCATCCCCCAGCTGAGATAAGGAAGTCCTTTATACAAAATAGTTCCCACAATAAAAAAGAGAGAAGCTGTGACTGTAATCCCTGATAGGTGCATAAAACCTTTAGCAACTTTTTCGCTCAATAACCTTTTTTTTGTATTATCCATGCTGAACGCCCTCCAATCGTCTCAATATCAGACGCGATATTAGATTAAAAACAAATATGATCACAAACAACAGTAGCGCGGAGAACATCAGAGCCGATTCGTAAAGAGGAATAGACATCATCTCACCAAAATTATTGGCTATTAATGCAGGGATAGGGTAACCCGCATCAAATATAGAAGTAGGTACTTTCGCGACGTTTCCACAAACCATTAAGACAGCTATCGTTTCTCCAAAAGCTCGAGAGGTCGACAAAACAATGGCAGCAACAATTCCCGGTCTGGCTTTTTTCAGAATGACATGTTTGATGGTATCCCATTTTGTCGCACCTAAAGATAACGAAGCTGCTTTTAATTCATATGGAATTGTCTGAAGCACCTCAACCATGATGGAAATCATAATTGGAAATATCATTACAGCTAATACAATACCACCTGCAAGAACAGAATAACCTGACGTAACAACCCCAAAGACCGGAGCAATATAGAACTGAATTAGGGGCACAATAAACAATACTCCCCAAACACCATAAAGCACGGGCGGTATCGCCGCCAAAATATTGACCAAAGGTAGCATCATATTCTTTAAGGCATCCGAAGCATATTCAGTCAAATAAACAGCCGTCAATATACATAGCGGAATGGATATGACAAGTGAAATTAAAGTAACCGCGAGCGTACCCGCAATAAAAGGCAAAAAGCCAAACGACCCCTTCATTGGCGACCATACCTTATCAGTCAGCAACTGAAAGATATTACTGTATTCAAATAATGGTATTGATTTTATGGTTAAGCCAACTGCGATTATCACCACCACTGAAAGAGAAATCAGCAGTAGGAGTAGGGTTGATCGCTTAACCAATGTATCTTTAAAGAGGCGGATATTTAGCATGCTATAACTTATTAAGTTCTTCTTTTATCAATGTTTCATTTAAGGGTACATAGCCATTCTCAAGGAGTAGCGATTGCGCCTGTTTTTGGAGCACAAAGGAAATAAATTCCTTTAGTAGAAGAGATTGGGTCTTTTGCTTTGTTACGAAAGTGAGCTCTCTCGATGGCGGGGCAGGGTACTTACCGGTAGCCACAGCATCCGTTAATTCGGACAGGCTACCATAAAACTGCTCCTCCACGTCAGCTCGACCATTTTTATTGAGATCTAGCGGAACAACACCAATACGGTCAAAAACCTTATTGGTCTTTAGATTATAGACGTAATTAATGTTATTGAATCCAATCCCATAAATATCATCTTTAATCGCTTGTGCAATCCCCGGATCGCCAAAGATGCCAATACCTTGAAGGTCTTCCTGTCTATGGCTAAAAAATTTGGCCCAGGTTTCAGCAGCGCCAGCAGCATCCGAACGCACATACACATTGATCGGATCAGGTGTAAATTGGGGATCAATTTGTTTCCATGTGCTATATTTCCGATTAACAAAAATATCAGCCAATTCATCGCGACTCAGGCCACGACTCAATATAGCATGATAGTTTGGATTACCGGGGTTGATTGTACAAATAACAGCATCTTTGGCAACAATAATTGGAATCGCGCCGCTTTTTAATTCCTGTTCATGAAGATCCCTAGAGACCATTCCAATGTCAACCATCCCCGTAAGCACATCAGCGATTCCTTTTCCAGCGCCCCCGGCTGAAATATTGAAACGGACATTAGGGTGTATTTTTTTAAAATCTTCACTCCAAACAACGACCAAAGGATAAAGTGCAAAAGCACCAGACAACGAAATATTGCCTTCAAAACCCCGTTCCTTACTGTAACCATTTTTTACTTTAGGCGCGCAGGAAGTTATTTCAAACACAATTATAAAACTTAGAATCAGCACTATAAAACACTTTTTTATCATTACACCTAATAGTCTACAGGTTTTGTATATTAAATTTTATATGGCAAATATATATTAATTTGGTAGATATTGTAGAATATTAAAAAAATATTTTTACATTTGACTTCGAGAAAAGAATACTAAATCAATAGATTTTATTAGTTTTATGCAAAGCTTCCGCACAGAATTAGAAAACCCAATCGTGGAAAGGGAAATTATCGAACTTGAGAAAAAGATTCGATTATTCCATGAAGGCAAAATCGCTGACGAGAAATTTAGATCGTTGCGTTTGGCTAGGGGAGTATATGGACAAAGACAACCTGGGGTTCAAATGGTTCGTATAAAACTTCCATTTGGAAAAGTTACATTTAAGCAATTGATTAAAATTGCGGCGATATCGGATGAATATGCAAGCCGTAATCTCCATCTTACCACACGTCAAGATATACAGATCCATTATGTAAGTCTAGATCGTACACCGGAACTCTGGTCTAAATTGGCAGAAGACGACATCACTTTACGTGAAGCATGTGGTAATACAGTCCGCAATGTGACAGCTTCGCCCACTTCGGGTATTGACCCGAAGGAGCCCTTTGACGTATCCCCGTATGCACAAGCGACATTTGAATATTTTTTGCGCAATCCCGTTTGCGCTGAGATGGGAAGAAAGTTCAAAATGTCTTTTTCTGCCAGTGATGACGACACCGCGTTTTCTTATATCCATGACCTTGGCTTTATTCCAAAACTAAAAACGATTGATGGGAAAGAATCTCGTGGATTTAAAGTACTGTTAGGTGGAGGATTAGGATCACAACCTTTTCTGGCGTCGGTCACAGACGAATTCCTTCCAGAGGACGAACTTATTCCATATATAGAAGCAACACTTCGCGTATTTGATCGCTATGGCGAAAGAAATAACAGAAATAAGGCACGTTTCAAATATCTTATTCAAAAATTAGGTTTAGAAGAGGTTTTAAAGTTAATTGAAGCAGAGAAAATTGCAACGAAAGTTAAAAGACTGCCAATTGACCAATCCAAAATTGAACAACCACTAGCTCCCGATGACAGTCAGTTATTGCCGATTGATCTAGAAAGTGACCTTGGCTACCAGGTCTGGAAAAAAACAAACACTTTTGAACAGAAACAAGCAGGCTACTTCGGCGTCTTTGTACGGGTATCTACCGGCGATATTGGCACAGATAAAGCGCGTGCACTGGTTGCAGGTGTTTCATCTTTGGTAGCTGATGATATCCGAATCACTCAAAACCAAAGCTTATTGCTAAAATACGCGACCGAAAAATCACTGCCACATATCTATCAATTACTTCGATCACTAGATCTTGCACAGATCGGTTTCGACAGTACCGCAGATGTAACGACCTGTCCTGGTACAGACACTTGCAATCTCGGGATTTCAAACAGCACAGAAATGGCTCGTGTTATTGAGTCTTATATCACTGAATTCCATCAAGATTTCGTTTTTAATCGAGACCTGAAAATCAAAATTTCTGGCTGTATGAATTCTTGTGGCCAACATGGACTAGCCCATATCGGCTTTCATGGAAGCTCCGTCAAAGCGGAAGGTAAGGTAGTCCCTGCGGCACAAGTCATGCTTGGTGGCGGAACAATNNTTGGTAATGGCGAAGGCCGTGTTGCAGAACGTATTATCAAAGTTCCGACAAAAAGAGTCTTGCATGTTGTTGAATTGGTACTGAATGATTACAAGAAAAATGCCCAAGAAGATGAAAATTTTCATGCTTATTACGACAGACAAGGTAAAAATTACTTTTACAATCTGCTAAAACCGCTTTCGGATCTTACCAATCTCGCTGAAGATGAGTTTGTGGACTGGGGACATGAAGGTACTTTCCAGACAGCTATTGGCGTGGGTGAATGTGCTGGTGTTGTTATTGACTTGGTTGCTACATTGATTTACGAGGCTGAAGAAAAATTACAGTGGGCAACTGAAACATTCCAAGAGTCCAAATTCTCAGATGCGATTTACCACGCTTATAACGCCTTTGTTCAGGCAGCCAAAGCGCTATTGCTTGATAAAGGAGTAAGTGCAAGTACACAAAACACAGTAATCAATGAATTCCAAGCACATTTTGTGGAAACCGGAGAATACAAATTTGACCAAACGTTTTCAGAATTAGTCTTACAAATCAGTAAAAATGAGCCAAATGAGGACTTTGCAATCGGATACCTTCGGGAGGCAACAAAGTTTATCAGTGAAGTTTATCAACGTAAAAATTTAAAACCAGTATTGGTATAGGAGGGAATGGTATGTCAATAAAAGCAAAAGTAACATTAGTGGGAGCAGGCCCCGGGGATCCGGACCTGATCAGTCTCAAAGGTATTAAAGCCATTGAAAAAGCAGATGTAATCCTATACGATGCTTTGGTAAATGAGGAATTATTGGACTATGCACATGATGCATGTATAAAGATCTATGTTGGAAAACGAGCCGAGCAGCTCTCTACTTCTCAGGATGAAATTAATCGTCTCTTAGTTGACTATGCATTAAATTATGGCCACGTTGTGCGTTTAA
The DNA here is from genome assembly GCA_002454415.1 of Sphingobacterium sp. UBA6711. Taxonomy (GTDB): domain Bacteria; phylum Bacteroidota; class Bacteroidia; order Sphingobacteriales; family Sphingobacteriaceae; genus Sphingobacterium. The sequence goes on from DKIT01000072.1 coordinate 19,217, forward strand.
AAGGTGGTGATCCGTTTGTTTTTGGACGTGGTGGAGAAGAAATTGATTACGTAGAACAGTATGGCATAGAAACAGCTGTTGTACCGGGTATTTCGTCTGCAATTGGTCTTACAGGATTACAAAAACTCCCACTGACTTATCGGGGAATAAGTGAGAGTTTTTGGGTCATAACGGGATCCAGATCCGATGGTTCACTGTCAACCGATCTTTACCTGGCGGCAGAATCCAAGGCAACTGTCGTAGTGTTAATGGGCTATGGAAAATTGGCTGAGATCGTGAACATCTACCGGAAAAAAAACCTACATAACTTACCAATTGCTTTGATTCAAAACGGCTCATTACCAAATGAAAAAGTTGTTCTTGGTACAATCGATAATATCTTAGATGAATCGAATGAAAAACGGGTGGGAGTGCCCGCTATTATCGTAATTGGTGAAGTGGTCGCTAAGCACCGTTCGTTTCAGCAAATTAAAGAAAAAGCGTTAGCTTTATAGGTATGAATCAATTATTCCCCATATTCGTCAAACTCAATCAAATTCACACCTTACTCGTTGGAGGTGGAAAAGTTGCTTTGGAAAAATTTCAGGCACTGGTTTCCAATGATGAAACTCTAAAGCTAACCGTTGTAACAAGAGAAATCATACCTTCTTTTGAAGAACTGCTGCAAAATTATCCACAAGTTCAACTCCATATCCGCTCATTTGAACCAGCCGATATGAAGGATAAGCAACTGGTCATTGCGGCAACCAACAATATTGAACTCAACGACCAATTACGCAGTTTAACGAGACAGCGTAATATCCTGTTTAATGCTGCTGACAAACCAGAACTGTGTGATTTTTACCTGGGGTCCATTGTTAAAAAAGGCGATCTAAAAGTAGCTATATCTACTAATGGTAAATCACCGACAATTGCTAAACGTATAAAGGAGTTGCTGAATGATTTCTTACCTGAAGAAATTGATGAAACCTTGTCTTTAATGAGCGCTTACCGTGAGCAACTGAAAGGGGATTTTGAGTTTAAAGTAAAAAAGTTGAACGAGCATACCAAAAATATATTACGTCATGAACGTTAAGGAAATCAAAGAAATTATCGGCGATAAAAAAGGAGTTGAACTCTTGCAGACTATAGCTTCACTATTTCCTAATGAGGTCGTTTTCTCAACCTCTTTTGGTATCGAAGATCAAGTTATCACAGAGTGGATCGGTAAAAATAAGATCGGTATTGAGATATTCACATTAGACACCGGACGCCTGTTTAAAGAGACCTATTCCTTATGGAGTCGTACCCTGGAGCGCTATCAATTACAAATCAAAACGTATACAGCCAATACAGCCCTATTGGAAGATTTCATTAGCAGAAAAGGACCTAATTCCTTCTATGAATCGGTGGAGAATCGTAAAGAATGTTGTAGAATCAGGAAAATTGAGCCTTTACAACGTGCGATCAAAGGAAAAAAAATTTGGGTTACGGGCATTCGTGGCGACCAATCGATCAATCGCCATGATATGGATTTTATCGAATACGATGAAGCAAATCAAATCATCAAAATCCATCCTTTATTCGAATGGACCTTTGAAGAAGTAAAGAAATATTGTAAGGAACAATACATCCCGTACAATGTGTTGCACGACAAAGGCTTTCCAAGCATCGGTTGCCAACCGTGCACTAGAGCCATACAAGAAGGGGAGGACTTTCGTGCCGGTAGATGGTGGTGGGAAGATCAAAGTAAAAAAGAATGTGGTTTACATGCCGTTAAATCTTAAATTAACAAATCATAAACCCAAATTCATAAATTAAATTTTATTATTTCAGAGAATGGACTATTTAGATCATTTAGAAGCGGAAGCAATATATATATTGAGAGAGGTAGCAGGGCAATTCGAAAAACCTGCGCTATTATTCTCTGGTGGCAAGGATTCCATTACACTTGTCCACTTGGCAAAAAAAGCATTTAGACCAGGTAAATTCCCTTTTCCATTGGTTCATATTGACACCGGCCACAATTTCCCGGAGACAATAACTTTCAGAGATTCATTAATCAATGAAATTGGAGAGAAGCTTATTGTTGGCTACGTTCAGGAAAGTATCGACCAAGGGAAAGTCGTGGAACAAAAAGGGAAAAACGCAAGCCGAAATTCCTTACAAACAGTAACATTACTCGATACGATTTCAAAACACGGGTTTGACGCTTGCATCGGTGGTGCCCGTAGGGACGNNTAAGGAACGTATCTTCTCTGTCCGCGATGAATTTGGCCAATGGGACCCGAAACGTCAAAGACCTGAACTATGGAGCATCTTCAACGGTAAGATTAACAAAGGTGAAAACGTGCGTGTGTTTCCTATTTCAAACTGGACTGAACTCGACGTTTGGAATTATATCAAGCGCGAACAAATTGCATTGCCATCTATCTATTTTAGTCATGAGCGGGAAGTCATTACACGCAATGGTCAGTTGATGGCTGCTGCACCATTTTTGAACATTGATGCTGAGGACATCATAGAACGTAAATCCGTACGTTTCAGAACTGTAGGCGACATGACCTGTACAGCGGCCGTAGATTCAACGGCAACTGAGCTCGACGATATAATCGCTGAAATCAAGGCTTCAACTGTAAGTGAACGCGGTGCGAGAATGGATGACAAAGTATCTGAAGCTGCCATGGAAGAACGTAAAAAACAAGGATACTTTTAATCCACATTTGAAATTAAATACCTGATATTGACAACAATGAATATATTGAAATTTATAACAGCCGGGTCTGTAGATGATGGTAAAAGT
>DKIT01000072.1:22004-23151 GCA_002454415.1 Sphingobacterium sp. UBA6711
GACATATCCAATATACCAGAAACATGGTAACAGGTGCGTCTAATTCAGATCTCATCATCATTTTGGTTGACGCAAGGAAAGGCGTGATTGAACAGACAAAACGCCATTCTTTCATTGCTAAATTATTAGCAATGAAACAAGTGCTGGTCTGTATAAACAAAATGGATATGGTTGATTACAAGGCTTCCGTATTCGAACAAATCAAAACTGACTATTTATCGCTAGCAACTAATCTAGGGCTTCAGGATATCGATTTTATACCGGTTTCAGCCTTAAAAGGTGATAACATTGTCCATAAATCAGAACGGATGCTTTGGTATACAGGCGAATCACTATTAGATTACTTAGAGAATGTGGAAATACACGAGCAGGAAAAAGCTACCTGGAGATTTCCTGTCCAATGGGTTGTAAGACCACAGACAGATGATTTACACGACTATAGAGGATATGCAGGTAGAGTATTGGGAGAGGGCTTGACTGTTGGTGACCAGGTTATTGTTTATCCAGCTGAAACCTATAGCACAATCCAATCAATAGAATTAAATGGACAAGAACTTCAACGGGCCGAAAGTGGGCAATCTGTCATCATTCACCTGAGCGATGATGTTGACATTAGCCGTGGAGATACTATTGCAAGTGTAGAAAATCCTCCGAAATTTGAGCGTAATATCCAGGCTAACTTATGTTGGTTCGACAACAAACCTTTGGATACGGATCAAATTTATCTCGTGCAAAGCCACAGTAAATTAAGCAAAATTAAAATCGTGGACGTATTATATAAATTTGACATCAATACTCAGGAAAAGGTATACAACGAAAGCATCAAACTAAATGATATTGGACGAATAGCAGTGAAATCCGCTGAAAACCTTGTATTTGATTTGCAGGAGGAAAACGCTGAAAATTCTCAAGCTATTGTTATCGATCCACGCACAAATCTGACCGTTGGCGCTTTAATGATCCAAGCGATCGATTAGCACTATATTTTATTGTAAATAATCAACCTTAATACTTTCAAAGGAACTCAGATGATAGATGAGTTCCTTTTTTTATTTTATCCAACTATCCATTAAAATATTCCTTTTCATATTAAACGCTCATAGAAAAGGGTATGTCTATTATTTACTACTTAACATAATATAAATTA
>DKIT01000083.1 GCA_002454415.1 Sphingobacterium sp. UBA6711
TTCTCTTAGCAAAATTTGGCTTGTATGAAGGACCCCTCAATGCTTATAACCGCGATTTCTGGAAAGAAGATGAAAAAGGTGTTTTATTTGAAGATGGCAAGCGTTATAAGGAAAGCCAAAAGGACAATGGCGGTATCAAAGAATCTCTAAATGGAGAAATGAATAATTATCAATTCTCAGCGCGTGCTGTAATCGACCGTTATAAGGCACATGATATGCCTTTGGGCTGGATCCTTCCTAATGATGGTTACGGTGCTGGTTATGGCCAAACGGAAAGCTTAGATGGAAATATCAAAAACTTGAAAGAGTTTGGGGATTATGCGCGTAAGAATGGTGTGGAAATCGGTTTATGGACACAATCTGATCTCCATCCCAAAGATAGTATAAGTGCGCTATTACAACGTGATATCGTCAAAGAAGTACGTGATGCCGGTGTGAGGGTCTTAAAGACAGATGTTGCCTGGGTGGGTCCAGGATATTCATTTGGTCTCAATGGCGTAGCTGATGTGGGGCATACCATGCCTTATTATGGGAACAACGCCCGTCCATTTATTATTTCATTAGATGGTTGGGCAGGTACACAACGTTATGCTGGTATTTGGTCGGGTGACCAGACTGGAGGGGTATGGGAATACATCCGGTTCCATATACCGACCTATATCGGTTCGGGCCTTTCAGGTCAGCCCAATATCACTTCCGATATGGACGGAATCTTTGGTGGTAAAAACTTTAAGGTCAATATCCGTGATTTTCAATGGAAAACATGGACGCCCATGGAACTTAATATGGATGGTTGGGGATCGAACGAAAAGTATCCGCATGCATTGGGAGAACCGGCTACTTCGATTAATCGTTTTTACCTGAAATTGAAATCACAATTGGTTCCCTATAGCTATAGTGTAGCCAAACAAGCCATAGACGGACTTCCCATCATTCGGGCCATGTTTTTGGAGCAGGCAAATAGCTATACGCTCGGCAAGGCAACACAATATCAGTATCTCTATGGTCCTAATTTTCTTGTAGCCCCGATTTATCAGGAAACTCATGTTGATGAGAAAGGGAATGATATCCGGAACGGTATCTACCTGCCGGATGGTGAGTGGATTGATTATTTTACCGGTGAAAAATATAAGGGCGGCCGCATTATCAATAATTTTAATGTGCCTATCTGGAAACTACCAGTCTTTGTTAAAAATGGTGCTATTATTCCAGTGACCAATCCGAATAATAATGTACAGGAAATCAAGAAAGATCAGCGTATCTATGAAGTGTATCCTGACGGAAATTCGAGCTTTGTTGAATACGATGATGATGGGAAGACGGAGGCGTATCGTTATGGTAAGGGGGTAAATACAACGATAACTTCGAGCCTTAACAATAATAATGTATTGGTGACGATCGCTCCAGCGCAAGGTGAATTCGATGGATTTGAGAAAATGAAGTCTACTGAAATCCGTTTTAACGTGAGCAAAGCACCGAAGAAATTAACAGCAAAGGTCAATAGGAAAACGATCAAGCTTAAGGAAGTGCGTACACTAAATGAATTTAATGCTTCTGAAAATGTATACTTCTATGATGAAAAGCCCAACTTGAACCAATTTGCTACAAAAGGATCGGAATTCGAAAAAGTACCTTTGATCAAGAATCCATTACTGTTGGTGCGAATTGCTAAACAAGATATATCCTTAGCGTCAATCGAAGTGCAATTGGATGGATTCGAATATGCTCCTGTAGACAGCTATTTGGTTCAGACAGGCTCTTTAACATCGCCTACGGCTGTCGTAACTGATCAAAATACACAAGCTTATACCTTAACGCCAACTTGGGAAAAGGTCGCAAATGCCGATTATTATGAGATCGAATTCAATAATCTGATCTATTCAACCATTAAAGAGAACCAATTGCTGTTTGAAGGATTGGCCGCAGAAACGGACTATCCGTTTAAAATAAGAGCCGTCAATAAAGCCGGTGTTTCAAATTGGAGTACATTTGCTGCAAAAACAAAGGCGAACCCATTTGAATTTGCTATTGAAGGGATCAAGGCTGAGACTTCTGTGGATAATCAGGGCGGTAATGGTATCAACAAGTTGTTCAATTATGACGAAGGGGATATGTGGCATACCAAATGGGGACAGACGGCAGTGCCGTTCGATATGACCTTAGATCTGAAATCTGTCAATCAACTGGATAAGTTCGAATATCTTCCAAGGACTGGTGGTGGAAATGGTATTATTTTAAAAGGGAAGGTATTCTATAGTAATGATAAGAATACCTGGACAGAAGCAGGTAACTTTGACTGGAAACGTGATGGCGAAATGAAACGTTTTGATTTTGGAACTCATCCGGTGGCCCGATTTATCAAGATTTCTGTTTCTGAAGCTGTGGGAGGATTTGGTTCCGGCCGAGAACTATATGTCTTTAAGGTGCGNNATGCTTATGATATTTCTAATGTTGCTGTTGTGATCGAAGGTGGTGCAAAACCGGCTAAAGATGAGAAAGTGTCGGGCAAACTGAAATTATTAGTATCTAAAACGACATTAAAGCCCGGTGAAATCGTCGAAATCGCCGTTAGCGGAGACAATCTCAAGGCGGTTAATGCACTTAGTTTTGCATTGCCTTATCATCAAAGTGATTTTGAGTTTATTGGAATAGAGCCACTGCGAATGAAGGAAATGAGTAATTATAGTAATGATCGTCTCCATACGAATGGCAGTAAAGCGCTTTATCCAACGTTTATCAACCTCGGCAATAAAGAAAGCTTAAATGGGTCTGAGGTGCTGTTCAAAATCAAACTGAAAGCCAAGCGTCAAGTATCCTTTAATTTGAAGGCTGTTGATGGAATTTTGGTGGATAAAAATCTGAACGCTGTCTCTTTTTAAAATGGACAACAGCATTAAATAAAACTGGAGGATCCTATTCAGATCCTCCAGTTTTATTTTAAAAGATGTTTTAATTTTTAATTGTTTTAGTTTAAGACCATACTGACGTCCATTAAGAGAACTTCCGTGTCATCAGTGTTGGATTTTAAGTTAATTTCTGAAACATCCCAAATGCCGAATCCGTCTCTGGTATCCAATTCCTGTCCTTGTACAGTAATGCTTCCTTTGAGCACAAAAATATAAACGCCATTACCGGCTTGTTTGATCTTGTAGTTGGATTCGATGCCGTTTTCAAAGTGGCCCATATGGAACCAAGCATCTTGGTGTATCCAAACACCGTCGTCATTTGGATCAGGTGAGAGGATTTGCTGAAATCGATTCTGGCGTTGACTCACATCAAGTGTGATTTGATCGTATCTCGGTGTCACATTACGTTTGTNNATTTGAAGAAATTTAACAATTTTGTCGATGTTCTTATTGTATTCACTATGTATTATACCAGTCCCCGCACTCATAACCTGAATATCTCCTTTTCGGATAATGGCTTTATTGCCCATACTGTCTTCATGCTCTAAATCACCCTCCAATGGGATACTGATAATTTCCATATTGTCGTGTGGATGTCGGCCAAAACCTTTTCCTCCGGCTACCACGTCATCATTGAGTACGCGTAGTACACCGAAATGCATGCGGTCGGCGTTATGGTAATTGGCGAAACTAAAGGTGTGATTGCTGGTCAACCAGCCATGGTCGGCATGACCTCGGCTTGAAGCTTTATGTAAGACACTATGATTTTCCAATGTATCCGAATTGTACGTCATATCGTTAGCATCCAGTGTTTGTAAAGGCTCAATTTCGTCAATATCATTTTCTAAAATATTGCCCGAAGACGTAGTTGCAGTAAATATTCCTGAACCTAAAAGGCCCTTTTTTATAAAATTTTGTCTCTTCATGATCTTATTATTTATAAATCGAAATTAGCCTTTTGGCTAGTGATTTCCATTGAACTAGATCAATAAAGCAGTTCATGGATAATCAGTTTCTTTTTCTTAAAAAACTTATTTATCTGGAATTAGCTCCGGAAATAAGCTATACACTTCATTTTTTAGTAGACCACTTCCACCTCCGTAGTGCTGTATGAGTGCTATTGGGTAATCTAAAAATGAAAGATGTTCGACGATATCGCGTTCTTCCTTAAGGGAAAGACCAGAGCTTAATAGGATAATGTCTACACGATTATCCTTTAGGTAGTTCTTACAGGAGCTAATTTCTTCCTGTATCGTTGCGTTCCAGTTAGAAGTATTTTCGATGATTCTCTTGAGTGTTTTGAGAATTTCCGAGTTTTTTCCAAATATGACAAAATGTAGCGGTCGCATAGCTATAGATTTTTTAAGACAACAGATTTGTTTGGATAGTCGTATTGATAATGGCATTGCTTTTTAAGATCTTAGAAATAGGACATGCTTCAGCGATCTGTTTGAGGCGTTCCATAATTTCTATATCTAAGGCTTGTCCAAATGAAATATCTCGGTCAAAATAGGTGATTACCTGTTCTTTTTCAATCCGAAGATACATATTTGAGCTAACTTTAATATCGTGGATGTTAAGCCCCTTTTTATCAATATACATCCGCAACGTAGCTAAAGTACAAGAAACTAATGACGAGATTAGAAGTGTATAAGGATCAGGACCAAGATCTTTACCACCTAGTTTTTCGGGCTCATCGGTGATAAATTCTCCATTCCTCCATTGAATGGTCGTTTTATATTTCTGTTCCTCAATATGGCCGGACACTGGATTTTCTAAAATATACTTCATAAGAACTCGTCTTTGTTTGTGATACAGCAAAATTAAGCCTGAATAGATTCAATTCCATTGATGTAGTTCAATAAATAATGATGTCATCGGCCCATTAAAGTTTTTTAAATTAATATTAGCATAAGTTCAATCACAAATTTTCTTAATTTTAGCGATCAGATAAGAGTGTATATTGTTTTTCAAACAGGTTATGTGTCATCGCATCATTGGGTTGACGACATTGTTTTGTTAAATACATTTGGCACAGACTATTTTAAGAGGATTTTATTAATATTCGTTTTTATGATAAAGAGATTTTTACTTGTTGTTTTATTTGCGGGTCTTACCCATTTCGTAAGTTTTTCACAATCCCACGAACTTCGGTTGGGGATTACTTCGGGTGTTTCCAATTTCACTGGCTCAGGTAGTGATGCCAGAAGTACTTTAAATGGCGGGAGTCAGCAGGAATATTATACCAATAATCCCTATGGTAAAAAATATGGAATCAATTTAGGCGGCGCTTTAAACTATCGTTATGTCTTTGCCAACAATGTTATTTTAGGTTTGGAAGGTGCATTTGAAAGGCTGCAGACAAAGATTGACTTGCAAGGTAATGAGTTTATTAATGGAAGTCGTGGTCAAACGAAACTTAATCAGCAATTTGTAAATTTTAATCCCTTTGTAGGCTATCGCGTTGGATTTGAGCCCATGACAATGGATATTCAAATAGGTATGGATGTCTCCAAAACCTTGAGTATAAAAGAAAGTGGTAGTATTGAGGATAAACAAGGGAATAAGACAAGTTTTGATCGTGATAGAGGGAAGGTGATCGACGTGGATCTACGCCCACGTTTGCAGTTTAATGTCAACTATGAACGTTATACCGTATTTGCGGGTTATTCATGGGGATTGAAGGATTATAATAATGGGCTGCTTGGAGCTGATCCTGGGGCAGCACGATTGAATGTATTTCGATTGGGCTTGCAATATCAACTATTAACGCCAATATTCAGAAATGACTAAAGGCAGAATAGAAGCATTCAGTGATGGCGTTTTAGCCATCATCATCACGATAATGGTCCTTGAATTAAAGGTACCTGAAGGATTTACATTTGCGAGTCTCCAACCGCTATATCCCAAGATCATCTCTTATGTCGTGAGTTTTATTTACGTGGGATTATATTGGAATAATCATCATCACCTTTTCCAGATTGTACATAAAGTCAACGGAAAGGTACTTTGGAGCAACTTAAATCTATTATTTTGGCTTTCGTTAATGCCGGTGACAACCAACTGGATTGGTGAATCGCATTTTGAGAGAGATCCGATCATTGCTTATGGCATTGTTCTTATCATGTGTTCCATTTCATATAACGTTGTTGAACACTTTGTCGTCCAAATCGAAGGTGCGGATTCTGCGCTAAAGAAGGCTGTTAAATCCAAGACAAAAGAGACTATTTCCACTTCTTTATATTTTTTGGGGATAGGATTATCATTTATCAATCCATATATCAGCTTACTTCTCTATGGAACAGTCGCTGTTATGTGGCTTATACCTGACCGTCGTATAGAGAAGGAAATGAGAAATCCTTAGTCTTTGGGATCCAATGTTTCAAGGATAAACCGGGCACGTTGTTCGATGGAAGCCTGAGGTACTGTGATGGTTTCATAACCAAGTTTTTCGTAAGTATCTTTCATTACTTTTAAGGTATCTTCGGCTTCTTGCCAAGTTTGCTTTCTTTCATCGTCATTTTTGTAGATATCTGCCCAAGGTGGGAGAATAAATACTTTTATATGATAACGGAGCTGCTTTGCTTCTTGCAGGAGTTCTGTTTCAAAAATAAGATTTTCCATAGCGATGTAGGCCAACGTGTCGGGAATTCCACGGTCAAAAAAAATATATTGCCGCGGACTTTTTATTATCTGATTTTTATAGCTGATACAGGAAGCGTCCAACATAAGCTGTGCGTAGTGAAGCTTGTTTTTCCAGGGCAAGGCGTCTCCGCCGGTTTCCATTTGTTCCCTGATAATTCTCCTTGCATCCTCTTGAACAATGGTGAATCCCTGCTTTTGGAATTCTGCAAGTAAGGCTGTTTTTCCAACTCCAGGCCCGCCGGTGAGCACAATAAGATAATCTGTTCGATCCATAGTTGACATGTCGTGTTTTCAAGTAAGGTTAAAAATTGATTTTTTTGCTTTGGAACTATTCCTGTTTTGAACAAAGGTTTAGGCGTACTGCTTCGAAATTTTCTTTTCAGGCTCAACGTAAAATGTATATAAAAAGAAAATAAACATATATTCTAATGGTTTCATGACTATATAAGTCACATTCGAAGCTTTGACGGAGTTAATTCTGATGGATATGTTGAAACCATATTTATCATAGCAATATCTCACATAACGATGTATAGCCGGAGAGAGATCACTCAAGATTTGCTCGAAAGCATTGGCAACTTGGAGCTGTCTATTAACAATGATTATGTTCCCATGTCTTTTACCCAATCTCAGGGGTTTTACAATTGCTGGATTTCCTTTTGCGGCAACTGTACATAGATAATGTCCTTGATGATCCAAGATTGGTGGATGCATCTTTTGTGAGAATGCCCATGTCGTGGTTTCTGTAAATACCTTCATCAACGAATTGCTATCTTGCCCTAATAGAATAAGGATTATCGTTGACAGTAATAAAATAGGGATCAAGAATATAAGTGCCCATAGCGGAAAATCCAATCTCGAAGAAAGTAGGGAATTGATTTTGTTGAGCGCTGTATTGGCATAAGTCCTTGTCATCGCATTTTTCCTTTCTTCTATGATAATTCCACGGATAAGACTTATACCGATAAATAAGCTGAGCAGTGGAGCAAAAATAAAATATAGCGTGCCGTCATTGCCTACATAAATATTTAGGGTAGATGTATCATGGTGACTAACTTGATAGATTACGAATACGCTGATAACCGATCCGATCATCAACATAATGAGCGCCAAAACAAGCGGTATAGGCGGAATCTTGCGTCCTTTTACCCATATTGCCACTGCGGAAATATGAAATGCAACAAAATAAAAAAATAGCGATAAGGCGTGTTTGCCGCCAAAGGGTGTATAACAATCGCCATCGACTGGATCTACAGCTTGATTATATTGACTAGAATGAAACATAAGGCCGATTCCAGCGATACACAGGGATATAACGTACGCTATGATTATTGCATACGTGATAACGGAAATCTTCTTTTGTTGCTTTTTTAATATCGTTCGGAGAAGATAGATAAATCCGACAAGCAGCAGGATAATGAATAGAAAAATAAAGCCCATGGTGATGTTGGCATCTATTAATTCGATACGAAAATTGTAAAATTACTTTTTAATTTTTGCCGAACAGCTTGTGCCAAAAGCCTCTTTTTTTAGCCTCTCTAGGAACGTTCGTTGTATCCGTTTGTACTGGCTCAACATGAACGGTTTCGGTTTTCATATTTGGCAAAATTTCGTTTTCAGGTAGGCCGTTTCGGTGTTCGATTTCCTTAATTTGTTCTAATGCGGTCGCTTGATATAACAAGGGACCAGCTTGATCACAATTGAAAAGATTGGAGTAGCTTTTTGATTCATTCAGATCAAAAGGCTGTGGTTCGACCACTTCGGTCGCTTCCAATAAACCTAGCCCGCGATCTTTCGCGTATTGCAATGCATTTAGAAAAATTGAAATGCGGTTATCAGAGAATATGGTATTCAGTTCGGCTTGGATGATTGGATTATGCTGATAGTCTTCCAATAAATGTGCCACTTTTTCTGCAGGAATAAATACGCCAGAGCAATAATTTTCGACTAGTTTATTTTCGATTTTATTAGTCAAAAAATCGTGCGGTACAAATTGTTCCCACTTTTTATAATAGCTGGCTAAAGATTCATTTTGCGAAAAGGATAGCGCTCCACCACGGACATAAAAATATTTTTCGAAAAAGCCTTGAACAACAGCGATAAAAAATCCGTGGGTCTTATCAAAATAATCGTTTTTATCAGTTTCCCGACCAGCATTTAGGGTGTCTTGGTACTTTGTTTTATAGAAGTCTTCCAGTTGATGTGTTATTGAAAGCGCCTCAATCTTTTCAGGATTTCTGAGCAATTCGAAATACCAAGTTTCTATTTGCTGTTCTGAGATGGGGTGGTAACTAATATCATAGCCCATAATGAATGGTTTTTTTCGTTGTTTTTTGTATTTACTAATATATTAAAAATTAATATGTTGTGCAATATAGATCGCTACATGATCGTTGGTGTTTCGTGAAAGATGGGCTGATCGTGTTTGCTTTACGCAAAAAAAGAGAATGCGGCTCGTTTGTCTGTTTCACGAATATTAGTTACTTTGTGCACAAACAGAATTTATATATGAAGCACTTACTATTTATTATTTTTATGTCGATGAGCTTATTATTTACAGCTTGTCAATCGCCGAGTCCAGAGACTTTTTTCGGGAAAGTTGTTTTAAATACAAACCTAGTAGCGGACTTTGCTCCTGAGCGCTATGGAAAACACCTTGAACAAGAAACGCTCGAATTTCCTGATATTCCTTCGAGTAAGAAAGTGGGCGATGAGGCCCAAAAATCTGTTGAAATTAAGATTCAAGTTGTTGAAAAAGCCTTAAAAGATATCAAGGAGCTCAATGTTTCTGATGAAGATGCAAAAGCATTAAAGGAACAGTCTATCGCATTATTTGAGAAGGTATTACCTGTCTATCAAAATGAGTATACAGCCTATGCTAAGTTATGTGATAGCAAAGGTTCGGCAGAAGAGAAGCAGGCTATACTCCAAAAGATTGACAATGAGCAGATGCCGGCAATCCATACTGTTTTTGACAATGTTTATGCCTTGGGTAAAGCATATGCAGAAAAACACAATCTAAATGTGAATTGGGGGAACTAAGCACATGAATGAAATAAGTTTATACCGAAATAAACGGAAAACAACTCAAATGTTATTCTTTTCGGGTGCCATTTGTTTATTGCTTTTCATTGTTTTGCTTTATAGCATCGGATTATTTGATGGGGTATTTAAAGCGAAGCCGACTGTATTCTCCGGAGGAGCATTGCTTGTGCTTTTGATTTTAGTCCTCATAAATCTGTTGAGTCTTCGGGATAAATCGGCTCAAATCATACTCAATGATGCTTTTTTTCTAGGAAAAACAACTCCTTTGGCTAAGGCTTTTGGTCAGGGCGATTGGGCAGACGTGAAGGCTATCGATTTACAAAAAGTTGGCGGCGACACATTGGTCATTGTTACCTTAGGCAATCCCAACAAATACAAAGGTCGACTGTCGTCACTCTTATGGAAAATGGCTTATCAAGAATCTGCTGACGAGTTAACTATTATGTATTCTGCTTCGACCATCGATGTGGATGCTTCGGAACTGTACAATCTTTTTGTTTCTTATTGGAAAGCAAAAGATAGTCACTAGTACAGCGACAAGTGATGTCATCGCAAACCTAAAAGGATGTCAATCTTCTGTTGGATGGTCTCTTTTTCCACTGCAGTTTTGGCAAGACTTTTTGCCGTTTTGAAGTTTGCGATGGCTTTGTTTTTGTCTAGTTCCCTGTAAAGCTCTCCAAGGAGCATAAAGTAAAAGTGATTGTCCTCGAATTGAAGTGTTTTAATCGCTGCTAGTGCGATTTTGGCCCCTTTCACTTTGTATAATGCAAATATCCTGTTTAGAGCTGCTGCCGGAGAGTAATTGATACTTAATAAACGGTTGTATAATTGAAGGATCTCTTCCCATTTTTCAAAACTGTCTTTTTTTACGCAATGGCATTGTGCAATCTTCGCCTCAATATGATAAGATGTGAGTTCGCTTCCGGATGCAGAACGTTGAAGGAAATAAAGACCTTGATTGATAAGTTCCTGATTCCAGTGACTCTCATCCTGTTGCTCATATAAAACAAAGTCCCCATCAGGGGTATGTCTTGCATCGAATCTGGAAGAGTGGAAACAGATTAGCGCGATTAAGGCATTTGTCTTTGGCGTATTGGTTTTTTCATAAGCTGAAAGCATAAGTGCAAGTCGTAAGGCCTCAACGCAGAGCTCTTTTCTTAAAATCTGGTTTTGTGTTTTCGAATAGTAGCCTTCATTGAATAGGAGATAAATAATATGAAGCACATTATCGAGGCGTTTGATAATTTCCTGTTCCGCAGGAAGCTCAAGCTCGATTTTTTCTGAACGCAGTTTTTCTTTCGCCCTGAACAGCCTTTTGTTAATTGTTTCCTTGTTGGAAAGAAATGCTTCGGCAATTTCTTCAATACCAAAACCACAGAGTATCCGGAGGGCAAGTCCTATTTGTGCCTCACTGGCGATGGCGGGTGNNTCTTTAATGTTCTCCTGCGAGAAATTGAAGGCATCGATTTCGTCTTCATGCCGCTGATTTTGCTGCACCATAGGTAGGACCTTCTCTTCAAATAGCTTATTTCTTCTAAAGTAAGCCAGTGTTTTTTGTTTTGCAACGGTATACAACCAGGCGGTAGGGTTGGCTGGGATGCCTTTGGTCTGCCAGGATTCGGTTGCTACCAGAAAAGTTTCGCTGACAATATCTTCGGCAATTTCAATATAACGGAGACCAAAACTCTTGCTGATAACGGCGACGATTTTGGTGAATTCCTGTTGGAAAAGTTGTTTTAAAAAATTAGGATCCATAGTGATAAAGTAGGGGCAACTGTGCTAGTCTACAGTTGCCCTTGTATGTCGTTAACCGAGTAGTTCACGTATCTCCACACTGCCATTAAATTCGAGGATAGGACAGCCGTGGGCCAGGGTCGTTGCCTCGTCAAGATCTTCTGCTGACACAACGATAAATCCGCCGAGTCGTTCTCTAATCTCCACAAAAGGACCATCTGTAACCACACCGCCTGGTTTCAATACCTTTCCGGCAGGCTCAAGACGGGAACCGTGATCTTTCAGCTTCCCCTGCGCATCAATGTCGCTAATCCAGTCGAACCATTTTTTGTTTACGGCCTTCGTTTCTTCTTCTGTCAGCTGACTCTGCTCATTGGCTGCCTGACGAAATAACAAGATGAAATCTTTCATTTTTATGGTTTAATTTATCGTATAAATATACCCTTCGGTGTTAAGAAGCTGTCTGTACTTTATGCTGGCCCACTTTGTAGCTGCCTGCTTGCGTACGGAAAGAAATATTGATCCTATTGTATGAATTGATTGCAGTAATTGCCAATGTCAGGTCAATAAGTTCTTCCTCTGAAAATACCGCTCTTGCTTTGCTATAGACTTCTTCTGCTACATCGCCATTTGTAATTTTGGTAACGGCTTCAGCCCATTCCAACGCAGCACGTTCACGTTCGCTATAAAGTGGTGCTTCCCGCCAGGCATCCAATAAGAATAATCGTTGTGGATTCTCTCCAGTTGCCAATAAATCTTTGGAATGCATATCCAGACAATAAGCGCAGCCATTGATTTGGGATACCCGGAAATAAATGAGGTGTAGTAGTTCCGGTTCTATTGCGCATTTGCTTAAATATGCACCTATTCCATACATCGATTTCATGGCATTTTGCCCTTTTGCGAAAAAATTAATTCGTTGTTCCATTTTTTTATTGTTTTATGTGTAACTGATTTACACCACAACAATGCTTGAAGTTAAAGAAATTGGACAGCTTGATTTGAAAATTTTGGAATTATATTATAAACATTTTTTTTTCAGTTGTTTAATTTAATTATTTTTCTAATGGTATGCTAATAATTTTTAAAAGGTCGCTAACCGAGCACCCATGCGGAATGCAGACCTTTGCACGCAAAGGAGAGAAACAGATGCGTGTTTTATGTGCTATTGTCTGCTTATACCATGGATCAAGAATTGGTTATTCAACGGTTTCATACCTGGTTATCGTTTTAAATTATTGGAGTAAAATGCTGAAATTCATCAACAATAATGTTAATTTTAAGCAAATTACTCCAATGAAACTTATAACATATACACTTACTATCGTTGGATTGGGCTTCATGGCTTCCTGTGGATCGGGATCTCATGGTAAACAATCCGCTGCAGATACCGTTGTCAATGAAAAGTTTAAATCATATGAAGACAGCTTTATCCAGCAGCTTTGGAAAGAAAATCCGGAATGGGCCACACAGGTGGGCTTCCATCAGTATGATTCCTTATTGACAATCCCGGATGCGAATGCGAGAAAACTGCGTCTTGAATTTTCCAGAAGACATTTGGATAGTCTTAAAAGCTTTGATTTAAATACGTTGAACCTCTCGCAGCAAACAGATTATCATCTGATTCAAAACTATCTTGAATCCAATATTTGGTCTATTGAGCAAGAGCGCGCTTATGAATGGAATCCTTCTTCGTACAATGTTGGGGGGACCATCGCTTTTATGCTTGCAGAAAACTATGCCCCATTATCGAATCGGCTTAAAGCCATTTATCAGCGTTTGACGAAGATTCCGGCCTATTACGAAGCAGCGAAAGGACAGATTAAAAATCCGGCCTTGGTATTGACCGATTTGGCAGTTCAACAGAATTTGGGTGGTTTGTCTGTTTTCGAAAGTGACTTACGTGATTCATTGAAAAAATCTGATCTGCCTGTGGCTGAAAAAGAAGCCATACAGAAAGCCTCGCAACAAGCTGTTGCAGCGATTAATGGTTATGTTCAATTTTTGAAAGCAACACCTAATCCTTCTCCGCGTAGCTTTAGATTGGGAAAGGAACTTTACGACAAAAAATTTGATTTCGATATCCAATCTGGGTCGACGGCCGAACAGATTTATCAGGCTGCTCTCCAAAGAAAAAGTTATTTGCATGGTGAAATGTATAAAATCAGCAAAGACCTCTGGCCAACATATTTCGGAAAATCGGCCCTGCCGGCAGATAGCTTGGTCGTCATTCGAAAAATGATCGATACCCTGTCGATTAATCATGTGAAAGCTGAAGAATTTCAATCGGCTATCGAAGCGCAGATACCCAAGCTGGTCGCTTTTGTCAAGCAAAAAGATTTATTATATATAGATGATAGCAAACCGCTCGTCGTGCGTAAAGAACCTGCCTATATGGCTGGTGTTGCCGGTGCTTCCATCAGTGCACCTGGGCCCTACGATAAAGGCGGGAACACCTATTACAATGTGGGTAGTCTGAGTGGTTGGACCAGAGAGGCAACAGAGAGTTATTTGAGAGAGTATAACCATTACATTTTGGAGATACTTAATATCCACGAAGCTATTCCGGGGCATTATACACAATTGGTCTACGCAAATCAGTCGCCGAGCTTAATCAAAAGTATTTTAGGCAACGGTGCAATGATTGAAGGCTGGGCTGTGTATACAGAACAAATGATGCTCGAAAACGGTTATGGTGACAATGCGCCTGAAATGTGGTTGATGTGGTATAAATGGCATCTGCGTACAGTTTGCAATGCCATACTCGATTATAGCGTGCATGTGAAAGACATGAGTGAGAAAGATGCAATGCATCTGTTGGTTGATGAAGCGTTTCAACAACAGGCAGAAGCGGCCGGTAAATGGAAACGTGTGTCAGTTAGCAGTGTACAGCTGACGTCTTATTTTACGGGGTATAAAGAAATTTATGATCTTAGGGAGGCTGTTAAGCAGAAAGAAGGTAAACAGTTTAATTTGAAGGCATTCAATGAGAAATTCCTGAGTTTTGGTAATTCACCTGTGAAATATATCCGGGAGATGATGTTGAANNTCATCAAGCCACTCCCAGGAGTGGCTTTATTGTTTTACCCAAGACTATTGCTCAATGGCAACATCGGCTGCAACCTTGGCAAATTTGTTGCGATAGTCTATTGGCGTAAGACCCGTAATTTTTCGAAAGATATCCCGAAAAGCTTTTGTATCTGTATAGCCTACATCGTACATCACCTCGGAAACGTTTTTCCGGGAGGCTTCGAAGAATTTCTTTGCAGCTTCAATGCGCACGCGTTGAAGGTACTCGACTGGAGTGTTGTTGGTCGCTTCTTTGAATCTTCGTTCAAATGTACGCCGTCCGATATTGACATGATTGGCCAGGTCTTCAACTGTAATTTTCTCCTCGTATTTCCGCTCAATATAGTCTTGTGCATGCTGGATATCCAGATCACCATGGTTGCGTTGTCCTCTGAATATGGCGAACTGGGATTGATTATCCCTGCTGATATCCAGCGCAAAATACTTAGCGATGAGCACGGCCGTTTCTCTGTCGGAGTATTTCTCTACTAAATAAAGGATCAGATTCCATAAGCTGCTTGCACCACCACTGCTATAGATATTTTCATGTTCGGTGATTACCGCACCATCCTCAATTTCAATATTTGGATATTTTTCCTTGAATTCTTCGATATGCGCCCAATGTGTCGAGCATTTTTTTCCATCCAATAAACCGGTTTCAGCAAGGAGAAAAGCACCTACACATAGGCTGGCAAGACTGGCTCCTTTGTGATACAGTTTTCTAAAATATGGAATAGCCTCTGCATTGTCGCGTATTCCCTTGTCGATGCTTCCAAAAATTGGCGGTATAATGAGCAAGTCCGTTTTTTCTACATCCTGCAATAAACGATTGGTCTTGATGGTATATTCGCCGCTATTGGCGGGGACATAGGTCGCTAAGCCTACATATTCAACCTTGAAAATAGGCTGTTTGCCAAAGGCAGACAGAAATTCATTGGCCGTATGAAAGGTCCTGAATGCAGGTGTAATTCCTTCTATCGTGCCATATTCGGGGACAAAAACAGAGATTTGCATATCATTATCGGTTTATAAAGTAAAGGTACAAATAGTTTTTGTCGTAATCTACCCCTAAAGTTGTCGTCTTTGCAACAGCCTGAATTTTGTGATCCTCCGCATCTTTGTTATATCAATATAAACAATAGAAAAAATGAAAAAGAACAAAATTGCTTTTTGGATAGCAACGGTATTGATAGTCCTCTGGGAAGGGCTGATGCCACTAGGAACGCTTTTATTTGCACCGCAATATATTAATGCGGGCACAAAACCATTGGGGTATCCAGATTATTTTGCATACGCATTAATTATCTGTAAGGTCCTGGGCGTTCTCGCCATTGCAGTACCACAGGTGCCGGGTAAGTTAAAAGAATGGGCCTATGCGGGATTGACATTCAATTTAATATTTGCTTTTATTAGTCACGCCTGTGTTGACAAAAATGCAGCATTTATGGTTATGCCAATTTTGGTATTGGGCGTACTCGCTGTTTCTTACTTCTATCAGGCCAGAATTGCATGTTTGAGTAGTAAGATGCGGGCAGATACAGGAGCATATCATCAAACGGCAGTTGTGTAAGCAATTGTGGGACCGTATTAGGTTGCAGCAATGTTAGGTAAGAACGTAAAAAAAATAAAGCAGTAGTTATTCACTTATAAAACGATTTAAATATGAAAACGAATCATGTTTCCTTACATCGAATTATTCAGGCAAGTCCTGAAAAGGTATTCCGTGCTTTTGCGGATCCAGTAGCACATGCAAACTGGCTGCCGCCCTATGGTTTTCTGTGTACCGTACAACAGATGGATTTTAAAGTTGGGGGAAGTTTCAAAATGACCTTTACCAATTTTAGTACGGGTAATGGCCACTCCTTCGGTGGTGAGTATCTGGAGATTGAGCAAGACAGTTTTATCAAGTATGTGGATCGATTTGATGATCCTAATTTACCGGGGGAAATGACCACAACTGTTTCCTTGCGTAAGGTGATCTGTGGAACTGAACTCAAGATTGAACAGACTGGAATTCCGGAGGTTATTCCAGCTGAAATGTGCTACCTTGGCTGGCAGGAATCTTTGGAGAAAATGAAAAAACTTGTAGAGCCCGAAATACCGGATGCATAATCAATTTATACGATGTTAGTTCAGCAAATGGAACGCTTGCAAAGCGGAATTTTCATTACGTTCTCCGGGAACTGTAGAGCGGCACTTACATTTTATCAGGCTTGTTTTGGAGGAACTTTGCATTTTGAGATGTTCGACGAACCCCTGCAAGGATATACCGAAGTGCCCGTGGTAAGTGCTACTCTTATTTCCGAACGTATTGCGATCTATGGCTCAGATTTGGTGCATAATGAAGGCCGTAAAGTGGGCAACTATCTTGCGGTATTTATGCCCTGTGCGGATATAGCGGAGCGTGCGGAATTGATCACAAGACTTACATCCCGAAAGAATAAAAAGGAGGATTGGAATACAAAGCATAAATTTATTGAGGTTACTGATCTGTTTAATGTGCGATGGATTTTAGGAGTTGCAATTTAACCCATTAGAAACCTTAGATTTTAATTTGTTTTTAACTTTTACTATATTCATGTAACATATCATTGTTTTGGTATACTAACATATTATTAACAGTTAAAATAAATTATGAATTTATCAATAGAAACCCTTAGTAAGACCTATTCTAATGGGGTAAAAGCTTTGGACGGTGTAAACTTGGAAATTAAGCCGGGAATGTTTGGTTTATTGGGTCCTAATGGTGCCGGGAAGTCTTCTTTAATGCGGACGATTGCCACTCTTCAAAAACCAGACAGTGGACGCATTACTTTTGGTGCTATTGATGTACTCAAAAATCAGCTGGATTTGCGAAAAGTTTTAGGTTACTTACCGCAGGAATTTGGTGTTTATCCGAATCTATCGGCTACGGATCTGCTGCACTATTTTGCAAAACTTAAAGGGGTTAAATCGAAGGCTGATCGGGATGCAATTATCAATCGGGTTCTTGAGGTGACCAATCTTTGGGACGTGCGCAATAAAAGTGTAAGCGGTTACTCCGGTGGGATGAAGCAACGTTTTGGTATTGCCCAATTGTTGCTGAACGATCCCAAGTTAATCATTGTCGATGAGCCAACAGCAGGGCTTGACCCCGCTGAAAGACATCGTTTTCTAAACGTTTTAAGGGAGATAGGTACAGACCATACGGTTATTTTTTCTACCCATATTGTGGATGACGTACGGGAATTATGTCATGAGTTAGCCATTCTCAATGGCGGCAAGATCCTCTTGAGGGGGACACCCAAAGAATCTATTGATCAATTGGAGGGTAAGATCTGGGTACGTATTATCAGTAGAGATCAATTGGACGAGTATACACAAAAGTATAATGTCATTTCAACCAATTACAACCAGGATAATACACTCAATATTCGGGTGTACAGTGATGAGCGCCCTGACGATTCATTTGTGAATGCGCAGGGCCAATTGGAAGATGTCTATTTTGTTGCGCTAAAAAATGATCAACGCCATGTTTAAAGCCATCTTTAATTTTGAGTTTACGCGTTGGTTTAAAAGTTCGGCTGTCTATATCTATATGGCACTGTTCTTCGCGCTATCCTTGTTCATCATGCTGTCTTCGCTTGCGATCTTTGATGGTATCACGGCGACAACTTCGTCGAATACGCTTATGAACTCTCCTTGGGCGATTAATGGAATGGTCAATGGCATGTCGACCATTATCTATTTCTTGATACCTTCGATCGTTGGAGCCTGCGTCTATCGGGATTTTCAGTATCAGGTACATACCGTACTTTTCAGTTATCCATTCTCAAAAACGGACTATTTACTGGGTAAATTTTTTGGATCGGTCGCTGTTGTATTGGTCATCGTATTTGCTTCAACTTTGGGGATTATTGTTGCGCAATTTGTACCGGGTATCAATCCATCCTTACTGGGACCTGTTCATATTTGGGCGTATTTACAAACCTACCTTGTGCAAGTTGTCCCTAATCTCCTTATTCTANNGCAGGTGACCTTGACAAGAAACGTTTATGTTGGGTTTGTCGCGGTGCTAATTCTGATTGTGCTGCAGGTGCTCGTTCAAAACCTGGCGAACAACATGGATAATCGCTTTTTGGGAGCATTGATTGATCCTTTTGGGGACAGTGCATTATCGTATTATACCCAATATTGGTCTCCTGATGAGAAGAATGTCAACAACCTTCCGTTTACTGGAGCCGTTATTTATAACCGTTTAATCTGGCTTACAGTAGCGGCCCTATTTATTGGCGGTTTTTATCTTTTATTCTCTTTCTCTCAGCATCAAATTTCATTTAAATCATCGAAAAAGGGAACCCGTTTAACCAAAAATAACTTTGATAGCATCTTCAAAATCAACCTGCCTAAAGTAAATTATGATTTTTCGGTATCCCATTATGTAAGAACGATGTGGACAATGGCACGTTATGATTACCGGTATATTGTCAAAAATCCGGTTTTTTTAATCTTAACCTTGGTCGGGGTACTTTTTATTATTTTGATGGCAAGCACCATCGGCTCGATATTCGGAACTTCTACTTATCCTGTCACTTGGAAAATGTTGTTGATCCCCGGAACAACATTTACTTTTTTTCTGCTGATTCTGACTTTTCTTTTTACAGGGCTTCTTGTTCATCGAGGAAGCATGACACGTATGGGAGCACTGCTGGATACGACTCCAGTTCCAAACTGGGCTTTGATGGGATCTAAAATTATTGCTATCCTATTGATGCAATTGACCTTGTTGGCCGTGGTCATTGCAACTTGTATGGGCTTCCAGGTGTACCATCGCTATTATCATTTTGAAATCGGACAGTATGTGATGCATCTAATGGTATATGGTATGCTTTCTAATTTGGTATGGCTCTTTGTTTCAATTTTTGTGCATACGCTTTTCAAGAATTACCTCGCTGGATTTTTTGTGTTATTGACCCTATTTATTGGATTGCCATTTTTATATATGGTCGGTGTAGAACAGGAGATCTATCAGTTTAATCAGGGGCCAGAANNATCTGGACTATTCAGATATGGATGGTTTTGGCTATATGCTTCCATTTTTAACCTACCGGATTTACTGGATACTTTCCGCTGTATTTTTTGCGATTATCTCTTTATTACTGTGGCGACGAGGGAGCTTTTCTGGTGTTGGGGAGCGTTGGACCATTCTTAAAGCCAACGTAAGCCCAGCAACAACAGCGATTCTCATCTTTACCTTTGTGGGTTTTATCGGTATCGGATCTGCCATATATTACGAGAATCACATTAAAAATCCTTATTACACCAGTTTGGATCACGAAAAGCAAGCTGTAGAATGGGAAAAGAAATATAAGAAATACCAATATAGGCCTCAACCCCGAGTGGTTGATATTAAATTCAATCTGGACATTTTTCCGGATAAGCGAAGTTTTAAGGCCAACGCGGCATATGTGCTGAAAAACAAGACGAATACAGCCATTGATTCTATTTTTGTCAATTATAATAATTACGATTATACGTTTTCTTTCAATGTGCCGAATAAACTCATTTCTGCCGATGATACAGGTAATTTCAATATTTACAAGTTAGCAAAACCGATGGCGCCCGGGGATTCCATCGTATTGGAATTTAGTACCGTAAGTCCGGCCAATACTTGGGTAAATGAAAAGTCTCCTGTGAAGAGGAATGGAACCTTTATCAACAACATGCTTTTCCCGAATATAGGTTATCTTGACCGTGGCGAGCTGGTGGATAATGATATTCGCAAGAAATATGGGTTACCATATCGTGATAGAATGGCTCCTCAGACTGACCAAAGAGCCTTGCAGAACAATTATATATCCAATGATGCCANNAATTGGCTATTGCTCCGGGATATTTGACAAAAGAATGGGAAAAAGATGGACGTAAGTACTATCAGTATAGAATGGATTCGGAGATTCTGAACTTTTTTGCCTTTAATTCGGCCGAATATGAAGTCAAAAAAGATAAGTGGAATGGGGTTAATCTGGAAATATACTACCATAAGGGCCATACTTATAACCTCGAGCGTATGATGGCTTCCAGCAAGGCTTCTTTGGCTTATTATACCAAGGAATACAGTGCTTATCCACATCGCCAATTACGTATTATTGAGTTTCCACGCACAGCCGGCACTTTTGCGCAGTCCTTTGCCAATACCATTCCTTTTTCTGAGGCGATTGGTTTTATTGCCGATGTCAACGAGAAGAAGGAAGATGCGGTTGATTATCCCTATGCAGTCACGGCCCATGAAATTGCACATCAATGGTGGGCACATCAAGTGGTAGGTGCCAATGCGCAAGGAGCGACATTGATGTCCGAAAGTATGTCTGAATACTCATCGCTTAAAGTTTTGGAAAAAAGATACGGAAAAGGGCAAATGCGTAAGTTTCTCAAAGATGCGCTTGACGGTTATTTGAAAGGGCGAAGCGCAGAGAAACTAGGTGAAAAACCGTTAATGTATAATGAAAACCAAATGTATATCCATTACCAAAAGGGATCCTTGGTGCTGTATGCTTTGAGTGACTATCTGGGAGAAAATCTTTTTAACAGGACAGCCCAATCGTATTTACAACAGACAGCATTTCAGAATCCACCTTATACAATCTCTTCGGAGTTTGTGAATCGTTTTAGACAGGCGACTCCAGATTCATTGCGTTACCTGATTAAGGATATGTTTGAAACCATCACATTGTATAACAACAAAGTAGAAAAAGTAAGTTCAAAGAAGCTGGATAATGGGAAATATCAGGTCGATATTCAATTTGAAGTTTCTAAATATCGGGTAGATGGCAATGGGAAAAAAAGTTACAATGACGAAGGAGGACAAGCCTTGTCATTTAAAAAATCAGATCGTGTAACCGTGAAATCATTGCCACTGGCTGATTACATCGAGGTGGGGATTTTCTCGGATAAAAAAAGCAAAGATGGCAACAAGCGTCAGGAGCTTTATCTAAAAAAACATAAAATCGACCGGATCAACAATACGTTAACCCTTGTGGTTGACCAAAAACCCGAACAGGTAGGCATCGATCCTTACAATAAATTGANNGATCGATATTGAATCGGATGATAACCGAAAGGATATATAACACACGTGTATTCCAAAAAAATCCTCATCATGTGATGGGGATTTTTTTTTCTACAGCTATAGGATTGTTATACGCGTTGTTTCCTGATGAATGACAGATATTTTTTCAATTATTTGAATTCATTCTAAATAGGATTATCTTTGAAGACTGAAATAGCGATACGATACGATGGCGAGCAAAACAAATATATCAATTCTTACACTGGATGAGTCCATTTTTGAAGAACTATATAGGGTATATGCTCCTAAAATGTACCGTATTGCTTACAGTCAGGTTCACGACCAGGATATTGCTGGGAATATCGTTCACAATGTATTTCTCTCCATTTGGGAGCGACGGGATACATTGGTGATAGATAAGCCTGAGCATTTTCTCATCCATGCAACTAAATTGCAGATTATCAAAAATTTTAGAGATTCCGCTAACCAAAAGCAACATCTCCAAAGCTCCCTTGTGGGCTATAACGAGGCTGATTATAGTACGCAACATGAAATATATTACAATGAACTATCCGATCGGATACAAAGCCTAATTAATAAACTTCCGCCCCAATGCCGTCGCGTTTACCTCATGCGGGATCAGCAGGGTATGGATAATGCACAGATCGCTTTTCAGCTAGGCATATCGCTCAGTGCCGTTAAGCAGCATATTGGGAATGCGCTCGCATTTCTTCGTGCGAATTTGCACGATGTCGGTTCCGAATAATTTTTTTTTATAATTGATAGACAGTTTGTTGTGTTTTTTTTGAAAAAGCACCTGTACTTTTATAGCCTTTGAGGAACTGTTATTATAGAGAGGCTTATTTAGACTGATTAAATTAATTTAAGTCTACTCGTATGTACCCATCATGAAAATTACGGAAGAAGAAATAAAAAGGTATGCTAGCGGTCATTCATCTTCGGAGGAGAAGCAACGCGTTCAGACTTGGTTGAAAGAGAATGACCAAATGTTGGAGTGTGCGCCAGGAGAAGAAGAGCAACTGAAGTCAGTTTGGAATCGGCTTTCGGCTGACATGAGACAAGATGTAAAACTTACCGACATTCCCAATAAAAAAGTGAGCTATANNTGTCTGCTATCGGAACGATCGCAGCAAGTTTGATCATGCTTATTGGCTTAGGCTGGCTTGGGTATCAATTTGTGACCTCGGTTCCGGCTAACAAAAATGCAGTGGTAAAAAGAGTACATACAGAAGCTGGACAGCGTTTGACCGTAACACTATCTGACGGCTCCCAAATTGTGCTAAATGGCAAGAGCGAACTTGAGTATCCTGAAAAATTTGATGGTCAGCAACGCTTGGTGAAATTGAAAGGAGAAGGATTTTTCGATATTGCGCATGATGAAAGCAAACCATTTATTGTCAATACAGATTCATCTTTCACTCAGGTACTTGGGACGCGGTTTAATTTGAAGGCATATACTGATGATGAGCAAGTTGTGCTGACTGTAGAAAGAGGGAAAGTACGTTTTGGGCGATATGATCAAAGGGATCAGGTGGTGCTGACAAAAGGCATGCAGGGAATAATGGAATTTCACAAAGCAGTACGAAGTGGCCAGGTGCTCCCGGAGGAGGCTACGGACTGGACGAAAGATTCCTTTGTGATAAAGAATGAATCATTGGCTAGTGTTGCCAAGCGTTTAGAGCGGCGTTATGCTGTGCAGGTCCATATTGAATCGCAGTCGTTGCGTCTGCTGACGGTGACCGGGACGTACACAGACACTAATCTGGAAGATATCCAANNCGAGTAGCCTGGCATTTAGTACTGGAATAGATTATACGATTAAAGGTAAAATAGTTACAATAAGAAAATAGATGAAGCAGTATATATAAGTAAACAAACCGGTATGCCGTCGTCCAAAACTACATACCGGACTATGAAAAAATCCTAGCAGTATTTATCCATAATTTTCGCAAAATATGAAAATATTTTCAGCGCAGCAACCCTATGCTTTTTTGCTGCGCATAATTTCCTGTGCACTATTGTGTACTTTGTGTTTACCTAACGATGCATTAGGCCAAAAAAGTTCGCTTTTAGAAAAAAAAGTGACAATTGAGTTTGATAATATCAAAATAGCCCAGGCACTTTCGCAGCTCGAGAAGCAGGTGCAATGCACATTTGTTTACAGTCCTCAGCTTTTGAATGCGGATCGGAAGATCTCAAAAAAATATAGCAATGAAAAGTTAGATCGGCTTCTCTCAGATCTATTTTCGGGTAAGAAGATCAAGTTAAAACAGAATGGTAGTCAAGTTTTTATCGGTCTCTTGAACGAAAAGAAACAGCACATTTACGGGAAAATTAGCTCAGCTGAAGGACCGCTCGCAGGCGTTTCGGTTTCCTTGGGAACAGTGCAGACGACCACCGATCATCGAGGACAGTATAATCTCTCCGCTTTGGTGGATCAGGAATATGTCCTCCGGATAAGCAATGTCGGGTATAAAACCATTAATCGCTCTCTTTTCTTGAAAGAATCCGCACCATTGGTGATCAATTTAGAATTGCAACCCGACCAGCAAGTATTAGAACAGGTAGATGTAGCGGTAAAGACTGCGAGTCAGCAGGTCAAAGAAACGGGCTTTAATGTCAATGCGGTTGAGCTCAGTAAATTCAATAATACCACACGTGATGTAAATCAGATTCTTAATACAACTACGGGAGTTCGCATTCGGGAGTATGGTGGACTGGGGTCAGATTTTAACTTTTCTCTGAATGGTCTTTCAGGTAAAGCGATACGTTTCTTTATAGATGGCATTCCTATGGAAAATTTCGGCATCGGCATGAATTTCAATAATATTCCAGTTAATCTTGCCGATAGACTCGAGGTGTATAAGGGGGTAGTGCCGATCGAATTGGGGTCTGATGCTTTGGGGGGCGGTATTAATATGGTCACCAATAAGGGCGCTAAAAGTTATCTCGATGCAAGTTATAGCATAGGATCTTTCAATACGCATCGTCTTTCTTTAAATGCGCAGTCTGTAAACGATACCACGGGGCTATTGTTGAAGCTGACTGGCTTTTATAATTATTCTGACAATGACTATTGGATGCATAGCAATCCAAAGTATGATGCTGCAATCTTGGTACCTGACGGTCCCGATAGTTTTGTGGAAAAGAGCGTTAAGCGTTTCCATGATCAGTATAAATCAGCCATGATCCAAGGGGAGGCTGGATATGTAAATAAAAAATGGGCAGATGCATTTGTGCTTGGTATGTTGTACAATAATCATTACAAGGAGTTTCAAACAGGTCAGAGCCAAAATATTGTGTACGGGAAAGTCAACCGTCATGGCGATTATTTCATGCCGACCTTGCGTTATAAAAAAGATAACCTGCTTGTGAACGGATTAAATGTTTCAGCTTTTGCTAGTTATGCCGTGGATAAATATACCGTTGTAGATACCTCCCGAACGACCTATTGGTGGGATGGATCGGTACGCAGCAGCCAAAATAACCATGGTGAGTTTGGGGCCTCTATTAACAGATCCTATACAAATTATCAAAATTCCTTTTTATTGACCCGATTGAATCTGAACTATCACCTCAATGATAATAATCAGCTTGCTTTCAATCAAAATTATAATGATGCCAGACAGAAGTCTGATGAAGAACTGAGCCAAAAAGTGTTTAGCCCCTCTGGGCAATCTAAATCGGTATCGGGTCTATCCTGGCAGAATAGGGCTTTTGGAAATGCCCTTCATACAACCGTTTTTGCGAAACTTTTTCATTTTAGGGTAGAGCTAGGGGAAGTGACAGGTGGTAAAAATCCGAGAACGGCACAAAAGCGTTCCTATGATAACTTTGGCTATGGTTTGGCAAGCCGTTACCGTATCGATAATCATATTGGATTAAAGTTTTCTTACGAACATGCATACCGCTTGCCTGAGCTCGTCGAAGTGCTAGGTGATGGTGTCAATATTATTTCTAACCCGGATATTAAACCTGAGAGCAGTCATAATTTAAACTTAAGTACCGATTATATCCACCAGGAAGGAGCACATTTCTATAGTGTCGATCTTGGTGGATTTTTCCGGAATGCCAAGGATTTTATCTACACTATCCCTGCTGGTAACAATACTTCACAATTCCTCAATGAAGGAAAAGTAATTGTGTTTGGTGGTGAGGCGGAAGTCCAATATAAATACGGTCGGACTCTTGAAATGACATTGAATGCGAGCTATCAGAAATCTAAACAGAATCAAAAATATGTGTATGGAACAGAGACACCAAGGGCCAATTATGGTAATATGATCCCCAATCAGCCCTGGCTGTATGGAAATCTCTATATCTCGGTTGGTAAAAGTGACTGGCTAGGTAAAGGGACACGACTGCAATTCGATTGGTCAAGTCAGTATTACCATAGTTTTTATCTGACATGGGAGGCCTGGGGCAGTGCGCAATCCTTAAATGTAATTCCAACACAGTTTCTTCATCATGCAGGAATGACTTATTCCTTAAAAGAAGGACGATACAATATTTCGGTCGAATGCCGGAATCTGGGGAATGAACTTGCCTACGATAATTTCCGCCTGCAAAAGCCAGGTCGCTCTTTTAATCTCAAACTACGCTATTTCATCCACTAAAATATAAAACGCTTAAATACTTAATTTATCAGAAATGAACATGAATAAACTTGCAATGCTAGCGCTAGTTTCGCTGGTTATGGGTACTTCAATCCAATCTTGTAAAAAAAGCAACACAACAGAAAATCCGGAGCCGGAACATGAAACCGAAAAAACGTTTTCGGTAGGGGGGCTTGTCATGGATCCCGATGGAAGTTATCTTTTTCAAAACAGCACGCTTTCAACGGGTGAAATCTCATTTTTAGGAAAGGGCGCTAATGTGACCAGTCAAGAACCGGGATTTTTAGCTTTTATGGTAAAGGACGGCTATTATTATTCCTATCAATCGAGCGAAAATACATTGACCAAATACCGGTATGTAAATCAAAAATTGGAAACCGTCAAAGTGATACCATTCGTATTGGCAGAAGGCTATCGTTATAACCACCAATGGATTGATAACAGCAATTTGTTGATATATGGTTATCAGGGGGCTTACAAAATTGTAAATGTAGANNAATGTAGAAAGCATGACAGTCACAAAAAAGGGCAAATTTGATCTTCCTGCAAAAACCGGATTAATGGGGCCTGTTGTCGGTTTTGCAGAGGTAAAGGACAATAAGATGCATGTCGGCTACTGGTACGGCGATGAAAAATATCCAGCTGCTGTAAAAGCAGGCAAAACTAATTATGCTACTGGAACAGCTTACTTTGCGGTGTTTGATTATCCAGCAATGAATAATCCGGTCTACAGTGAGGATAATCGATCAACCAGTCCAGGAAATGATCGAAATGGTGTATTGAAGACTTTTCGTTACAACGATGATCTGTACATTCTTACTTCTCCTTTTGAAATGGTTGCGCAGAATTGGGATAGACCTCACGGAATTTATCGGATTAAAAAAGGCGCATCCATTGTCGATCCAACATATTTCTATAATCTCTCAGAAAAGTTAAATGGCGATGCGGTCTTAGGTGGGGGATATGCAGGAAATGGCAAACTCCTGATCCGTAGAATCCGTATGGATGTCGCTCTGACTTGGGCATCTTATGGATTTGGTAATGTGCAGGAGTTTCATGTGCTTGACATGGCTACTGGGGTACTGACCAAATTGGATTTACCGTTAGCTAAAAGTCAACCGACAGCACCAAATATTTTAGCGGATGAAGGCAAAGTCTATTTTCCGGTAAATACAAAGGATATTGATGGCAATTTTTACATCTATAGCTATGATAGTGCTACTGGAAAGCTGGAGCGAGGTATCAAAGTAAATGATGTGGATGGTGTAAATGGTCTTTTTCGAACAAAATAAATAAAATGCGGCCGCTGTACTTCCTGTTGTGGGGAGCACAGCGGCTTTAAAAAACATATGGCACAATCAAAGAAGTCATTATTCAGGAGAATCAGCAACTGGCTTCACCTTTGGTTAGGGCTCTTTTCAGGCATCGTGGTTTTCGTGGTTTGCTTTACAGCTGCAATATGGACTTTTAGGGATGAAATTGTACTTGTTTTTACACCTGGACAGCAGGTTGAAAAGATGGACCATCCATTCCTAAAGCCATCTGAATTAAAAAGGGCCGTAATAAAATTAACGAAAGACAGCGCTTCAAAAGATTTTGGAAGGCTGTATTCGCTTGATTATAGAGGTGGGTATAAAAGTTGTATACTGACCTATGGGCCAGATACGGCCAGCAATTACCATGATCTGTATATCAATCCTTATACGGGCAAAATTCTCTATCATCGGGTAAATGAAGACGGGGTTTCGAGATTTAATGATTTTCTCCGTGCAGGACATCGGTTCTTTTGGTTGCCCAGACCCTTTGGCAGCTACTTTGTTGGGACCAATTGTCTCTTATTTCTGATCACGTTGATTACAGGCTTTATTTGGTGGTATCCGGCCAAATGGACGAAATCAACGAGAGACAAAAGTTTTAAAATCAAATGGAAAGCGAATTGGAAACGTGTTAATATCGATCTTCACAATGTATTGGGGTTTTATACAGTTATTATCACCATTATTTTAACTGTAACTGGTATCGTATTCACTTTCCGCTGGTTTGATGATGGTTATCACTGGCTGATCACTGGTGGTAAGCCCCGACTAGAACATCCTCACAAAGGAATCTCCGATACGACTTTGCTTAGACCATATTTTGTATATCCGGATGATGAAATCTGGCGACGATTTACGGAGTATCAAAACGTGCGAATTAATTATCCCAAAGAAGCAAAGGATGTGTATACGGTGTATCTTAATCCAACTACAGGGCATAACGATCTGACAACCTGGTATGGGTTGGATCAAAATAGTCTGGCAGTTGTGGGCAGATCTTCTTTTGAAAATACATCAATGGGGCAAAAAATCTATCGTGCTAATTTTGATATACATGTTGGAACTATCGGAGGTCTGCCAACCAAAATTTTAGCCTCTTTCGCTTCTTTAGTGGGCGCTTCTTTACCTGTGACTGGATTTATTATTTGGTATAATCGCAAGTGGGGTAAAAAACGAAAGCGGAAAGCGGTAGGATGCGGTTAAGAAAAAACAAAAAGAAGTTACTTTAAGATAAAGTAACTTTTTTTGTTTTGTGCTTTCACTTAATGTCCAGTGCCCTTTTTTAGTACATTTCATTGTAGACGATTGATTACCATTAAGAATAAAATACTGCGCATAATTTGCTTTTTACAAAAGATCATTCCTATATTTATAGCTCTACTTATGCAAAACTAACATAAAGAGTCGTATTGAAAATGAATTCTGATCTACAGATTTGGCAGAAGTTTCAGGTTGGAGATGAGGCGTCGTTCAAACTTCTTTTTGAACGATACAATCAGCTTTTGTTCAATTATGGATTTAAGTTTACGCAGGACGAATCAATTATTGAAGACAGTATTCAGGAGTTATTTGTCAAGTTGTGGTGCAATCGAGACAATTTGAGTATCGATGTTATTGTCAAGAATTACCTGTATCAAGCTTTTCGTCGCGTATTAGTACGAAAAATAGAACAATCGGCCCGTCGGATAAGCATTGCCAATTCTTCTATTGATTATCTGCCATTTACTATTGAACTTCCGCATGACCTCAGTATGATCCGTCAGGAACGTGCTGCGGAAATTCGCGGTAAGCTCGATCAGGCGCTGCAGCAAATGACTGCTCGTCAGCGTGAAATTATACATCTACGTTTTTTTGAAGAATTGCCCTATACTGATATAGCGGAAATCATGGGATTGTCCACCAAAGATACCTATAAGCTGTTTTACCGTGCGCTAGACAGTTTGAAAAAACACTTTGGTAGTTTCGGTCTTTTGGTTTTACTCTATTTACTGCAGCAACTACGTCCCCATTAAATCCGAATTCCACAGCAATTTTCTTCACTATTTATAATAACCCATAGTAAACCATCATAAGCGATGCAGGCATTGTTTTTATGATGATTTGAATGGTATTGACTTTTTTTTGAAAAAAATAAAATTTGGTGGGGTAAAATTTAAAATAAAGGTGTTTATAATAAGAAAGAAACATGAACTCTCGGTTATCAAAATATAAAGATTATAAGGCAGCAGATTTTTTTGCCGATGAGGACTTTGTTACGTCCACTCATTTAGATGGTATTTTTCAGCCGGATTTTTGGTCTGAACTTGTTGACCAATATCCCAATTTATTGACTGAAATGGAAACAGCCCGCATGTGGGTGTTATTGATAAAAGGCCAGCAACAGGTCCAAAGCCGTTTGAGTATTAATCAGCGCTGGGAGAATATCCAGGCTCAGATTCCGCGCTATGAAAAGCAACAGCAGCAAAGGCTATTTATTTATAAGACATTACGATGGACAGCATCGGCGGCGGCACTGCTGCTTTTGGGAATGTTGATTTATGAAATCAGTCAATTTGGAACGAAGGAAACAAATACGGCTTTTGGGGAAAGACGTGAACTAGCACTTCCAGATTCTTCGATCATCAAATTAAACAGCAATTCTAGCTTGTCCTATGTACGTACCTGGAAAACGGACAAACCAAGGGAAGTTTGGCTTGAGGGAGAGGGGATGTTTGAGGTAAAGCATACTGCCCTAAAAAATCGCTTGCGTGAAAATGACTTTTTTGTAGTTCATGTCGGGGATCTCTCATTGACGGTTCTCGGAACTAAATTCAATGTAAAAGATCGACGTGGGCGTATTGAAGTGGCCTTGTTTGAAGGTAGTGTCCGAATTCAAGGCGAAAATGGACTCAATCGTATTTTAGCGCCTGGAGAGACTTTTATTTATGATGAATCCGCAAAAGCTGATGAGACTGTAAAAAGTGATACAGACAAAGCCATCGCTTGGACTCATGGTGAGCTTAGCATCGAACATAGCAACTTGGCCAATATTGTAAGTGTATTGGAAGATAATTATGGTTATCAGGTGGTGGTTCAAGACTCGGCATTGCTCAATAAACGATTTACAGGTGTGATACCGGTAAAAGGAATTGACGACATCCTCTTCGTGATCAAGCATACGATGAACGTGGCTATTGAAGTGAAAAACAAACAAATAATAATAAAACCTAACTAGAAACTAACACTAATCGATCAAAATTTATGAAAACTAAACTTCTTGTGCCTCTTGTCTGCCTGATGAGCACTACAGGTAGCTTTGCACAAAAAAGGGCCAGTCTCAGCCAGGCTCTTAGTGAGGTAACTCGAATTTATGGGACCAAATTTTCCTATGAAGAGGGGCTCATCCGCGATGCTTTTGTGAACAGTGACCTGATTCCAAAAAACAAAAGGCTTCCAGTAGAAACAGTATTAAAGGAATTGCTTTATCCCAATAATTATCTTTTCCTATACGTACAAAACAATTATTTTACGATTATTCGCGACAGCCGCGGTAAAAAAGACAATGATGGCGATGATCGTTTTTGGAAAATCATCTCCGGTAGCGTAAAAGATAACAAAGGCACCCCATTGGTTGGGGTGACTGTCATGTCTGATGGTCATGCTACACGTACCGGTGTGACATCAAGCAGCGACGGTAGTTATACACTTCGACTGACTGATCCTGCGGATGCGCTAATTTTCTCGTACATGGGTATGGAGCCACAGCGTCGGGTAATCGGGAGCAGTAACCAGATCAATGTGACGATGGAGCAGGTTGTCAATGTGTTGGATGATGTTGAAGTGGTGTCGATGGGGTACACGAAGATTCCTAAAGAGAGAGCTACGGGGGCATTTGGAACAGTAACAGCGAAACAAATTCAGGAAACACCGGCTATCAATGTGATGGAGCGTATACAGGGGCTAGTACCGGGCATGTATGTAGATCCGAGAACAAATAAGATAGAGATACGCGGGATAAACAGTTATGGTACTGGCGGCGCACCCAGAGATCCGCTTATCGTGATTGATGGATTTCCAATGGCCGAAAATGACGACAACAGTTTTACGTTGACGAATAAAGGGAATACCCAGAGTTCGGGTGGTGCAATCCTAAGTAGGATCAACCCGAATGATATCGAAAGTATCACGGTATTGAAGGACGCCGCGGCTTCTTCCATTTGGGGTGCAAAGGCTGCAAATGGGGTAATTGTCATCGAAACAAAAAAAGGTCGGAACACTCCGCCCTCGATCAATTTCAGTAGCTCGCTGAGTATGGCATCACCTGCTGATCTTAACAAAATGGACCGCATGTCTTCAGCGCAATATATTGACTTTGAAAAGCAATTGGTTGATGAGGGCGTTATTGGAGATAATATCCAAAAAAGTGACTGGGAGCCCTTTAATACAAAAAGGCCGCATTCCGAATCACTGGAATGGATCTTCCGTGTAAAGCGTGGTACTGCCACGGCACAGGAACGCGATGCAGCACTTGAAAAGCTCGCCGCAACTGACAATAGGCAGCAAATCAAAGATTATTTATTGCAAAACGCAACGTCACAGCAGCACAACCTATCTCTTTCAGGAGGTGCCAATAAGAGTACTTATTTTGTATCGGCAAATTATAGTAAAGATGTCCCGGTATTCCGCGCAAATAAGGCCGAAAGTTTCAACCTCACCACTAACCTAACTAACATGATGTTTAACGATCGCGTGAGGTTGGCTACAGGTGTTAACTACAATTATGGTAATTCCATTGGAAATTCAGCAGCAATCAATGCCTTATCTTCAAATATTAGTTCAGGCGGTCTTCTTCCTTATGACCTGTTGAAAGATGAAAACGGAAATAACATACGCCGCTATATTCAGTTTAGACCTGAGGTTTCCCAGGATTTTGAAAATAAAGGCTACCTGGACTGGGCCTATAATCCTATTGAAGAACTTTCTGCTGCTAATTATAATGATCAGTCTCATGCTATACGCATGCATATGGACGTCAATACCAAGCTGACGAGCTGGGCAGATCTCTCGGTCATGGGGCAATGGCAGCGGCAATTGAACAATACGGAAAATATTGATGGTGTAAATAGATATGGCCAGCGTAATCAGATTAACATTGGTACTACGTTCAACGACAATGGTAATTATGTTTATGGTTATCCATTGGGTGGAAGGTTAGGCATAAGCAATTATAATGGCTCGCAATATGTGTTCCGAACCCAACTGAATATCGATAAAGCGTTTGGTCAATCTTCGCAGCATAATCTTAATTTCCTTGCCGGGGCCGAATGGAAGCAGAATAGCCGCCGTTCTTCAAGTGATGCTTACTTGGGATTTATCGAGGATACCTATTCTTATGCTGTTATAAATCCAAGAGGAAGTTATAACACTATCTATGGCTGGGATAATTATTTTAGCTCCAATGGGTCTATTGCCAAAAATAGGGACCGGGCACTTTCCTACTATTCCAATGCTGCATTTTCGGCCTTTAACGGCAAATATGTGCTTTCGGGTAGTATACGTTTCGACGATTTTACGTTGGTTGGGGCGTCGCGGGGCGAACGCGGAAAGCCACTATGGTCTATCGGCGGAAAATGGGATGCCAAGAAGGAAAAATTCTTAAAGGATGCAACTTGGGCTGATGCGCTCGGTTTACGGTTGACCTATGGCGTGAACGGAATATTACCTAAAAGTGTTGGCCGAGTAGTGGTCATAAATACCAGTACCGACAATATCTCAAATGAAGTCACAGCGGACATCGCCTATCCGGCCAATAAGCAGATTACTTGGGAAAAGGTGAAATCATTGAATGTGGGCTTAGACTACGCAATTTGGAACAACCGTCTTCAGCTAAATGTAGATTATTACACCAAGAAATCTTCCGATATTGTTTATTCGTTCCCTTTTAATGGCACTTATGGCTGGACTCTTCTTCAATTCAACAGTGCTACCCTGGAAGGACATGGTATTGACATTGGGCTTAGAGCAGCTTGGCTTCAATCTACGGTTAAATGGAATACCTTATTTAATTTTGGCTATAATACCAATAAGGTTACAGATTCCAGATTCACCGATCCTGTAAACGTAATAAATTATACCAATGCATCAACACCTATCTTAGGTCATCCGACAGATTATTTATATGCGTACCGTTGGGCGGGATTGGATAATCAGGGACGTTCACAGGTCTATAAGAAGAATGGGGATATCGTCAATGCTNNTGCTGATGCTCCTGCAAACGCGCTCGTGGCGGAAGATTTGGTTGAAATGGGAAGAACTACCCCACCTTATGTCGGAGGTCTCTTTAATACATTCTCCTTTAAAGATTTTACACTGGGTGTTCGTGTAACATACGAAATGGGGCATGTGTTGAGACGGTTATCCGTACAGAACTATCCGGACTATGCAGGATATTCTGGCGCAATAGGAATGCAGTCCGATCTGGCAAAGAGATGGCGCCAACCTGGAGATGAAGCTTTCACAAACGTACCCGGACTAAGTACGCAAGGTTACCAGTACAATAGTCTGTCCCGGTATGCTAATTCGGATGCTTTGGTCATCAGTGGTAGCAATATCCGTCTGCAACAGATTGACCTTGGCTATAATTTTCCGTTCAAAACCTTGGAACATACCCCGTTTAAATCGGTTAATGTAAATGCCAGTGTGAGAAATTTAGGGCTTATATGGCGCAAAAATAAAGATGGTGTAGACCCGAGTTACAGAACGTTGAATAGTTATTCAAATCTTCCGCCGTCGCCGACCTATTTTTTAAGTCTTAATGTTTCCTTTTAATAATCTGCATCATGAAAATACAAAGTATCCTAATCTATAGTTTCGTTGCGTCAGCTACATTATTGGGCTCCGCTTGTCGAAAGTATGTTGAAATAGAACAGAATGATAGACGTACATTAAAAACAACAGACGATTACCGCTATCTCCTAAATAATAAAGGCAACTTTGAAACATCTTACTTATTGCCACTGGTAACAAGTGATAATATAGCACCCGAGGTTGCCAGCACGGCTGCAAGTGTTTGGGGTGGTAGTACGCAATTGGCCTATATATGGTCAGCTCAATTCTTTACGGGCGACCAGCAAGACGGAGGCTGGAATAATTTATACAAACATATCTACGTTGCCAATGAAATTTTGGACGGCGTGATGGATAGCCAAAATGGAACTCCGGCGCAAAAGCTGGCTGTAGCAGCTGAAGCCCGTGTTCACCGCGCATTTGCCTATTATTCATTGGCCAATCAATATGCGCCTGTATACGATCCTACGAAAGCGGAGAGTCAACAAGGATTGCCTTTGCTGCTAACAGTAGACCTTTTTCGGAATTTGAGCCGTGTATCTCTGGCACGGATATATGAACAGATTATAACGGATTTGACTACCGCAATAAACAATTTGCCAAACTATCCGAGCTTTAATTACCACCCGTCAAAAGTATCCGCTTACGCTTTAATGTCTAGGGTCTATCTGACGATGCGCAATTTTGAGGAAGCTGGCAGATATGCGGATCTGGCGCTAGCATTGGACCCGACAATTTATAATTTGGAAGACTTTACTAGAGATGAAACATTTCCGCGTCTCATCGACGATAAAGAGGTTTTGCTATCTAAGACGAGTGCAGGTTATATGATAGGCCCGCTTAATCCGGAGCTTATTTCTTTGTATAAAGAAGGTGACCTTAGGCTTAAACTATTTATTGACAATGAACCCGGGACATATAAAGGATATATATATAAGAAACCAGTCTTTAATAGCAGCGGCAATTATTATAATGCTTCCAATGTGGGTCTGAGCAGTCCTGAAGTCCTACTCAACCGTGCAGAAGTATACGCGCGCCAAAACAATGCTGCTAAAGTGGTGGAGCTTTTGAACCTATTGCGGAAGAAGCGTTTTTCGGCAGATAAATATGTGGCGCTTACGACTGCTGATGTAAATAGCGATCTTTTACAGTCTGTTATTGATGAACGCCGTCGCGAATTTGTTGGAACGGACTTACGGTGGTACGATATGCGTCGCCTTACACTGGATGGTGGATATTTTAAGACTATTACCCGGACTTTCAATGGGCAGACCTATAGCCTAAACGCTGGTAGTCCAAGATTGGTTTATCCTATCAACGAACGCGTGCTATCTTTTAACCCTGAAATTGGCCAGAACCCTAGATAATTTATATAAGATGAAAAAACAGACGATTTTTTTAGTGTTGTTGTTTGTCCAGGCTGTGTTATATGCGCAGCCTCGATTTGACAGCAGCGTTTTCAAGCCGGCAAAACCAAAAACGACAGACCTTGTTCAATTGGTTTACAATGCCAAAGACAAAGATCTGGAATTTAGCGATGCCATACATGCCGCATGTTTCCTCTTCGAAGATTTTGAATGGAGACAGATGAACCTTTCCCTGCAGAAAAATGCGACAGGACTATGGACCGTAACGGTACCAGTTAAACCGACGACAGCTTTTATTGGCGTTAAATTTTATCAGGGAGATGCCGATCATCCGGATGCCTTGGATAATAATCAGGACCTTGGTTACGCTATTGCACTGAGTGATGCAAAAGGAAAACCGGTACAAGGTGCTTATTTGGGAGAAGCTGCTTTTCAGGCGCCAATGATTGCAGGAGGTGGCATTTTTGCGTATTATAACAATCAGCCTAAAAGTTTGCCAACAGAATATCTGAAGGGTTTAGCCGATAAGGAGTTTGCATTATCAGGTAAACGCTATCTGGATTATTTTCAATCCTTGATGAACTTACAAAAATTGGCTTTGGGTGATGGTTTTCCTGCCTATGCCAAAAAGCTGTTGATCGATGGATTAAAGCAAAAAGACTTGTCTGACCAGGTTCTCAACCAGTTCTATACATTCGCTAGTGGACGTCTTCAAGATCAGGAGTTGACTCAGTTGGTTGAAAAAAGAGTAAATGCTGACTTTCCGAACGGTGCTACTGCACGCTTTATTGCTTATAGTAATACCAAAGGAAGCAGTGCAGACAAGAATGAAGTCATCGCTTCGTACGAGAACTTCCTAAAGCTTTTTCCAGTACAACAATGGCGCCAACGCCCAAATGCGCAGGGTTTTATCTACTACGCTGTATACCGCGGTCTTGGATCGGCTTACTTTGACTCCAAACAGTTTGATAAGTTTACCAAGCTGTATGACGATATCGATTTTCGAACAGGAAATGAGTTGATGCGTTGGAACATTATGCGCGCTTATATGTTCAAACTGGTCGGTAAAGATAGCCTTTATCAGGTGTCAGAAGCGATTTTGCCCAAATTGATCGCACGTAAGGGAGACAACTCTTATAAGGAAGATTTTGACCGTCAGGCACAGGCTGATTCCAATGTGGTTAAAAATTTGGATGACCGTTTGTTTACCCACATTTCTTTATTAAATGATCTTAAAAAATATGAGGAAGCTAGAAAATATTTCTTATTGCTATCTGAAGATGGTAAATATAACAATGCTGAACTAAACGAGATCAACCTACAGGTATTAGAGGGGCTGGGCGATGATAAGCAGATCTTACCCATGCTTGAAATGAGCTTAAGGTATAATGCGATGACACCACGCATGTTTGACAAGTTAAAAGCGATTTACTTGAAAGGACACGCTGGGGATGGAAGCGGTTATCAAGCTTATCTAGATGGACTAAAATCTGATGAAGAAAAAGCAGAAATGAAAGCCTATGTGGATCATAATTGGGTAGATCACCCTATGCCTGATTTCCGTTTAGAAACTGCTGATGGTCTGTTTATTACACCGGATGACTGGAAAGGTAAGATTGTGGTTGTGGATTTTTGGGCAACCTGGTGTCGTCCATGTATTATGGCATTTCCAGGTATGCAATTGTTGATAGACAAATATGCCCAGGATAAGCATGTTGCCGTCTATATGTTGGGAACGATGCAGACAGGAGATTATAAAAGTAAATCAGTGAACTATGTACGTGGTGAAGGTTTCCGATTCAACTTGTTACATGATGCTGTCAATCCAAAAACCAACGAACAGGACTTGGTATTTAAACAGCTCGTTCCTTTATTCGGCGACTCATCCATTCCCCGTAAGATTATCGTAAAAGATGGCCGTGTACGCTATTGCTCTGGTGGATATTCAGGAAGCCCAAGTAAGTTGATGGACGAGTTGTCGTTGGCAATTGAAATCCTCAAAAACGAAAAATAAAAAGACTAAATCATTAATACATTATGAATAGGAAAGCAACGAGCTTGCTCGTCGGGATGATCGGTCTGAGTATGTCTTTACAGGCTCAGATGAACCCTAAATATAAATTTGAGGAGGCATTGAAGCNNTTACGTCGATCAGGTGAATGAAGAACATTTGGTAGATGCTGCAATCAAAGCGATGATCGCAGATTTAGATCCACATTCACGTTATACAAGCCGTGAAGAGGCTGAGCAGATGCGCGTGGCTATGAGTGGAAGTTTTGCGGGGATAGGCATTCAGTTTTTAAAAAATAATCATCAGACTTTTATCACCAAGGTCAACCAAGATGGTCCGGCCATGCGTGCTGGAGTGCGTGTAGGGGATCAAATTCTCGCTATAGACGGTGACAGTATTACAGCGAAGGAATGGGGTAACCGGGAGATTATGGAAAAATTGCGCGGCGAAAAAGATGTTCCTGTGGTATTAGCAATCTTATCGCCGGGAAATACGGAAATTAAAAATGTAAAAATTGTCCGGGAAAATATACTAGAAAAGTCAGTTCGTGAAAGCTATATGGTAGACAATGAAATTGGCTATATTTCATTATCAATTTTCAACAGAACGACCCGTCAAGAAATCGATGCCGCTTTGAAAAGTCTGAAAGAACAAGGGATGAAAAAATTGATTCTTGACTTACAGAGCAACGGTGGGGGATATGTGGAATCGGCTATTGGTGTAGNNAAATTGTTTTCTATTCTGTGCCAAATGAAGGGGGGAAGGATTATTATTTTACAGGAGGTTATGGCCAGTTTTATGACGGCCAATTGGCTGTCCTGATTGATGAATCTACCGCTTCCTCCAGTGAGATTGTAACTGGAGCGCTTCAGGATTGGGATCGTGCTGTTGTGATCGGCAGGCGAAGTTTTGGAAAAGGACTGATGCAAAAGCCCGTTCCGCTTTCGGATGGCTCGGAAATGCAGCTTACAGGTGCTCGATATTACACCCCATCGGGCCGATCGATTCAAAAGCCATATACGAAAGGGAAGGAAGATTATTTCGAAGATTTTAACCGTCGGATGGCATCCAAAGAATTAATGGAGGAAGGGCATGTTTCTTTTGCCGATTCCTTAAAATATACAACACTGGGTACCAAAAGAACAGTGTATGGTGGTGGTGGTATCATGCCGGACCGTTTTGTTCCTATCGACACAAATGAATATAGCACATGGATGGCACAACTCATGAATAATGGATTAGTGGCTAAAGGTGGTTTTGAATTTGTACAACAAAATCGCGAAGCACTTCTCAGCGCTTATCCTGACTTTAAAGCCTTTAATCTAAAATTCAAGGTGCCCAAACAAGTGCACCAACAGCTGGTCAGCGCAGCGCGTGTCCAGTCTATTGCAATACCTCCGGATGAGCAGGTTGGAGCTCATGCTGCCATTGATGTCGAATTCAAAGCACAGGTAGGATCACTGCTTTATACAGGTGGTGATTATATGACCCGCGTCCGCAATGAATCTAACCAAAGCTTTAAGGAAGCACTTTCCGTGTTGCGCGACGAAAAACTTTATAAACAATTGCTACAAGCGGGTACTGTAGGAGCACTCAACAAAAAGAAGACAAAATAAAACAGTAAAAAATATGAGAATGATGAAATGGGCGTTAGCCTTAGCGTGTGTGTTACCGGCAATGGGATATGCACAGCAAAACTATACATTACAAGGGACAGTTGGCAAATTAGATAAGCCTGCAAAAGCCTATCTTCGTCTAAACTACGAAGGAAAAGAACGTATTGACTCCGTTGAAATGAAAAACGGCAAGTTTGAATTTAAGGGAAGCATTCCTTCGCCAATGGAGGCGCATTTACGTATTATCCATGATAATGCGCCGTTTNNCCCGAAACAAGATATATTGCCTTTCTTTATTGAGGGAGCCACGATTAAATTTGCTGCTGCTGATTCCATCAAACACGCTAAGATCTCTGGCTCTCCTTTAAATGTAGAAAACGACCGGGTAAATGCGATGTTGAAGCCGATCTACGATCAATATGAGGCTTTAAATAATGAATATAAATCCAAATCTCTTGCTGATCAACAGGATCCAAAATATATCCAGTCACTGGAAGAGCGTGCCAATGCGATACAACAACAGACCATTGACGCAAAATTGGATTATGTAGCCAAAAATCCTAAAAGCTATATGGCTCTAATGGCTTTCAATTCGACTTTACCGCCTGAATTTGATGCCCTTAAAGCCGAGAAGATATTTGCTTCATTGGATGTGAGTCTACAGACTTCCATTCTTGGAAAAGACTTAGCAAAGCGTATTGCACTCGTTAAGAAAACAAGCGAGGGTGTAGAGGCGCAGGATTTTACGCAACCTGATGTCGAAGGTAAACCAGTGAAACTTTCAGACTATCGAGGTAAATATGTCCTGATTGACTTTTGGGCATCTTGGTG
>DKIT01000140.1 GCA_002454415.1 Sphingobacterium sp. UBA6711
ACGGCAAGCTTCACACAGTCTACCGGTGTTCCAGAGCACTGATACATTTCAACCCCTTCATATAAATTGATCTTATCCAATCGTAGCGGTCTGCCTAAGGTAATGGCGTGTCCCATGCCAGATTGCGCCGAATCAGGAGCAACGACAACAACGTTTCCTATTTTCTGCATTTCCTCCAACAGCACTTTTATACCCGGTGCTGTGATACCGTCATCATTAACAACTAAAATATTGGGTTTCATATGTAAATTATTTTCATTCGCATTTGCGTTTTTAGAACAGGGATAATCCTTGTTTACCATTTACGAAGTTAGTAAATCTGAAACCGAGATATAAATAATATTGACAAAAGACGAAAATACTAAGGCCGTATAAATAGAATATCAATACGTCTATTATCGCCGATATAGCACTAGGTTTACAGCATATTAGCAGGGGGTTAACAGGGGTACACCCCTGTTACNNNNTGCTAACCCCTTGTTAAAGCCCTGTTATACCGATGTAAATATATAAATTGATAATAAGTTGTTATTAAATTATCCCTTAGCAAAGAACTGTCATGTGAAAAAGCAGCAGAACTTCTAGACACTACGACATCGTTTGCGTAAGATTGTGTCGGTAATAACAAATATTAGCCCTAAATTTAACATTCAAACAAAGAAAATAATTCAGTTATGAGCATTAATTTTGAATCCCGCTATGCAATAGGGCCAAAAGAATACAAAACTTTAGACACACAAGGATTAAGAGAAAATTTTCTAATTGAAAAAGTTTTTGAGGCAGATAAAATTAACTTCGTCTATACCCACTATGACCGCTATATGGCCGGAGGAGCAATGCCTGTAGGTTCAAAAGTCAAATTGGAAACCATCCCTGAGTTATTAAAAGAACCTTACTTCCTTTCCAGAAGAGAATTGGGAATCATCAATGTTGGTGGAAATGGCCAAGTCGAAGTTGATGGCGTTACC
Organism: Sphingobacterium sp. UBA6711; assembly: GCA_002454415.1. Lineage (GTDB taxonomy): Bacteria > Bacteroidota > Bacteroidia > Sphingobacteriales > Sphingobacteriaceae > Sphingobacterium. The sequence goes on from DKIT01000140.1 coordinate 969, forward strand.
TATGACATCAATACCAAGGAAGCACTTTATATTGGTCAGGGAGCTCAGGAGATTTATTTTTCCAGTAAGGATGCCGCCAATCCAGCAAAATTCTATTTAAACTCGACTCCCGCGCATTGTAGTTATCCGACTAAAAAAGTGACCAAGGAAGATGCCAATAAAATTGAATTAGGCTCATTGGAAACAGCTAATCATCGTACGATCAACCAGATGTTATTAAATAAGGTCGTACAAACCTGCCAATTACAGATGGGCATGACCGAACTAAAGCCCGGATCCGTATGGAATACAATGCCGTCTCATACGCATGACCGCCGGATGGAAGTTTACTTCTATTTTGAGTTACCTGAAGGTCAGGCTGTATCCCACTTTATGGGCCCTATCGATGAGACCCGCCATATTTGGATGCACAACGATCAGGCTGTAATTTCACCACCATGGTCAATTCACTCGGGTGCAGGAACATCCAATTATACATTCATCTGGGGAATGGCGGGCGAAAATCTTGACTATGATGATATGGACAAGTGTGCTATCACAGAATTGAAGTAAAATTAATCGAGGAGCTATTAGACAATGAAAAAAACATTCGTATTGAGTTTAGCGCTGGGGCTTTCAACCATAGCTTTCGCGCAAAACAATAAATCCATAACAGTCAACAATCCTTCTGCCAGCGCTAGAACGGAGTTGATCAGTATTCCTTATGCAACATTCGAAAAACACTTCGATTTAAAGAACAGTGTTTTCACGATTGTGGATAAGGAAAAAAAGGAATTAGCTTATCAGCTTGAAAAATTGGGAAAGCCTACAGCTCAAAACGTATTGATCCAAATTACCCTTGCCCCCAAAAGTTCTTTGACATTTGGTGTGAATGGAAATAAACCTGCCGCGTTTGCTTCAAAAACATACGCAAGATATGTCCCTGAACGTAAAGATGATTTTGCTTGGGAAAATGATATTGCAGCGTTTAGAGCCTATGGAAAGGCATTAGAGGGGAGTTCTGAGGATGCGCAGGGTTTTGACTTTTGGGCTAAACGTACAAATGACCTTGTCGTAGACGAGTGGTATAAAACCGGCGACTATCACTCTGACCACGGAAAAGGATTAGACTATTATTCGGTCGGACAAACTTTAGGTGTCGGTGACGCAACGCCATTCCTTGACGAGCAGGTCGTCTACCATAAGCATTACCGCCAATACGAAGTATTGGATAATGGCCCTTTGCGTTCTACATTCAAACTCATTCATGAACCAGAGCATGTAAAAGGCCAACAATTACAGGTTGAAAAAACAATTTCTTTAGACGCTGGTAGCCAGTTCAATAAAATAAGCTATTCGATCACAAACACGACAGCTACTTCAACACCTGTTGTTGTGGGAATAGCTAAGCGAAAAGAGGAAAAACCCCAAGTTCTAAATGATGTAAAAAATGGTATTTTAGCTTATTGGGAGCCTGCAGAGGGAGACAAGATTACCGGAACTGCCGTTATTCTACCAGGAGTAAAGTATGTTTTTAAAGATAGCCCAACACAATTTTTACTAGCAACAACAGTCAAAAACAATAACCCGCTGGTTTATTATGCCGGTGCTGCTTTCAATAAAGCTGGTAAGGTAGCTAGTTTTGATCAATGGCAGTCCTTTGTCAAAACATTTAAAAATNNAATATTCAAAATAATGTCCATACTGCAATCTTTTGACTTGAGTGGAAAAGTAGCCTTGGTCACAGGCTGCAAAAGAGGAATTGGGCGGGCGATTGCCGAAGCACTGGCTGAGGCTGGGGCCGATATCATTGGTGTTTCAGCATCACTTGAAATTGAAGGCTCCGCAGTTGAAAAATCGATAAAAGCATTAGGCAAAAATTTCTATGCTTACCAATGTGATTTTTCTAAACGCTCCGAGCTTTACAAATTCATAGAAAAAGTAAAATCAGAACATCCAGCGATCGATATCCTTTTTAACAATGCAGGAAATATTCTTCGTAAACCTGCCGCCGAGCATCCGGATGAATATTGGGATGAAATCATCGAAATCAATCAAAATGCACAATTTATATTGACCCGCGAAATCGGTAAGGACATGATTTCACGTGGAACTGGAAAGATTGTATTTACCGCATCTCTATTGACTTTCCAGGGCGGTATTAATGTACCGGGATACGCCGCTTCAAAAGGAGCTGTGGGCTCTATGGTAAAGGCTTTTGCTAACGAATGGGCCTCTAAAGGTGTCAATGTAAATGGATTCGCACCGGGATATATTGCAACGGATAATACCGAAGCGCTTAGAGAGGACCCTGAACGTTCCAAATCAATTTTGGATCGTATACCAGCAGGACGTTGGGGAACTCCGGAAGACTTTAAGGGACCAGCCGTATTCCTCGCTTCAAAAGCTTCTGATTATGTTCATGGCACCATCCTTACCGTCGATGGAGGCTGGATGGGAAGATAAAAAAAATCAACCTTTAAGATTAGTTTGTTTTAAAAGTCTTTATCTCCTGGGGTAAAGGCTTTTTTTACAACCCTAAATCCCAAATTACTAAAAGATGCATTGGGACTAACAGAACCAATATAAACGGTATTAAAAGCGGAACAGCTATTTTTGCTGCACCACCACGAGCCTCCGCGGGCATGTGCTACATATCGGTCTCCATCTCCATGGAGCTTTCCGATGCAAAATTCAAATACATTTCCAAAAATGTCAAAAAGTCCCCATGGGTTTGGTTTGAATTTTCCCACAGGAGAGGTATAGAGATAGCCATCTGAATAGTCGGCTTTTAAATGATCTCTTCCATGCCATACATTTGCATATTCACTCATATTCTCTTTACTGAAACCTTCAAAATAGTAGCCTTCGCTACCCGCCCGAGCTGCCACCTCCCATTCGTCAAAAGACGGCAATCGACAATCTGCCCATGTGCAGTAGGCCAGCACATCCTTATAGGAGATGCAGGTAACGGGATGGTCCATCTTCGCCTCAATCCCCCCACGACTTACACCATTTGGAAAACGCCAATAAGCCGTACTATCTTGTAACCAACGGAATTCAGCCAAGCCAGGCTCAAAGACCATAGCATTGTGATAGCGCTCTGCTAAAGTCTTGTAACTTGTCGCTTGGACAAACTTTTCAAATTCAGCGTTTGTCAGCTCAAACTTTGAGATCCAGAACGACTCGATATAGACAGTTCTTTTAGGCNNCGCCTGGATTTGTACGTAATCGTTAGCCTGAGCCATAGACTGCATACTATACAAAATAAATAATCCCGTTAAATACAATAATTTCCTCATATTCCCCCAGGCTTTATAGCAATAATCTATTGATAAACTACTTGCTTTTTTTCTCCTCGTAATACTTTAATGCCCTGCTAATAATCAACGCTTCATTTTCTTTGTTGTAATTCAGGTATGAATAATAATTACTTTGCTCGCCATACAGCTTTTTAAATGAGCTGGATTTTATAAACTCGCCATATTCACCACGTTTCATAAGCAACAACAATAGGGTCAATGCATCTTTGTCTCCGGGTGTTTTCTTGGCATAATCCGTAATAAAAGGTATCATTTGCCAGCCATTGATCTCCACTATAGCGTGCTTATAGTTTACTCCCATCCGTTTGCTTCGGACAACGGACTCCTGAATTAATTTCATCACCGAATCTCTATTTTCCTGTAAAAAATCGGTCTGTCTTTGCGACCAGTAGGATTCATTAAAACCATCCAATAGAGTACCAAATATTTTTTTGTTGACCTGCGTTTGGTACTCGGGTATTGCGCAGTTCTGCGCATATAGCTCAGCGTGAATCATGGTGTAGGTAAACTTCTCACGCAAGGATAGCTTTTTAAAATCAACAGCTGAAATCGCATTTATTCCCGCATCTGTCGTTTCCTTATCTTCTTCCGGTATTATTTTCGCAATTAATGCTTTTACTTTATCCAAACTATAGGGCGGTATAGTTATTTTACTTCGCAGCTCGATAGCAGCAGGATCCATAAAAAGGCTATTTTCACTCTCGTTATCCGTTTGTGCAAAAATGCTGCTCCAAAAAACTATAAAAACAGAAAATAAAAGCACTTTTTTCATATCGTATGGTTTAATATATTTTAAAACTAAAGAAATTATCCCTACAAAAATTATTCCTCATTATTTTTTAAACTCCGCTAAGGATCAGAGGAACACCACTCCTCTTTCCAACTTCGGCTTCTCCTATCAAACAAAAATCCCCAAATTTATTCAATTCGGGGATACTGTTCGTCGTTTAATTTCGTCTATATTATGAATAGAGCCCTTTCTTATCGATAAATTCGATGACTTTTTGCGGTACAAAGAATTGAACATTTTTGTTTTCTTTGATTGCTTTTCGCAAAAAAGTAGAAGACAATTCCATCAGTGGGGTATCTGTTATGGTGATTGAAGGATGATCCTTAAGCTTTCCGCCATCATATCCAGGACGTGGATAAACATAAATCTGGTAGTCTCGCAAAATAATCTCCGCATTCTTCCATTTTTCCAACGATGCTAAGCTATCTTCCCCCATGAGGAGTACAAATTCCCGATTGGGATATTTTTCTTTTAAATGGGTGAGGGTATCTATCGTATATGAAGGTACTGGTAAATGGAATTCAATAGCTGTCACCCGTAAATGCTCAGCATCTTCCAAAGCCAGATTTAACATTTCCAAGCGGTCATATGGATCTGCCAATGTAGATTTCTTCTTAAATGGATTTTGAGGTGATACCACAAACCACACTTCATCAAGTCCAGTAAAGTTGGCCATATAATTAGCAATAATCAGATGCCCAATATGCACCGGATTAAAAGAGCCAAAAAATAAACCAATCTTACGCATGAACTTATTTATTGATAAATCCCATGACGATTTCTTCCGCTTCGGCACATGCGGTAGCTAAATCAAAATTCTTCAATATAACATCAAACTTATTGGCATAAGTAAGCTCCAATTCAGCCTTAGCAAAACGCTCCTGTAATTTTTCCGCTGAATCGGTCCCACGCCCTGTTAAACGTTCCTTGAGCACCTCCAATGAAGGTGGCTGTACAAAGATAGAGATCGCTTGTTCTGGAAATTTAGATTTCAAACGTAATCCACCGACAACGTCAATATCAAAAATAACATGTTTACCCTCTTTCCAAATACGTTCAATTTCAGAACGTAAAGTACCGTAGAAAGTGCCCGAATATACTTCTTCAAACTCGATAAACTCTTGTTTAGCTACCTTATGTAAAAACTCTTCTTTTGACATAAAATAATAGTCTTTTCCATCCACTTCCTGTCCTCTTGGATCACGAGTACTTGCTGAAATAGAAAACTCTATCTTATCGCCGTGTTTACTTAAAAGATCTCTTACTATTGTTGTTTTACCCGCTCCCGATGGTGCCGAGAATATAATTAATTTACCGCTCATCCTTATAGTACGTTGAGCAATTGCTCTTTTATTTTTTCTAATTCTTCTTTCATCCGGACCACGATCTGCTGAATACCGGCATGATTCGCCTTAGAACCCAGTGTATTGATCTCCCTTCCCATTTCCTGCGAAATGAAGCCTAATTTTTTTCCATTTGAATCTGCTGAATCAAATGCTTTTAAAAAGTAATTGCAATGGGAACGTAATCGGACTTTCTCTTCGGTCACATCTAATTTGTCAATGTAGTAAACCAGTTCTTGTTCAAATCGATTTTGATCCACATTTTCTTTGCCAACCGTATCATTTAAAAATTGTTCGATACGTTGTCTGATCAACGGAATGCGTTCTACTTCTAGGTTTTCTACTTCTCCAAGGTAAGTCAAGATCAGCTCAGCCCGCTTTTTTAAGTCTTCAGCAAGTACATTACCTTCATCCTCACGAAAGGTATTAAAACGTTTGACAGCGTCATAAAAAGCATCCATCAGCACTTTAGATTCCTCATCGTCAACTGAATCATCATTATTGGTAATGACCTCAGGCATATTCAATGCGAGTTCAAACAGGTTGACATTCGTGTCATTGAGTTCCAAAGCAATATGTTGCAATTGGCTATAATATTTTTTTAGTAAATCAGAATTAATAGAAGATGCCTTCGCAGTTTGATCCGTGTATTCCACCGTCACATTCATATTAACTTTACCACGTTCAATCAGTTTACTGCTTTCAGTACGCAGGCTCAATTCTTTGTCCGAAACAACTTTGGGCAAACGAAGGTTTAATTCAAGAAATTTTGAATTTAAGGACTTTATTTCGACACTATATTTAACTTTACCGTTCTCAGCGGAAGCTGTGCCATATCCTGTCATGGATTTTATCATATGCAAAGGTATGACTTTTCAGTAAAAATTGAATAACCTGCATTGATTAATTGCTGATACTCCCCAAATTAACGATCTTGTTACTACCAATCGTGCTTAGCAATGATAACAACTAGATAACTTTCATAGGGTTTACCACCTTTACATTCAACATAACCTATTCCAATATCGTAAAGCGAAGCATTCCACTTGTCCATACCCAATAAATGTGTGCGATGATGATATCCTGGAGCCTCCTTTCCAATAATAAGGGCTTTAATGCCGTCTGTAGCACTAGCTCGATTGGCAGCAATGGATTCAAAATTGTTCGAATTGCGTTTTTTAAGCCATTCAGGATTGAGCTGATAACCGGCCTCTTCCATGAAATAGTTGGGTCCATAGCCCTCGGGAGAAACATGGTCAAAATAAGAGCGTTTAGCCATGTCTTTCGCACGGTAAACCGCAACCTCAGCCAACTGCTTATTCCAATTGAGTTTGCTGCGCTTAATCTTATGCAGATTAAAAAGCTTCAGTTCATTTTTATACCTTTCCGGATTTGTACGAATTTTATTCAATAGCTCGTATGCCGATTTGGCCTGATGATGATCCACAACAATATGTTGTGCTAAAACAAACTTTGTAAAAAGCAGTGTCAATGCTAAAACCAAATATCTCATATATAAACAATCTCTCTTTCAAAGGCAGATCCGAATATCCAAACAATTTTTTCTTGCTCAATTTCTTGATAAGATTAAAAAAATGCTCTTATTCACCGATATTAGTACGGTGTCAGGTCGGAATATTTCACATTAATCTTTAACCTTAAAAGACTGTCTTTAGTATGGAACGTTTAATTTTTTTTTGAATTTTTAGCAGATAAAAAAAGTATAAACTGGGTATTAGGCTAATAAAAATCACCTGAAATAGCAGCGAGAATTAGGACGATAATAAATAATAGCAAGGAAAGCCGGCAATTTGTACGGTCGATGATTAGACCCGAATTAAACAAAAAAGCGTCTCCGGGAAGAAAGGGCGTAACGATAAAAAAAGGGAATCCTATTGGACTCCCTTTTTAGTTTTTATCTTTTCTTTTATGACCTCGATGACTATCGGCAATATAGATATAAAAATAATGATCAGTACCACCTTCGAAAAGTTATCCCGGATAATCGGAATATTTCCCAAAAAGTATCCCGCAAGGGTTATACCCCCTACCCACAGGACAGCGCCCACAACATTATACGTGATGAAAGTCCCGTAATTCATCCTTCCAATACCACCGACGAAAGGTGCCAACGTACGAACAATCGGTACAAAGCGGGCTATAACAATCGTTTTACTGCCATACTTCTCATAAAAAGAATGTGTTTTGGCAATTTGCTCATCTTTGACTACTTGCTTGCCAAAAAGCTTAAATCTTGTCAGCCGCATCCCAAAATGTTTACCGATAGCATAGTTTAAAGAATCACCAGAAACCGCAGCGATCAGCAATATCAAGATCATCAACCATACGTTAAGGTCATTCGGCTGTGCTGCTAACATACCCGCTGCAAACAGTAAGGAGTCTCCTGGTAAAAATGGCATAACAACCACTCCTGTTTCTACAAAAATAATGAGAAACAAAATTAGGTATGTCCACGTTTGATAATCATTGACTATTTCAACCAAATGCTTATCAATATGGAGAATAAAGTCAATAAGGTGTGTAATTAATTCCAAACCGAGCAGAAGATTAAGCGTTGTTTAACATAACAGGCATCACCAACATCAGAATATCTTCATGATCTTCGGATACTGCTGGAATCAATAAACCAGCACGGTTTGGTGTACTCATCTCCAAAACAACTTCTTCGCTCTCCAGGTTATTCAACATCTCCACCAAGAACTTGGCGTTAAAGCCAATTTCCATATCGTCTCCTTCGAATTGACAGGTCAAGCGCTCATGTGCTTCGTTGGAAAAATCCAGATCCTCTGCAGAGATATGCAACTCGCTACCTGAAATCTTTAGACGAACCTGATGTGTCGTTTTGTTGGCAAAGATCACCACACGTCTCAATGTATTCAAGAACAATAAGCGGTCTACAGTCAACTTGTTTGGATTGACTTGAGGAATTACAGCAGCATAATCTGGGTAACGCTCGTCAATCAAACGACAGATTAAATTTATATTGCCAAAGCTAAAGAAAGCGTTGGTTTGATTATATTCTATAGATACGGTAACATCGTCTGAAGGCAAAGAAGATTTTAGCAATGAAAGTGCCTTTTTCGGAAGAATAAGAGATGCTGGTTTCTCAGCACCAATATCCGTTCTTGAGTAACGGACCAATTTATGTGCATCTGTAGAAACAAAAGTCACATTCTTTTCGGCCAATTGCACCAAAACGCCAGACATTGCAGGTCTTAATTCATCGTTACTGACAGCAAAGATAGTTTTGCTGATCGCTTCAGAAAGAATAGGAGCTGGCATCTGAATAACGGATCCATTATCGATGGAAGGAATTTTAGGAAAATCATCTGCATTTTCTCCACTCAATTTGTATTTACCGTCACCTGCACTAATCTCAATCGCCAAGGTATTCATGTCTACTGAAAAGGCTACTGGTTGATCTGGTAAAGTTTTTAATGTCTCGATCAAAATCTTCGAAGGCATGGCTACTCTTCCTTCTTCTTTCGCTTCAATCTGTAAAGAAGTAACCATACTCGTTTGCAGATCCGTAGCAGAAATAGTCAAGTTATTGTCTTTTATTTCAAAAAGAAAGTTTTCCAAGATTGGCAAAACAGTACTTGTACTGGACGCCCCATTGATAGCTTGTAACTGCTTTAATAAAATTGATGTTGATACAATGAATCTCATTTCCTGAATACTAATTATTATGTGCAATAATACACAAATTAATCAATATTTTTCAGTTTTAGAGGTGCCTTTCTTTCCACATAAATAGATTTCAAACCCGGAAATAAGCAATTGTATTTCAATTAATAAGCACAGCACCAAAAGTATAGAAAGCAAATTCGACCCGATAAATCACAATATTTATTACATTTGTATAATAGCAGTAGTGTATGCAGTTTAAAGAGATCATTGGGCATAGAGACATCAAGGAACATTTAGTTCGCACGGTTCAGGAAAATCGTGTGAGTCATGCGCAGTTATTTCTTGGTCCCGAGGGATCCGGGAGCCTTGCATTGGCTTATGCTTACGCACAATTTTTGAATTGCGAAAACCGGCAAACAGTTGACAGCTGTGGCCAATGTTCATCGTGCCGAAAATATAGCAAACTGATCCATCCGGATCTTCATATGTCTTATCCTTTTATAGCCAAACATAAAGAGGATACCGCAGCAGACTATGTGGAAAGTTGGCGAAAATCTTTTCTTTCCAATCCTTACCTGGGATTGGAGTACTGGCGCAATCAACTGGATGCAGACAACAAGCAGGTCAATATCAATATTGCCGAAGCTCATGGCATCATCAAAAAATTAAGCCTTAAGTCATTCGAAGCTGAATATAAGGTTTTAATTATGTGGCTTCCGGAATACTTGGATACACAAGGCAATGCGCTATTAAAATTGATCGAAGAACCACCGGAAAAAACGCTGTTTATTCTGGTTGCGGAGAATCAGGACAAGATATTAAATACGATTATTTCGCGTACGCAATTGGTCAAAATAAAGAAATTGGATCATACAGAGGTTGCGCAGCATCTCAAGAATGTATACCATCTTTCGGATCAAGAAGCAGCTGAAATTGCTTTTATTGCAGATGGAAATCTACAAGAAGCAATGAATCAGACCCAGTCGCAGACAAATAATCATTTTGGCATTTTGGTCAATTGGCTACGCTTCATTGTTTCGGATGCGGGTACCAATATGATTTCTCTCGTAGAAGAAGATTTATCAAAAATGGGAAGAGAAAACCAAAAAAGCTTTCTTTTCTATGCGATCAATATGATGCGTCAAATCATTTTGATCAAAGAAGGACTATCCAGCCTTGTCTTCTTACCTGCCAAAGAATTGGATTTTGTCCAAAAATTTGCAGTACATTATACTCTTGAACAAATCGAAGCAACGATAAATCTATTTGAAGAAACGCATTATTATGTAGAAAGAAATGCGAATCCCAAAATATTATTTTTAGATTTATCTTTGCAGTTAACATTAATATACAAGTACAAAACGTTTCCGAAAGGAACTCAATATATATAAATAGAAAACTATGGGATGTGGCAGTTGCTCATCCGGCGGAGGTTGCGGTACTACCACAGCAAATGGTACACCGGCAGGATGCCAGAATAATGGCTCTTGCATGACTAGCGGATGTAATAAATTAGATGTATATGACTGGCTTTCCGATATGGATATGCCATCAAACTATAAACCATTTAATATCGTCGAAGTACGATTCAAGGGATCTCGAAAGGATTTCTTTGTTAATGTAGACAATCTTTACCTTGAAATGGGTGAGATGGTCGTTGTAGAGCCTTCAACAGGTGGCTACGATGTCGGACATATATCTTTAACAGGTGAATTGGTCAGACTGCAATTAAAAAAGAATAATGTTACCCCAGAGATGGTAACAAAGAAAATCTATCGGAAACCAAATGAAATAGATGTAGAGAAGTATAACGCAGCAAAAGATCTCGAATGGGAAACGATGCACAAAGCTCGTAAATTGGCTTTGGACCTTGGTTTGTCCATGAAGATTTCGGACGTAGACTATCAGGGGGATAAAACAAAGGCTACCTTCTATTACACTGCTGAGGGCCGTGTGGATTTCCGCGAACTCATCAAGAAAATGGCTGAAGCGTTCAGGATACGTATTGAAATGCGCCAGATAGGTATGCGACAAGAAGCAAGCCGTTTAGGCGGCATCGGTTCCTGTGGCCGTGAACTCTGCTGTTCAACTTGGTTAACGGATTTCAAAACGGTTTCCACGTCAGCTGCACGATATCAAAATCTGTCCCTCAATACACTAAAACTTGCTGGACAATGCGGAAAATTGAAATGCTGTCTCAATTATGAATTGGATAGTTATATGGATGCATTAAAAGATATTCCAAATAACATAGACCGCATTGAGACGCAAAAAGGTGTCGCTTATCTTCAAAAGACCGATATCTTTAAAAAAATGATGTGGTTCTCTTTTCCAGGAGCAGAAAATTGGATTGCACTGCCTGTCCAACAAGTAAAAGAACTTGTTGAAATGAATAAGCAAGGCGTGAAACCTGAAGCAATTTCAAGTGCGATAGATACCGATGAAATCCGAGAAGAAAAGAATATTAATTACGATTACGAAAATGTGGTTGGACAAGATAGTCTGACGCGACTCGATGATCGAAATAAAAGAAAGAAAAAGCGCAAAACTAAAAGCAGTACCGCCAAACCTGAAAATAAGGTTGGAACAAAAACGGAAAGATCCGATCAAAACTCGCCTAGACAAGGTGCTAAACCTCAATCCGTCGCTTCTGCACCAGCTTCTGAAGGAACAAGGGAAAATAAAGAGGGAACAAACAATAGGCCTAAAAAACGTTTCAATAGACACCGAAATAAAAATAAGGGTAATAACAACAATACTGCCCCAAAAGCAGAATAAAATAAAATATGCCTAATTTTAAATCATTAGGCATATTCTTTTTCTACAGATAAACATGAAACTCAAAAACACCCCTTTTCTTGTTGGTATGTTATGTATTGGCATATGGGCTTCCTGTGACCAAAATTCAATTATAAATGATAATAAACCTATTGACAATAGAGCTTGGCTAAATACCTCGACACCTAGTTTTCAATTTCATATCAGCGACAACAGCAAACGGTATGATGTACTGATGGACCTCCGCCACACTCCTGAATATGCCTTTTCAAATCTTTTTGTCCTCATCTATCAACGTGGCCCCGATAAGAAACAATATACTTATCGTAAAGAAATAAAAATGGCCCGTCCGGATGGAAAATGGATTGGAAAATCTTCGGGCAGTTTATATAACAATCAATCCGTAATTCATAAAGATTATTTATTCCCGGATACAGGAATGTATACCATTTCTATCGAACAGCATATGAAGGAAAATCCGTTGAAAGAAATTACGGATGTTGGACTAACAGTTGTTCCAAAATGATAGCTTTACTACGATATCTCTTATTTCCCTTTTCAATTATCTATGGTTTTGCTGTTTGGATAAGAAATCGATTATATGATCTTAAATTGCTTAAATCAAAGTCATTTGATGTACCGACGATTGTTATCGGTAATCTTTCTGTTGGCGGTACAGGGAAAAGTCCGATGACAGAATTTGTTGTTACCAGCCTTAAAGATCAGTATAAAACAGCTATACTAAGTAGAGGATATGGTCGAAAAACCAGTGGATTTTACTTCGTACAGACTGATTCTTCGGCAAATGAAGTTGGAGACGAACCACTTCAATTCAAAAATAAGTTTCCAAAACTTACTGTTGCGGTATGTGAAGATCGTTGTACCGGAATAGAAAAACTTCGGCTAGATCATGANNGGATTCGGCTAGATCATGAACTTATCATTTTGGATGATGCCTATCAGCACCGAAAATTATCACCTCTTTTCAATATTCTATTATTTGATTTTTTATCATTTTCCCATCCTATGTTCGTATTTCCGGCTGGAAATTTCAGGGACCTACTTATTGAAGCGAAAAGAGCACAGATTATAACAATTACCAAATGCCCGATTGATCTATCGATCGAAGAAAGAAAACGTATAGAAAACAAAATCAGACATTATAACAAACGAGCTTTAATTACATTTAGTTATATAGACTACTTTGAACCTATTCATAGCGAAGGAGCTTCCGTCGATATTGATAAGAAAGATATTATTTTGGTAACGGGTATCGCGAAACCGCAACCGTTAGTCGATTATATCAAAAAGAAGGCAAATTTGATCAAACACATTTCCTTTGAGGACCATCATTCTTTTAGTGAATCAGATGTCAATCAAATCACAAAATCTTATCTAAGCCTAGCTAGTAGTAACAAAATATTGTTGACAACTGAAAAAGACCTGCAAAGATTAAAACCTTTTAAAAAGCAACTAGCCGACATTGAATTGGTTTATCTTCCGATCGGAATCCAATTTCATGATCCTAAACAAAAAGCACTATTCGAAAAAATGTTGCATGACACAGTTTCCCAAAGTGTTAATCAACCTTAAATTTTGTTAAGATCAAAAACAATACTAAACTTTTTCATCAAATTTATATTCAATAGATAAAGAAAGAGCTGAAAAGCTTCTCGGTCTTTAAAAAATGGACAATGAACAACTTGAGTGTGCAATCGTTATGGTAGGCGCTCATGATATAAACTATAGAAATGATGAAAAAGAAAATTTTAATGGCTGCAGCTTGTCTCGTGTTAAGCGCAACAGGGGTATTTGCACAACAACGCCAACAACGCAGCCCTGAAGAACAAGCGAAAGTACGCGTGGAGAGTCTAGACAAATTATTAACCCTCAATCAAACGCAGAAAGATTCAATCTATAATCTCACATTGAATCAGGCACAACAACGGACTACTCTTAGAAATAATGGTGGAGATCGTAAGGCAAACATGGAAAAATTTAAGCAACTTCAAGAAATACAAGCTACGAAAATAAAATCATGGCTTACTCCTGAGCAAGCTAAATTATTTGACGAGCAACAAGAAAAAATGAAAGATAGAATGTCTAAACGCTCTGGTAATTAAAATATATAGCTAGAGCTTTTTCGATGCGTTATATCGCTTTAAATCCATTAAAAAAGGGCTATCAAGATAATCTTGATAGCCCTTTTTGGTCCCACTTAGGGGTCAGTGACATTAAGACTTTAATTTCTTCATAATGTCACTGACATAAGTTTTAAATTTCTTGTCAGTTTCAATTAAATCCTCTACGGTTTGACAGGCATAAATGACAGTCGAGTGGTCTCTTCCTCCGAAGAATGCGCCGATCGATTTTAGTGAAGATTTGGTATGGGCTTTTGCTAAATACATCGAAATTTGCCTGGCTTGCACGATTTCGCGCTTCCTAACTTTCGACTTTACCATATCCACAGGAACTTCGAAATATTCACAGACTAATTTCTGAATAAAGTCCATTGAAATTTCCTTGTGGGTATTCTTCACAAAATTCTTCAACATCGATTTTGCTAAGCCCAGATCGATCTCTTTCTTGTTCAATGTAGATTGTGCCAACAATGAAACCATGGCACCTTCTAATTCACGAACGCTGTTATCGATTTGCGTTGCAACGTATTCCACTACATTTTCAGGTAAATCGATACCATCAGAATACATCTTCTTCTTCAAAATTGCCATTCTCGTCTCCAGATCAGGAATTTGAATATCTGCAGATAATCCCCATTTAAAACGACTAAGCAAACGTTCCTCCAAACCAGCTAAATCTTTAGGTGCTTTGTCTGAAGTCAAAATAATTTGCTTTCCAGATTGATGCAAATGATTAAATATATGGAAGAAAATATCCTGTGTTTTTTCTTTACCAGCGAAGTTGTGCACATCATCCATGATGATGACATCCATCGCCTGATAAAAGTTAACGAAATCATTGATGGTGTTGTTTTTCAATGAATCCACAAACTGCTGACAGAATTTCTCACAAGACACATAAATGACCAATTTATCGGGAAGATTTCTTTTGATTTCATTTCCGATAGCTTGAGCAAGGTGTGTCTTTCCCAAACCAACATCGCCATAGATCATCAAAGGATTAAATGATGTACCACCCGGTTTATTCGCTACAGCATAACCTGCAGAGCGAGCAAGACGGTTACATTCACCTTCGATAAAATTTTCAAATGTGTAGTTTTGATTCAATTGCGGATCAACCTGCAATTTTTTCAATCCAGGAATAACAAATGGATTTTTGATATCTCTATTTAAAGATACCGGTACGGGGATAGATTGTCTCTTTCCTTCTGCTCCATTGCCATTCGATGGAAGATTAGTCGTATAAGGATGAGAAGCGGAAGACTTCTCTACTACAATATTGTATTCCAATCTACCTTGTTCTCCTAAAAATTTCTTTACGGTCTTGCGAAGAATTCCTACATAGTGTTCTTCCAGCCACTCGTAAAAAAATAAGCTAGGCACTTGAATAGTCAAAACGTCACCCTCCAAACGGACTGCTTTCACAGGTTCAAACCAGGTCTTGAAACTTTGTGCTGGTATATTATCTTTGATAATCGAAAGACAATTATTCCAGACACTTGAATACGTTTTTTCCATTCTAAAATTGTTAATAAGTTGATTTACAATACGCGACAAAAAATATGTTGATAACTTTCTCTGAGAACGAAGATGACAAAAAAAAATCAGCTAAAAAACTAAAATATAAAATAATTAATAAACCACTATAAATCAGCTTTTTATTATGTAAAATTGTGGAAAACTAGCGCTAAAATCCATCTCTAAAAATAATTATTAACATTCCAAATTTATTTCAAAAAAAAGAACAAAAAAAGTAGCAAACTTACTACGTCTCAGCCCTTAAGGTCTAGAACTAAATTAACCAAAATTATAGCTAATTACAATCTTTAGTTCATATATTTTTAATATTAAATTTATAAGAATTTAAAGCCAACTTAACATCAATGCTCATGTAATGATTAACTAATTTATTCGCAAACCAAAAAGTGAAAATAGGTTTAAATTACTCCATAAAAAATTCGCATTGTAACAGATAAGCTTATCCAAAAATGTATAAACTAAAAAAGGNNCCTTTTTTAGTTTATACATTTTATTTTTTATCCAACCATCGTACTGGTCAATTTTACATCACAAAGCTTTTTTGCTTCTGCTATGATGGCACTAGCATCATAATAAGCATTTTTCCATTGAGCATTTTGTTCCGCATGCTCGATGATCGTATCAGGTATTCCTAAACGAATAACCTGACTATGATAACCGTGGTCAGCCATAAATTCCAATACGGCCGAACCTACCCCCCCTTGAAGGCTTCCATCTTCAACAGTAATGATTTTATTAAACTTCTCAAAGACCTGATGCAACAACTCCTCATCCAAAGGTTTAGCAAATCTAAGATCGTAATGTGCAGGATGTATTCCCAATTCGTTCAATTGCTGTACTGCTTTAACAGCCTCGTTACCTATCGCACCAAAACTTAAAATAGCGAGTTCCTCTCCTGCTGTTATAAGACGCCCCTTACCAATTTCTATTTCCGTAAAAGGGCGACGCCAATCCGGCATAACACCATTTCCTCTGGGATATCTGATAACAAATGGACCTTTATTAGGCAACTGAGCTGTATACATCAAATTTCGTAACTCCTCCTCATTCATTGGAGCAGAAACTGTCATATTCGGAACACATCGCATAAACGCTATATCATAAGCGCCATGGTGCGTGGCACCATCGGCTCCCACTACTCCAGCACGATCCAAACAGAAAACTACATTCAGGTTCTGTAATGCCACATCATGGATTACCTGATCGTAGGCTCGCTGCATGAACGACGAATATATATTACAAAATGGCAACAGCCCCTGAGTTGCAAGTCCGGCACTGAACGTAACAGCATGTTGTTCAGCAATACCAACATCAAATGCACGTTCGGGCATTGCTTTCATCATAATATTCATGGAAGAACCCGATGGCATTGCTGGGGTTATACCCACGATCTTATTATTTTCTTCTGCGAGCTCCACCAAAGTATGTCCAAAGACATCCTGGAACTTAGGTGCTACAGGTTTATCACTTGATGATTTCTTGATCTCCCCTGTAATTTTATCAAATAAACCTGGAGCATGCCACTTCGTCTGATCTTTTTCAGCCAATGCGAATCCCTTTCCTTTGATGGTGACAGCATGTAACAATTTAGGTCCGGGTATATGTTTAAGATCTTCCAGGGTTTTTGCCAATTTCTTAACATCATGCCCGTCAACTGGCCCGAAATATCTAAAATTTAAGGATTCAAAGAGATTAGCATTTTTTAGTAAGGTTCCTTTGATACTTTTTTCAAGCTTCTTGGCAATGCCGAGTGCATTTGGACCTACTTCTGAAATCTTGGTCAATACAGCCGCTATATCGTCTCTAAATCTATTATATCGCTTTGATGTCGTAATGCTTGTCAAATATTCTTTTAATGCACCCACATTAGGATCTATAGACATACAGTTATCATTCAAAATCACCAAAAGATTCGATTTAGAAATGCCAGCGTGATTTAATGCTTCAAACGCCATTCCCCCTGTGAGGGCACCATCACCGATAACCGCGATGTGCTGCCGATCTTTCTCACCTTTAATCTGGGATGCGACAGCCATACCCAGCGCGGCAGAAATAGATGTAGAGGAGTGGCCCACGCCAAAGGCATCGTATTTAGATTCAAAACGGTTTGGAAAGCCCGAAATTCCGTTTTCTATTCGATTCGTATGAAATATATCGCGACGTCCCGTTAGTATTTTATGCCCATAGGCCTGATGGCCAACATCCCAAATCAATTGATCATATGGGGTGTTCATGACGTAATGTAACGCCACCGTTAACTCAACGACTCCCAAACTTGCTGCAAAGTGACCACCATTTACCGAAACTTGGTCAATGATAAATTGACGTAATTCCTGGCTTAACTGTTCTAATTGGTCTTCCTTTAGCTTTTTAAGATCAGAGGGATCGTTTATTTTACTTAATAGTTCTCCAGCCTCAAACTGCATAGTACTGCTATTTACATGATATATTCGTACAAAGTAACAACAATTTTATTTAATCTTTAAAATAAATCGCATTTACCTATTGAAGTAAAACAAATAAAATAATGAATAGTTTCTAAAGGAGCTATTCAAAAAGATTTTATATGTAAATTTGTATGAGATATGCAAGTAGAAGAAGGCTACGAAATCAGGCTTCCTCAATTTGAGGGACCTTTTGATTTATTATTATTTTTTATCGAACGTGATGAACTGAATATCCATGATATTCCAATTTCAAAAATTACAGATGACTTCTTGTCTTATGTGAGCCAGATGCAAGCGCTCAATATGGAAATGGCAAGTGAGTTCATCTTTGTTGCTTCGACATTAATGCGTATCAAAGCCAAAATGTTACTGCCTCGTCCTGATTTGGATGAAAATGAAAATGAAATTGATCTGAGAGAAGACCTTGTTCAAAAACTTATCCTTTATAAGCAATTTAAGCAAACCTGTGAGGATTTGAGAATCATGGAAGAAGATCGTCTCAAATTATACAGTCGAGGCAATATACGATACGATATCCAACAACAGCTCCAATTAGATACT
Source organism: Sphingobacterium sp. UBA6711 (assembly GCA_002454415.1). Lineage (GTDB taxonomy): Bacteria > Bacteroidota > Bacteroidia > Sphingobacteriales > Sphingobacteriaceae > Sphingobacterium. Next base: position 19,521 of record DKIT01000140.1, read on the forward strand.
ACTGGCGAAAATTTGGATAGCTTCGATCTATACGGTCTAATGATGATATACGAACAGATGATGTATCAATTCCGTAACCGGCCTCCAGAAGTAACACATACAGTTGTTAAATATCCTTACACTATTGAACAACAAAAGAGAGCAATAGCCGAGCTAATTGACATTAATAAAAAATTGGATTTTCAAGAAATTCTTAAAAACTCGGAAAATAAAATCCAATTCGTTTATAACTTTCTAGCTATTCTTGAGATGCTTCAGCAACGGTTATTGCAGATTGAGGTGGGTTTGGGCTACAACAATTTCAATGTTGCCGAAAGAGACCCAAATCAGGTCGAAGAATTCGCTTTGGAGAGTGAAGCAGTATAAAAAAAGACCTGTCTTGGACAGGTCTTTTTTTATAACTAATCATTCTTCTTAAAAGCATTCCACCCTTGAGCGGTTATCGGATAAAGATTTCCAGATTTAGAAATCATTTCACAGCCTTCGGAAGCTGGTGTCATGTAACCAATAATACTGATATCAGGTAAGTTTTTAATTTTATCATGATCAGCCTGCGCTATAGTGAATAAAAGTTCATAATCTTCGCCTCCATTAAGTGCCGCTACGGTTGGATCAATTCCAAATTCCCTTCCTGTATCATAAGTCATTTGATCCAATGGAATCTTTTCCTCATATAATCGGCAGCCTTTATCCGACTGTCTACAAATATGAAGAATTTCCGATGCAAGTCCATCCGAAATATCCATCATTGCTGTAGGTTTGATATCCAACTTAGCGAATAGCTCAACAATATCTTTCCGAGCCTCGGGTTTCAATTGGCGCTCAACGATATAATCTTTTCCTTCCAGATCTGGCTGCACATTGGGATTTTCTAAATAGATATCTTTTTCCCGTTCTAAGAGCTGCAAGCCCATGTAAGCCGCGCCTAGATCACCTGAAACACACAGTAAATCTCCCTCCTGTGCGCCATTACGATAAACAATCTTATCCGAATCAGCGTAACCTATGCTCGTCACAGAAATAACCAGGCCCTGGGCTGAAGCCGAGGTATCCCCACCAATTAAATCAACATTATACTTCTTACAAGCAATCAGCGCGCCTTGGTAAATTTCCTCGACTGCTTCCAAAGGAAACTTAGATGATAGACCAATTGAGAAGGTGATTTGCGAAGCTATTCCATTCATCGCATAGATATCGCTCAAATTGACCTGAACAGCTTTATAGCCCAAATGTTTCAAGGGTACATATCTCAGATCAAAATGAATTCCTTCCAAAAGCAAGTCAGTGGATATCAACGTTTTCTTACCCTCAAAATCCAAAACAGCAGCGTCATCACCTATCCCTTTAATGGTGGACTTCTCTGTTAGTTCTACAGCTTTTCTTATATAATCTATCAGTCCAAACTCGCCCATTTCCTCCAAATTGGTCCGCTCAGTATTATCAAAATCAAACATGTTTAAAAGTTTAAAAGTTTATTATAATAATGCCAAACAATCATCTCTCAAAGATTGATCATGTTGCCATTAGAAACAGCTATCGCAATAAATCCAACAGATTTTGGCACCTAACTAGCCATAACTCCTATTTCTATTCTATCAAAAAAGAAATTAAAGTCCACTTGGGTACTGAAAACTAATCCCTAAACCTATTGCTAATATAAAAAATCATACAAATTTCTATAATCCTAAACTCGCCGATATTTCCAACATCCGTTCAATAGGACGCTGGGCGCGAAAAATAACGTCTTCAGGAAGAAGAATTTCAGGCGATTCGTATTTAAGGCAATTATAGAGCTTCTCAAGTGTATTCAACTTCATATGTGGACAATCATTACACGCACAGGCATTGTTAGGAGGTGCCGGTATAAAAGTCTTATGGGGACTCGCTTTCTGCATCTGATGTAGAATACCTGATTCTGTGGCGACAATATAGGACTGAGCCGCATCATTCTGCGTAAATTTAAGCATTCCAGCTGTGGATCCCACATAATCTGCATTTGCTAATATATGGTCTTCACATTCAGGGTGAGCAATAAATTTTGCTTCCGGATATTCGTTTCTCAAGCGATCAATTTTATCTTGCGAAAAGATCTCATGCACCATACATGCTCCATTCCAAAGGACCAGATCACGGCCAGTTTTCTTTTTTACGTATGCACCTAGATTACGGTCGGGACCAAAGATGATTTTCTGATCTTTAGGCAAACTCTCCACAATTTGAACAGCATTACTAGAGGTACATACGATATCCGAAAGCGCTTTCAATTCAGCTGTACAGTTCACGTAAGTGATGACCAAATGATCAGGATATTGTTCTTTAAATTTAGCAAAAAGATGTGGTGGGCAGGAATCTGACAATGAACAGCCAGCTTTTGCATCTGGTAAAATAACCTTTTTCGCTGGTGATAGTATTTTGGCTGTCTCCGCCATGAAATGTACTCCGGCAAACACAATTAAATCCGCATCTGTTTTGGCAGCTTCTTGTGATAGCCCCAGGCTATCTCCTATATAATCTGCTATATCCTGAATTTCAGACTCTTGATAATAATGAGCCAAAATTACAGCATTCTTTTCTCTCTTTAATCGTTGGATTTCTTTAACCAAATCCAATGAAGGATCAATCGGAGCATCGATATAACCTTTGGCCTGAAGCTCATAATTTACAATTTCCATGCGGGTACTTTCAACTTTTATGAATCACAAAAATAAGCATTGTTGCATATATAAAAGTCAATTAAAAGCAAATTAATCAAATGATAGCCATATACGCTTAATGGCTGCAGCGTATATTGTGCGATAATCATCATTTAATAGCTGATATCTAACACATTAATTATCTTTTCTGGCTAAAAGGATCATGATCATTATTGGCTTCCTGGATGTTTCTGTTCATAAATTTGATTTATAAACGCGATCTTTTAAAATTCCTTTAACATGAAAACAGGATTCGTAAATTATGCGTAAGAACTATATTGATAATAATAGTTAAATTTATATCGATATATAATAATAAAAAGAGATCATTTTAAAATAAACCCTCCTAGAATCCAATATTTAGCAGCCGTTACAAACACATATCCTAGAGCAAAAGCTCAAAGGGTTTATTGTAAACTATTTCTATGTTAGAAAATCAGTTTCGCCAAGTTCCGACTTTCCTAGCCTTTGAAACATTCTTAGGCATATTACAAAGCAATGAAAAATATCGCATAAAAGGAAGCTTTATTTATAAACATTTTACAGGGCAAAGCGATTTAAAGCCGTTTAAAGTCCGATTTATGATCTGTACATGAATCAATAAATTTATATTGAATTCTCAGAGGGTTTAATTGGTCAATTATAGATGAATTAAACTATGTCAAACTGAATAATACACAAAGCCCGCAACAGAAATGTAAAATAGAGGTCTTGAGAATCGCCTGTAGTATTTTTTGTCGCTGTCACGGGAATTTATAGCAATCTGCTTACGAAGCTCAGCAAATCTATCTATTCCTTCTTTTAGCACCAAGTGTAGGACATGATTTAAAATAACAACAACAAATGTCCAGATCCCACTATAAACCTAAACAAACGGCAATAGGAGAAAAGTATCGGTATAAAGCGCACTAGAATCGCATATTCTAGAAAAAAAATAACGTTATGAAAAATAGGGGAATCTCAGAAGGATAAATGAGCTTAGTATAAATAAAATCTGAATTTCTTAAAAATATTTTAAAAATGAACACAGTAAGAATTCGATATTTATTAAAAGAACTATGTAGATCGACTATAAACGAATCTGAAAAGGTTAATTTTTTTAAAAAGTAATGGGAAAGATATATTCTGGCTTCTCTATGCAAAAGATAGCCATTGAGAATTGTGTATAAACGATATAATCCAATGGATAGCTATTTACTGAATTCTCAAGAGGTTTAATAACACTGGCATTCTTAAAGTGAGCAGAACAAAAATTACCACAGCAGTAGATTTTGGCTCTCAAATTATAAAATCAGGCTACTAACTGTGGCCTACTGGTATTTAAATAAATACGAAATAAACGTAAATTATACGATATAAAATAAGTAATTAAAATTAGTAAAAAATCATATAAATAAATTAAATATGGCAATTATAAAGATATAAACAAGAAAAAATTATATAAGTTACTAATATTCAATTAAATACACTTAATTTATATTAAAAACTAAATATTGAACCTGCAAAGGCATATAAATTAGCGAGAAAAAACTCAAATCACTCACATTTGAATAAACAATACAAATACTTTCTAAAATAAATCTATTTCATCTATAAAGCGTCTATTTTAGAAATAAAGCTGTTTAGAATTGCTTATAAAAAAACTTCTAGCTTATCATCCTCCATATTCGAATCTAACAGATCTAGTTTTTCATTAATCCGCCTAAAATCAATGTTGGGCAGCAAATATAATAAGATAGTTTGTTCTACAATGAATTATTTTAATAAATTATTTTTTTAAAAATAAATTCGATCCGACAGGCCATTACATTAGGTTTAAAATCAAAATTTCGACCATAAAGCCTTCTAGAATCTAATAGAAAATTTTAAAATCTTATTTTAAGAAAATATGCTATTCTTAATTTATTTAAATCAGAATTCGATGCCTGTAGGTTCAAGTATAGTCTACAGAACATAAAAGAAAATTAAATATCGTAATTATATCACATAAATTTAAAAAATTGAAATTTGTAGATCTTCTAGCAGATTTTAGCTGCTAAGAAAGAGCTAAAATTTTCAATAAATTAACATCGATTAGAATTCGATGAAAGCAATTATTCTGTTGAAAATATGCGATATTGAAACCTCACGGCCTTTAAATTAAATTTACAATTTCTCTTTCACCTCTTTGTGCTCGTTAGGATCCCATAAATCCACAACGAACATCAGAAGCTCAGAATATCGAAATATATAAGCGTCTAAATGAAAAAAAATCTAAAATGTTTTCGAAATAAGCACTTTAAATCACGTTACAACCATATCAAAAAAGATTTAAAATAAATATTGCATTCTAAAGCACTTTAAAAGCCAATAGAATTTTAAAAAAATAAAATAAACTCAATTAGAATCGAATATTTCAATAGGGGAGTTTACAGTTCCCGAATATCGAAATGTGAAAGCGTCTAATTGAACTTGACAAAACTAAACAAAGATTTTCGAACGTATTCCACAATCTTTTTTTTCAATAAATACTAATTATTTAAAATAGAAGATCTCTTATTGTTTATTATGGTGTGGAAAAGTGGTATAAATTGCGTTCGTTCTATTTTGATTTTAAGTTTTTATGGAGTTATCAACAATTTTTCAACAGGATTTATAGATTAAACGGCTGATTTTTAAAATTCTAATTTTCCCCGTTTTTTATTTTCCATAATTTTTTGTTGAATAGTTTGTGTTCAAAAATTGTGGAAATCTTGGGAATTTTGTGCGGAAAAATTTGAAAAATTTGGATAGAAAATAGGGGACTTGTGAGTTGTTAAATACTTTTCATTTTTATTTAACCTTTTATTTACACGTTTTCCACATTTTTCGTTAATTTGAATTGTCACTTTTGGGGATAGTTTGTGAATTTAAAATATATGGCAGATAGAAAGGTCGATTTTTTGGTCATTGGATCAGGTATAGCTGGATTAAGCTTCGCATTAAAAGCGTCTAAATTCGGTAAAGTGTTGATAGTCACTAAGTCCAATGAGGATGAGTCAAATACGAAATATGCACAGGGGGGAGTGGCTGCCGTTGTGGATAAGTCTGATAGCTTTGAGAAGCATATCATTGATACTCAGATCGCTGGTGATGGATTATGCGATGTTGAAATTGTGGAAAACGTAGTACGAGAGGCTCCAGAACGTATTGCTGAGCTTATTTCATATGGAACTTCATTTGATAAGGAAGAGTCTGGACTTTATGACCTGGCGAAAGAAGGAGGACATTCAGCTCATCGCATTTTGCATTATAAAGATATTACGGGGTACGAGATCGAACGCGCGCTGCTGAGTCAAGCACATAATGATCCCAATATCGAAATAGTAACACATTATTTTGCAATTGATTTAATTACACAGCATCATCTTGGAGAATACGTAGACAAAAATAGGGATGACATTACCTGTTATGGTATCTATGCTTTTAATACTTCATCACATCTAGTGGATAAGATTCTAAGCAAGGTAACGGTAATGGCTTCAGGAGGGGCAGGGCATGTTTATTCAAGTACCACCAATCCCACGATTGCAACTGGGGATGGTATAGCTATGGTATATAGGGCTAAAGGTAAAGTGCGTAATATGGAATTTATGCAGTTTCATCCAACATCCTTATATAATCCTAAGGATTCCCCTGCATTTTTGGTATCGGAAGCTGTACGCGGATTTGGAGGAATTTTGAGAAGACTTAATGGCGAGTCATTTATGGAGGACTACGATGAACGTGCTTCGTTGGCGCCAAGGGATATTGTTGCAAGGGCCATTGATGCCGAAATGAAGAAATCTGGTATGGATTATGTTTATCTCGATATCACACATCGGGACAAAAAAGATATTATTAAGCATTTCCCAAATATATATGAAAAATGTCTTTCCATTGGTTTAGATATGGCGAAAGACTTTATACCGGTTACACCTGCAGCGCATTATCTTTGTGGTGGAATTTATGTGGATGATTTTGGACGAAGTAGTATTCTTAATCTTTATGCCTGTGGTGAGTGTTCTTCAACTGGCTTGCATGGCGCAAATAGACTAGCTTCTAACTCGCTTCTTGAAGCTCTTGTNNGAATCGCTTCTTGAAGCTCTTGTATATGCCCATCGTATATTCTTAGATGCTACAAAATTAGTTAAAACGACCAGTCATATAATTGATGTTCCCGAATGGGATGATTCTAAAACCTCGCTTTCTAATGAGGATATTTTGGTCAGCCATAACCTGCGGGAATGTCAGAAGATTATGAGCGATTATGTTGGTATTGTCCGTTCTGATTTTAGGCTTGAAAGAGCGCTTAAGAGGCTACATCTATTATATGAAGAGACCGAGGAGTTTTACCGGAACACTAGACTTTCTGTCAAGCTCTGTGAATTGCGCAATGTGATTCAAGTAGCTTATATTGTAACCAAATCTGCGATGTTACGGAAGGAAAGTAGAGGATTGCACTATACCACTGATTATCCAAAGCATTCGGATATATTACAGAATACAATTTTTTAAGCGATATGGCACTTATTTTACCCGTTTTGGACAAATCTCCGCTGATTTCTGAAGAGTGCTTTTTAGCGCCTAATTCAACGATTGTAGGCGATGTTGAGATAGGGCATCATTGTTCGGTCTGGTTTAATGCTGTCATTCGTGGTGATGTCAATTATATTCGTATAGGTAACTATACGAATATTCAAGATGGCGCTGTCATACATTGTACTTACAAGAAATGCGGTACTTCAATAGGTAGTTATGTAAATGTAGGACATCAAGCTATGGTACACGGATGCGTTGTTGAGGATCACGTGCTTATTGGTATGGGAGCAATTGTTATGGATAATGCTATTATCGAATCTCATGTGATTATAGCAGCTGGGGCAGTCGTTTTGGAAAATACGCGCTGTGAATCGGGCTTCTTATATGCCGGTGTACCAGCAAAAAAAATAAAAGCGCTAACTGAGGAACAGAAAGAACTGTTACAGCAGTTACCGCATAATTATGTTTTATACAGCTCTTGGTTTTAGCTTAAACGAATTAGCAAGGTTTAAAAAGCTTTTTATTTAGAGGCCTCCATTATTCTTTTTTGAGGCCACTTAATGAAAAGCTATCCTTTTGTTCCCAGTTTGCTCGTATAGTGAATACTTTGTTTAAGTATACAACAGGCTCTGGAAAGGTCTTTTTTTCTACATCACCGGTGTCCCAAATACCGTTGCCGTTATCGTCTCGAATTACACGCAAGCTGTATTTACCTCCTGGATATTGTTTATATACGACGGCCGGGTTATCTATGCTTATTTTGTCTAAACGATAGACTTTGTCTTTTTTCTCATTGATCAATTCCACCAAGTAAGTTGTATTGCTATCCAGGTCTGTAAAATCAAAGGTAAGATCGCCATAGTTGTCACTATCGTCATAAGTAAGATCCAGCTTTTTCTCTTTGTTTTGTTCTCCAAAATAGCCAGTGATAGCACCTTCTGTGAATTCAATTTGGTACTTTTTGTCCTTTCTCCAATTATATCGGATATGATAAATGTCGGAATTGGCGGTATCTACAGCAAGTTGATAATTGGTCCGTACCAACGAGTCTTCGGTGAACTTTAGCTTCGATTTGTCTATACTTTTTATTGGGGTGAAAGCAGATACCTGAAGATGGGTGATTCGATCGACCCTTCCGTTATTGGGTGTAAAAATAGGTTCTATTGTTTGTTCTATTTTTACATTACCACGTCGTACTAAAATGGTATCCAAAGGCTTTTCATTTTCTGTCAAAACAAGTTTTAAAGAATCTATTTTTAGGTTCGGAATAAATAGCGTTGCCGAATCTGCTGTCCTGGAAAAACGTACGATTTTTTCCTTATTATTGACTTCATCATTCAAGATATTGACTGCTGGTTTTTGGACTCTTCTATTAAAAGTTAGAAGTACGCTTCCATTTTTTTCAAATTTCTTTTCTTGCGTCCTAAACTTCTTTGGTGTACCCTTGAATATTTCCAAATTAATATTGCTCAAATCTCTTGCGAGCACGATGGAGTCTTTTAGAAAGCCTATCTCTTCGTCGGCACCATTGTAGATTCTATCATTGTTTTTTTCCTGAAGCGCGTAAATACGGTATGTTCCCTCTCTTAGGTTATTCAGTTTGTAATTGCCGGCAGTATCAGTTGTCGTAAATATATTGGCTTTCTTTTTACCAAAAATGGAATCTTGGCTAATTGGTATTAATAACACTTTAACATCTTTTTGGACTTCTTTAGTAATCGCACTTTTTACATTACCAGAAATGCTGAGCGAGTCTATTTTGTCACCTGTTGCAAATACATAAGCATAGTTGACCAATGCATTTCCCGCATTATAATCCACTAGACCTTTACCAAAATAAATGCTGTACGTTGTATTTTTTTCAAGGGAATCAGGCAGGGTAATCTCAAGATTTTTTTTCTTGACTTTAAATTCTGGATTGCTCCCCATATCAGGTGTGACACTAAATTCCTTTTGTTGATTGGCAAGTTTAATGTATTCATCGAACGTGATGACAATCTTTTTTGAGGTAAAATTCTTCGAAAAATTCGTAGGACTTTCCAATAGAATTTTTGGAGGGATGGAATCTTTTGGCCCACCTGTGGGTTGCTGTATACTTGCGCATTGTATTGATAAGCCAATAAGCATAATAAACATGCTTAAAATAAGTAATCTTGCTTTTAAGCTACTTTTTAGCCCTTCTGAAGTATTTTTATTTTCTATTGAAGAATTTGTCATAAAAAACAGAATATTGTCTTAAATCGCTTATTTTAAGCTAGTTCGTATTTTTATTTTAAATATTTGTAAATCAGTTTGTTAACTCATGTGAACCATCAATACGCTGATATCTGAGGGTGAGACACCCGAAATTCTAGAGGCTTGCCCCAACGTGCGAGGTTTAACTTTAGATAACTTTTGTCTTGCTTCAATGGATAGTGAAGTTAGCAAACTATAATCGAAATCGGGATTTATTTCTCTGTCTTCCATTTTCTTCATACGGTTAACGATTTCCATTTCTTTTTCGAAATAGCTTTCATATTTCAAATTGATTTCTGCTTGTTCTATTGTATCGTTATCGAATTGTGTAACAAATTGAGCGAAGGGCTCATCTCCTTTTATGATGTCTTGAATACTGACCTGTGGTCTCGCCAGCACATTGCTTAATCTCGTTTTTTGAGCCAGCGCACTCGAACCTACTTCGGCAAGTACGGTATTCATCTTTTCGAGATTAGTGGAGTTTTGTTTCAGATATTCGATAATATCATTGGAGTTATCTATCTTTTCTAGTACTTTTTTAAGTCTTTCCTCTCCTACTAATCCCAATTTATAAGCCAATGGTGTAAGACGAATATCTGCATTATCCTGACGTAACAATAAACGGTGTTCTGCTCTTGAAGTAAACATGCGATACGGCTCCTCCGTACCTTTTGTTACAAGGTCATCAACTAGTACACCTATATAGGATTCGGATCTTTTTAGAATAAGTTCTTTTTGATCGTTTACCCGTTGGTGGGCGTTGATTCCAGCTAAAAATCCTTGTGCTGCCGCTTCTTCGTATCCAGTAGTTCCATTAATTTGTCCTGCGAAGAATAAGTGTTTTACCAATTGAGTTTCCAGTGTGAGATCCAACTGCATTGGCGGAAAGTAATCATACTCGATAGCATAACCTGGACGATACATTTTTGCATTTTCAAATCCTGGTATAAGCTGCAATGCTTTCAACTGAATATCTTCCGGTAATGATGTAGAGAATCCATTTACATAAATTTCCACTGTTTTAAAGCCTTCCGGCTCCACGAATATCTGATGTCGCTCACGTTCTGCGAATCTATTAATTTTGTCTTCTATAGATGGACAATAACGTGGTCCTAGTCCTTTGATACGGCCGGTGAACATAGGTGATTTTTCGAAACCTGTCCGTAGCATCTCATGCACTTTATCGTTGGTATATGTAATCCAACAACAACGTTGTTCTGTTGGTATATCTACATCTGTATAAGAAAATCTACCTCTTTTTTCGTCACCCCATTGTTCTTCCATCAGCGCATAGTTGAGGCTTCTTCCATCTATGCGTGGTGGAGTTCCGGTCTTCATTCTTCCTGATTCGAATCCGAGCGACACAAGCTGTTCTGTCAAACCTGTGGCTGCCTTCTCTCCTGTTCTACCACCACCAAATTTCTTATCACCAATATGGATGACACCGTTTAGAAATGTTCCATTGGTTAATACGACTGCATCAGATTCTATTTCAATTCCCATAGAAGTGATGACACCGCACGCTCTACCGTTTTTTACAATTACTTCTTTGACGGTATCTTGCCACATATCTAAATTGGGAAGAGATTCCAATTGTAATCTCCATTCTTCCGCAAATCGCATACGGTCATTTTGTGTGCGGGGACTCCACATCGCAGGGCCTTTAGATAAATTGAGCATGCGAAATTGAATAGTTGACTTATCAGCGATGATTCCTGTGTATCCTCCCATTGCATCAATCTCCCGTACAATTTGACCTTTTGCTACGCCACCTATAGCAGGGTTACAACTCATCTGTGCTATTACGCCCATATTCATTGTAATGAGTAAAGTGGATGAACCTAAGTTTGCGGCAGCAGCAGCAGCTTCACAGCCTGCATGACCCGCACCAACTACTATAACGTTATATTTTTTAAACATTTTTCTATTCTTGTTCCACGTGAAACGCGGTGTTTATTTTACTTACAAATTTACTCTTTCCTAGCGTTTCACGTGAAACACTTTGTAAAATTTTACATAAAATCAGCAAGGTATAACCATCTTTCGGATTTTTGATCTATCTCCTTTTGCATCGATTGAATTTCTTCCGCAAGGGATGATAGTTTTAAGTGATCTATTACTTGGTTCAATTCTTCTGTTTTTGACTTTATATTTTGCTCCAGCTTTTCGATTTCCTCTTCCAGTTTGGTATACTCCAATTGCTCCTTGTAGGAAAGCTTTTTCTTTTCCTCTTTTACGGTTGGCTTTACTTGTTCTTGGATGCTTTTCTTCTGCTTTTCTTTTTCTAGCTTTTGGATCTCGTCTTGTTCAAGTTTAAAGTCAGCGTAGTTTCCATTGTAAATTTGTACCCTTCCCTGTCCTTCGAAAATAAAAAGTTGCTCAGTTAATTTATCTAATAAATATCTATCGTGAGATACCAAGATAAGCACACCTTTATAGTGGTCGAGAAAATCTTCCAGTACATTGAGGGTGTCGATATCTAAATCATTAGACGGCTCATCGAGTATAAGAAAATTTGGATTCTTCATTAATACCCGCATAAGTTGAAGACGTTTTCTCTCTCCTCCACTTAGCTTATTAACGAAGCCAAATTGTTTTTCAGGAGGAAATAAGAAATGGGTCAGCAATTGGGAAGCTGTAATTACTTCTCCATTTGCCATTTCAATATAATCCGCTACATTTTTCACAACATCTAGTACACGATCGTTTTCGTTCACTTCCAATCCACCTTGTTTGTAGTATCCATAGACGGTTGTTTCTCCAACAGCGATCACCCCTGTATCAGGTTTTTCTTCTTCTGTAATTAAGTTTAGAAAGGTTGATTTTCCAGTCCCGTTTTTTCCAGCTAGGCCAATTCGATCTCCTTTTTTGAACGTATATGAAAAATTCTGGATGATCTCTTTTGCTCCATACTTTTTCGAAACCTTATCCAATTCTAATATCTTAGATCCTTGTCTGCTTACTTTCACACTCAATTGTACAGAGTCGTTTCCTTTTATAGCTTTGGATTTTTCTTCTAGCTCATAATATGCATCTATACGTGATTTCGATTTCGTACCGCGTGCTTGAGGTTGGCGTCGCATCCATTCCAATTCTCGGCGAAGAAGATTTCTGCTCTTCTCTACCATGACTGCATCGATGGCTTCCCTTTCCGATTTTTTCTCTAGAAAATACGAATAGTTTCCTTTATAATTGTATAGATGACCTCTGTCTAGTTCTCGAATCTCCGTACAGATGTTGTCTAGGAAGTAACGATCATGCGTTACTAAAAGAACGGTTTTGCTTCCTGTTGTCAATAGCTTTTCCAACCATTCAATTGTTTCAATATCCAAGTGGTTGGTAGGCTCATCCAAAATATAGATATCAGGTTCGTCTATCAGAAGTTTGGCTAGTGCTAGACGTTTCCGTTGACCTCCCGAAAGACTTTTAATGTCCTGATGAAAATCCATAATGTTTAGGCGATTGAGAATCGTCTTTATATTATGTTCGTATTCCCAGGCATTCAAGGTACTTATTTTCTCCGTTAAATCTTCTAGTTTATTTTGATCTATGTCACTTTCCGAAAGAAGTTCTTCGTATTCGCGAATAAGTCGCTGCTGATCATTGTCTGCACTATATATAAAATCATTGATGGATTTTAAACCTGTGAAATCAGGATCCTGTTCTAGGAAGCCAATTTTTATACCTTTTTCTTTTACAACTTTTCCAGAAGTTGGTAGAATTCGCTCTGCTAAAATAGCAAGCAAGGTTGATTTTCCTGTACCGTTAATTCCGACTAAGGCTACCCGCTCCCCTTTTTGAAGTCCGAAATGTAAATCTTTGAAAAGCCATCTATCATGGAATGAATGGCTTACTTGTTCTGTAGCTAAAATACTCACTTTATATCACCCTAAAATTATATTCAGTCAATTTATGCAGCAAAGCATTGCTTGGAGTTTTTTTGCTCCAAGTAGTTGTTATTGTTTTGATAATCAGTTATTTGTATATATATAACGGATTGTCATGTATTTATATATTGAATCAATAATCCTTTGATTGCTGACTTATTTAATCTATCGGGTTAGCTTTCTCCCATCTTTGTTAGCTGGAAATACTGGTTGTACTATTATTTACTCCCAACAAGAACCTATCAATTTAGAACGCTCGCAAAAATAAAGAAATAGTTTCTTATTCACTGCGAAAAAAGCTTCGTTGTTTTATTAATTAGTAATAATGATATTGCTTTGATAAAAATTAATTCAATGCATAATCTGCTATCAGATTGAAACGTGGTATTTCAACTTGAAAGCCCCCATTATCTATTGTCCGAACCATATTATAATAGCCTTCCATGAAACCGAATTCGCTATTTAGATTGCAACCGGAAGTGTATCGATGAGTTTGGCCGGGTTCAATAACAGGTTGTTCGCCAACTACACCTTCTCCAGAGACTTCTCTGTAGTCTCCTTTTGCATCAAAGATTTTCCAATAGCGGCTTATCAATTGAACCGTATAATCGCTAAGATTTTCTATGCTGATATGATAAGCAAACATGAAATGTTCACGATCCGGATTCGAATACTCCGATTGATAGATAGTTTCAACCGAGATTTTTACGCCTTCTGTAATTTGTGTGATCATTTGAATGATGTTTATTGTTGCACTAAATATTTATGCTAAAATACTAATAATGAGTTTAAGATCCGAAATTTTAATTATTTTAAAAGGTTAAATTATGCTAAGTTTAAAATTAGTATAGTCAAATGGAGCTTAATTAGTAGGTTTGTATTATGGCAAATGGTATATTATATTTGATCCCTGTCCCATTAAGTGATGACGCAGCTTTCCAATCCTTTACACCTTATTTGGTGGAAACTATCAATGCTTTGGACGAGTATATTGTGGAAAATGAAAAAACTGCGCGAAAATTTTTGAAATTGGCCGGGTTAAAGATTCCGCAGAGCGAATTAAAAATTCATGATTATGGAAAACATGTACGGGATAAAGGTAATATCAATGATTTTTTTGGAGGTTTAAAACAGGGTAAAAATGTTGGCTTAATGTCGGAAGCGGGCTGTCCTGGTGTTGCTGATCCAGGAGCTTCCATTGTGGCACGTGCACATCAGTTGGGTATTAAGGTAGTTCCACTTGTTGGGCCTAGCTCTATTCTATTGGCTCTGATGGCTTCTGGATTTAGCGGGCAGAAATTTGCTTTTCATGGTTATCTGCCTATCGATAAAATTGAACGAGCGAAAGAAATTAAGAATCTTGAACAGCAATCTGCTCGTCAAAATCAGACACAGATTTTTATTGAAACCCCATTTAGGAATAATGCCCTTCTAGCTGATTTGTTAAAAATTTGTAAACCCTCAACCCTACTCTGTATAGCTTCCAATGTGACAGCTGCGGAGGAATCCATCCAAAGTCTAACGGTTGCAGAATGGAGAAAAAGAAAGGATGATTTTCATAAAAAACCGACAATTTTTTTATTGTATGTGTGAGCGCTTATCTTTAAGGTTCTCCCCTACCCTATTTATTTTTGAAGGGAAATTATAAGATAAAAGTGGTTTTGAATGGTATTAATGGGAGTTTGATAAGTAAGTGATTGCTTACATTTTATTTTTATGATCGTATTGTATATAAATAACAAGAATTATAAATACAATAGTCTCATCGGATAATATTAATTTTTAAATATATAACTGAATGAATTACTGTAGATTATTGATGATTACATTTTGTTTTTCATTACTTGTTGTAAGTGTAAATGCTTTTGCTCAGTCTTCTACGTATGTAATCGTTCATGGCGCCTGGGGAGGAGCTTGGCAGTTTAAAAATACAGCCGCGGAATTGGAGAAAAAAGGTAATAAGATTTATCGGCCCACACTAACTGGCTTAGGGGAACGTTATCATTTGGCAGATACATCCATTCGCTTGCAGACGCATATTAACGATGTAGTAAATACTATTTTGTTTGAAGATCTTCGTGATGTAAGTCTTGTAGGACATAGCTATGGTGGCATGGTAATAACAGGCGTTGCAGATAGTCTACCAGATAGAATTCGTAAATTGGTTTACTTGGATGCTATTCTTCCCGATGATCAACAATCAGTGATGACATTGATGGGAAACTCTGGCGCAAAGAATGGACTTTTAAAATTTGAAAAAGAGGGTTATATTCTTCCATTTTGGGTGAAGAACTATAGTAAGTTTCCGAGAGATGTCCCCCACCCTTTAAAAACAATGACAGATAGGATCAGTTTAAAAAATGCTAAAAGACTGGATATACCGAGCACTTATATCCTGACCTATGAAGATAGTAGGTCACTGGAAGAAGATGACTTTTATCCATTTTATAAAAAGGCTAAGGATCTAGGATTTAAAACAATCGAATTTATAGGAGATCATAATCCGCAGATAAAAAAGCTGAAAGAATTAGTAGATTTGCTAGAACGTGAAAATAAATAAGCAGTAGATATTTCAATGACGCAAGAGGAATTAATAAAAGAATTGAGTAAGCCAGAGGTAATTTATACAGCCATGGCTATTGTAGCTATACGTATTATCGTGTGGCTATTGTTTGCAAATACGATCCGGAAAACGTTAAAATTAGTCGCCAGTGAAAATAGATTAATGACCCCTAATCAATCCTGGTTGGTGGCAATCCCTTTGGTGAATATTTATTGGAATTTTCAGGTCGCTACCCGTTTGCGGGATTCGTTGATCAATGAATTCTATGACCGGAAAATTGCCGTTGAGGAGAATCCAACGTTTAGAAAAGGATCGTTATATGCTTGGATTTATTTGGCTACTAATATTCCCTTACCGCTATCCATTTCAGGCGTATTGATCGTTATGCATTTTGTGACATTGGCTAATTACTGGTTTGAAATTAATGCGAATAGACGAATTTTGGAGGAACATAATAAATTTAGAGAAAAGGAGGTAATTATAGACCATGAGAATTAAAGAAGTCATTAACTATTTAGAGCAGCTAGCTCCTTTAGATTTACAAGAGTCTTATGATAATGCCGGGCTTATTGTGGGCGACGCCAGCAGGGAAATTACCATGGTTCTCATCTCATTAGATTGTACAGAAGCAGTTGTACAGGAAGCTATTGATAAAGGTTGTAATTTAATTATTTCGCATCATCCTGTTGTTTTTAAGGGGCTGAAGAAATTTAATGGGAAGAATTATGTTGAGCGTACCGTTATTAAAGCAATTGAACATAAAATAGCATTGTATGCTATTCATACAAATCTTGATAATGTAACCGGAGGTGTGAATACAAAGATTGCCGAAAAGCTAGGTTTAGAAAATCAGGCTATTTTGGAAGGTAAAACAAATATTTTGAGAAAAATGGTTGTTTTCGTTCCTAGGAGCCATGTTGAAGAAGTTCGGAAAGCACTATTTGATGCCGGAGCGGGAAAAATCGGTAAATATTATGATCAATGTAGTTTTAATACAGCCGGGTATGGTAGTTTTAGACCCCTGGAAGGAGCCGATCCTACAATTGGAGAGGTTAATATACAAGAACGAGTTGAAGAAACCCGGATTGAAGTCATCTATCTGAAATCTATCGAACGCAAGTTACTTTTGGCTCTTTACGAAGCCCACCCCTATGAGGAAGTAGCTTATGATTTATTTGATATGCAGAATACCGCTGGGGAAATCGGGGCTGGTATGATCGGAAATTTGACGGAGCCGATGGATGAATTGGAGTTTTTAGCTTATCTTAAGGACAAGCTTGGTCTGAATGTCATCCGTCATACAGCACTGTTAGGTCGAAAAGTTAGTCGTGTAGCTGTTTGTGGTGGTTCTGGTGGATTTTTGCTAGGTGCTGCCAAGCGTTCAGGTGCTGATTTTTTTGTGACAGCAGACTATAAATATCATGAATTTTTTGATGCAGAAGGTGAAATCGTAATCGCTGATACGGGACATTTTGAGAGTGAACAATTTACGCAAGAATTATTGTACGACATTATTACGAAAAAATTTCCTAACTTTGCAACCTTAACAACAGAAATAGATACAAACCCTATAAAATACTACAGTTGATGGAACAAACCGTAGAACAAAAATTGAAAGCATTATGGCTTTTACAAGCCATTCATACTAAAATAGACAAAATTCGCCAAGTTCGTGGTGAATTACCTATGGAAGTTGCAGATCTTGAAGATGAGATTGCGGGTTTAGAGACTCGTATTGAGAAGATCAGAATTGACTTAGACGATTTGGAAGATTCGATCGTTAAGCGTAAAAACATGATTAAGGACGCCCAAGCTGCTATCAAGAAATATGAGTCGCAGTTAAATGAGGTGAAAAATAATCGTGAATACGACGCAATTTCGAAGGAAATCGAAATACAAGGTCTAGAAATTCAGGTTTGTGAAAAAAGAATCAAAGAAGCAGAATTTGAGATTCGCAACAAAACAGAAAACTACGATGCTACTGTAGGAAATCTAGATTATAGCAAAAACGAACTTGAAGGTAAAAAGAAGGAATTGGAAACAATTACTTCTGAAACACAAAAGGAAGAAGATGCGTTATTAGCAAAAGCTGCTGAGGCAGAAGCTAATATCGAAGAGCGTTTGGTAAAGGTATACTACCGTTTACGGAACTCTTTTAAAAACGGACTTGCTGTTGTTTCAATCGATCGCGATAGTTGTTCGGGATGTCACAACAAAATTCCTGCCCAAATGCAATCAGAAATACGTCAACGCAAAAAAATCATTATTTGCGAACATTGCGGACGTGTTTTAGTTGATGAAGGTATCGTATTGGAAATCGAACAAGAATATGGTTTTTAATCACCAATAGACAAAGGAAGCCCTGCATATATGCAGGGCTTTTTTTTTATCACATTTTTTATGCAACTTTGTTGATATACTGACTAGGTCCACTTTACAATTTGTAATTTTGTAGGTGGTAAATTTTAACCTTTAAACGTTTATGAATAAAACTCATTTTAAGTTAATTGCAGCTTTTTTACTCGGAACATCCTTTGTACAAACAAAAGCGCAGGAAACCTTATTGCTTCGAAACCCCAGTATCAGCGCCAATAATATCGCTTTTGTCTACGGTGGTGATATTTGGATTGCTGATAAAAATGGAGCTAATCCAAAGCGCCTGACCACAAATCCGGGTGTAGAGCAGAACCCAATGTTTTCGCCAGATGGAAAGAAAGTGGCGTTTACGGGAAATTATGATGGAAATACAGATGTGTATGTAATTCCTGTAGAAGGCGGAGAACCAAAACGTGTTACCTATCATCCTTCTTCCGACGTCGTTCGCGGGTGGCTTAATAATGATGAAGTATACTATACGACATCTCGTGATTTCACCTACGCGCTGAGTCCTCGATTATACAGCACTAATATCCGGATGTCTGGAATGGAAAAGGCATTGATTATGCCGGAAGCAACACAAGGTAGCCCTTCCGCCGATGGTCGATATTGGGCCTATATTAAAAATACTGATCCAACGGAAAGAGATCGGGTTGCGTTTAAACGCTATAGAGGTGGTGGCATGCCTACAATTTGGATTTTTGATACAAAAACTAAAGAGATAGAGGCTATTCCTCAGGTTAAAAGTAATGATGTTAAACCATTGTGGTTGGGATCCAAGGTCTATTTCTTATCTGATCGCGATAAAATTGTCAATATCTTCAGTTATGATACGAAGACCAAGAAGGTTGAAAAACTAACTGATTTCAAAGACTATGATGTTCGTTCGCTGAATGGGAATGGAACTGATTTGATTTTCGAGTATGCAGGTGCACTCAATACCTTAAATCTAAGCAATAAAACAGTAACTCCCTTGCATATCAGTGTCAATACGGATGTGATGTACAAAAGGCCTTATTACAAAGATATTAAGGACGATATACGTTACGCTGCCTTATCTCCTACTGGCCAACGGGCGCTCTTTGAAGCACGAGGGGAGATCTTTACAGTACCCAAAGAAAAAGGTGAAGCTCGAAATCTATCAAATTCACCAGGCTCGCATGAGCGTTTTCCAGATTGGTCTCCAAACGGAAAATGGGTATCTTATATTTCGGATAAAAAGGGGACTTATCAATTGGTTCTGATGGATCAGTTTGGAAAAGATCAACCGCTATACTTTAATTTGGGAGAAACGAATTTTTATTTTGAACCTACCTGGTCACCGGATTCAAAGAAATTGTTCTATAACGACGCACATCTCAATCTATATTATATTGATATTGCTTCCAAAGCTGTTGTTAAAGTTGCAGACGATAAATTGAGTGGGCAAACAGGACGTGTATCCAATCATTTTCAGCCAAGTTGGTCCCCTGATTCTAAATGGATATCCTTTATAAGAACCCTGGATAATGGAGTGCCAGCTGTGTTTATGTACAATTTAGATTCGAAGAAAACACAGCAGATTACCGACGGTATGAGTTCCGTTAGAAATACGGCATTTTCTCAAGATGGTAAATATCTTTTCTTTACCGCAAGTACGAATACAGGTTTGACAAATTCTGGTCTACACATGTCCGCAGTACAACGTAATGTAGATTATGCGGTATACGCCTTTATTCTGTCAAGCAAAACGCCATCTTTCTTTAAAAACGATAGCGATGAAGAGCAAATCCGTGACGAGAGTGCGGATAAGAAGGAAGAAGGTAATAGCAATAAGAAAGATCGTGTCAAAGAGAATGATAAAAAAGCGCCCAAAAAGGATAAAAAAGAGCAACCAGCTACAATAGCAAGTAAGCCCATTGATAAAACCATACAAGTTGATTTCGATCGTTTGGAGAATCGAATTGTCGCGCTCCCATTACCAGTTGGACCTTATTGGAATTTAAATGGTTTGGTGCCCAATCAATTAACTTATCAACGCGGTGGAACTATTGGTGCATATGATTTTAAAGATCTTGAAAATAAAACTTTAGTCGAAAATGCACGTAGTTTTGTTATCAGCGCGGATGGTAAAAAGATGTTATATCAGTCGAGCAATGGATTTAATCTTGTGACAGCAGGACAAAAAGTAGCCTCTCCTACTGCTGGAGAAGTCAAATTGGGAGGAATACAACAACTGGTAGATCCTAGTGCCGAATGGAAACAGGTATTCAATGAAGTTTGGGCTATGCAAAAAGATTATTTCTATGTAGAAAATATGCATGGTGCGGATTGGAAAGCAATGAAAACCAAATACGAGAAATTCCTACCATTCGTAAATCATCGGTCTGATCTTGGATATTTGTTAAATGAGATGATGGGTGAAATGGTTGTTGGCCACAATTATATCTATCCTGGCGACCAACCTTCTACTCCATCGGTTTCCGTAGGCGTACTAGGTGCTGATTATGCGGTTAAGAATGGCTATTATCAGATTGCTAAATTGTTTACTCGCCTGGAATGGAATCCAACATTCAAAGCTCCATTGGCTGAACCAGGATTGAACATCAAAGAAGGAGATTATATTGTTGCTGTTAATGGCACAGAACTGACAGAAGATCTTGATATCTATAGTCTATTTGATAATACCGTTGGCAAACAAGTGACTTTGAGGATTAATGCAAAACCTTCATTGGTTGGTGCTCGTGAGGTAATTGTAAAACCGATCTCCTATAGTGATGAAATGAGTTTGCGAAGCATGGAATGGGTAGAGCGAAATCGTAAAAAAGTAAATGAATTGAGCAATGGGCAAATAGCCTATGTATACATGCCGAATACCGGTCCTGAGGGGTATACCTACTTCAATCGCTATTATTTCGCTCAGATGGACAAAAAGGCGCTTCTGATGGACGAAAGAAACAATGGTGGTGGATGGGTTGCTGATTATGTCATTGATCTTTTGTCTCGTGAATTAATTTCCGGTTGGGGAATTCGAGATGGAAAAGGGTTTAATACACCGGGGAATGGTATCTATGGACCGAAAGCCATGATTATTAATGAAAATGCAGGATCTGGTGGTGATATGATGCCTTATATGTTCCGTTTTAAAGGACTTGGCAAATTGGTCGGTCGTACAACAATGGGAATCTTAGTCGGTATCAGTGGCTATCCACCATTGTTGGATGGAGGTCGTATTACTTCTCCAAATTTTGGTGTATATGATCTGAAAGGAAATTGGATTATCGAGAATGAAGGTGTGGCTCCAGATGTATTTATCGAACAATTGCCAAAAGATCTTTTGGAAGGCCGTGATCCTCAACTTGAGAGAACGGTGAAGATCTTGTTGGAAGAAATGAAAACGTATCCTTACAAAAATTTACAAAAGCCCGCCGATCCTATTCGGGTGAATTAAATAAATAAGTATAAAGGGCTCTGAACGTAGTCAGAGCCTTTTTTATGTTCATTTTACACATATACTTACACCATTTAATTTTACCTATCATACAATAAAATGGGCTAATATATCTACTGTTCATATGCAATAAACTTCATGAGATAAAATAAGTATAATGAGCTGGTGGAAATTAGGCTGAATGCGATGATTTTAGCAAATCTTGCTTTTATTGTTATCTTTAACTGATATTTACTAGATATGTTTCCTGAACAAACATCCCATCCGTTTCAATCTTTGCTACGTTTGATCTTAATGGTCATCGGTTTTACCGTTCTTTCACAAATCATTGCCATCCTAGCCATCGCAGGTTATTATTCGTTTACTGGACAAGCTTTTTCTTTAGCATCATTAATGAATGGATCAGCTAATGAAATGCGATTTATGTTGCTATTGAGCAGTTTAGGATCTTTCGTTGTGCCAGCTTATCTAATGAATACACGAGAGGGATATGGCATAACCTACTTTAAGTTGACAAAGCGACCAAGTGAAATACAATTTGGCTATATACTTTTAGCCATGCTTGCTTTTATGCCATTGATGGGACTGATAGGTCATTGGAACGAATCATTACAGTTGCCCGACAATATGCGCTCATTGCAAAGTTGGATGGAACGTAGTGAAAAAGAGTCTGCTGATTTGATCAAAGGCATTATTATGGAGTCGAGTATATCCGGCTTTTTGTTCAATATTGTTGTATTGGCTTTGATACCTGCGATAGGTGAAGAATTGTTATTCCGAGGTGTTTTACAAAATATAATTGGAAGATGGTTCAGCAATCATCATGTAGTCATATGGCTCGTTGCTGTTGTCTTCAGTGCGATACACTTGCAATTTTTTGGTTTTGTTCCTCGCATGTTATTGGGGGCATTTTTTGGTTATCTTTATTTCTGGAGTAAGAATATCATATTACCCATATTTGGACACTTTGTCAATAATGCCGGAGCAACAATTATGGCTTTTTATTACGTCAGAGAAGGAAAGAACTATGATGAGCTCAATGCATTTGAGTTACAATCTTGGTGGATATATCTTGTAGGCTTCATTTTTACTCTTATTTTTGTATTCTTATTTTATCGATCAACGCAAAAAGAAAACTATGGAGAACGATTGGAAAAAAATTAAAACATATACGAATGCTGTTCAAGCTGAGATTGTCAAGCAAATGTTGGAAGAGAATGGTATTCCTGCTGTTGTTTTGAATAAACAGGATTCGTCCTATTTGTTTGGAAAAATTGAACTCTATGTCAACGAAGCATCTATTGATGTGGCCGAAAGATTAATTGGGGAAGCGGAAGGAGAATTTTAAGAGATGAAAACAAGAGCAATAACGGGAGTAATCTTTGTGGCCGTCATGATAGCTGCCACTCTTTTGGGCGCTTATGTCTATTCCATTTTTTTTACACTGCTAAGTACATGGTGTCTTTATGAATTCTATGGAATCGTTTCATCCGAGGAACGCGCCCCAAATAAAGGTCTTGGCATTACACTTGCGTTGGTGTTATTTGCATTGGGTTCTCTCATTTCAATGAATATAGTGGCAGAAAAGTTTTTAGTCCTTATTATTCCATTTGTGAGTGCGACCTATATTATTTCGCTTTTCCAGAAGCGAACTTTTCCTTTCAATGATATCGCCTATACTTTTTTGGGGATAGCCTATGTTACGTTGCCTTTTTTTCTGTTTTCTAAATTAGGCTTTATACAAGGGCATTTTAACTATGTGCTTCCTTTAGGTTTCTTAATCTTATTGTGGACCAATGACACTGGTGCATATTTGGCTGGACGAAGTTTTGGAAAACGTAAATTGTTCGAACGAATTTCACCAAAGAAAACATGGGAAGGTTTTTTTGGAGGTTTGATTTTGGCTATTGTCGTCGCTATAAATCTTGAAAAATATTTTGGATATCTCCCCTTGTGGCAATGGGTAAGCATTGCGGCGACTATCAGTATTGTGGGAACGTTGGGTGATTTGGTCGAGTCTATGCTAAAGCGGAGCTTGCATGTCAAGGATTCGGGAAATATTTTACCTGGGCATGGTGGTTTTCTGGATAGATTTGATGGCTTGTTACTGGCGGCACCGATGGTCTATGTCTTCTTAATTTTAATCAATTGATCGTATTATGAGTCACATTCAAAAATCCACTTTTGATTTTTTAACAGCATTGAAAGCAAATAATTCAAGGGAATGGTTTGCTGATAATAGAGCACAATATGAAGATGCACTGGCGGATGTGAGAAGTTTTCTGACGGATTTGATCGCGGCTTTGAGTGAGTTTGATCCTAAAATAAATACATCGATACAAGCCAGTAAATGTTTGTTTCGTATATACCGGGATACGCGGTTTTCAAAAGACAAAACTCCTTATAAAAGTTGGTTTGGTGCAGGAATATCAGTTGATGGGAGAAAGTTGCAAGGACCTGAATATTATATTCATATAGGTGCAGAAAATTCCTTTATTGCATGTGGCTATTGGCGGCCTGAAAAGCAACATTTGGAAGCAATAAGACAAGAAATCGATTACAGCGGGGATAGACTAGATAAAATTTTGAAAACTGTATTAGCGGAGAAAAAGATTACCCTGTTCAAAGAAGATCTGTTGAAGCGCGCACCTGCGGGTTATGGTGAGGACAATCCATTTATTGACTACATCAAGTTGAAAAGCTTTGTATTAGATCAATCTTTGACTATAAAAGATTTATCGGCTAAGAATGCACTGGATAATATCGTAACTTCCTATAAAAGTATGCTTCCTTTTAAAGAATTTTTACAAGAAGCCATCGATACTGAGTAGCTTATTCCGGTAAGCTGATTTTGCCCATACATACAGCAGGAGAGTCTTTGATTTGACTAACATTTGACTTGTTCCCGGCCAAGGTTTCATTTGCCAATAAGGCAAAGAGAACTGCTTCTTTGGCATCTGGATCTATACCCAATGTTGCAAAACTTTCAACTTTGTGTTTAGGTAAACTTGATTTGATATATTCGAACAACAGCGGATTATGAAGACCGCCTCCACTGATGTATACTGCAACATCAGACAGTCCCTCCGACTCGCTAAGGATACCATTGATCATCGCTTGGGCAGCAAAACGATTGAGCGTTGCCATCACATCTTCATGTGGAATATGTGCTGTTTTTGAACAATCCTGTGCCCTTTCGAGGTAAGCTAAATTGAAGAGCTCAGGTCCAGTGGTTTTTGGAAAGTGTAGCATTAAAAATTCCTCCGTTAGAAGCTGCCGTAATAAAAGATCATTTACGCGGCCCATTTTTGCTATATGGGCATCCCTATCCATCTCCCGATCGAAGTATTTCTTCATATATTGGTTCATCATTGTATTGCCCGGGCCGAGATCCGTTGCATAGGCTTTTAGTTTCGTTTTATGGCTTGGGATAAATGTGAAATTGGAGATTCCACCAATATTTACTAAGAAGCGGTTTTCTGTTGGATGCGAAAAAAGTAGGTAATCACCATAGGCGGCCAAAGGAGCTCCCTCCCCTCCTGCAGCAATATGTTTTTGCCTAAAATCAGAGATGGTAATAATAGATGTATGTACAGCGATGTGATCTCCATCACCAATTTGTAGCGTACTATTGGGCCAATTGGGATCCTTTGTTAAGGATTGGGGAGCNNTTGGGGAGCGTGATAGACTGTCTGTCCATGGCTTGCAATACAATCGATCGCTGTACTCGAAATATTCCACTGTTGCAATGCTGTATTGATTAATTTGGCGTGTGTTATCCCAATATAGGCATGAAGTCCCGATAACAATTGTTGATCGATATGGCGCTGAGCGAAGACCGAACGTACGCGTGTTCTAAAATCATCCTCATAATCCATCGTTACAAACTTTTCCAGGTGTATTTTGGTGCTTTTGCCTACGTGTTCTATCCGGCACAGCGCGATATCAAGACCATCCAAAGATGTTCCTGACATGAGACCGATGATTCGACGTTCTTCTTTTAGCGAAATTTGATAAAGCTTTTCGATTTGAGGATTCATAGCCTAAAAATAAACACAAAAATGTTATGATGAATATCATTTTTGACAATTAAAGATATTTTGTAACTTCACGGCATTAAAAATCAAAAAATTAAATACAATGAATTTTCCAGCAGAATTGAAATACGCCAAAGATCACGAATGGATTCGTGTTGAAGGTGATGAAGCCGTTGTAGGGATTACCGATTTCGCTCAACGTGAATTGGGAGACATCGTTTTTGTTGACATTAACACAGTAGGTGAAGAAGTTGCCGCAAATGAAGTTTTCGGTACAATCGAAGCCGTAAAAACAGTTTCTGATTTGTTTTTACCTGTATCAGCTACAATTTTAGCCGTTAACGAAGCTATTGACGCTTCTCCAGAATTGGTAAATTCAGATCCTTATGGTGAAGGCTGGATTGTTCGTATTAAATTAAACAACGTTGCTGACACAGATGCTTTGTTGACTGCTGATCAATATAAAGAAGAAATCAACGCATAATTTTATGCTTATAATTTAACAAAAGAGGGGCTGAAAGCCCCTCTTTTGTTATGTATAGAATGCCTATTGGCACTTTATCGTGGTCTTGATTTTTGCTTCTGGCATGTCGACATCGCTTGTCATTTCAGTTATTTTGGTTAGGCAGGTCTTTTTATCCAATACATAAAAACCTTGTACATTACCCACTTGCTTTGCGTCCGGTCCAAACATTTTTCCCTCGACATTGACCTTATAACCTAGTTCATTTACTTCTATTAAGGTCATTTTATTTTCCACTGTGATCCCCGAGTCGTCTGATGCTGTTTTTGAATTCCAAGAATCACCTATTTTAATTCCCTGTTCTGGTAATACGGTACTAATATTTTCGAACATGCTTTTATCAAAAGGCATGTTAATTCCTTCAGGTAATTTAATTTCGGAAGATTTACCAAGTTGATCAACATTGAAACTGATATTATGTTCCAATAACTTACCAATTGTAGCGTGCATTTGTTTTGAAAACTCATTGGCTTCAGGGTTTTTGGAGTCATAGGTCATATCCATACCTGCCATATTCATTTTCATATTGATTCCTGTGTATCTCAGATCGAATGCAAACGCATTATCTTTTTTAGCGGTGTTGGTGATATCAAATCCCATAGTGAGATCCGTGATCATTTTTTGGCCGGCAGCGTCTATATCCATGGTCATGACTAGATTTTGCGGAATCTTTTTTCCAGCCTCAGGATTTACCCTTAGGGTATACGTCTTTTGTGCGGAGGCTGACATAACAAGAAATGCAAATACTGCGATTAAGGAGGTTATTCTTAGCTTTTTCATTATATACGAATTGGATTTTATATTATTATCAATAGACAAAATTGGGCAGCCTAAATATAAAAAAAATCCCTTTTACTTGTTAAAAGGGATTTTGATTTTTTATAAAGTAACGTGAATTACTTTTTGATATAAGATACTTCTTTAACAGCTTTGACAACTTTATCGACACTAGGTAATGCAGCTTCGATCAATGTTGGAGCATACGGTAAAGGCACGTCAGCACAATTTACGCGGATTACTGGAGCGTCTAGATAATCAAAAGCATTACGTTGAACGTGGAAAGCTAAATCCGTAGAGATAGATGCCAATGGCCAAGCCTCTTCTACGATCACCAAACGGTTTGTTTTCTTAACTGATTCAATGATTGTAGGATAATCAATAGGGCGTACCGAACGCAAGTCGATCAATTCTACACTGATACCTTCTTTTTTCAACTCCTCTACTGCAGGAATGACAACGCGTGGAAGCATTTTACCGAATGATACCACAGTAACATCACTACCTTCCTGAATGATATTTGCTTTTCCAATTTCCAAGTAATACTCTTCTTCGGGAACTTGTCCTTTATCACCGTACATAACCTCTGATTCCATGAAAATAACGGGATCTGGATCGATGATAGCTGATTTTAATAAACCTTTAGCATCATAGGGGTTAGAAGGAACCACAACTTTTAAACCAGGTGTATTTGCATACCAGTTCTCAAAATTTTGAGAGTGTTGTGCTGCAAGCTGACCAGCATTTCCCGTAGGGCCACGGAAGACCATCGGAATAGAGAACTGCCCACCGCTCATGGAGCGGATTTTAGCTGCTGCATTGATAACTTGGTCAATTGCAACAAGGGAGAAGTTGAATGTCATGAATTCAACAATTGGTTTTAAACCGTTCATTGCAGCACCGACAGCAATACCCGCAAAACCAAGTTCAGCAATAGGCGTATCAATGATACGTTTTGCACCGAATTCATCAAGCATACCCTGGCTTACTTTGTAAGCTCCGTTATACTCAGCAACTTCTTCTCCTAATAAAAATATTTTGTCGTCTTTACGCATTTCTTCGTTCATCGCTTCACGAAGTGCTTCTCTGAATTGTATTTCTCTCATCAGTTGTAAAATAGTGTCAATTTTTAGATTACAAATCTACTATTTAAAATTGATATTTTGAAGATTTGAACCTGCTAATTCTATAGTTTTATGTCATTTTTTAATAAGTAAATGACTTTTGTATTAAATTTTTGAATATAAGGTATTCAGATATTCCAATGTTTTTATAAGTGCCTTATTACTATTCATTATCGCTAATGGAATGTTCCACGTGGCACGGTTTCTTTTCTCCACGTAATTCGAAATACCACGAATCTCGATCACGGGAACTGTCATTTTGTCGGCAGCATAGAAAACAGCAGCTCCCTCCATACTTTCAACAAGGCTATCGGGATGCAGTTTTTGAATTTTTTCGATACTATCTGTGCTACCATGGACTTTGTTTACGGTAATTCCTTCCCCCTGTTTTAGAAAAGGAAGTCTAAGCTCCTTGTCATTCAGTAAACACGAGGTAAATTTAGATTTTCCGTAGCCCAATTGATCTATTGGAATAAAATTATGACCGTCTTCCGCACCTAGTTCAACAAATGATTCCGAAACGACTTGAACAACCGAGCCTATTTCGACATGACGATCCAAACATCCTCCTATCCCTATATTAATGAGGAGATCGTATTTTTTTTCGTGTAGCACTCTTCCTAGTTCAAAGGCTGTGGCGACCATGCCTACACCCGTGATTAGGGTATCGCATTGACCGTAATTTGATACCACTTCCAGAAAGGGCTGCAATTCAAATGAAGTAGCCGCAATAACTAATATTTGCATGACGAGCTCGTTTTTGAAGGAAAATTACAAATTATCTTGCATGCAAACCTCTTTTTATAATAAAAATATACTGTCTGCAATGAGTCCTGCTTACAAATCTGAGCTTGATTATAATAATAAAGTTAACTGATTTTTTGCTAACGATACTCTTTATTTATAGCGTCCGAACTGTACCATTTATGTCCCGTTAGACGTCATAAATAGCTACCACCTTCTTAAATATTAGCTTAGCTTTTATATATTCTTAGTTTAGGTTTCAGTTAGGTATAATTTAGGTTTGACCTAAACAAACCCTAACTAAACCCTAAACTAACCCTAAGTAAACCCTATCTAAAAGGCAAAGAAATTATGCTAAATGGCAGCATTATCTGGTACGGATTTCTCAACAAGATGCATCCAATCTTTCGCTACAAAATCTTATAGCAAATTCTTTCTCTAAATCTCGTTGCGGCTAAGAATAAGAAAAATTCTATCCTAGTTTAATAACAAGAGGCCGTCGCATTAATTATATTACTATATTCTGACGGCATTCGTTAAAAGGAAATGTTAAAATTGCAGCTAAAGCCTTATCTTTGTATTATTATGGTATTTATAACTCGTCGTGAACGTTTTTGTGCCGCACACAAGCTCTATCGTGAAGATTGGAGTCAGGAACAAAATGAACAAGTATTTGGACTTTGTTCCAATCCAAATTGGCATGGGCACAATTATGATCTTTATGTAACAGTTAAAGGGAAGGTCAATCCAGAGACTGGTTTTTTAATCGATTTGAAGATCATGAAGGAAATAATCAATCGTAGCATCATTGATAAAGTGGACCACCGTAATTTCAATTTGGATGTTGATTTTATGAGAGGAGTCATGGCTTCTACGGAAAATATCGCTATCGAAATATTTAAGATCTTAAAACCGTTGTTTGATGAACAGGGGGTGATCTTGCATAGTGTTCGGTTGCATGAAACAGAAAATAACTACGTCGAATATTTTGGCGATTAATCTTTAATACATTTAAATAGTAGAAACTATGAGTCAACACTCATTTGACAAAGAAGAGTTGGATGGATATATTAAGATCGATAAATACAACACTGAAAAAGTAGATCGCATCGCTTCTCATTATACAGATATATTGGAATGTCTTGGTGAAGACCCAAAACGGGAAGGTTTGGTGAAAACGCCAGAACGTGTCGCAAAGGCATTGCAATTTTTGACACATGGATATGATATCGATGCGGCTGAGGTGTTGCGTGGAGCCATGTTTGAGGAAGACTACAGTCAAATGGTCGTCGTTAAGGATATTGAAGTATATTCCCTTTGTGAGCACCATATGTTACCTTTCTTTGGTAAAGCCCATATCGCATATATTCCTAATGGTCATATCGTCGGTTTAAGCAAAATCCCGCGTGTTGTTGATATTTTTGCCCGCCGGCTACAGGTACAGGAGCGGCTAACAAATGAAATTCGGGATTGCATTCAAGAGACTCTGGGCGCACGGGGTGTAGCTGTGGTCATGGAATGCAAGCATATGTGTATGGCTATGCGAGGTGTACAGAAACAAAATTCTGTAACGACAACTTCTGCCTTTACAGGCGCTTTTCAAAACGACGTGACCCGTTCGGAATTTTTACGTTTAATTACTGCCGATTTAGCTTAAAAACTTATTGTTTAATAATAAAAATAGCCCCACTAAAAAATCATCATTTAGTGGGGCTATTTTTTTTAAATATGGCGGTGAAAAACAAAAAATCAAAAAATGCTGATAGTGCGTTTTTGCGCTTCAGGGGCGATTGATAAAAAAAGTTCTTTACAAATGGATAATTATATCTCTTTGTTATACAGTTATTTGTGAAAAAAAGTTTTTATCATAAAGATGTTTTTTGGTACCTTTGTGGTTATGGAAATTGTTGCCAACGATTTGGAGTCCTATTTGGAACATACTACAGACGAAGAAAATTCGTTACTGAAAAGGGTAAATCGGGAGACATATTTGAAGGAAACGATGCCCCATATGTTATCTGGACATTACCAGGGAAGAGTTCTTTCTTTATTGAGTAAATTGGTTGCTCCGAGACGTATTTTGGAGATTGGTACTTTTACGGGATATGCGACATTATGTCTCGCAGAAGGGCTACAGGATGATGGCATATTACATACGATAGACATCAACGAAGAGCAACAGGAAAGGGTTCAAGGTTATTTTGACGAATCGCAATTTGCCGATAAAATCAGGTATCATATTGGCGATGCGGCAGAGATAATACCTACATTAAATGAAACATTTGATCTGGTATTTATTGATGCAGACAAAAAGAGAAATTTATATTATTTCGAAACGATAATAAATCAAGTTCCGTCTGGGGGACTTATTTTGATTGACAATGTCTTATGGAAAGGTAAGGTATTGGATTCAAAACCAGACAATCAAACAAAGCAGATCATTGATTTGAATGCACGTTTAGCTCAGGACAAGCGCGTAGAAAAGGTGATATTACCAATTCGAGACGGACTTTTTGCGTTACGCAAGAGGTAATTTGTGAACTAAAACATTCTTCATGAATTTAAAACAATTAAAGAGCTTTGTACTGGTACTAGCTTTGGGAACTTTTGGATTAACGAAAGTTTCAGCTCAAAGTAATGCGGCATATGTCGATAAGTACAGTCCAATAGCAAAAGAAATGATGGAGGAACACGGTGTTCCAGCATCGGTTATCTTGGCCATCGCCATGCATGAAAGCGGAAATGGTGGTAGTAGGGTAGCAAAGAATTTGAATAACCATTTTGGTGTCAAAGGAAAGAACAATAGTACCGTTATTCGGTCAGCTTACAAAGGTTATCGGTCTGTATTGGACTCGTATGATGATTTTGTAGGAATAGTAAAAAGAAAAAAGACTACCCAAAGCCTTTTTGAAAAACATCCTGGTGAAAAATACGAAGCTTGGGTAAAAGCGATTGCTCGTTCGGGTTACTCCACGAGTAAAGGTTGGACAGCAAAAGTACTCGCTACAATTAAGCAATATCATTTGGATATGTTTGATAACGATGCTAAGCAAAATAGATTCTCATCAACAAAAAAATAAGCGCGACATTATTGCATGAAGAAGTTTTTTTATGGCATGTTTGTATTCATGATGTTGATTACATCATGTTCAAGCCGAAGAGGTACGTTAACGTCCTCTAAATCCGGTCCCAATTCAAAAACTTCTTCATCTTCTTCTGTAGGACGAACGACCATGGCGGGTAATGATTACATTGCTCATTATAAAGACGTCGCTGTGGCGGAAATGAATAGATATGGTATCCCAGCGAGTATTAAGCTCGCTCAGGCCCTACTGGAGTCAGGAAATGGCAATAGTTATCTTGCACGTGAAGCCAATAACCATTTCGGTATCAAATGCGGTGGTGTTTGGAAAGGTAAGTCCGTCACACGTCCTGATGATCATATCAATGACTGTTTTCGTGTCTATGAAAGTCCCGAGCAATCTTTTCGAGATCACTCAGAGTTTCTGCTACGACCGCGATATGCTGCGCTATTTAAGTTGGATAAAAACGATTATAAAGGTTGGGCAAAAGGTCTGAAAGCAGCCGGATATGCTACAAATCCCCGTTATCCAGAATTATTGATCGAAATGATTGAGAGGTACCATCTTGATCAATATGACCGTGTCGAATCGCGACGAGAGAAAGTTGTACGGGAAGAAGTTGTTAAAGAAGAGATCGTCCAAAATGTTCAAGAAACACCGCCTACCATCGTAAAAACAGATGAGATCAAAAGCCCTGTAGCTATGCGTATCCACGAGGTTAAAGCACAGGAAACATTATACTCTCTTAGCAAGTTATATAATGTAACCGTTGATCAGCTAAAATCCTTAAATGGGCTTACTGATGATGCTCTGTCTGTGGGCCAGCTGCTGGTTATATCTAAATAGTTACGACTTAAAAGATGTTAAATATTTCTCTTTTGTAAAGCGATATAGTAGTTTTACGAAAGTGAAACAATTGCGATATATTTTTCTACTCATTGCCCTATTGGGCATTAGCACCGAACTTTTTTGTCAAGAGAAGAAAGTCGAAGGTATTATTTTCGATAAACATACCAAACAACGTATTGGAAATGTAAAACTGGCAAATTTACGGACTGGTGAAGTATATTATAACACGATTAAAGGTGAGTTTGACTTTAATGCACGTTTGGGAGATCAAATTGTTGCGATAAGTAAAGGATATTTTTCAGATACACTGGCGGTTGATACGCGTGGATTATTGCTTTTTCATTTGCGTCGCGAGTCTTTTTATATTGATGAAGTTCAGGTTTTTGCACGGAAAAGTCCCGAAGAGATTCTTAAAAAGGCAAAAGAAGACTATGAAAAGGCTTATCGTCTCGCAGATTACGGAGATGTATTTTCTGTGGGACAAAACGGGGCCGGCCTGAGTATTAATTCGATCTATAGCTTATTTAGTAAAGAAGCTAAGCGTGCACGCCGATTGACAAAGACTATTGAAAACGATTATAAGGAAAATGTGATTGATTATAAATTTACGAAGGAGCTCATCAGTAAAGTTACCGGACTAAATAGCGAAGAAGCAGAACGATTTAGAAGGATATTCAGACCCTCCTATTTTTTTATTCTTGCGGCAAGTGATTATGAATTGACGAATTACATCAAGGATTGTTATTCGCGCTATCAATTGAACCCTTCTCAATATTTTATTGAGCCTTTTCCAACAATTAATTATAAATTAGTACCGTAAACAAAAAATAGACGTTTTCAGAATGAAGTTATTCAATTTTGTCGGCATAGCTATGCTTTGCCTTTCTATTACCAGTATAAAGGCACAGGATCTAAAAGATCTTAGAGCAAAACCAGATACCGTAATTTCTGTACAGAAAGAACAGCCTTTAAATATTAAAACTATTCGTCCAATAGTCCCTAAATTGGACCTAGAAGTCGATTATTGGAAGCATTGGACTAAATTTGGAATTAATTTAAACCAGGCTTCTTTCAATGATAATTGGAAAGGTGGCGGTGTTGGGTCTGTCGCTGTCGGATTGAATGCAAACCATAAATCGGATTATACCAGAGACAATTTTAATTTTGTGACGGAGGTTGATTTGCGGTATGGGAAGATAAGAAATAAAGGTAATATTGCAAAAAAGAACAATGACCGCATCTTTTGGGATAATAAGCTTTCCTATAAATTGTCTGCTAATTGGGCCTTGTTTACATCGGTGACATTCGAGTCACAATTTGATGCGGGCTACAAGTATAAGCCCGTTAACGGAAAAGATACAATTGATTATATTGAAAATGCTTTTATGGCGCCAGCCTATTTGACGGAATCATTCGGTCTTGAATATAAACCAAGCAACGAGTTTTCATTACGTTTTGGTACGGGTACGGCGCGTCAGACTTTTATTTTGGACGAGCGTGTGAAGCCTCGCTCAATAGATGGATATTATCAGAGATATGGCTATTACCTGTTGCCCGATATGAGCAAACCCGAAGCCGATAATAATAAGCGTAAAGGTACTGGAGATCGATTCGGTGTAAAAGAGGATAAGTCTTTTGCCAATGCTCTTGCATTCCAGATTACAGGAAATTTGGACAAGAACTTTACCGACAAACTTAATGTAAAGGCACGTTATAACCTTTTTGCGGATTACGAAAAGCTTTCCGACCCAACGCACCGTTTGGATGTGACTATCACGGCTAAAGTTACTCGGGTGATTAATGTGAACCTGAATGGTATTATGATCTATGATCCAGACGTTATTTCAAGGGTACAATTGAGCCAGTCTTTGGCAATGGGTATCGTTTTTAATATGCCAAAATAATGTTTAAACCTGTGTCAGTAGGGATTTTGCTTTGTTCGTTGTTGTCTTTGGCAAGTTGTAAGTCCAAAGTTCCATCTTCGTTGCCGAAACCGTTCGTGGCATCTTTTGCCCCAGCAGCAGTTTTGGTGGAAAAAGTCGAAGCCAAGCCGGATACCAATTTGTTGACACCTGAAGAAAGAAAGATTATCTTTTTGCAGAAGTCAGGAAGTCATCCTTATTGGCGTCAGGAAGAGGCTATCCATTATGATGTTCGTAAACCTAACTTTGTGATCATCCACCACACAGCACAAGACAGCATAGGCCAAACGATAAAAACATTTCAGATTCCACGGACCAAGGTAAGTTCTCATTATGTGATTGGTCGCAACGGGGAAATTATCCAGATGTTAAATGATTATGTTCGCTCATGGCATGCTGGTGTGGCGAAATGGGGATCTATAGTCGATATGAATTCCTGCTCTATAGGTATAGAGTTGGATAACAACGGTCGTGAACCTTTCTCTGACGCGCAGATTAATTCGTTGATTACGGTATTGGATACACTTAAATCTCGTTATTTGATACCTACCAATAACTTCATTGGCCATGCAGATATTGCGCCAGCAAGGAAGAATGACCCAAGTGTATTTTTTCCATGGCGGAAATTGGCTGAAAGCGGTTTCGGCATTTGGTATGATGAAGGACAACTTGTGGCCCCTCCGGATAATTTTAATGCCGTGGATGCCCTTAAAATTATTGGTTACGACACATCCAACTTGAAGGCTGCAATTGTTGCCTTCAAACGAAAGTTCGTCGTACGGGATACCACCCCTGAATTGACGATATATGATAAGAGCGTATTGTATAATATCTATAAGAAATACTAAGCCTGAACCATTCAGGCTTTTTTCCATTTTACGTAAGGTGATGTATATCTTTTTTCGGCTTTATTCCCAGTTGTAAGAAATAAGCAATCAGCATAACAGCGAGACAGCCAATGAGATTTAACCAAAGAAAAGGAATCTTATCCAGCAACCATATACCAACGACTATAATTTCGGAAAGTATAGCCGCGACAAAAACTGCTTTTCCCTGAATTGCTTTCATATAGAATGCAACGATAAAGATCCCGAGGATTGTTCCGTAGAATAAAGACCCCAAGATATTAACAGCTTCAAGCAGATTGCCTAGCCTATTGGCATATAAAGCTACCAGCACCGTAAATGTTCCCCAAATTAGCGTAAATAGGCGGGACCATAATAAGTCTTGTTTTTCCGAAGATTTACGATTAATGAATCTTTTGTAGATATCAATGGTCGTTGTTGATGCTAGCGAATTAATAGCGCTTGCTGTGGAACCCATAGATGCAAGAAAAATGACCGCAATTAGCAATCCGATTAACCCCTTTGGAAAAACACTTGTTACGAAGGAAAGAAAGACATAATTATTATCATTCGTTTCAGCTGTAGGGTTATTTTTTTTGATCAGATTTAATGTTCGCGTTTTCACATCCTGCATTTGCGTATTTAAATCACTTAAAGCGGAGCGGTAATCTACAATACTTTTTTTATCGTCCTGATCCAAAGCGGTATTGAGCTGCTGTACAACAGATTCACGTACTTTAAATAATTCGCTATGTTTTTGTTCGAGGACCTGGTAATCAGGCGCATATTTACTCTCTTGAAGCTTCTTGATTTCAACCTGATTAAAGAATATCGGTGGTTGATGAAACTGATAATAAGCAAAGACGAGGATACCTATCAGCAAGATGGCAAATTGCATGGGGATTTTCAATAGACCGTTCATGATTAAACCCATACGGCTTTCTTTGATCGATGCTCCAGTTAAATAGCGGCCTACTTGGCTTTGGTCTGTCCCGAAATAGGAAAGCTGTAAGAAAAAGCCACCAATCAGCCCTGTCCAAAGCGTATAGTTATTGTTCAGATCGAAGGTAAAATCCAGCGCATTGGCCTTCCCTGATTTACCAGCTATATGCAAAGCCTTGGATAATCCAATGTTTTCCGGAAGTAAATAAATAACCAGTATGCCTGCTGTAAGTAGTGAACCAAATATAATGCTCATCTGCAGCAATTGTGTATGCGATACGGCCTTTGTTCCACCATATGTTGTATAGAGGACAACAAAACTTCCTATTCCCAATGTTGTCCATGTGAGATCGATATGAAGGATGGTCGATATAATCAGTGCTGGAGCGAAGATGGTAATACCAGTAGAAATACCACGTTGAACAAGGAAAAGAATGGCGGTAAGCCCTCTTGTCTTCACATCAAAACGNNCGTTTTTCCAAAAACTCGTAAGCTGTAAATACCTTGAGCCTGTGGAAAATAGGTATGAATGTAATACAAAGAACAATCATGGCTAATGGTAGCCCAAAATAGAATTGGACAAAACTCATTCCGGAAGAATAGGCTAACCCGGGGGCGGATAAGAAGGTAATGGCGCTCGCTTGCGTCGCCATTACCGATAATCCGACGTGATACCAAGGTAAAGAACGATTACCTAAAAGATATCCATCAATATTTTTGATGCCTCTACTTTTATAAATGCCATATACGACAATAGATAAAAGCGTAAGGAATAAAACGATCCAATCTACTGTACTCATGAATAGTGGTTCGTGAAAATGTACAGAACAAGGATAAATATAAATAGCCAGATAACGACTAACCAGTAGAAACGCTTCCAGCTATTCATCTATTTTTATCGATCTGAAGGCTTTTGGGGATAGATGACACTATTAAAAATAGCAGCGATAATCAATCCGATAACGGCACCACCAAAGATGCTTAAAAATGTCTCGTTTGCAGTGAATCCAATTAATGCACCAAATACTACAGCAACTAAAAGGATAATCCCTTTTGCCTTGCCAGCATCTATCGAAGTGCAGTTGTTGTCAATCTGATTTTCCATTTTGATATTATTTTGATTTTGATAACAAATTTACAAATAATCTGTAAGCTCCGGGAATCCCAGCAGGTAATTGTCTAAAAAAAGATAATGATGTATAAACAAATTTACCTTTTCCATATTCTGCTATTAGTAAGGAGCCATTGTGAAGGGGC
Source organism: Sphingobacterium sp. UBA6711 (assembly GCA_002454415.1). Taxonomy (GTDB): domain Bacteria; phylum Bacteroidota; class Bacteroidia; order Sphingobacteriales; family Sphingobacteriaceae; genus Sphingobacterium. The sequence continues at coordinate 57,347 of DKIT01000140.1, forward strand.
TCTCCCGGATCTTGAATTTGGATCGGAGTACGGTACCTTTGGTCAATATTTTCAGCGAAGTATAGCCCACGCTCCTGCACCCAGTATGCAAAGTCTGCGTCGCTGATCTTGTTGGGATAATTAAAAATTGGATCATTTCTATCGAAATGTACTTCGGCCAATTCGTCTGTAACACGACTTCTGCCGATGCTAAATGGGAAAGGGCCAAAATTCTTCGAGACAAGGCCATTGTTCACGTTGTATTGTTCTAGGACGGTTCCACCTGCATGTACGTAAGCAAGAAGTTTGTTCTGTAGTTGGGCGATTTCCTTGTTAACATTGAATATCCGTACGCCTAAAATCACGGCATCATAGCTGGAGATATCCGATTTTAAAGCCTGTTCACTGTTCAATACATCGACCTTAATACCAATAGCAGCGAGTGATTCAGGGATGAGATCTCCGGCACCATGGATATACGCCACCGTTTTAATGCGATTGATCAAGTTGATATTGCTTAATTTTAGCGCTAGGTCAGGGAAATATTCAATGTTGGGTATATGGGTATAATCAATAGATTTTATTTCTTTTAAAGGTTCTTTTTGGGCCAATAAAAAGCTAAGGGTATCAATGGAAGATTTTGATCCATCTAATGGTTTTACGGTGATCTCTCTAGAAAGTGTTCGCAAACCTTTATCAAAGGATAAGTCGATAGATGCAGGGGATACTTCCCAGCCTTTGGGGACATGCGGTATAACCGTAAACGCAGAAATATTTTCCGCTCCATTTTTTTGGAAAGTCAAATTTACCTTAACTGCTGCCGCATTTTGTGTTAAAGCCAAGGTACTGGAACTCTTTGCGGATAGTTGTGGAAGTATGACGATCGGATTGTAGATTTCACCGCGGACAGGGTCGGTATATTTATATTGAATGGGTTGATTAAATGTTAAATTTTCACCATTGATACGAAGTTCAAATGATACTTCAGGGCCATTCGGATTTTCGGGATAACCTGTAAGGTTGAAATCACCAACGTTAAATTTACCTTTTCCATGTGGTTCAATTAGCCAATAGGGTTGGGTTGTATTGTTTGCCGGCACTAAAATAGAATCTCTTTGCGCTTGATTCGTCCTTAAAGTTTTGTGTCTAATTTCACCATTAAGCCTTATCAGTTCGGCCGAGACATTTGGACGTCGAACGATGACAGTATGTCCTACTTTCATTTGATCTCCTATGGCGTAAGATGCGTTGCTTGCGATACTTTCAAACCAGATTCCGCCACATGCAAGGATCAGTTTTTCAACTTCTTTCTTCTTTTCGTTTTTCCAATAATCATTGTCAATTTGATCCAAAGCTTTATGCAATTGGATAAGCTCGTTGATTATCAGTTCAGGTTTGTCGATTTGATAAGTCTGATTGATATGATTGATTAACGATTGAATCTTTGTTCCGTTTTGCACTCTTTTCCAAGAAGTTTCTACACCATCCAATAATGTCTTCTGTGCGGGCTCCCCGTCTACATAGTCGAAGTATTCTATTGAAGATCCTCGTTGAGCTGCTGAACCGAAGCCCTGGCTTTTATGTGAGGAACGGCTATGTGCGGCAATTTCGCCATAAGATGCGCCCAGAAGTGCGTTGTAATCTCCGATATCAATTTTTAACTGGTCTTCACGTGTATTGTTTTGGCCGCCAAAATTAGCTGTATTCCAAAGGAGACGTTTAGTCTGCCAAGGTTTTACAAATTGAAGCTGTTCGGGAAATCGGGTTGGGTCTGCCGCAGCTTTAAAAGCTTCGTGGGCCAAAATCGCGGAGGCTTGATGATGGCCGTGGCCTCCCCTTGTATCTGGGGGGAAACGTGTGATAATGACATCGGGCCTAAATTTTCGAATAATCCATACAGCTTCACGGAGTACGCGCTGTTTATCCCAAAATTCAAAAGTCTCTTCAGGTGTTTTTGAAAATCCAAAGTCATACGCTGAAGAAAAAAATTGCTCGCCCTTATCGATTTTTCGCGCGGCCAATAGTTCTTGTGTTCGAATCAGCCCAAGTTCAATACCCTGCTCCGTTCCGATGAGATTTTGCCCTCCGTCACCCCTTGTTAGGGATAAATAACCCGTTTTATATTTTTTTTCTTGGGCAAGCCAAGCTATGAGACGGGTATTTTCATCATCAGGATGAGCTGCAAAATAGAGCACTGAACCAAGCACGTTCAATTTTTCCAAATTAAGCTTAATCTCTGCAGCATTCCATTGGGGGTTCTGTGCCTTAAGGATTGAGTTTGACAAGATACCGGCCAAGATTATAACAATAGAAAGAAAAGGTTTTCGCATGCTTAAAGATAGAGATTTTGCTGAAAAACCGATTGTTGGCTTTTGTAATTTTATTGCCAGTGTTTATGTGTCAGAGTTATGTTTATGCATACAGGTTTATAGCAGCAGGTATGTTGTATTACATTTGCTTAAAAATATTGGCTTGATTCAATCTTTGACCATGAAAAATTAGTTGACCCTATCAGAGTTAAGTATAAGCTTCGAAAAGGGAAAATGGGAATAAGTAGGTGAGGAAACGCGAAAAAAGGTGAAACAAAAAAACGGAAATCTCAATCAAGTTGAAATTTCCGTTTAACAATTAAAATATTTTTTCCTGAAACGAATTTTTAGAGAATAGTTATTTTGTCGCTTCGCTCCAAGTGGCAACCTTTAACATTAGTAAATATATGTAGAAAATATTTAGTTCTGTTAGATTACTTCAATTAGTTTTCCACATTGCTAAATTTTGTCAACACTTTAGCTCTTGGAAAAACTAATACTATAGCTGCATAAGGCTTTTAAGATGCTGCTATCCAATAATATTTGGCGCTGGGCAGAAATATTTCGATCCTCAAAAAAAATGGTGGATCAAAATCGAAATTACTGAATGAATTTCCATCACTGAAGATCCCCTGGATCGAAATGCGCAAAAACAACAAGAATGATTCTGGAAAGAAAGTTTCGCGCTATGCCTTGTTGCAAATACTATTTATCTATAGCTCCCAAGACACGTTTCATAAACATATTCAGCGCATCTTTTTTAGAGTTACCTTCTTTTATCAATTTATCGACCTCTACAGCTCCGTATAGATTCGAAATTAATTCACCAAGAACGTCCAGTTCTTCATCTTTCAAAGGAGCTTCTGTCAATGCTTCTAATGTCTCGATGGTTTCTAAGACATAATCTACATCATTTTGCTCGATGAATTCCGTTAAATGTTTAATTACTGGCAGTTTCATTGAATAACTCTACTAATGCGTCTAACTTATTTGTCTGTACTTGACTGATCAATTTACCGTTTTTAAATGCGGCAAACGTTGGTAGGTTGTTAACATTTGCCAATTTGCGAGATTCAGGAAATTTTTCTGCATCAGCAATTACAAAAGGCACACTGTCATTTTCGCCAGCTAGTTTTTTGAATTTTGGTTTCATGATTTTGCAGTTACCGCACCAAGTGGCCGAATACTGAACCATAACAATATCGTTATTATTCACAATTTCTTGTAAATTATCGTTTTCTAATTCTTGTAACATGATTTTATTATTAAGGTGATTATCGGGGAAATCAACAGGAACCAGGAGGGCTCCTGTTGATGAGACCTAAAGTCTTATATTGTTAGTGTTTAGCTAAATAATCAGCTACACCTTTTCTGTCTGCATTCATGGCATCTTTACCTTCTTCCCAGTTCGCAGGGCATACCTCACCGAATTTTTGTACATGCGCATAAGCATCGATCAGGCGTAAATATTCCTTAACGTTACGACCCAAAGGCATATCGTTTACGGATTCGTGGAATACACGGCCAGTTTCGTCGATCAAATAAGTAGCTCTGTAAGTAACTGCCGAACCTTGTGCCAATGTACCATATTCAGGATGTTCAACTTCTTGAACGTCCAAGATTCCCAATACACTTGACAAGTTGCGGTTAGTATCAGCTAGGATAGGGTATTCAACACCTTCAATACCACCATTATCTTTTGCTGTGTTTAACCAAGCAAAGTGAACTTCATTTGTATCGCAAGAAGCACCGATTAAGATTGTATTGCGTTTTTCAAATTCTGTAGCAGCTTCCTGAAAAGCGTGTAACTCAGTAGGACATACGAAAGTGAAATCTTTTGGATACCAAAATAAAAGCACTTTCTTACCTTCTTTAACCGCTTTTTCAAAAATGTTGATTTGTAAATTGTCGCCTAAATAATCAATTGCATCTACTGTAATGCTTGGAAAACTTTTACCTGTGAAACTCATAATATATTTTTCTTTTTTGTTGACACAAAGATACAGCAACTCTTTTCAAAAAGCGAATTGATTTTACCAATAGACTATTGTCAAAATCTATTATGACTGGATTATAACAATAAGTTTTTATTATATTAATGACGAGTTTATCCACTATTTGGACCCGCATGATTGGTGGTTTGTAAAAATAAATGGATTAATACAGGGGCAGTTATAAATTTATAAGCTAAAATAATTGCGGTTTTAGAAATCAAAACCTACTTTTGCGACGTTCAATTTCAGAACAACATCAATGCTGGAGGGGTTCCAGAGCGGTCNNTTCGAATCCTTCTCCCTCCACATTTTTTTCTTCCTTTCATAAAATCCATTTTTTTTGCATGTTTACATTACGGTTAATAATGGGGAGTTGATTTCCTTGATGTATGCGTTCACAATATTTACGATGAAGTGGAACAATTACTACAAGAAAGTGGAGACTGTGTATGGGTTGCTATATTTTTTAAAAAAATATTACAGGATTTTCGACTAGCTATTGACTTATTTGTAAAATAAGCCTAAGTTTGGCTTCTGAAAAGGCCCCGTAGTTCAACGGATAGAATAGATGTTTCCTAAACATTTGATAGCAGTTCGATTCTGCTCGGGGCTACAATAAAAAAACGATGGACTTCCATCACAACGAATTCCACCTCGGTCTTTATAATAGTGGATTTGAATTTTGTCGAGCCTGCGCTGTTGCGCTTAGAAAAACCACGCTTTTTTATCTAATTGCAATGCCCTATCTTTCCAAAAGTAAACACATGTCGCTTGGTATCAGATTTACGGAGGTTGGAATTCGATCTATAATTTCAGGAATGAAGTGGAACTTATTCGGATGGCCTAGGCTCTCTAAATAAAGATAGTCGTCCAACCATCGCAAACATCAGTAAGCCAAAGCATGCAAAAATACCATAGGAATAGCGTAGACTAAAAGCCTCAGCAATATATCCGATCAAGGGTGGTCCCATTAGAAATCCTAGGTAGCTAATGCTTGAAACCATAGCTATGGCGACACCGGAGGGGACATTTTTATTTTGTCCCGCAATACTGTATATTGAAGGAACGTTACAGGCTACACCAATACCTACCAACATAAATGCGAGGGTGCAGATAATAAATTCTGGAAAAATAACCGATGTCATCATGCCGATGAACATCAAAAGTCCGCTGTATTGTAAAGTCCTTTTTCGACCCAATTTACGGATGACAGCATCGCCAACAAACCGACCTGTAGCCATCATGATCATGAAAGAAGCATAGCCAACTACAACAAACTTTTCGGGCGCGTGAACGATCTCCTTGAAATAAACCCCACTCCAGTCAAACATTGCTCCTTCTGTCGCCATGCTGAAAAATCCGATAATACCAAGTTGCAATAAACCACCTTCCGGTTTGGAAAAAAAACTTCGCTTTTCCTTTTGGGGAGATTTACCGGGAACGAGATACTTTTGGTTGATTAGGGTGTTTGCGGTAACAATAACTAAGATGATTAAGAAATGGGAGAAGGTATTCAGTCCGAGATTCATCGTTAATAAGCCTACTAAGGCACCGGTGAAACCTGCGATACTCCATGCACCATGAAAAGAGGTCATAATTGATTTCTTGAAAATCTGTTCTGTTGCAACACCTTGGGTATTGACAGATATATTGCACATATTGCCCGTTACACCAAATAGAAATAATATGCCTCCCAAATGCCATGCGTTCTGCGCAAAAGCGATGGAGCACAAAACCAAGGTGTAGGCAATGGGGACAATGCGCAAAACGCTTGCACTGCCGTATTTTGTAACCAGCTTTCCTGATAAAGCCATCGTCGCAAGTTGCCCTACAGGAAGCATCAATAAAATTGTCCCCAATTGCCCCTCGCTTAAGTTGAGATGAGCTTTAATAACGGGAATGCGGCTTGCCCAAGAAGCAAACGCAATACCTTGGCAAAAAAAGAATAGAGATACGGCTATCCTAATCCGATTACGTTTATTATAAAGCTCTTCTTCTGAGCGGGTTAACATTGCTTCCATAGTTGCTGATTTGAGGGTGCAAATTTACAGATAAGTATTCAATCAAAAAATAATGATTAAAAATCATTTTCAGTTTTAAATCCGCCGTTAATATGAGTTAATTCGCTTGTAATAAGTTTTTTGTATCTTTTTGGGATAATTATCGCTATTTGACTTGATAATTATCTTCTTTTGTCTACCTAGAAAGAAGATAATTACATTCGAATGGTGCACGATCTGTTTACTTTATAGAAACTACATAGAAGCAAATTTGTTTTAGTAGCTGTAAATTCCATTTGTAAATCATTAGAAATCCCAGGCCCTATTTTTATCCGGATAGTAACGATAAAATTCTAAATTCTTTATACGGTTATATTGATTTGTTCAATACCTATTTTACCTTTGTATTGGCAAACAATTATTAGCCTCCTAGATAAAATGATAAATAAACTAATTTTAAGTACAGTTCTAGCCTTCGGCGGAACGTTCTGTGTCATTGCGCAGCAACCGACATTTTTATCCCATCCGACATTAAGTCCAGATGGCAAGGAAATGATTTTTAGCTATGAAGGTGACCTCTGGAAAGTAGAGAGTCAAGGTGGTGTCGCAGTACGCCTTACAGGAATGGAAGGAAATGAAATTAATCCTCGAATTTCTCCTGACGGAAAGTGGTTAGCATTCTCTGCCAACCAGAATGGGAATATGGATGTATTTGTGATGCCTTTGGCTGGTGGTGATATACGCCAACTGACATCTCATGATGGATCAGATGAGGTGGACAGTTGGAGCTGGGATAGTAAATCGCTCTATTTTACGTCAACACGTTACAATAGAATGAGTGCTTATCAGGTTTCTCTTCATGGTGGAACTGCAACCCGCTTATTCCCACACGTATTTAACTATATCAGTAATGTTGTCCCAACACCATCAGGTGAATTGCTATTCAACGATAGCTGGGAGGGCTATAGCGCCGCAAACCGTAAGCGTTATAAAGGTGCTTTCAATCCAGATATCAAATCCTACAACCCCAAAACGAAAGTTTTTCAACAGTATACAGACTATTTAGGCAAGGATTTTTGGCCAACAGTAGATCAAAAAGGAAATATATTTTACGTATCTGATGAAAACAATGGCGAGTATAATCTTTACAAAATCGCAGGAAAAGAAAAAACGCAGTTAACCTCCTTTCCAGAATCGATTAAGCGCCCATTTGCTGCGGCAGATGGGCGTAAAATTGTCTTTGAAAAAGGTTACCAGCTTTATATTTATGATGTTAATACGAAGACAACAGCACAGCCAAATATCGCCCTTAATCGTAATCAGGTACTTGGAAAGCTGAAAGAGTTTAATATTTCAGGTAATATCAGTTATTTCGACATCTCATCTGACGGAAAGAAGATGGCTTTTGTATCCCGTGGTGAGCTGTTTGTTTCGGATATTGATGGCAAATTTATTCGTCAGATGCCTGGTCAAGGAGAACGTGTTATGGAAGTTAAATGGCTTAAAGACAGTAAAACCTTGCTCTATAGCCAAACGTATCAAGGGTATCAAAACTGGTTTTCGCGTACGGCAGATGGTAAGGGTGAAATAAAGCAATTAACACAGGACTTGCGTAATAACCGCGATATTACGTTTAATGCGGATAAAACCAAGGCTGTTTACCTGAGTGGCCGGGATGAGGTCCGTATCTTAGATCTGAAAAGCTTCAAAAGCCAAACTGTCATCAAAGACGAAATCTGGGCATTCCAGAATTCCTCACCTTCATTTTCTCCTGACGGAAATTACCTGTTGTTTACGGCAATACGAAATTTTGAACAGGATATATTTGTGCACGACCTGAAACAGGGGCAAACGACAAATTTGACAAATACAGGTGTTACTGAGGCAGGACCATATTGGTCTCCTGATGGTAAATATATTTATTTTGCGAGCAATAGGACGAAACCTTCCTACCCTACTGGTATGCAAAACTCCAGTATTTTCCGCATGGCTTTGACAAACTTTGACCAGCCGTACCGGAGTGCCAAGTTTGATGAGCTATTTGTAATCCAGAAGAAAGATTCAACAGCTATTAAGCCAAATGTGCGAAAGAAAGAGAATGATGCTAAAGATAAGTTGAAGGCGGATGCTGAGAAAAATAAACCTACATCAAATTCAACAGCTGAGCCAAAGAAGGCGGTTTTGGTACAATTGGATTTAGATGGCCTGCGTGACCGAATTGAACAAGTCAGTCCAGCATTTGGGACGCAATTTGATCCGTTGGTGATTCAAAAAGGAGAAAAATCATATTTATTCTACTCGTCCAACCATGAGGGTAAATATAGCGCATATCGCACCACTTATGAGCCGTTTACACCGCCGAAAACGGATAAAGTTGCTGAGGGAGGCATGGGACAATTTGTTGAATCTGGAGGGAAGTATTTCGTTTTGAACCGTGGGAATATTCAAAAATATAATCTCGACCTGAATAAACTTGATGCGGTATCAATGAGCTTTAAATTCAATCGTGATCTCGAGAAAGAATTTAGCCAGATGTTTTATGAAACCTGGGCGAACTTGGAGGAAAATTTTTACGATAGCAACTTCCATGGTGTCGACTGGGAAGCTGTTAAAAAGAAATATGAAAAATACCTTATCGGTATTAATGACCGCACAGACTTACGGATACTATTAAATGATATGTTGGGTGAATTGAATTCATCACATTTAGGCTTTAGTACCATAGGACAGGAGGAGCGTAAGCCATTTGGTTTTGTAACGAACGAAATTGGCGTCGTGTATGATGCAAGCAATCCTTATAAGATTAGTTACATCGTTCCCAACGGTCCTGCCGCAAAGAAAGAAGTTAATATTGAGGAAGGAGATATCTTACTCGCCATTAATGGCACAAAGTTAAACACGCAGGGAGATCGGGATGCTTACTTCACCTGGCCGTCGTTGGAAGAAGAGGTTCAGTTAACCTTAAGCCGTAATGGTAAAGAAATACAGACCACTATTCGTCCAGTATCAAGCGCCGCATTCAGGGACCTGCTCTATGATCAATGGATTAGAGGTAACCGAAGTAAAGTAGATCAGTTGAGTAGCAATAAAATTGCCTACTCGCATATGAAAAATATGTCGGATACGGAGTTGCAACGATTTTTGATCGATATGGCAGAACAAGAGAACAATAAACAAGGTATCATCTTGGATTTGAGATACAATACTGGCGGCAACGTTCACGATGAAGTGTTGCGATTTTTGTCCCAACGGCCCTATTTACAATGGCAATACCGTGGTGGTAAGCGTGCACCACAAAGTAACTTCGCGCCAGCAGCCAAACCGATCGTTTTGTTGATTAACGAACAATCACTAAGTGATGCTGAAATGACAGCTGCGGGTTTCAAAGCGCTTAAATTGGGTAAAATTATTGGTAATGAGACTTACCGTTGGATTATCTTCACGTCGGCCAAGGGTCTGGTGGACGGATCAAACTATCGTTTGCCGTCTTGGGGATGTTACACACTTGACGGCCAGGATCTCGAACAGACGGGGGTCGCTCCAGATATTCTTGTGAAAAATACGGTTCAGGATCGGATGGAAAATAAAGATCCGCAGTTAGAAAGGGCAATAAAAGAAATTCTAGACAGCATCAAGTAGCATAATGTGCTGCTAAGATTTGCACTGTAAATAAAAAATAACGGGCTGACCAAAATTCTTTGGACAGCCCGTTATTCATTTTTTTATCAGCTCTCTCCACGCCTCATTTTTGATAAGCACCTTATATGTCGACTATACACTCGAAGATTTTCCAATATGTTTGATGTATTTATTATAGTTTTTCATCCAAAAAAAATAGTGTATTGATTTTCAGATTGATAATATTTTCTGTTTAATCAGTTGTGCAATTTATGGTTTTCGTGCATCCCTTTCTAAAATAGACAATAGAAATCATGGAAAAGATTATATTACAAGTAAAAGATGCTTGTCCAGCGGATTGGAACAAAATGACCGCACACGAACAAGGTCGGTTCTGTGGCCAATGTGGGAAGATGGTTATAGACTTTTCACAGATGAATGACCAGGAAATTGTGAATCAAATCAAAAAAGCTAGTCAAGGATTATGTGGACGGTTTTATGAAGATCAATTGATGCGGGAATTGAATGCTAATATTTCTTTTTCCAAAAATCCAATTTGGCGAGGTAAATGGACCGGTATTGCCGCCGGATTAATGTTGGTTGGATTTTTAAGTGTTGGGGCCGCAAATGCACAAGATATGTTGACAGGAGATGTCGTTGTCGTTGAATCAAAACCAAGAAAGGATAAGATGTCTGCCGATTTGCCTTCAACAAATAAGCAGGTTAAAGCGTCAGTAAAAGTTAGCCAAGATAGTATTAAGGTGAATATACGGGGGAAGGTTGTGTGTGCCAGTAGCGATGTGAGCATGAGGGGAACAGAAGTAATCCTTGGAGAATATCGGACCGAAGTGGATGAAAAAGGCAATTTCCAATTATGGGTACCACAATCATTATTCTGTTCAGATCAGGAGCTGCGTGCACAAATGATAGGTTATAAGACCGTCGTTATCCCATTCAAAAAGGGATCCAAAAGTCAACTAATTAAACCAATAGAAATGGAAGTAAGACCAATGATTATGGGGAAAATTGCAGTGCCTAGAACCCAGGAGAAAATACAGCGCAAGTAATAAGTAAGGTGAAATAATCTCGTCTCAATGTCATAAAAGTCAAAAAAATCACTTTTTCCACTTGACATTTTCTGCGGCGAACCTTACATTTGAACTATCGAATGACTTCGTAGCTCAGTTGGTAGAGCAACAGACTCTTAATCTGTGGGTCCTGAGTTCGAGCCTCAGCGGGGTCACTTTCAAAAAAGCCGTTTTACGTAAGTAGGATGGTTTTTTTCGTTTTCTGTTGACGCCTTGGCCAATTATTACCGAAGATTTTTTACGTAGTTCAGCGCTTTGCCCCATACTTTTTTATAGATATTTACGTCACTTTTTATCTGTTCAATAATATTATTTCTGCAAGGAAACATAAAACTCTTTAATGTGTTATTAATTCAGCAAATTTATTACGTAAATTTGTATTTCATACGATAAGCTTATGGAAGACAAGAAGATTTCGATATTGTACGTTGATGACGAGGAAAACAATTTGTTTTCTTTCAAGGCGACATTTCGACTAAAATACCAAGTGTTTACCGCAATTAGTGGTGCCGATGCAATCGATATTGTCAAAAATAATCCAATACACATCATCATTACTGACCAGCGTATGCCGGAAATGACAGGTGTAGAGTTTCTGGAAGAAATTATCAAGATCAATGCGGCACCAATGCGCATCCTGTTGACAGGATATACCGATATGGCGGCTGTAGTAGATGCGGTCAATAAAGGAAAGATATTTCATTATCTCAATAAACCTTGGAGTGAGGAAGAGCTTGATCAAACAATTCAGCGCGCTTATGAAGTCTATGCAGAGCGTCAAAAAATTGTGGAGACCAACTCCAAATTAGAAACTTCTAATGATCAATTGGAATTTTTGCTCCGTCAGAAACTACTTTCCTAAAAGCGGAAACTTTTAGGAAAGTCCATTATATTAAGATCCTTTGTCATGTGATAAGCTTTACTTGACTTGTTTTGCCGATCCCTTGCTAGTTTATTTGCTTGGTATGACAACTGTAAAAGTGGTACCTTGGTTCGGTTCTGATTGAACTTCTATTTTCCCTTGTAATTTTAAGAGTGCGTTCTGTACATTGTATAGACCAAATCCCATTCCTTTTGCCTGATCGCTGGCTCTAAAGAATAATTTAAAGATATCTTCAACATACTCTGGTGAAATACCTATACCGTTGTCGCTCACAACAATCGTTGCTTTGTGTTCTGAGACGTTGACGGATAGTTTGACATACTGGTTCTCTTGCCCTTTACGTTGGTATTTAAAAGCGTTGGACAGTAAATTATGTAAAATTAATTCCAAAAGTGCCTTGTCGCCACTGAAAATCTCTTTCTGATCAACAGAAATTTCAAATGAAACATCCTTGTTTTGCGTGTACATATTATAAAACTGTCGTACACTCGCGAAGAGCTCATTGAAATTTATTTCTGAAAGCATCAGTTCGCCTCGGCGCAACAGATAATAGTCGCGCAAACTATCTATATAGGCGTCTAAGCTAACTAACGAACTATCCATTAGGGACAGCAATTCGTGAATGCGGTCCACAGTGTCAAATTCCAACCCAAGTTTAACGGCAGAAAGAACACCAGTCAGTGGGTCACGAAGATCGTGACTTACACTGTAAGCAAATTTATCGAGTTCATCATAAGCTCGCTGTAATTCTTGGTTTTTGACTTCCAGCATCGAGCTGGTCACATAAAACTTATTTGCTTCTTCAATTGCCGAAACGATTTCCTCATTCATCCAAGGTTTTCGAACAAATCTAAAAATATGGCCTTTGTTGACTGCATCAATTACAGTTTCCATATTAGCATAAGCCGTTAATAAGATACGTATAGGCTTGGGAAATTCCTTTTTGATACGGTGTAAAAAATCAATACCCATCTCGTCAGGCATACGTTGGTCACAGAAGATAATACGAATTTCGGGATGAGCATGAAGGATCTTTTCAGCCTCGCTCGTATTGGATGCCGTATAGATTGTATAATCGTATCTAAAGTTTGCTTTAAAGCTAACCAAGTTATTTACTTCGTCATCGATATATAATATTTCAAGCTCCCTCTGCATAATTTTATTATCTGGTTTATTCCCTAACAAAAGATAGGAAAAAAAATATTAGTTTACTGTACTATTTTAAGTTTATAGCGACACTAGTTACTCTGTTGTATCGGAATGACCAGCGTAAAACTCGTACCCTGTCCTACTTCTGATTCTACAACAATCCGACCATGATGCTTCGCTATGGTATTATAAGCAATGGACATGCCTAAACCTGTCCCCTCACCAACGTCTTTCGTTGTGAAAAATGGTTCGAAAATACGTTCTTGAATTTCTTTTGGGATACCGATACCGTTGTCTGCTATTTTAATAAAAGCCGAGGTGGTATCATCATAAACACCGGTTTCAATCCATATTTTCCCCCCGATATCGTGCTTAAATTTTTTATTGACTGCATAAATTGCGTTTGTCACGATGTTTAAAAAAACCTGATTAAGTTTTCCAGCATGACATTCGACCTTTGGCATATCACCATATTTTTTATCCACTTCAATTGTATTGTTCAATAAGCTATTAAGGATGACCATGGTTGACTCTAGCCCTTCATTGAGATCGGCAAATTTTAGCGTGTCTTCGTCAACACGAGAGAAAATACGCAAACTTTTAACGATTTCAGCTGTTCGATGAGCACCGTCGTGCATTCCCTTGAGTAGGAAATCTACTTCGGTCTTCAGATAGTCAATATCCAAGTTGTCTTTGAACTTTTTGATTTGAGATTGTTTTTCGGTATCGGATATTCCCTCTTGAAAAGCAATACGTTCGACCTCCTCCAAGGTTTCCCAAATCATTTTTATATCGCGTTTTAGTGGTGCAACATTGGACGTGACAAAATTTATTGGGTTATTGATTTCATGTGCAACCCCCGCTGTCAATTGACCGAGGGAAGCCATTTTCTCTGCTTCAACAAGTTGGGACTGTGTTTCCTTCAAATGGGTCAGTGTTGTTTGGAGAGATTCATTTGACTCGGTTAATTCGCGTGTACGTTCATCTACTTTTTGTTCCAATACGATATTCTGCTCCCGAATCAGTCTTTCGTTTTCCAGGGATATCGCTAACTCCCTCACCTGCGAAGCTTCTTTCTCTTCTTTTAATATATTGATACTATAAGCTAGACCGAAGGAAAGTAAGGCCATCTCCACAACAGAAGCTATTTGTACAGCGTTACTCGTAAAATCACTGTATTTCAATAGACCATAATCTTTCAGTAGAAAAACTACGGAACCCAATAATAGTATTGTCCAACCGTAAACAAAATATTTAGCAGGTTTATATCCATTTATCATTACGCGATACGACAAGTAAAGCACAAATAAGGAGCCTGCTCCTGTTGTCAATTGCATGACAATAAATGCCGGCTGTGTTAAATTAATGAATGTTAGAACGCTTCCTATAATAAAAAGGATGACAAAAACTTTGATTATCCGTCTAGAACGAGGAGCATTTTTAGGTAACTGAAGAAACGAATCGGCGAAAAGTAATGCACATAGTCCAGACAGACAGCCGAAAATAATGGGACCTTTTGTTGCAAAATAAGGCCAATTTGGCCACAAATATTGAAAACTATAGCCTTTAATACCCATTTGTGTGATACCTGCACAAAGAACATACAGTACGTAGTAAAGGTAACCTCGTTCACGTACGGAAAAAAATAGGAACAAATTGTATATTGCCATAATGCAGACAATGCCGATATATATACCGCTTAATAAACTGTCATCATTCATTTCTTTCATGAAACTCCGTTCATTAGTTAAATATATCGGAAGGATAATCTGTTCGGTACTTTTGATACGTAGGAAAAAAATCGTTTTCTCATGACCAGGTAAACGGATGTCGAAGGCATAGTTGGGAACCTTATATTTTCTGGTCGAAAAAGATTGCTGTTCGCCTAACTTAATCGATTGATAGTGACCATGTGAATCTGGTATATATAGCTCTACCTCATCCAAAAGCGGATAGGCAATTTCAAGCAGGAGCTCTAAATTGTCACTACCCTTGTTCGTAATTGGCAGTCGAAACCAGATATCGGACGGTAATATGCCCAGATTAGGCACCTTATTTTCCAAGGGCTGAAAAGAGGAAGCTGAAGTATCTGAAAAGTTCGGTGTATCCTTGCCTGTATAACGCTCCAGACCATATCCAATCAGTATGCGCTGTGTTGGATGATCAACAATAACCTCTCCAAAGCATTTTGAACTGTACGTAAGAATAATTAGGAAAAATAGGTTAAGCCAACATTTCATCACGACGGTACTATTTTTTTGCTTCGGCTATAACTAAATTCATAGACACAAGAAAGCAACCTGCGTCATCAGCTTGATCTAATGTCTGTTGAAATTCATTCATTTCTTCAGTACTCAATTTCTCTTTTTGAACCATCTCCAAAAGGATTTTATCCAAGAATAGATAACGATTGGCTTCTTCTTTTGAGCGGGTTACCATACAGAATGTTTGGATTTGAACTTGCTTAAAACCAGGAGCCAATAGGTCCGAAGTCAACTTATTCCCAGCCCAGCCATTGTTAACCTTTTCTTCCGTTAAATAATGACATATTTTAGCTTCTATGTCAACATGTTTGCTATAAAACGTTAGACTATTCCATATAGTTTCAACGATCACTAATGGTTGGCCTTCCCGCAATACACGATAGACTTCGGCAAACATTTTTTCTGGTTCTAATAGATGTTGTACAACACGTTCCATTCTGATGCCGGAGATGGAATTGTCAGTGAAGCTAAGTTGATGAACTTCCCCTTGAACAAAATCTAAATTTTTTATTTCTGTACTACTTGTTTTAGCATGTTCGATTAATGCCTTGTCATGGTCGAGGCCAACGATGAGGACATTTTGTCCCAGCATATTGGCAAGGTTGATAGCATCCATACCCGTGCCACAACCAAGATCAACGACAACCCCTTCTTTAATGGTATGAAAGGGAGTATATGATTGTATTTTTAACTGTTTAAGAAAATCACCTGTTTCCATCAGGTAGCCGGCGCCATAATGCTTTGTATCCATTATAAGATGTTTAAATTACGATCATCTGGTTTATGATCTAATGATGTATGTTTCAGATTTTTAATAATCTCGTTTAAATCCCATTGATTTAGATTTGGAATATCAATTTGATAATGAATCTCAATCTCTTTGTTACGCAAGGTTTCAATGCGTACAATATTGGAATTATTGCGTAACGACAGAATAGCTTCTTTATTCTCTTGATCCGCTTCCGTCAAAGTGTCTAGATTCCGCATAATCATCACAGTCGCTAATAGGTCCAATTTTGGGTAGTAGAAGGTACCGTTATTACCTACACTCGTATCAATGCGGTATCCAACACTTTCGGCAAGTTTCACCGTATAAGGAGCACATAAAGCAAATAGGGATTTAATTCCTACCTGGGTACTGATCGCTGCACCCGCTCTTGTTAAAAATATGCTGCCAATGCCGTATCCGGCAATCTCTCGGGAGTTCCATAAGCCGCAGCCCTCTCCTGTGCCTTGTTGGGCATAATCATATACAAGATCGAAGATTTTGGCATCCATAGCTCCTGTAGCCTGTTCAATGGGTAATGGTTCACTCCCCCCAGAAACATGTATACGTACTCCGCCATACACTTTTTCACCATCAAGTGATTCTACAATCAGCACGAAGGATGCCGGATTATACATCCAGTCATTTTTGGAAGAAGTCACTTTCTTTACGCCTATAGCAGTTAACACATGCGCATGTCCTTCTATGAAACGTTCACAGGTTTGGGGATCGTCGATAGCCCGAAATGCTCTTAGTCTTACTACGGGACGTCCGTCGTTAAATAATAATGCCACCGAATGCTTTGATTTATCGTTTAAACGCAAAACTAATCAATTAAATGCAAAGGTGTTTACTCTTCAAATAAATTATCCTGATGTGCCACCGTCTGCATCAATTCTTTAAAAATATTGGATCAATCTTTTTCTGCCTTAATATCTTCAAATCGCTAATTTTAACGAATGTTATTGAATATATATATTATTCATATCAAAAATATTATTTTGAATAACAATAAATTTATGGTTGTAGAAGTTAACGTTTCTGAAGGTTATTTTTATAAATTTGACCGTCTTTA
Source organism: Sphingobacterium sp. UBA6711 (assembly GCA_002454415.1). Classification (GTDB taxonomy): domain Bacteria; phylum Bacteroidota; class Bacteroidia; order Sphingobacteriales; family Sphingobacteriaceae; genus Sphingobacterium. Next base: position 74,472 of record DKIT01000140.1, read on the forward strand.
ATAATGAGCAAAAAGTTTTGATCGGGATTTGCCAATAGCTTCAAGTCCGTGAGAGGGTCTCCATCAACGAGAAGAAGATCCGCCAAAGCCCCTTCTTCTATCGTTCCAAGCTTGCCAGGATAAGGACTTCTTAGTCCCGAAAGCTGTAAGAGTTCACCATTATCCTGCGTAATCATCTTAATGATCTCCGCATTTGTAAACCATTTTTGAAGGCGCAATATAAATGCATTCTGTAATTTATTCAGATCCGGCTCGAAAAGAAAATCTGTCCCCCAAGCTAGTTTTACACCGTTTTTCTTCGCCATGGGCCATACTTTTTCCTGACCTTCGATGACAGGTTTTCGTTTCACTCTCCGTTGTGGATCCATATCAGGGGTATCTTCCACAAGATTTTGTAGACTGAGCCAAATCTTTTTCTGAGCGATTAGCTGCAGGGTTTCTTCGTCGAGCAGCTGACCATGTTCTATGCATTTAACACCTGCTTCGATAGCTCTACGGATTGCTCTAGGAGTATAGGCATGCACAGTGACATAGGTACCCCAATCTTCTGCTGCTTCAACTGCAGCTTTCATTTCATCCAATGTATACTGTGTGACGTCTACAGGATCATATGCTGAAGACGTGCCGCCCCCCGCCATGAGTTTGATTTGGCTCGCTCCGAACCTCAGATTTTCCCTTACTGCGGTTAGGACCTCGTCTCTTCCATCTGCAATGAATGTGGCGCCATACCGCTCGGCACGAGAGACAATCCCAAAAAACCGGCGTGATTTTTCCTCAGGAGTACGAAAATCACCATGTCCAGCGGTTTGACTTACCGTAGCACCCGAAGGCCATATTCTTGGCCCAAGAAGTTTGCCCTTGTCAATGGCAGCCTTTAATGGAAATATTGGACCGCCGACATCTCGCACACTTGTGAAGCCCCGCATTAACATCTGCTGTGCTGATCGGCCCACCGTATTGATAAGAAACTCTTCGGATAGATCATTTTTCATCATTTGAGGCATTGTCAAAGCACCGAAAACCAAGTGCACATGGGCATCAATGAGACCAGGCATTAGAGTTTTGCCCTTGCCGTCAATCTTGATAAGATCATTACCTCTAGTGTTAATGGGGGATGCGCTGATCGTTTGGATGATATTTCCATTGATTAAAATGTGCTGTGGAGCTGTTAACATTTGAGTACTGTAATCGAGCAGTTTCACATTTTCTATCAATATTCTTTGTTGCTGCGCTTGGAGTAGAGGTGCAGAAATCGTGCAGAATAGCAAGATAAGTAGCCGGCGTAAATTCATATCAGGAGAAATGATATAAGTAAATAATATGACAATCCGTTTTAATTACGAAAAATCATTTTGGTTGAAAATAATATCTTCTAAGTTAAATCATAAATTTTATATATAATAATATTATTGTTAAAAACTTCTTCTTGTTTTCTATTATCCATTCGATCGCTCATTAGCATGATTCTTTGAGCTCTTATATGCATTTTATTGGAACCCCTGAAAACCAGTATTTTTTTTTGGCATGGGAATGGCTACCTTGACCGTCATGAATAAACTGCTATTTTTACCTTTATATGTGGTAGTCGGAGGCATATTATCCGTCGCAATTTCGGGCTGTGGCAACAATACAAAATCTAAAGTTGCAGATTTGAGTGACTCAGCTAAACATGAAACAGCTCCTTCAAAAGATACTGTAGTCTCAGCGAAGTTTCCGCCTTTACCAATTGATTATGATAAGACGAAAGTTTTAAGAAATATGTATGTTGTTGACCGCAATGGTGTTGAGCTCAGGCAGGGAGCCTCTGATGACGCTCCGCTGTTGGGAAAGTATCCGTATGGCACCAAATTGGATATTATTGGCGAAGAAGGTGAATGGATTGCTATTATGGATCGTATTCAGCGAGACTATAAAGGAGCGAATGGTGAAACCGGAGATATAACGCAATGGGAAAAGGTATATGTTGCAAAATCTAAATTGGGCAAACAAGATAAAATAACGATCTCACCTAAGGATTTAAACATGATCGTATCTCTCCGTGTGAAAGGTGAGGAGAAATATGACAAAAAAGGCCATACGCTAGATCAATATCTTCATTTGGAATTGATCGATGAACAAACCTTTCTGGCAGCACGAAGCTCTGCAAAGGATTACATGATCAAAGATACGTTGTCCTATAAAAAGGAGGGAAAGATTTTGGAATTGCCACTGACAAATGGGAAAACGTTGACATTTACAGATAAAGACATCGACAACGAACTTGAATCTAGGTATTTTTATAGAGGACATTATGATTTTCTAAATGCCTTTGCTGTTGAAGGGAATTATTGGGAAAGTTCAGATGTACGGCTCTTTGATCGGAAGGACGGACACCTTATTGTAGAATGTGGTGATTATCCGTTATTTTCAATAGACAAAAAATATTTATTGACTTTACATGCTGATCCCTATGAATCGACGGGTGATCTGCAGCTCTTCCACGTGAAACAAGGAAAGGTAAGTCCCTTGTTTTTTATCAGTTTTAAAGAGTGGATGCCAACCTGGAAGCCCGAGCTGATGTTCTGGGGCAAAGATGGATGTATTTATACCGCAGCAAATCATGTAAATGGTTATTGGGGAGAGGAGGGGTCTTTGAGTGATCGGTCTCAGTTTATCAGAATTAAGTTGCTTGAATATTAGACACGACAAAGTGGACGCTAATTTTATCGTTTGTGGGCATTTTAAATGGCATCAACACGTTTTTTCTATTTAAAGTAAAACTATTCCAGCGTGCACCTGTTGTATTCCATAAAATAGATTATAGTTTGTAATTTAGCTGAATGAAACTAAGAATATTGTCGTTATTTACTGTCCTTTTTCTGTTTACCTCTTTGTCTATGGCACAAGAACAACCATGGAAACAGCATAATAAATGGATCTGGGGCCCTTCAGTAGGATATCAGTATCAAAGTGGTAATTTTCTGAAAGTTTCGGGCTGGGGGTTGTTTGCGCCCAATGATTTTCAATATATGAAAATTGATGCGGGAGCCAATTTTAGCTGGATGGAATCCAAAACTACCGTCATTCCTGAACTGGGATTTACGTATTATTTAAATGATTTTGTTCTTTTTCCATTTTTAAAAGCAGAGCTGACACCATACACCATAACACCGAAGGTAGGAGCGAGTCTATTCTCAATTGTTGATATAGGTGTTGGATATGGATTTGATTATAATACGAAGAAAAATTATAAACCTATCGATGGAATTACAGTATCAGTAGGCGTGAATATTCCGTTAAATTTTCATATTTATTAGTTGAAAAAACATGCGAAGTAAGATTATATATCATGCCCTTTGTAGCTTAATTTTACTAATCTTAATCAAAGGAGTCAGGGCACAAGATCATTTGATTGGTCCTACGTTGAGTTATCAGTTTCAGAAAGGCAGTATCGTAAAGACAGGGGCTTATTTTGCGTTTCCTTTTATTGGAGATCATATTCTACGGGCAGATGCAACAGCTAATTTTACTTGGACACAAAAGAAGTTCGCTGTAATCCCTGAAGCTGCTATCACTTATTATCCCCAGACCTATGTATTAACGCCCTTTGTTCGTACGGAGGTCACTCCTTATACCGTTACTCCGAAATTAGGTGTCAGTTTAGCGACTTTGCTGGATCTTGACTTTGGCTATGGATTCTCCATCAATGACAAAAAGGATTATAGACCGATGAAAGGGTTTGCGGTTTCCCTTCGATTTAGTATCCCGCTAAATTATCGTCTCAATATGTAAGTTAGTTTTTAATGTGATAAATAGGTTCTTTCGGTGAATCCGGTTTATTTGTCTAGCCAGTTTTTGAAAGCAGCGACTTTTTCTCGAGAGACGATGAGCTCATCGGATTCATAATGTTTGAGATATATTTTCAATCGCGCATTGGAGTGTATCGCAATATTTTTGATGGCATCAAATTGAACAATGTTACTTCGGTTGATTCTAAAAAAGTTTTTGGGTGACAGTTGTGGTAGCAATGCGTCCAATGTCTGGTCCAAAAGAAAGCTCCCTCCTTCACTTGTATAGAGGTATGTACCCTTGTTCTTACTGTAAATGCACTCGATTTGTTGAGTCGTCACAATTCTTAAGCTCTGACCAATCTTGATGGTAAAACGTTCCTTATAGGATGGAGCATTGTTTCTGAATAGCGCTTCAAGAGATGTTAGATCAAACGGAGGAATGGGCTGTCTAAATTGGATGAACTTCGCAATAGCATTTTTCAATTCTTCATCTTCAATTGGTTTCAGTAGGTAGTCAATACTATTTTGTTTGAAGGCACGTAACGTATATTCGTCATATGCTGTAGTGAAAATAATGGCGGAGGAAGGTTTTATCCGCTCAAGGATCTCAAATGAAATCCCATCGGCGAGTTGAATATCCATGAACATTAAATCTGGTTCAGGATTTGACATAAACCATTCAATCGACTCCTCTACGGTCTGGAGTATCTCGGGAACATGGTAGCCAAGTCCCTCTAGTTTTCTTCGGAGCAGTCTTGCGGATGGGAGTTCGTCCTCTATGATTAATATCTTCATTGTTTCTATTTTATAATTATCGATCGTCAGCTCTCTTAAGACTGTTGTCGTTCGTGCAGCAGTTTACAGCATTGGGAGATTTCTATTCGGGAATTGAATAGATAATTTAAGATCTAGCGGCTTAAGTCACTATTTCTCGTATAATAGGCAATCCGACAGAAAATAGACCATCGTTTTCCTGAATACGGACTGGTAAATTGGAAAGTATTGCGTAGCGTTCCTGAATATTTTTTAAACCAATTCCTGAATTCCCATGAAGTATTTTCTTTTTCTGAAGGTTGTTCTCAACATATAGATAATCTGCCTCTCGATAAATCTCCAAGAGAAGTGGTCTTTTTAGAGACATCACATTATGCTTGACCACGTTTTCGATCAGCAATTGAAGTGAAAGGGGTAAAATGAAACCAATATTTTCCTCTTCACTAATGTGTAGATTGATGTGAATGCTATCTTCGAATCGTAGGCTCAATAGATTTAAATAAGCTTTTGAAAACGAGAGCTCTTCCTGCAGTGGAACAATGCTTTTATCTTTTTGCTCTAGTACATAACGATAGATTTTCGAAAGATCAGTGGTAAACAAGCTTGCTTTTTTTGGGTTTTCCTCGATCAAACCGTTCAGCACATTCAAGCTATTGAATAAAAAATGTGGATCCAATTGATTTTTTAAGGATTCGAATTGAGCTGTTATCTGCTGTTTTTCCTGCTGACTTTCTTTGATCTGGTAATCTTTAAATCGCTTATAAAAATAGAACACAAAAAAAATCATTGAAATGCACCATGATACCATTGCTGTTTGAAAATAGTATGCAACGCGCTGCTGATGAATGAAATGGTGAAAACGTTGGGAGAAACTTTGGGAAACGTTTGGGGTAAACAGTCCGGAGAAAAATGCATTCACAATAAAAACGACCAGTATGGTCAAGAAAAAACTGATACTATAAAAGACCAGCATCTTTTTCCCAAAATCTTTACTGCTTGGGTATCTGTTCCCTACCCATTTCGATAGATAGCTATGACCTAGAAAAAGAAAAAATCCATACAGTAAACCTTTGGCCGTATTCGGATGAGAAATGATGGATATCCAAGGTACATCATTATGGTCGAGTTTGGCCACAACCAAAAAATAGATGGTAACGACCAAACTTGCGAGCAGAGCTTGTATAATAGCTTTAAATAGTGGTTTTTTCACAAAGTTTTATTTGCATTCTTTTACCAGTTGTTCTGCCCGATCTTTGCCCCACGATGGCCCAAATGGGACAGTAACTTTTTCTTCGTTGAATAAAGATAGCGCTTTCTTCACATCCTCACATTCTTTGCTGGTATCTTGATTGAAATATTTTTTTGCTTTCATTTGAAATTCTGCAAGTCCTAATAGTGCCCGGGGATTATTTGGCGCTATTGCTAGCGCTTTTTTATACAATGCTATAATGTTAGGTGACAATTCCTTGGCTTTTGTCATAGGATCAGTGATCATCAATGCTGTTTTGTTCATCGCTCGCAAAACAAGCCATTCCGGATTACTGTCCTGAGATGCGGTATTCAGAATATCTTCCGCCGATTGGATATATTTTGCTTGTATTTCTTTGTTCTTCTCCCTGAAGGAAGCTGTCGTTAGCACCATTGCTTGGTAATACGCCGGAATCCAATTGTCCTTTTCCACCTGAGCAATACGCTCTAAAAGAGCTGCTGCTTTCTGCGTCTCTCCTGATTGCCATAAACCCATGGCTTGTCCCATACTCTTTTCAAAATTTCCTTGTGCAAATGTCGTGCTGCTTAGTAAGCAGATGATTGCAATGATAAATGATTTCATGATTTCTCGTTTAATGTTAAATATATTTTTAGTGACTGTCCCTGATTGATGACCCATCGCTCAGTAATGAAGTTCGTTATAAGCATCTTTCATTAAAAATAATACTGGATGAACCGATATATTTATGCGATGAGTTGTTGAGTTTTAGAGATTGTCCAATTGATTTTCTTTTTCGTTTTTACTGATCGTCCAGAAATAGCCCAAAAAAACAAAGCGCTTGGCTGTTGGAACGATGGGTCTACGGTCGTAGATCCCCTGTGAATTTGGTCGGTCTGCATACTGATAACCATAAATTGGAGCGGCGCCAAGAACATTGCTGACGGAGAAATGGATAATTTTTTGCTGGCTGTAGAGAAACGACCAGCTCATGGAAAGATTATTATAACCTTTTGTACGTCCATTCATGAAAACCGTTTGGTTAGGGTCATTGTAATTTCTGCCGGATACAAAGGAATTTGTCAGGCTGAGCTGTGAGCGAAGGCTAGCAAACCAGCACTTTCCAACAAGGTAGATACTGTGTTTATACACGTATGGAGGAGTAAACGTGGCAGGATAATTGGCTTCATTTCTCTTGCTGTCGGTGTATGAATATGAAATCCAGTACTGGAGATTTTTGATGCTGCTGGTATTTTTATAAAATAGGTCAAAGCCCTTTACCTTACCGTTTCCGGTATTGTCGTATTGGCTATCGTACCTTGGTGTCATACTATTGTATTTAATCAAATTGTTGTATTCTTTGTGATACGCTTCCAAGCGAAGTAGATGTCCCGCCCGCTCATAGAAATAATTGGCGATGTAGTGGTTGGCCTCCAGCCAGTCAAGCTGCGGGGCATATTTTAATATAGGGGTAGCGGCTTGTTGATGAAAAGTTCCATAGGCCATGGAGAGCTGGGTATATTTATTCAATGCGTATCCCAAAGAGGCCCTCGGTTCCAGCGTATTCCTTTTCTGCAAATTGGATGAAGTTCCTCTTAAGCCGATCTTCCCAATTAGGTTTGGTAAGATACCCAAGGAGGTTTCCGTAAATAAAGCTGTCATCTTACTATGGTACCCATAGTTGTAGTCAAGGTTTTGACGCTGGTATTCTTCTTGATAATTATTGTCAAAATATTCTATGCCCCCGATACTTTTAATTTTATTATTCCAGATTTTGCTCAGTACCCCCTTTATGTGAAGACTCTTTTCTTCGTTGGGCAGGAAAATATCGTCGTAATGCAGCTTATCGGTAAGATAACCTAGACCGATACCAGAATTGAACGTCCACCGGTTTCCCAGATGCTGACTATAGGTAATATTAGCATATGAATTGTTGGATTTCTTTTTCAATGGGACAGGCTGTTGATAATTGATGTCAGCTTGATAAAGCCCCATATCCTCAAAATTGTAGGCGCCATAGATATTTAGGAAACCTTCTTTGAACTGATGACGATAGATCATTTCTCCAGAAGCATTTTCATAAGGTTTTGTCCACTTAATGTCGGGTGTAATTATTTTTGAATAAGGTTTTAAGTTTGTGTAGCTACTGTTAAATGTCAACGAGTTTTTCCCCCATTGTAGAGTGTGCCCCAAACCCAATCCGACCGAAGATAAAGAAAGCTCTGTTTTTGGCTGTTCAATTTTATTTTCGGTGTTTAGGGCCAAAATGCTAGACAGCGCATTGCCAAATTCTGCAGAATAACCTCCTGTAGAAAAATTCACTCCCTTAAATAACATCGGAGAAAACCTGCCTCGGACAGGAACCTCATTGGGAGTGGCGGTATAGGGTTGCGCAACGCTGATTCCATTGATATAAGTCTGTGTTTCGGAAGCATCCCCACCGTGCACCATCAAGCGACCATTTTCTCCGGCGACCTGTGCACCGGGTAACGTCGCTAACGCACTGATGATATTGCCCGTGCTTCCTGCCGTGGTGACAATGTCCAATGGGCTCATTACCGTGTTTTTTCCGGAGCTATTGGCTTGCAGTACTCCAGCTTGAATCGTGATTTCTTGTAGTCTATTTTCGTTGTCTTGCAATTGAATAATAACAAGTCCTTTTTGCGGTAATTGAATGAGCTTACTATAGGGTGTTCGGCCCACAATGGACGTTTTGATTATCTTGGCGCCCAGCTCATTTGTTTCGAATGCAAAGTTACCAAGGGAGTCTGTGGTGCCTCCTTCGTAAGTCCCTTCAATATAAACATTGGCTAAATAAATAGATTTGCCATTTTTGTCAAGCACTTTTCCTTTTAGAATAGACTGTGCAGATACAAGGGTAATACTAAAGAATAGTAAGGTTAAAAACAGCTTCATTTTTCTTTATTTTTATCCAAATATGGAGGGGCTAGATCGCTTCAGCGAAAAAGAGTGGATGGAATGTCATAATATCATGACGAATTGCAGGAATCCAACTTTATGCTGTAAATTAATATCGAAAAGCAGAAATTCCTCCATAAGATGGTTTTCCATTAGACGAGGACCGTTGCGCTAAATTGCTTTTTATATGTCAGTAATTTACATGGCAGAGAAAGAGCTATTTATCTCTGTTTGATATTGAAAATAAGAGTTTAAAATGAAGTCGGAAAAAATGCGAATAACGATTTTAGATGACTATCAAGATGCTGTCCGAAAGTTGGACTGCTTCAAAATTCTTGATGGTTATGATGTCCAAATATTGAAACAGTCCTATACCGATCATACCCTACTAGCGGAAAAACTAAAGGATACAGAGGCTTTGGTCCTCATTCGGGAGCGTTCCAGAATTACTGAAGATCTACTAACTCAGCTTCCCAAGTTAAAGCTTATCAGTCAGACAGGAAAGATTTCAAACCATTTAGATTTGGCAGTTTGTAGTCGCTTCAATGTGGCAGTTGCAGAAAGTATGGGCTCTCCCATTGCTCCGGCTGAATTGACCTGGCTGTTGATCATGAGTGCACTTCGAAAATTTCCTCAAACGCTAACTGGCATGAAGAAAGGGCTGTGGCAGACAGATGTTGGAGAAAGTGTCGCCGGTAAAACAGTTGGAATCTGGAGTTATGGCAAAATAGGTAAACGAATAGCGCAATATGCCAAAGCATTTGGAGCGCAAGTCATTGTTTGGGGAAATGAAAATTCGCGCGAGGAGGCGGTTCGAGATGGCTTCATTGCCGCATCAAGCAAGTCTGATTTTTTCCATTTTTCCGACGTTGTGACTTTACACCTTCGGCTGGTTCCGGAGACGCGTGGTATTGTTAAATTAGAGGACCTCAGGTGTATGAAACCATCTGCTCTTTTGGTCAACACATCGCGTGCCGAACTGATCGAGGAAAATGCGCTGATGACGGCTTTAAAAACTGGTGCCCTGGGGATGGCTGCGGTTGATGTTTATGAGTCTGAGCCCATCTTTGATCCCGATTATCCGCTATTAAAAATGCCAAATGTACTGTGTACACCCCATATTGGTTATGTTGAGAAAAACGGTTACGAGCAGCTTTTTAGTCTCGCATTTGAAAATATAGTTGCTTTTTTTGAGAATGATCCTCAGCATATAGCAAACCCCGAGGTATTGGTTCGGTAGAAAGAGGCATCACTAACACACTTAAATGAATAATTTCGCACGTTTAGAACAGCCAACAGGTCGTACCATTACAGTTGATGGCAAAGAATATCTTTTTTTTGGTGGAACTTCCTACCTTGGATTGGCAACAAATAAAGCCTATGCAAACCTCTTTATTGAGGGAATACATCGATATGGTATAAACAATGGGACTTCGCGTAATAATAATGTACAACAGGCCATATTTGATCAGGCTGAGGAGTATGCTGCCCGTCGTTTTGGCTTTGAAGCGAGCCTGTTGCTCTCCAGCGGATATCTGGCTACACAATTTGCTGTAAGAGCTCTAGCGGCTGAGGGGGAAGTTTTGTATGCCCCCTCCTGTCACCCTTCTTTATGGCTAGATGAGTTAAACGGAAAACCTAAAACGCAAGATAATTTTGCGGACTGGAGCAGTAATACGATCGACTATATCAACCAGTCCACACAGACATCATTTGTCGTTGTTAGCAATAGTATGGATAATATGAAGCCAGAGTGCTATGATTTTACTGTTTTTGAACGTATCGATCCAAGCAAGAAGGTTGTTTTGCTCTTGGATGATTCTCATGGTATAGGTGTTATGTATTGTAATGAAATATCATTCAAGAGGAACAATTTCCGGCCGGCAAACATTGAGTTAATTGTTGTTGCGTCCTTAGCAAAAGGGCTGGCAACTGATGCTGGGTTGATTTTAGCCAATCAGGGTCGGATTAGGAATTTTAAACAATCTAACTTTTATACAGGAGCTTCACCTAGCTCTCCGGCTAGCTTATACGCATTTGTCCATGGAGAAGAGATTTATCGGCAACAGTTTAACAAATTACAGCGTAATATCAGTTACTTTGGAACTATTTTGAAGGGTAGGTTGAATGCTATTTCTTGTTTCCCGGTTTTTTCTTCAACGGACAGGAGCCTCTATGCTAGATTGATGAATGCTGGGATTTTAGTGTCAAGTTTTCCGTATCCGCTTGCTACAGATCCCCTATTTAACCGCATTGTGTTAAATGCACACCACCACAAAGCGGATTTAGAGCGGCTAAATCATGCCATTGCCATATATTGATTTTTCTATGACATCTAGTAAGTCAACATGTTGTAAATTAGATAATTGTTTTTATTTTTGATGTTTATTTAAGGTTTGGAAGAATGTCATAACTAGTTAATTGATTGTAAATGTTTGGCTTTTGGAAGGTTATTTATCAAAAAAGTATTTAAATAATTTCCATTCCTCATTTTAAAACAATACTTTTGCATCCCCAAACATTAGTTGGCTTAAGGGTTGAAAAATAAATAATTACAGTAAAATAGATATGACTAAAGCAGAAATTATTGCAGAAATCTCTACCAAAACTGGCTTAGAGAAAGTAGATGTTCAAGAAACCGTAGAGGCATTCTTCAAAGTTGTCAAAAACGCAATGATCGGAGGAGAAAATGTGTATGTAAGAGGTTTTGGTAGCTTCGTAGTCAAAAAAAGAGCTGAGAAGACTGCAAGAAACATTTCAAAAAATACAGCAATCATTATCCCAGAACACTTTGTTCCTAGTTTCAAGCCAGCTAAAATTTTTGTAGAGAAAGTAAAGAATGGCAATAAATAATCTTTAAAATAGATTAACATGGCAAAAACCAAACAGATAATAGTAATAGGATCAGTAGTAGCCTTAGTTGCTGTGCTTTTAGCGCAGCCTATTAAAGGTTTGGTGAACAAAGAAAAACAAACTGCTGCAGCATCTGAATCGAAGCCTTCCAATGAGGTAAACTTGGAAAATATATCTTCGATGACAAAACAAAGTTTAGATGCTAGTTTAGTCAAAGAAATTTCCGATATTGAGGGCCAAGTTGCAAAAGCTTCTGGAGAGGATAAGATAAAGCTGTTGCAACAGTTGGCAAATAAGTGGGACGATGTTGCAAAACCAGCTCCGCAGGCATTTGTTTACGAGGAGATGGCAAAGGTTTCACCCAAGTTTGAATATTGGTTGAAAGCAGGTAATGCCTATCGTGCTGCTTATACAAATTTGCAGGATTCTACTTTAGCCCAAGCGTTAAATCAAAATGCTATCCATGCATACGAAGCAGCGTTAAAAGCGAATACAGGTAGCTTGGATGCAAAAACAGGATTAGGTGCCGCAATGGTATCAGGAACGAATAATCCCATGGCAGGTATTGCCTTATTGCGGGAAGTCGTTGCTGCTGATCCTAAAAACTTAGAAGCAAACAAAACTTTGGGATTGTTTTCATTGCAATCCCGTCAGTTTGACAAGGCTATTGAGCGTTTTAAGACCGTTATCGATCAAAAACCCGATGCTGAGTCATACTTTTACTTAGCNNTATGCCAAGCGGAAAAAAAAGAAAAAGACACAAGATGGCTACTCACAAACGTAAAAAACGTTTAAGAAAAAATAGACACAAGAAAAAATAATCTTGTGATGAGCTTTTAAACATCTTGGCCCATTTTGCTGAGATAGCTTTACGAAACGATCTACATGTCTTTGAAGGGTGTGTAGATTGTTTTTTTCGTAAGAACGTTCTTTAAATGTTTAATCGGATACCCAAGATTGCGATAGGATATCGCATAGGTGTCAAAAATGAGTAGCTTTTGGTAAAGGAATTAATTATCGATTCAACTCCTGATAAAGGGGTAACTATTGCTTTACTACAAGATAAGCAGCTTGTTGAACTTAATCGCGAGCCCGCAAATAATAACTTCGCCGTTGGAGATATCTATCTCGGACGAATCAAGCGAATCATGCCCGGGCTTAATGCGGCATTCGTAGATGTAGGCTACGAAAAGGATGCTTTTCTACATTATTTAGATTTAGGTCCTCAAGTTCAATCTTTGCTAAAGCTTACGCGTATAGTAAAGAATGGCAGTTATCAAGAGAAACTGCTCAATAGTTTAAAACTTGAAAAGGATATCGATAAAGCTGGCAAGATCTCTGATGTCTTGAGCAAAAATATGCTCGTGCCAGTACAAATCGCCAAAGAGCCCATTTCAACAAAAGGACCGCGTCTGAGTTCAGACCTTTCAATAGCAGGTCGTTTTGTCGTTTTGGTACCTTTCTCAAGTACTGTTTCCATTTCCAAGCGTATCAAAGGTAGTAATGAACGCAACCGCCTTAAGAAGATTGTTGAAGGAATTAAACCTGCTAATTTCGGTGTTATTATCCGCACAGTCTCTGAAGGTAAAGGTGTAGAAGAACTACAACGTGACTTATTGGACCTGATCTCAAAATGGGAGCTATTTACCAAACGTCTTCGTAATGCTGAACCGCCTCAAAAGGTTCTTGGCGAAATGGATCGTGCATCCACTATTCTACGGGACATCCTAACGGATGAGTTTTCGCATATTTATGTTAATGATCCTTCGATCTTCGAAGAGACAAAATCATATATACACGATATATCTCCAGATTTGGAAAAAATTGTCAAACTTTATAAACATAAGGAGCCAATTTTTGACCATTTTGGCGTTGAAAAGCAGATCAAGGCAGCATTTGGCAAGACGGTAACATTGCCGGGGGGCGCGTATCTCGTTATTGAGCATACCGAAGCCCTGCATGTCATTGATGTCAATAGTGGTAACCGTTCTGCCAATAAGGAGAATCAGGAAGACAATGCATTGCTTGTCAATATGGAAGCAGCAAAAGAAATTGCGCGACAGCTGCGTTTGCGTGATATGGGAGGAATTGTAGTCATCGATTTTATCGATATGCACAAACCCAATCACCGGAAAGAGTTGTATACGTTCCTTAAAGAATGTATGGTGTCGGACAGAGCGAGACATACGATTTTACCGCCAAGTAAATTTGGATTGGTTCAAATCACACGTCAACGTGTAAGACCTGAAATGAATATTGTCACAAACGAGAAATGTCCTGCTTGTGATGGTACAGGTGAAATCCGATCAAGTATTGTCCTTATGGATGATATTGAAAATAATTTGAGCTTCATTCTTCAAGAACAGAACGAAAAGAAGGTGACCTTATGTGTTCACCCTTATATAGACGCCTACATTAAGTCTGGTTTGTTTTCGAAAAGAATGAAATGGTTCATGAAATACGGCAAATGGATTAAAGTAAATCCAGTGACGTCATATTATCTAACTGAATTCCATTTCTTCAATGCGAAGGATGAGGAAATCAAGTTATAAGAAAGAGATTAACGAAAAGGGTTAGTAGTGATACTAGCCCTTTTTTGTTTTTATATCGCAGTTGTATTCACAATAGTTATTAAATCCAATGAATTAGTATACCATCTTTTTCCATCTTGCGGAAGTAAGTCATTTGCCGTTTTGCGTACCGGTGTATTTCTGTTTCTAATTTTGCGATGAAAGCTTTATGATCTAGTTGTCCAAGAAGGTGAAGGGAAGCATACTTGTATTCGAGACCATAATATTGAAGCTGATCGTGTGTGAGCCCCTCCGCGAGAAGATTCTCTACTTCCCTTAAAAAGCCCTCGGACAAGCGCTGTTTTAACCTTTGACTAATTCCGTTACGGCGGGTTTCCAATGAAGGATTTAATCCAATCACGATACTCTCCACTTTTCTCTTTTGGTCGATATGATCAGGATTCTGCTTTAGGAACTCCAAAATTTCTATAGCCCGAATCATTCGTTTTTTAGTCGAATAATCGATTTGAAAATCTTCGGGATGTGTATATAACCTCAATCGTCCCCGCAGTTCGTCCTCGCTATATTCAATTAATGACTCCTTGAAGCCTTCTGTGGAAGGAACCTGGGCATAGGGATTTTGTTGGATGACACTTTGAATATATAATCCCGTGCCACCACAAAGAATTGTATATTTTCCTTTTTCCAAAATCGATTGCTGCGCATGGTGGAAATCTTCAATAAAATTTCCGAGATGATAACGTTCCCCTGGCTCGTGGATATCAATAAGGTGATAAAGAATATCTTGATATTCTTTTAAGTCTTTGCCCGTTCCAATATCCATCCGTCGGTAGATTTGACGGGAATCTGCGCTGATAATCTCAGCATCGATGTGTTGGGCTAGCTGTACGGCTACTTTGGTCTTGCCAGAGGCAGTTGGACCCAGTATAACGATAACTTTCTCTTTTGGAACAGATTGTTGTTCCAAAAGAGAAAGGATATGCTTTAGTCTGTCTATCACAGAACAAATTTAGTCCATTTTTCAGTTCCTTCGTTATTTTTTACGACAGTATCTATGAAAGCCATGCCCCTTACACCATCATAAACACTAGGAAAGTCCTGTTCTTCTGCTGTAGGTGTTCTTCCTTCGCGTTTTGCAGTCACTGTTGCGGCAAAGTTGCGATAGATATTTGCGAATGATTCCAATAAGCCTTCAGGGTGACCCGCTGGAACGCGTGTGTTATGTGACGCAAATGTGCTTAAAGTATATGGCGCAGCATAAGCATTTCCAGTACGGTATAGCTGACGAGGCTGATCAAGCATTTTAATGATGAGGTTGTTTGGATCTTCATTAGCCCATTCCAATCCTCCTTTTTCACCATAAATACGGATACGTACTGCATTTTCTTCTCCCGCGGAAATTTGTGATGCCATCAATACACCTTTTGCCCCGTTTTCAAAACGCAAAAGTACAGAACCGTCATCGTCCAGGAGACGCCCTTCTACAAATGTCGTTAAATCGGCACATAATTCTTCAATTCTTAAGCCCGATACATATTCTGCTAAATGAGCCGCAT
Organism: Sphingobacterium sp. UBA6711; assembly: GCA_002454415.1. Classification (GTDB taxonomy): domain Bacteria; phylum Bacteroidota; class Bacteroidia; order Sphingobacteriales; family Sphingobacteriaceae; genus Sphingobacterium. The sequence goes on from DKIT01000140.1 coordinate 90,082, forward strand.
GTGTACCAATATCCCCCATTACCAAAGATTTACCCGAACGCTTTGGGTCTGCACGCCAAGCAGCGCCAGCATTGCCTTCGCGTTCTGTTAAACGGCTCAACCAACCTTGTGGATATTCAACAACAATCTTTCTGATCTTACCGAAATGACCTTCTTTAACCATTGCTTTGGCCTGTTTAACCATTGGATAGCCTGAATAAGTATGTGTAAGGCACAGTGTGCGACCAGTGCGTTCTACAGTTTCCTGTAATTCTTTTGCTTCTTCAACAGATACTGTCATTGGTTTTTCAACGACAACATCAAAACCGTTTTCCATCGCCAATTTCGCTGGCGCAAAATGTAGAAAGTTAGGGGTTACGATCGTCACAAAATCCATGCGCTCTCCTTCCGGAAGCAAAGATTCTTTTTCGATCATCTCTTCATAGTTTAGATAGACACGCTCAGGAGCTACAAATAAGTCTTCTCCAGATTGTTTTGAAATCTGCGGATCAATACTAAATGCACCACAAACCAGTTCAATCTTGCCGTCCATAAAAGCAGCAATACGGTGCACAGCTCCAATAAAGGCATCATTTCCGCCTCCGACCATACCCATGCGAAGTTTTCTCTTCATAACGTTATTATTTTTGATTATTTATTTTTCAAATTTTTTACAGTGTACAATATACACAATTTAGGTTATTTTATATATAAAATCATCTTGATACTGCCCATATTTTCCTTTGCGAAGCCCTTTGGAAATATTTGCATTAGTGCATCTAATTCCGCAGCATTGCGATAGGTATATCGTTTCAAGCCAGCTACCCAAAATTTGATTGGCGCTGTGATTTCTTTTGCAACAAAACCGATCTTTTCTAAAGACGAGTTTTGGCTCCAGTCACGATCGGTAAAAGTCATGATATCTCCCGGAGAGAAGTCTTTGCAAAAGGCTTTGATCAATTTGCTCAATCCACCAATGACATTTATACCAGATTTGTTGCAAAAACGTACCAACTCAAAGGACCGGTAATCTTCGTCTTTATCATTCATGCGCCGCCCACCGGAAAATATCGCTATGGCCACGAGTTCACCTTTTTCGTAGAGTCCATAACGATATTTCCCAGGCAAAGCAGTTTGCAAATGATGTTCCACGAGGAACCGTATACCCGTTTTTTTGTCGATTCGCGCCACAACGGTATTGCGCGCATATACCCTGTTGTCGTTTTTTGTTTTAGATACAATGCGCTTGATAATAAGGTCCAGTTTTTCAACCAGCTGATCCTCATCGATATGGATATAGTGCTCAAATATAGCCGCCCTCGATGGATTATTGTGCGGATAGAGCAAGATGCCACTTACTAAACCCGGTGATGTAATTTGTATATATTCGTCAACTTGACGCAGTGTTATGTCCAATTCTAGGGCTTGTTCAAGCTTAAGTTTAAAATGTGTCGCTAATGCTATAAACGATGGATCCATAGAACAAAAGTACCTTTTATGGAAGTTTCGACGAAATATTCACTTTTAATAATTATCCGTACCTTTGTGAAAAATAGTAATAGCGTATTCCAAGTTGAAATACATCTGTATAAACAAACAGGCGGTAATATACCCGCTATTTAAAATTTGGCCCTTTGTCAAAAAGATGAGACATTCATAGGACTTTGAAAAACAAACCAAGTGTAACGAGGTCATTATGTAAATGAGAATCGACACACTTATAAATAATTAATTACATATGAAACTTCCGATAGTGGCGTATGGCGATCCTGTATTAAGAAAGGTTGCCGATGAAATAGATGAAAACTATCCAGATTTAAAGAAATTGATTGATGATATGTTTGATACCATGTATGCAGCACATGGTGTTGGATTGGCGGCGCCACAAGTGGGTTTGCCTATACGTATGTTTGTCATCGATGCTACACCATTTGCGGAAGATGACGAAGAAAATCAGGAAATGCTAAAATCTTTCAAAAAGGTTTTCATCAATCCGATCATGGTAGAAGAATCTGGTGAGAAATGGGCTTTTGGAGAGGGCTGTCTCAGTATTCCGGATATCAATGAGGATGTATTACGCCACAAGAATATTCGAATCAATTATCTGGATGAAAATTTTGAGGAGCACGAAGTGGATCTAACAGGATTAGCTGCTCGAGTAGTACAGCATGAATATGACCATATTGAAGGTAAATTGTTTACCGATAAATTGAGTGCTTTGAAAAAGACCATGTTGAAAGGTAAATTGGATGCTATAACGAAAGGAAATATCCGCGTAAGCTATAAAATGAAATTCCCACAACAGAAGAAAAAGCGTTAGTTCAAACTAACGCTTTTTCTTCTCGATTTGTTGAGAACGTAAACACTCTTGAGATGTTCCACGCTGATTGTGAACATAACATTCAATAAAATGCCCAAAATTTTGGATGTATTCCTATTCTAATCGAGGTAAGTATAAGCGATACTTTACCGCTGTCATCCGAATCAGAAACACAACGGCTGCTCCCAAAAAAGCAGCCCAGGAGATATCCAAATTGAGATGAACTAATAGGATGTAGATAAGGCCTCCACCTAAACAAGCTGTAGCATATACTTCCTTCTTGAATATTAAAGGTGTTTCATTAAGCAGAACATCTCGAGTCATTCCGCCACACACTGCTGTAAACATTCCAAAGATGATGGCTGCATAAATATTACTTTCATAATTGAGAGACTTTTGTACTCCTAAAATCGTGAAAAAGCTAATTCCTATGGCATCAAAGAGGGTCAATGTACGATAATAGCTATACAATTGTCTATTAAAAATGATCGCTATCAAAATTCCTAAAAATATAGCAATTAGGTAATTACTGTCGTTAACCCATACTGGTCGGAGGTTTAGAAATATATCTCGCATGGATCCACCACCGATCGCGGTAACAAAGCCAAGAAAGGCAGCGCCAAAAATATCAATATCTTTGCGCTTTGCGGATAGGGTCCCTGATATAGCGAAAAATAAAGTGCCCAGCAAATCGCTTAAATAGAAATAGTTGGCGTCAGTAATCATTGTAACCTTATTTAAATGTTTACATTATATCCACCATATTGACGATAATTGTGCGATACAATTAATCAATAATGGCAAGTCTTCCTTTGTTTGAACAACAAAGTTAGGAGAAATCTCGATAGTTTAGATTCACCGAAAGACGAATTGCTTTTAAACCAACAATTCCTTGTACATCCTCCAATTTTAGATGTTCTATGGTCCGTTCAATGATGCCCATATCATAGATTGCCTGTATACTTAGCATGAGATCCTCCAAGATTTCATCCGATAAATAAACAATAGCTATTTTATTGACCTGCGTAAGCCGTTCCTTCGTACGCTTTATTCGGATTTTATCTATTCTTTTTTTGATTATTTCATAACGGATGTTGAGCGATCCCTCTACATCAAATCTTCGTTCATCTTCGCGAAAGCTGATATCTATACTATGTGGATTGATAAAGATGAGCTGGGTTGTTTCCAATGCGATTGGTAGCTCTCCCTTTGCTCGAGATGCTTTTAATGCAATCCTTGCCATTGAAATTATCTGCTGTCGTCTAAAGACGTTAATGAATTCGTAACTAAAGGTTTCTTGCGGTGTAATAGATTCCCCGATATAAATATCGTATTCGATGCCATCGGTCCTGAATTTTTGGAAATAGGACGGATAATTTCCTTGGATAAAACTGTTAAATTGGTCCAGTTCCTTACTGATAAGGTGGTTGATCTTACGGAGTGAGGTTTCAAATTCATTACGGTAAAATTCACCAGTATCGCGATTTGTAAAAAAGTGCTTTGCATAATGTTCTATCACCTCTAATTTTGTAGGAAATAGTCTCCGCGCTTCAGCTAAGAAGGGTTGCACATCCTTTCTGAAAAATTCAATAATTTTGACCATGGATTCGTCGAAGGAAATATGGTCAAGGGATTCCGTGATTTGATCGACCTGTGTCGAAAAATCGACAATTAGTTTGTGTTTACCGCTAAGAGATAATTCGTCAATAAGCATCGCCAGCTGCTTAACTTTGAAACTGAAATCCTTTAGAATTGAAGCATTTCGTATGATCGTAGAATCTTTGACGTCAACAGCGCCATAAAGCGGGTAGACTTCCTCAAATACAACCGCCTTGATATGTGCATCTGTACTTTCGTTTTCTATTTCCTGGATGTACTGTGCAGCGACGTGGTTAAATTTCCACTGCACAGAGGGCTGTATGGTCGTAAAGCGGTTTATGATAATATCGTCAATACGTTTTTTAAATTCCAGGGTGATATCCTGCGATAATTGTGATAAAATAGGAATTAAAGCGCCTAGGGCCTGCATGGTTTCATTGTTGAGCTGATCCTTTTCGCGGCTGTATATTTCCAATACTCCCGAAAGAGAATGGTTATGGATCAGTGGGATGCATAGATAAGCTTTTACACCGGACTTGCTAATCTGCTCGTCGAAAATGGACTTTGTGTTGGTTATCCCATTCATCGCATTATTATTGTAAAAGATCACATGCGGATGTTTTAAATAATCTGCAAGTTGCGGGTTGATCTTGACCTTATCATTCGCTGCATAAGTTTCGGAAATAAGAATACTTTTATTGTTGATGGTATAATCGAAAAAGGGCACTCCATTTAACTGAAACAATGGAAACAAACTAAAGACAGTATCAGCGCCTTTTAAAATCGGCGTCATGATTTTCTCTAAATCGGATAAGAAAAGATGATAGTTATATGTCGGAAGATCCAATAGAATGGATTGGATTCTCCGTAAGGTATGTTCAGTACTGGTCTTCCGGAAGGTCACTATACTAAACCCCGATAATTCGAAATCTTCCAGTTTAATGCTGTTGATGACCGTATTCCAATCGAATAGCGAATCACTGGGATTTTCTGACAGACGTCCAATATCAATAGCAGGTAGAGTTTTCTTCACTTTGATCTCAACAAATTTGCAGTCGATGTCTAAATCATAGTAATCGATGATTTCACCCTGATCATTGAGCTGATGATAGACAATGCTGATATGCTCATTGGATGAAAAACCATAAAATCGTTCAAAGATCAGGTTATAACATAATTTTTCTTGATTTGTTAGGAGGCTCCCAGCACGCATTTTGCCTTGAATTTCCTGCTCTGCGAGTTGAGCTCCACATAGTTCAAAAAAAGCTTCAGTTCCATAGAAGGCTTCTTCCGCTAGCGGTGTCGTAAGAGCCCAGTATCTTTTTGGATCGGTGTCGATCAGCGATACAGAGAGACTATAAATCAATTGCAGGATATCTTTATAGGCGCTGAGATTATGGTTGCAGAGTTTACCATTGACGCGCTCTATTTCTTTGATTCGTTCCAATGCAAACACAGGAATCATATCGTCCGATGGAATGCCATTTTCTATAAATGACTCCAGGTATTTAAAAAAGGGCTCAAAGTCAAGCTTGTTGTTTGTATAGGTATTGTCACTTTTTGCCGTGCTGAGCTGTACTTTCTTTATTTCCATGGATCGAACATTTTAGAAGCGGAAACCTGTGCTGAAGTAGGGATACCAGCCTTCTTTGGATTTTGTCATGACCAAATGCAAGGGAAGTGCATTGGCAACGATATAATATATGCCGCCGCCTACGCCCTGATGAAACTTGTCGTTGTTATAGCCTTTGGCCCATACTTTTCCGATATCATACATACCCATAAATCCAAATTCACCTGGAAGGACATAGCTTTTGACATCATGTACTTTAACGCGTGCTTCAATGTTATTATAGACCATTTGCTGGCCCGCAAAACGATACTGACGAAATCCTCTGAGATTTTCGTGGCCGCCTAGAAATAAATATTGATAAAATGTAGGGTTCCCGACTACTGTTCCCCCTCCTATCCTATTAGCGAATATAATGCCCTCATTAAACGCACTAAAATATCCAGTCACTGCTCCACTTAACTGTGCGGAGTTTTTTGAATACTGATTGAGCCCAAAATAGGAATTTAAAGCGGCCTCTATATACAGTCCCCTGCTCGGATTGATTTTGCAATTACGGGAGTCCTGTGTCAAAAATGCATTGATGCCCGCAAAAGCTTTGTCTTTGGTAATTGATAGACTATCGTAAGAATGCAATGCTTGAGGGTTTAGAATAAATCGATTCTCATTTTCAGTAGGATCTAAATGATAAAATTGAATATGTGGACCTACTGCGAAGTTTAAGGTGGGTGAAGGTTTCCATCTCAACTGCGGATTGATATTGAAAATATTAAACCTACTTCTGTAATATTTTGCACCATATTGTTCCTTTAGAAAGAGTGAGTTGTTCCCGACGCCAAAGAAATTCTGGGTGTTGTCAGGAGCTTTCGCTAGGGCATCAACAACGATATCAGCATCACCGACAACAGCTATCCATTCTCCTCTATAGTGGATTTTATACGCTCCGGTCCGAAACGCCGTTGCTACGGTAAGCTGTTGTTTATAGGTAAATGGAGTTTTTCTAAATCCGCGCTGATGGGTATAAGCGGCACCAAGTCCGAGCGAGAAACCGTCATCGGCATTATAACCAGCAGTAAGCAACGGAAGCCAGGTGTTGTAAAGATTTACAGGTACAAATTGCGTATTTAAACTATCCCGGTCATAGTGACGTTTTACCCTATGGGCGTTTCCCAAGAATGTTGATTCTTTGGTGTTTTCATACAGCCAGATCTTGGATTTGCTTTGGTTGATCACATACGTTTTTGGCATGCTGTCCCCTATGATCCGAAGTTTTATGGGGGAACTTGCATTATCGATCACAACAGAATCTTTACCTTCGGATAAATAAAGGCGAATTTCTTTTGTCAGAGCATCCTTGTAGGTTTTGTCCATTAATGCTTTGGTCACTTTGCCATCTTTATTGATTTTCGAAACTTTGACGTTTAAGCTTTTATTTTTTGTACTTGATATTTCAACCTTTTCATTTTTGTCGCTTAGATGAATATCGACGATGTTATTGATAAAATTGTAATACTCTTCCATTGCCTCGGGCAGCGCATCACGGCGGCTTTGGAGTATTCTGAAGATTTGTTCACCACGAATAGTAATAGAAGACTGGGGAAGGCTATGTACCGACTCCCATAACACAGAATCGGTAAGACGACTGACAAATTGCGAGACCTCTTTCGTCCATTCCTTGTGGGATAGCTGATTGCTGGGATGAGCATTTAAGAACCGCGATTTGAATAACGAATAACGGATATTAGGAATGCCGGTCGTAAAGCCCTGCATAACGGGATTTACAAACTGCTGATAGATATCTTTCATCAGAAACCCTTGTGTGACACGCAATGCCTGATCGCGGTCGCGGGGAATGGGGATATAATCCTTGTCACGATCTGTGCTGTCCCGATTTTCATTGTACCAGCGCCATTGATCTTCATGCCGGTCCCAATCACTTACCAGTACGTCGAGCATGCGGGCCCTTAGATAAGCCTTAGGCTTAAAATTATCATCATTGTCTTCTTGGAGCTTTCTTACAGCCTTGGGGCTATTGTCTGAGTCTCCTAGCGGTTCACGTTCTTCCAATAGCGCTACAGTATGTTCAAACAGTGGGGCATATTCACCTAATATACTGTCTTGGGCGACAACTCCGATGATGGGGTGCGCATGCGGCACGTTGACAGCATTTGCCAGCGCTGGGATCATTAAAGCCGAATAGGGATGTTGTGCACTTGTCGCATCATCCAGGACGTCCTGGACGAAGGTACCGTGTAATTCTTCGGGGATGAGTGACTCCGTCCTTTTATTGACCGATCGTAAAGCCCATTCTCTACCTGTGGGATCCGTTAGCCGTAAAGATACAGATTGCATCCCGCCCCCCTGTTTAACGGGACTTAAACCACCGTTCAACTGGGAGAGCTTCAACAAGGGCAAAGTGGTTTCTGCCGCCCATTCTTTGCGATAGTTTTCACCCAAAAAGAACTTTTTAAACCGGCTCGCTTTGCCGTATTTTGCATTTGCAACAACCGTTATACTATCCTTGATAAGAATAGGAGCTATGGATTTATCCTGATGTACCGCTGACGGTTTGTGCTTTTGTTGTGCATAACCATGACTAGCAAGAAGAATGAGAAAGAAAGGGACGACCTGATGCATGCCTATTGTTTTTCAAATTTATAAATGAGTCCTTTATCCTGATTGCCGGCTTCACTACTGATATAGAGATTGAATTTTGAATCAAAATTGATACCCTCAGGCTGTGGAAACATTTTCGGGTCTAAGGAAGTAAGTGATTTTACATGAAAATTCTCGTCAGTCACGACAAGAGCTTTGTCTACCGATGACAGGATGTACCATTCTTTGCTGTCTGCTTTCTTTGCCAAAGCAGATGGTTTAAATGTTTTCTTGATCTTGGGGTCGAATTCTTTCAGCTCGTCGAGCTGAATGGCAAATTCCCCTTTTGGTTGGAATTGTCCATTTTCGCCGATTGTAAAAATATAACCTGAGGTTTGTGGCTGCTTTCTATCCACTTTACATTCTTTGCATAATACGTAGGCCAAGTTGCTTTCCCGGTCTACAAAAAGCCCTTCATATTCTCCTTTTGGCAGCAGGTTTTTCTGTTCGACGACGTTTTTTATATTTTCCTTTTCAGCGATAGGAAAAGAATAGATACTGCCATTACTCTTTAAAACAAAGATGTGCGTATTGCTGATGGAGATATCCTCATAGTCACCATCTTTACCGAAGGGTGTAAACGTAACTTTCTGAGTCGGTTGGTTAAATTTATAGAGCAATCCCTGCTCATCCTGGATGGCATAAATATCATCATCCTGTCCTGAAATAAAGGCTATTCCAGATATCTCCAGCAATTCATCCGGCAAACTCATCTTTATGCCCGAAGACAATGCATAGGGAATGTTATGTGGTTGTTCTGCTTGAACATGAGCGAGCTTTTTGCTGTTTTCTTTGGCCGTATTATTAGGGTTGCAAGCAAGTAAGATAGCAGTTGCCAGGCCTAATGCTACAGTTGACAGTATCGTGGAATTTTTCATCTTTATATTATTATTTTTAATCCTACTTCTCCATTTTAGCGTTTCAAATAATCAAGGATTTGCTGCTGAGAAACATTCCCCAGCTGTGTTTCAATGGCCTGATTTTGTCCGCGGTCATTCAGTAAAGTCGCTTCGCAGTCGTCAGCAAACTGAATATCAAACAGTTCTTGTACCTGTATTGCCAATGCCTGATTCAGCATTGGGAAACACGTTTCTATACGCCTGTAGATGTTGCGGTTCATCCAGTCTGATGACCCAAGATATACGCTCGTAGATGTTTTGTGTTGAAAAATAAATATTCTTCCGTGCTCTAAATATCGGCCCACAATACGTTTCACGACAATGTTTTCGCTTAATCCTGGTACTTGTGGTTTTAGTCTGCATATTCCCCTGACCAATAGCTGCAGTCTGACCCCAGCCTGGCTTGCTTCATACAATTTATTGATTAACGACTCTTCTTCGAGATTGTTTAATTTAATCTTTATGGCTGCTGGGGCTCCAGTTTTAGCTGAGAGGATAGTTTGGTCAATCAGCGATAAAAATGTATGCTTGAGGTTAAATTGAGCGATCAATAAATGTTCAAAAGATAGCTCATTTGCGCTATTGGGTTTCCTTCTTGCTGGTAAAAATTCAAATAGCATTCTTAAGTCATTTGTNNTTAAATTTCCTGTGCCAAATAGAGCACTTTCCCGGCCTCCCGCGCGTTTGACAAGCGCTATTTTAGCATGCACTTTTAGATTCGGGATACTATAGGTAATTTTTACACCCTGTTCTTTCATCCGGCGGGCCCAATGGATATTATTTGCTTCATCAAAACGTGCTTTCAATTCGACAAATACATTGACTTTTTTACCATTTTTTGCAGCGGTTGCCAGTGCTTGTGCAATGCGAGAGTCGCTGGCGATACGGTATAAGGTGGTGTAGATCTCTTCTACGGCTGGANNATTAAAAAAACGTAATATAGGATCGAAGGATTCATAAGGGGTACAGATCAGCATATCTTCCCGATCTATTTGATCGTAGATCGATTCCTGAAAATTCTGAGATCTCTCAATCTGCTGCTGTTTTGGATAGGAAAGTTTATCCATTTTAATCGGGAATGAGAAAAAATCCTTCAAGTTGTGGTAGTTCCCGCCCTCAACAATGCTGCTTTTTCGCAGGTCGAATAGTGTTGCTAAGGTTTCGAGCAGCTGCTCAGGAAGATCGGGCTGAAATAGGAAGCGCGTTGCATAACCAAGGTCTCTTTTATTGACCTCCGCTTCAATTTTCTGAGCAATATCCCCCTCAAATTCATCTTCTAAATTTAGCTCTGCGTCGCGGGTGATTTTAAATGAATAGAAGCTTAAAGCTTTATTTTTTACTGCTTCGGGAAAAAATAATTTGATAATGTCATCAATGAGGATGACATATTTATGCCCGTTAATTTCACAGGTAAAAAAGCGGCCAATATGATTGGACGGAATGTTGAGAAAGAACACCGCTCCTGTATTTTCGTCTGTAACGGCAAAATACAACTGATTGTTAATAGGGAAAAAAGACGTATCATCAATTTTGATGATCTGCAGGTAAGAGGCAATTTTACAAAAGAAATATTTGGCTGCGAGGTCTTTTATTTCTGCAGGAATAGTTTGATTATAAATGAAGAATATATCTTCTTTTGCCAGCCCTTGTATAATATCTGCGAGCAATAAGCCAAATCTTTCCTGTTGTTTGTTGATGGTTTTTGACGCTTTTTTATACGTGCCGATATCTAGGTTTGGAATGAGCTGTTCAGGATTTTGCTTCATTATTTTTTTCCAGGCCATCAGTACAGGCATTCTAACCCGATAAAATTCATCCAGATTAGATGAAAAAATAGCGAGAAATTGTAGTTGTTCCAATAAAGGAACCTCCTGCCGACCCGCTTGATCCAGGACTCTATCGTTGAACGACAGCCAGCTGATGTCTCTATTGATATAAAGATCTTTCTTCTTCATCCGTATAAATTTGTAGTTATGGCAACATGTTTTCAAAGACATCAATAAATGATCTATATCGCGTCAATTGGAAGCTAGTTATTGGTTTAAGTTTTTTATTTTTAAGTTGTTAAAGGAAGTTTTGAATCCGTATTCTGCATATTTGAATTCTATTGATATTGCATATTAAAATATGGTTGCGGCAACAAAAGAAACAACCGATATAACCAGCCCAAACATAAAAATTCCATAGGCGTATCGCAGAAGCTTATATTTGCGTCCTAATACGACACCTTGTGAATAAACATCCTTGGTCAGCATGCCATATAGAAATTCCGAATCGACCATTACTTTCTGCATGCCCTCATTGTAGTCGTCGAGTTTCATTTTATAGAAGTTTCCAAAAAAGAGAAGATTGACTGACTTTTGTGCAATTTCCTCCTTGGAAAATTTGCCTGAAGGAATTTTGGGAATTGTCGATAGTATGGCCATGACCATTGTTGCAACCACTGCAGTTGTTAAGATAATTGTTGGAATAATAAGATGTTCGTTGGCATCTAATTTTCGAAATAAAACAGCAATCACGACAGAAAGGATGATAGAATTGACTGTTAGCAATATATTAGCTTTATTGTCTGCCATATCACTTAATCGTTGATTATTTGACGAAGTAATACGGAACATTGTTTCTATTCCACGTTCGGGCTTGCCGCCTTTTTCTTTTTCCTTCTTGTCTTCTTTTTTGCTTTCTTTAGTTTTTGTGATAGATTTCTCCTGTTTTTTTTCCAGTTCTTTTAGATTCATCTCTTTTTTTGCATTTAGCTTTTGCTGTGCATATGCAGTGTGGTAATGATGGCTCTTCAATAGTTTTATTGTGCCCGCCCGCCATACGTCTTTATCGATCTCCTTTCCGAGTACCGCTTCGGCTTCGGCCTTCATCAATTTATTTCTAGTGACGAAATCATCGTTTCCAAAATGAAACAGGTCGGCATCGCAGAGAATTTGTTCTAGCAGGTTTGCAGGATCTTGAGGCATTCTAGTTGCCAGGATACAACCTTTGATTTTTTGCTGTATGTCTTCTGATATGCCTTTTTCCTGCAGAAAGTCGAATGCAATTTCGACACTTTTCTTCTCATGACCGATAGCATTATCGGCTTTTACATAACCGAGGTCATGAAAGTAAGCAGCGCTGATAACAATAAAGTGATCCTCCTCTCCTAGTTTATAATACGATGAAATTTCCTCTGCAGCACGTACAACTGATCGGGTGTGTACTGTATTGTGGAAACAGTGGCAAACGGAGATATTATCTGTAATATATGTTTCAGCATATTCTTCTACCTGTTTTAAAAGCTGCGCATAGTCTATCATGGATCGATATGATTTTATTTGGAATAAAAGTATTCATTATCTTTAATTTCTTAAAAATAAGGTCTTCCTTTTTGTTATTTATTAATCTAGATCAAATTTACTGAAAAAGAGTTATTCCAATACGTATGAATTTTCCTTCGCTGATCCTGTTAGGCCAACTGTGTCTTTTTGATGAAATGGAATCGTTCTTACAATCCGTCAATGATGCTAAGCTTTTTGCTTTCAGTAGAGTTCTTCCATAACTACATGTCCGAGTATATTGTGCTTTTTCGGCAGCAGTCTAGTTTTGATCCAGTCTTCTTTCTGTCCCTATAGGCTTTTTGGGCGTTATAATAGCAATTTGGGGGCGAGCTGTGATAGGGATTTGTACGTGTCATACACGGACTCGACATGGACTCACCTTGGACTCAACACGGATTCGTGGCGTATTAAGTGTTAATAAAGCCTGTTTGTAAGTCGCTATAAACCTGAGTTGGAAGGTAACTAATAAACCGGTGTGCACGATGAATCTGTCCCCGGCCATGCTGCGAAGCGACAGCGAGGAGCTTCCACAGCTGTCATATAAATACCGAAACCAGGCCAAGCCTGTAGGGTCAGCTATGCCTGGGCATTACCGATGTATCCTTAAAAAAGCAAAAACTAGTAAAGAATGAGACTTACTTACTTCTTAGTTTAGTATTAGTCTATATTTAGCTTAGTCTTACGTTGGGTTTAGTTTAGCCTGTACCTAAGGAATACCTAAACTAAACCTAAACAAACCCTAAGTAAACCCTAACTAAACCTATAA
>DKIT01000155.1 GCA_002454415.1 Sphingobacterium sp. UBA6711
CAAGGATGAAAAATCAGTTCCCGAAAAGTTTTCTAGGCTAGCCTGACTGGTGGATTGCCTAGTACCTTGGTTACGATAAATGCTATTAACCACATAAATACTCACCCCTAACATAGCTATTAAAGATAAGACGAGCATTGTCATATTCACGCGAAAAATTCGTTTCTGTAAATTCATTCTTTTTCTCTTCTTGTCAATTTTTTCACAAAATAAGCAAATTTGCACAATTTGTAAAGCATAGAAAACTACAAAACTAAAAAGCCTAGTGAAACTAGACTTTTTTATAGATCTTTTAGTACCATCCATTTGCCAACCAGAATGCTTTGGCTGCTGACCATGAACCNNATCGCTACGCGCTCTTGGTTTTTAATAGAATAATCACCATTTAGGTACGTATTTGTCAATTGGTAACGACCAATATAGATACCATTTTGAGCATCATAGCTACCACCTGACTCTTTTTGTGCAATCCACTCTTTAGCTGCGACATCTTCAGCACTCAAGTTTGAAGAANNGTTAGTGATTTTGTTTTGCTCTGCTAATTTTTCGACGGTAGTGTTATATGTCAAAGCAATCTCTGACAATGTGTCCCCTGATTTTACAGTATAAGTGTCAGCGCTAACCACACCAGCACTTAAAATTGCGACGCCCGCAACCAAACCTAAAATAGTTGTTTTAATGTTCTGTTTAAATGTAATATTCATCATGTAAATACATTCCTTTCTGTTACTTTATCTATCATACACTTCAACTATTACTCTGAGTTTGAAAAAATATTACAAATATTACAGTAACATTGAGTTTACACTATAAAAGCGCTATTTACTGGCATTTTCTACATATATTTACACGATTCTTTACATAAATATATTTGTTTTTTTAAAATATGAAAATGCCTAGAAAAAACTAGGCATTACTTATTTTCTTAATACCATCCATTTGCTAACCAAAACTGGTAGGCTGCTGACCATGAACCATAGCGTTGCAAAACATAGGCATCTGCTACACGCTCCTGATTTTCTGGTGAATGATCTCCATTTAAATAAGCGCTATGTAGCTGATATCTTCCAATGTATATTCCATTAGAAACCGTATAGCTACCTCCAGATTCTTTTTGTGCAATCCATTCTTTAGCGGAAACATCGTCAAGTACGGAACCTGATGGAACATGATTAACTGTAGGAGTTGAAACAGAAACTGATTGAGTTTGCTCTACAACTGGAGTGCTTACTTCAGTTACGACAGGCACAACATCAGTGACGGCTTGTACTGTTGATTCTGCTGTATCATACGCTTGATTTGAATCTTCCACAGGTGTTGATATTTCGGTCTGAATACTCTCCTGCGATGCATCTAATGAAGTGATTGAACTTGAATCCACCACTTCTGTTGATTCAACAATTTGCGGTTCTTCAAACGTAATTTCTAAAGCTTCCACTTGAAGTGGTTGAGAATCAGTCTTCAACTCTAATATGGTTTCATGGCCCAATTCAAAAATAGGACTTGCTGAAATATATTCAGTTGTATGTGGAACACCATTACGAATCTTATTTACTGTATTCTTAATAGTATATGGGGCATCAGATACTGCTCTCACAATCTGTGTATGAGATATCTTCCCTGTTAGAATGAAACCAACTAACACCAAAGCAAGAATGGTGAATAATCCAGTAACACCTTTCAATGCTTTATACATCAAACTCTTTTTCATTAAAGAGAATAGTCCTTTACTTATTGTTATAACTATTCCTATCATACTATCATAATATTGCTTTTTATTTAAAAATTTATTACAAATATTACAATAAAGTTGCTTTATGGTGAAAAGGATAATATTTTAAGCACTTTTTAGTATATAGAGTGTTACACCTAGTAATATCATGACAATAACAGCACAGGTATCTGGGAATTTCCATTCTAAAACTCGGTATTTGGTTCTTCCTTCGCCTCCTTGATAACCACGCGCTTCCATCGCTGTAGCAAGGGCATCAGCTCTCTTGAAACTTGAAGCAAATAGTGGAATCAAAATAGGAATAACCGATTTAACTTTTTGAATCAGATTTCCTTCATTAAAATCCACACCACGTGCTCTCNNTATCATCCATAAGGGTTGGTACAAAACGTAAACTCATCGAGAGCATTAGACCAATTTCATGAACAGGTACTTTCAACCGTTTCAGAGGGGCTAAACCAGATTCAATACCATCAGCCAGACTCAAAGGTGTTGTTGTTAATGTTAACAAGGTTGAAAAGAAAATAATGAGTACAAATCGGATGAAGATAATCAGCGCCTNNAAGGTGTGAAGAAAACTTGGAAAATGGTTGTAAACAGAATAATCCCTATCATTGGTTTTAAACCATTGATAAAAAAAGATAGGCGTATTTGTGATAAAAGGACCATTGCAAACACAAAGGCAATGATTAGAACATTTGTTATCAAATTATTTGCCCAGAAAATAAGCAAAAGAAAGGCAAACATGGCCAACAATTTACTGCGCGGATCTAAACGATGAATCATCGAATTTCCAGGAATATACCGACCTAAAATCAATTTATCCATGACTCATCACCTCGGCAAATTCTTTTATCGTAACTGGCAAGCGTTC
>DKIT01000198.1 GCA_002454415.1 Sphingobacterium sp. UBA6711
TTTAGCTATTGTAGACCTTATGTGATTTCTATTGCTGAGCAGGTACTAGCCAATGGTCTTCCAAAAAATACGCTGTTGAATGTTAATTTTCCGCAGACTCCGGGATTTAAGGGCATTAAAATCTGTCGGCAGGCAGGTGGGCATTGGGTAGAAGAATTTGATGAACGTATTGATCCACATAACCGCGATTATTATTGGACGACAGGCAAATTTGTTTTGCAGGACAGGGGGGAAGATACCGATAGTTTTGCTTTGGCAAATGGTTATGTATCTGTTGTCCCGACACAGTTTGATATGACCGCACATCACGCTATTCCAGAATTAAATTCATGGAGCTTTGATCATTTAGGAGAAAAAATTAGTTCGGGAAAACGTGAAAAATAACCTTTGGATAGGAGTGGGAATTGGAGCGGCTTTCCCGGCATTGGCCCATGTTTTGGTGCTTTTTACGGATCTTGAGCTTCATTTTTTGCCCCAGAAGCCTATGGCGATCTATACCCTAGCAGTATTGGTTAATTTAGTGCTGCTGCGCTTTGTCTATCGGGCGGGAAATGACCATACCGGAAAGGGAATTCTTGTAAGCACTTTTTTAGCGATGCTACTTTATCTGCTGACGCATAAAGTTACTGTCTGATTAAATTTATCAAACTCATCGAAGTGATGGGAAATATTTTGTATAACATGAAATTAACATTAGGATTTTCTCCATGTCCAAATGATACATTTATTTTTGATGCCTTGATTCATCATAAAATAGATACGAAAGGACTGGATTTTGAAGTAGAATATCAAGATGTGGAAACATTGAATTTGAAGGCTTTCAAAGGCGATCTTGATATGACCAAGCTGAGCTATCATGCTTTTGCCTACGCTGTAGAAGACTATGAATTACTCGATGCCGGGAGCGCATTGGGGTTTGGTGTGGGGCCTATGCTGATTACCAAGGATCCGAAATTAGCCAAGTTGCTCCAGCAAAAATTGGAAAGATCGGAGGGACTTGAGGGATTTGACCAGCTGAAAGTTGGCTATCCCGGAAAATATACGACAGCTAATTTTTTATTAAGCTTGGCATTTCCCGAATTAAAAAATAAAGTGGAGCTTGTTTTTTCGGATATTGAAGGAGCTTTACTAGATGGATCTATTGATTTGGGATTGATTATCCATGAAAATAGGTTTACCTATGCGGAAAAAGGCTTGCACAAANNGATCTGGGTGAGTATTGGGAGAAGACGACAAAATTTCCGATTCCTCTTGGTGGTATTGTCGTAAAACGTAGTTTGCCACTGGAAGTGAAAGAAACCTTAAACACGATTTTAAAAGAAAGTGTAGAATTTGCATTTGCTAATCCAAAATCTGGGCTAGAGTTTATTCGTATGCACGCGCAGGAAATGAGTGAAGAGGTGATGTATAAACATATTGAACTTTATGTCAATAAATATTCAGTAGAATTGGGACTGGAAGGACGTAATGCAATCACCAAGATGTTTGAAAAAGCGCAGGAACTGGGATTCATTCCGCAGTCTGATAAAAAAATATTTTTATCATAGCGCATTTATCGCCCTTTATAGGCTATTTTAGCTTAAATAAATCAGGTTGACAATGCAGTAAACAAAGCGAAGTAGAGGAGAAATTCTTCTCAGTCGTGTTGAACTGACATTTTCAATAAAAATAACGTAAAAAAAATGGATGTAAGCTGTTAGATATCATATCTAATAACTAAATTTGCCCGATTAGTGTCAAATTGTCTGCAATTTTACTTTGGAGTCATTATTGTACAAAATCTTAAGTTGAGATAGAAAAAAAATTATGTTAAAGTTTTTAAGTAAATTATTTGGAAGTAAATCCGAGAGAGATATCAAGGGAATTCAGCCTGTGGTGGATCAAATCAAAGCTGAATATGAGAAGCTTTCAAATCTAACCAATGACGAGTTACGTGCCAAGACCGTTGATTTCAAAGAAAGAATTAAAAATTACCTAGCAGATATTGACCAAGAAATCGATGCGCTTAAAAAAGAAGCGGATGAAGATGAGGATGATATGGCAAAGAAAACTTCTATTTACGAGCAAGTGGACAAATTGTCCAAAGACCGTGACAAGAAGTTGGAAGAGGTATTGAAGGATATTTTGCCTGAGGCATTTGCCGTGGTCAAAGAAACTTCAAGACGTTTGACAGAAAACGAAGAATTAGAAGTTACTGCCAGCGATTTTGACAGAGAATTGGCTGTTTACAAATCAAATGTTATCATCAATGGTGATAAAGCGATCTGGAAAAACAAATGGATGGCCGCAGGTACTGAGGTGACTTGGAACATGGTACATTACGATGTCCAATTAATCGGTGGTATTGTATTACACAGTGGTAAAATTGCTGAGATGGCAACAGGTGAGGGTAAAACATTGGTAGGAACACTGCCGACGTATCTAAACGCGCTATCTGGCCAAGGTGTACATATAGTAACGGTGAATGATTACCTAGCACGTCGTGACTCTGAATGGAATGCACCATTATTTGAGTTCCATGGTTTATCTGTTGACTGTATTGATAAACATCAACCAAATTCGCCACAACGCCGTAAAGCTTACCAATCGGATATCGTATACGGTACGAATAATGAGTTTGGTTTCGATTATCTGCGTGATAATATGGTTCAGACGCCAGACGCGCTGGTACAAGGAAAATTACACTTTGCCATGGTCGATGAGGTTGACTCCGTATTAATCGATGATGCGCGTACACCATTGATTATCTCAGGTCCAATTCCTCGTGGTGATCAACATGAATTTTACCAGCTGAAACCACGTATTGAGCGTTTGGTACATGTACAGAAAGCTTACATCAATACTGTTTTGAATGACGCTAAAAAAGCTTTGGCGGCAGGAGATTCTGATGTTGAAGGTGGTGGTTTGGCCTTGCTAAGAGCTTATAGAGGTTTGCCTAAAAATAAAGCGTTAATCAAGTTCTTAAGTGAAGGTGCTAATCGTTCTATCTTGCAAAAGGTAGAAAACTACTATATGCAAGAGCAAAATAAAAATATGCCTAAGGTAGATGCAGAACTTTATTTTGTGATTGATGAAAAGAACAATCAAGTAGAATTGACAGAAAAAGGTATCGAGCTGATCACAGCGACAGGCGAGGACCCTTCATTCTTTATTTTACCTGATGTTGGTACTGAGATTGCTGAAATTGAAAAATCTTCTTTGACTTTGGAAGAAAAAGCAGCTCAAAAAGAGGATATGTTGCGCGATTATTCGATTAAAGCGGAGCGTATTCACTCGATCAACCAACTGTTAAAAGCATATACTTTGTTTGAAAATGATGTTGAATATATCGTTGATGAAGGCAAAGTGAAAATTGTCGATGAGCAAACAGGCCGTATCATGGATGGTCGTCGTTACTCCGATGGTTTGCACCAGGCGATCGAAGCGAAAGAGAATGTGAAAGTTGAAGACGCGACACAAACTTATGCAACGATTACATTGCAAAACTACTTCCGCATGTACCACAAACTTTCGGGTATGACCGGTACTGCGTCAACAGAGGCTGGTGAGCTTTGGGAAATTTACAAATTGGATGTTGTCGAAATTCCGACTAATCGTGTTGCTCAACGTGATGACCGTCAGGATTTGATCTATCGTACAGCACGTGAAAAATACAATGCAGTAGCCGAAGAAATTCAACGATTGACAGATGCGGGACGTCCAGTTTTGGTCGGTACGACTTCTGTCGAAATCTCCGAATTATTGAGCCGTATGCTTCAATTGCGTAAGATCAAGCATAACGTATTGAATGCGAAGTTACACCAAAAAGAAGCTGATATCGTCGCTGAAGCGGGACGTCCAGGTCAAGTGACAATCGCGACGAACATGGCTGGTCGTGGTACGGATATTAAATTGACCGAGGAAGTTAAAAATGCAGGTGGTCTTGCCATTATCGGTACTGAAAGACACGAATCTCGTCGTGTTGACCGTCAGTTACGTGGTCGTGCTGGTCGTCAGGGAGATCCAGGTTCTTCGCAATTCTTCGTTTCTTTGGAAGATAACTTGATGCGTTTATTTGCTTCGGAAAGAATCTCCAACATCATGGTGAAAATGGGGGTGGAAGAAGGTGAAGTGATGCAACATAGTATGTTGACTAAATCCATCGAACGTGCACAGCGTAAAGTGGAGGAGAATAACTTCGGTATCCGTAAACGTCTATTGGAATACGATGACGTGATGAACTCACAACGTACGGTAATCTATTCAAAACGTAAAAATGCGTTGTTTGGAGAGCGTTTGGACGTGGATTTGAATAACATGATTTTTGATGTAGCGGAGGAAATTGTCGTTGAGGCCAAAGAACAGGGTAATTATGAAGATTTCCAAATTGAAGTAATCCGTATCTTTGCGATAACTCCAGAAATAACAGCAGAAGAATTTGCGCAAGGTAAAATCGAAGGCTTGACTGATCGTCTTTTCGAACATGCCATTAATGCTTACCACCATAAAATTGAAGCCGTTGGCGCTTTGACAGTCCCTGTATTGAATAATGTCTATGCAGAAAGAGGTCAAATCGTCGAAAATGTCGTTATTCCATTTACGGATGGTATTCGCGGCATTCAGGTCTCAGCAAATTTGAAAAAAGCAATCGAAAGCAACGGTAAAGAAGTCTTCAAATCGTTTGAAAAAGGAATTGTATTGGCCTTGATCGATGAGGCTTGGAAAGAGCATTTGCGTGAAATGGATGATTTAAAACAATCCGTTCAAAATGCTGTTTATGAACAAAAGGATCCAATCATCATTTATAAAATGGAGGCATTTGATTTGTTTAAATCGATGTTGGCTTCTATGAATAAGGATGTGGTAAGCTTTATCTTCAAAGGAGAGATCCCTGGTCAAGAACCGACTTCAATGCAAGCGAGACAAGTACAGCAAGCTCCCGTAAAAACGGTTGAAACTAAAGCTGAATTGGCTTCGCCTACAGGGGTGAGTGAAGAAGATGTGAATGACGGGCCAAAAGAACCTGTTCGTAATGAAAATACTGTTGGACGCAATGACGAATGTCCTTGTGGATCAGGAAAAAAATATAAAAATTGCCACGGCGCAAATAACTAATCGATAAGAAAGGTTAAACTATGCTGAAGAGAGGATTGATTTTCATACATGCACTAGTGCTGTTTACGATTGTAAATGTGAATGCACAGGAAAAGGGAGGAGTCATTGTAACCAAGGATTCGTTGATTACACAGCTTCAAAATTTTAGGGCAACTATGGGGATCAATCCTGTCGAAAGCAAAGCGACAGTGGTTCCTTCTAAGCCTATTGTCCGCTCAGCGGCAACACGGGTTAAAGTTAGAGGATTTCGCGTACAGATCTTCGCTGGATCAAACCGGAATCAGGCATTTTCGGAGCAGACACGTTTCCGAAGCATGTATAAAGATATTGATACCTATATTACCTATGATGAACCCAATTACCGCGTCAAAGTAGGTGATTTTAGAAGTCGCTCGGAAGCAAACGCCTTCATGCGCGAGTTGCGTCAATATTTCAGTAACGTCTTTGTTTTTTCAGAGAACGTTTTTGTGTACCAATAAATCAATCAACCTTATGGCAAGTACGAAAGAAAAAGTCCTGGCCTTAGCTCATCAATATTTTGAAGATACGGTTTCCAATCGAAGACATCTTCACCAGAATCCTGAACTTTCCTTCGAAGAATACAATACCTCGGCATTTGTGAAAGCTCAACTGGATAAATTGGGAATTCCTTATGAGACTAAAGCTGATACGGGCATTGTCGCTTTAATCACAGGTGACCTACCATCGAGTGAAGTTATCGCATTACGTGCAGATATGGATGCGTTGCCCATTCAAGAAGTGGAGGGCCGCCCGTATGGGTCCAATAATCCAGGAGTGATGCATGCCTGCGGTCATGATGTACATACCTCTTCTCTTTTGGGGACAGCGAAAATATTACATAGTCTAAAAGCCGAATTCGGAGGTACGATTAAATTAATCTTTCAACCTGGAGAGGAACGTCTACCAGGGGGAGCATCTTTAATGATCAAAGAAGGTGCCTTGCAAAATCCAGCTCCTTCGGCAATCATTGGGCAGCATGTGATGCCTTTTATAGAAGTGGGAAAAGTTGGTTTTCGTGAAGGCAAATATATGGCTTCATGTGACGAGTTGTTCATGACTGTAAAGGGTAGAGGCGGGCATGGAGCACATCCACATCAAAATATTGATCCCATTGTGATCACAGCGCAGATCATTACCGCTTTGCAACAAGTTGCTAGCCGATTTGCGGATCCTCGTACACCGACTGTACTGTCGTTTGGAAAGATCCTTGCCAATGGAGCGACGAATATTATCCCTGATCAGGTTTACCTGGAAGGCACATTTCGGACATTTGATGAGGAATGGCGTGCTGAAGCGCATGAAAGAATGGTTAAAATTGCGGTGGGTATTGCTGAAAGTATGGGTGCAACATGTGAATTTGAGGTCCGCAAGGGCTATCCTTTTCTCATCAATGAGCCTGAACTGACTAAAAACGCTCGGGCATTTGCCGAAGAATATCTTGGAAAGGAAAATGTTGTCGATTTAGATCTATGGCCTGCAGCGGAAGATTTTTCGTATTATTCGCAAGAAATCAATGCATGCTTCTATCGCTTGGGTACAGGTAACACGGCACGAGGTATTTCCTCCGCTGTACATACCCCGACCTTCGACGTGGATGAGACCTCCTTGGAGATTAGTACGGGACTGATGGCTTATATCACCTTGCGTCGGCTCGGATACTAAATTAATCCCATGTCATCTCACCATATTGTCAGAGAAAACCAGGAACCAGCGTTGCTGATTGAAGATCTTTTCCTCATTGATGAAGAAAATTTGGGGCAACTGCTTGAATGGAGTCCTACCATTGTCATCGAAGAAGAAACGATTGATCTATTGGATGCACGCGGTTATAAGTTCGATATTGTTTTTACAAGAAATGCCATCAACGAATCACAGGAAAACCTGAAGGTGATTTCCTACGATATACACTTTTTAAAGGCTGCAATTGAGTACCTTATTCTACATCATTATAAAGCGGTGAATATCATTACGGATCAGCTCGATATTGATAGTTATCAGTCTTATCTTGAGTATATTAATATCGTCCTTTTGTCGAAGGGTGTTCGCTATTATTTTGTAACGACAGGTTTCACAAAATGGAAACCGGCAGGCGAGAGAATCCATATGGCAGGTCTTGGTATGAATGAAAATATCCAATATGAGGGCTTGATTAAGTTAAGTAACAACGAATATGAAATGGAAAAAGACGGCCTATTTGCCCTTAATTTTTCCCATGTAAAATACATTTTAATAGGAGAAGAGATTGCATGATAACAATCGAATTGGCAGAACAAAGTGATATCAGAAGTATTTCCAATATGGCTCATATCATCTGGCCTCATGCTTACGGTGAGATCCTTTCACAGGATCAAATAGATTTTATGCTTGAAAAAAGCTATACGGTGGAAGGTCTTGCAGAAAGTATGGTCAATGGTCAGTTTTTTTATGTTTTGAAGGAAGATGGCATTGCGCAGGGCTTCATTGCCTTGCGAACTCTCGAAGATCGCCTACGTATTGAAAAACTTTACTTGATGCCAGATGTACAAGGCAAGGGATTCGGAAAAGCATTGATAGACTTCGCTTCAGAAAAAACGATCTTAAAAGGGAAAGGTATTGTCGAACTGAATGTGAATAGGAATAACCCTGCTTACCATTTCTATTTGAAGCAGGGCTTTGAGGTGATTGAAACCGTTGATATTCCTTATTATGACTTTGTTCTAAACGATTATGTCATGCAGAAGGAAGTCAAAGCTTCGGCTGTTTCTTAATCTTTTAGTTTTTCGACACGTGACGGTGTCTGTTTGCCTTCTACGATTCCCGAGGTACCTATTGCGATGGCTTCTATACTGGAAATGATATTCTGAACGTTTAGCGTCGATACTTCATCCTTAACCGTGTGGTAGTATTCATCTTTGTCCATCTGGGAAGTTGAGAATGAATGTGCCGGCACTCCTTTGGCGGCTAATACGGCATTGTCACTACGGTAAAACAGATTTTGTTTTGTGTAGGGGTCAGGATAGAATCGGAAACTTGTGTTTTTAAGATTTTCCTGCATTAATTCACCTAAGTTGGACTGATCGTATCCCGTAATATACACCGTATTAGGGCCGAATTTTGAATCTTTTCCGATCATTTCCATATTGATCATGGCGACGACCTGATCAGCGTCGATATGGTTGGAAAAATATTTTGAACCATACATGCCAAGCTCTTCTGCGGTAAAGGCTACAAAAATCAGGGTCCTTTCATTCTTGTTTTGTTTTTTGTAGTAATCTGCTAGTGTCAACATTGCTGTCACACCGGAGGCATCGTCATCGGCGCCATTCGCAATAGAGTCCTGACCTACCGCAGGAAGGATGCCAATATGATCGTAATGTCCAGAAAAGATTACGTATTCGTTTGGTTTACTTTTTCCGGGGATTATCCCTGCTACGTTAAATAATGGGAATTGTTGAAGTGTTCTTTCTATCTGAATCTGAAATGTTGTAGGCTTTTCGTTTGTTAGAACATAGACAATTGATGGCTTTTGGCTGGTTGATTCTTCGATAAACTTTGGTGTGTTGAGCATTTGACCGAAACGCACAAAATAGCTTTCGAAAGAAGGATCTACCAGAACAAGTGTATTTTCTTTGGATAAGGAATGTTCTCTGAATACTGTAGCAAAATCTTCACCGGATTTTATTTCAGCTATTTTTAGGGGGCTTTTATTATCCCATTGCAAATTCACATGATTACCAAGTGAAATGATATGTTCAGCTGGAACAATCCTCTTATTGACCGTTGCAGATTTGCTCACTGGAGATATTTTATCCAATTGAAATGTCTGTCTATAATTTTGCTCTGCATATGGTGTTAGACCTATTCTTTTCATTTCACCTGCGATAAAATCTGCGGCTGGCTCAATATCTTTTGTCAACGCGGATCTACCGCGCATGTCATCTGAAGCTAATGTGTTGAGTATACGGCCTACGTCTTGGCGTTCTTGATCGGATATAACTTGTTGTCCATATGTAATTGCCGAGAGGGCAAATAGGGACAAAGACAAAATAATTTTAGGTATTGAATTCATATAAAGCTTAGTAAAGTCTGTATGAAGATAAGGAAAATTCTACAAGTGAATTGGGGGCAGAAAAAATGTAGTATATTTGGTTATTAAATTGTTTGAAAATGAAAGAAGTATCTGTAGAAGAATTAAAGAATAAAATCGATAACAATGAAGATTTTCAATTGATTGATGTTCGTGAATCCTTTGAGTATGAAGTGTCAAATTTAAATGGACTGAATATTCCTCTTTCGGGAATATTGATCGAATCTGATAAGATTGCAAAAGACAAACCTGTTATTGTACAATGTCGTTCAGGAAAACGTTCTGCACAGGCAATCATGTTATTGGAACAACAGGGTTTTGATAACCTCGCAAATTTAAAAGGCGGTATCTTGGCTTGGAAAGAGGAAATCGATCCAGAGTTAGACGTTTATTAATATGAAGAATTTAGAGCATCAGACTAAGCAAGCTTTCTTGTTTAGTCTTGCTTTTTATATCGTAGCTATTTTTGCACGATTATTTAACCTGGGTATTTTTCCGATATTAGGTAGCCTTTCCATTTTATTGTCTCTCTTGTGGGTGATTTTAGTATTGCGGGAGATCATGCTTTCAAGGACAATTTCTAATACAGAGCGAATGTTAATGGCCTTGGCGATAGTTTTACTAAACATCGTTGGTGGAGCTTTTTATTTCTTTTTCGGATGGAGAAAACAGGTATTGGGACTAGTAAAAAAGTAATATGTTAAAGTATTTTATACTAAATATAGTGTTGAGTTTAGCCATTGTATTTTTAATCTACAGTGGTTTCGAGGGGTATAAAGCCGGTAATATGCTGGTAACAGGGCTATCTATAGCATTTTTGGTCGTTTTGATTTATCTTCGGGTAGTCTTAAGCAAAAGAGTACGATCTCTTATTCACGAGAAGCAGAATGCCAAACAAAAACCAGCTGTCACAAAACACAAGAAGAAATAAAAAGAAGCCTGCATCTTGCTGATGCAGGCTTCTTTTATTATTTCACAAATGGTGGCTTTGTTACTTTTGCTTTTATTTTTTGATTGCGGATCAAGATGAAGATATCAGTACCGTCTTTTGAAAAGGCAGTATCTACATAGCCTAGACCGATTGATTTTTTCAATGTTGGTGATTGCGTACCTGATGTAACACGTCCAATTACATTTCCGTCAGCATCAACAATTTCATAATCATGGCGGGGAATTCCGCGATCAATCATTTCGAAACCAACAAGTTTTTTCTTTAGGCCAGCCTCTTTTTCCGCTTTTAGCGCAGTAGAATTAACAAAGTCTTTTGTAAACTTGGTCACCCAGCCTAATCCTCCTTCCAAGGGAGATGTATTGTCGTCAATATCATTTCCATACAGACAGAAACCCTTTTCCAGACGCAAAGTATCACGGGCACCCAAGCCGATTGGTTTGATACCATGAGCCTTACCTGCTTCAAAAATAGCGTCCCAGACTTTCTGAGCATCTTCGTTGGCAACATAGATTTCAAAACCTCCAGCACCTGTGTATCCTGTTGCTGAGACCAACACATTCTCAACTCCCGCAAAGGTTCCTTATGCAAAGGTATAATATTCCATAGGGGCCAATTCAATATCGGTTAACGATTGAAGTGCATCAGCCGCTTTAGGACCTTGCACAGCAAATAACGAAGTTTGGTCTGAAATATTCTTCATCTCCACGCCATCCGTATTGTATTTAGAGATCCAGTTCCAATCTTTTTCAATATTGGAGGCATTTACAACCAAAAAGTAGGTCTTTTCGTCTATACGGTATGTTAAAAAGTCATCAACCACACCCCCGGTTTCGTTGGGGATATACGCATATTGAACTTTGCCATCGTATAATTTTGACACATCATTGGAAGAGATTTTTTGAAGTAGATCCAAGGCTTTTTCACCTTTAAGGATGAATTCACCCATGTGGCTCACATCAAAAACTCCTACACCTGTGCGCACTGTTTCGTGCTCATCATTGATGCCTGTATATTGTACGGGCATGTTGAAGCCTGCAAAGGGAACCATTTTTGCTCCTAAAGCAATGTGCGTCTCCGAAAGGGCAGTATTTTTTAACATAAAAATTAAGTTTTAATCAGCTACAAATTTAATAAAATATACGTGATTCCTCACGGTGAATCCATTTTAGAACAATCGATTTAATTGCTGACTTTAAGCGAATAGATAGTCAGGTTATCATCGTCACTATCACTATCCTCGCAGAGCAGGAAAACCAGTTCTTCGTCCGTTTTCTCTTTCAGGGTAATTCCTTCAAATTTATGTTTTTCCGGAATCTCAAAGGTTTCCGCTTTTGTCGACAAGTCTGAAGGGAGCTTTCCGAGAATCGATCCTCCAATTTCGCCGTCCAGATAGGTCGATTTGGCGTCTTCGGCGGTGGCGATAAAATAGATATCGTCTCCAACGAGCGTGGCATCTGAAAAACCTGTTGTGATGCCATTCAACTTGGGCAGTAGAATGGGAATACATCGGGATTGATCCATAGCACTCGGGTGATATTCCAGCACAGCATTTATCCCTTGTGGACCATTCCCACGATTGAAAAATAAGATCTTATCTTTTAAGTGAACAACACCTTCAATATTAAAGTCTTCTTTGGAAATGTGGAATGTTTCCATTAAAAACGTGTAAATCTTGCTATAGTCTTCTTTTATGATAGTTTTGCCGTCCCAGATAAAGCGGTTATTTCGATTATTCGTTGACCCCGAGCCGTAGAGATAATAGTGGTTTCCATCGAAAGTGATGGATTCCAAATCCAATTTATCAGCTTTGGCAACGCTCTCCATAGGATGTGATTGCTGCAGTGCCGTTTTGGATAATTTTTGACCTGTTAAGTGGTAACTATAGATATAATTACTATTGTCCGATACAATATGGAGCTGATTATCGTGATAAACAATGCCTGAAGCTGCGGTAATCCCAGAGATGCTGATAAAGGCTTCGAGAATTAATTTTAACATAATTCGTTGAGATTTAATAGATCCAGTACGCGGATGAAATCAGGTTGCAGGGCTGCCTTTATATGGATATCTTCTCCCGATAAGGGGTGTGTAAAACGCAGCTCAGATGCATGCAGCAGCATCGTGTCCATTTCGTAAGTTTCTTTCCAGAACTTATTTTGTTTATTGCAGCCATGCGGCCGGTCACCAATAATTGGATGAAAGATATGGGCAAAGTGCCGGCGCAATTGGTGCATGCGGCCGGTGATTGGGTTGGCTTCGACAAGACTGTAACGTGATGTTGGAAACTTGCCGAATGGAACATCCAATTCGCTGTGTGCGATCAGACGAAAAGATGTTTGGGCCTCCTGTACCGTACCATCATCCCTTTTTAAGGGATAATCAATCAGGCCTTCCGTTGGCGCAAAGCCTCTCAGCAAGGCGAGGTATTTTTTAGCGATCTGACGCTCCTGAAAGCTCTTTTGTAAGTACTGATCCGTCTCTTTGTTCAATGAAAATAACAGTATACCTCCGGTTTTCCTGTCTAAACGATGAGCTGGATAAACTGTTTTTCCCAATTGGTCCCGTAATAATTGGAGCGCAAACTCCGAAGCATCACGTGCGATGGAAGATCGGTGGACCAATAGTCCATGGGGCTTATTGATCGCGACAATGGATTCGTCTTCGTATAATATTTCTAAGGACATATTAGATCTTTTTCAATGCAGCAATAATTTCTTCCGCTTTTTCGTCAATTTTAGGACTTAACCAGATATGCTTAAATGCTCCTCCCCCTATAATCTGTTCAGTACCCTGCCATTTTATCTTTGTTAAAGAAAACAAATAGTAGTTGTCTACCACAACGGAACTTTGGATAAATTTGTCAACGATATCATTGCCAAAAAGCTGCATACCTAACCCAAAAAATTCTTGATCTTTTGCATGAAGTTGATTTTTTAGGAGCTGTTCGGCTTTTGCACGTACAATTTTCTCATGTTCCTCTTTGCTCGGGTTAGTCAAAATTGCCGCTAGCATGATCACGATCAAAATCAGCGCGAAGATTCTTTTTTTACTCATTTTCAATTCAAGATTAAATTCCAGATGTCATGATAGTATAACTATCGACATCAAAATTATTAAATAGATATTAGATAAAGGTAAATGTTTGCGAGAAATACATAGGATCCTTATGTAGGCCACAAGTGCGGTATAATTTAGAAGGAGATCCCATTCAATAGCGAAAAAGCCCAGGAGAATAAAGTCCACACAAGGTAAACCGTGAGACTGATAAACAAGAAAAAGACAAGGAGGATAGTGATGATGATTCCGATACCCGAACCGGTGTGTTTACCTTCGTAGTAATGTTGACGGAGTAATTTGATGTTCTTTTCATTGGCTTTGCTAAAGAAATCGAAAAGATTTCCAAGGAAGGGAATGCTACCCAAGATTGCGTCGAGGGAGATATTGAGCAGCATGCGGATGACCAATTTGGGACTAGCGCCATTACGCCACATGGCAACCACTAGAATCAAAGAAGTGCCAAAGCCAGCAATTGCTCCTCCGAGTGGAATAAGATTCAAGATTGGATCTAATCCAAACCGGAACTTACCAATCTTGAATTGATTATCCATTAACCAAGATACTCGGTCTATCCAACCGAAATCTTGGTTAATTTGTTTTAATTTATCTTCTGGAGATCGTTCTCTCTGCATGATTATAATAGCTCGAAGGAAGCGCTGATTTCGCTGGTCACTTTCATCGGTCTGATATTTAAGTCAAGTCCACTGCCACTAGCACTGTCAGCCGCTTCAGCCACTTTATACATGGCATTACGCATCATGGGTTGAACGCCAAAGATAATTTGCTGTGGTGTTTCAGATAATACGATCGCCTTACCAATTTTTTGGCCTGCTGCTTCTGCCAGGATTTGAGCGTTCGCTTTGGCATCCAGTACAGCCTTGGTCTTCAGGCTTTTTTCCAATTCCTTTTTCTTAGAATAGTCATATTCGCTGATATAGGTACTCTGAATACCGGCTTTATCTACTCCATCCAGTAATTGATCCAAATTATTCAAGTTGGTAACCTTGATACGATATTGTCTGGAAAGTAGAATATCGGTGTCCTTTTTCTTTTTGTCCGGAACATTGTAGCTCCAAATATTCTGGATGGTAAAGTCTTCTTTCTTAATACCGGCTTTTGTTGCCGAATCAAACAGATCCTTCTCTAATTTGTCAATTGCAGCTTTCTTCTTGGTATTACCATTCTCATAAAACTCTTTTAGCGTAACGTCGATATAAATGATATCCGGGGTTACTTCCTCTTCTGCACGGCCTACCGTGGATACAAATTCTTTATTAACCATTTGTTGTGCGTTTGCTTGAGTCATCAATCCTAAAAAGGCAAGCCCTAATAATATTTTTTTCATATTTTTTATCTTAAATTTTTTATAATAATACGATTGCTATTATCGCATTGCTACAAGATTGGAGCCAAAGTTTACGAAAAAGTTTAACGGATAAAAAAAATAAAAAGGTTAAGATTTTTGATTTTATTTCTATACCTTTAGGGAAATTAATAATATAGTGCCATGCAAGAAGGTAAAGTAAAATTCTTTAATGAGACCAAAGGTTTCGGTTTCATCATCCCTAACTCAGGCGAGAGCGAAATTTTTGTTCACGTTTCTGGATTAGTAGACAAAGTTCGTGAGAATGACAATGTATCTTACGAAGTTGAACAAGGCCGTAAAGGTCTTAATGCGGTAAATGTAAGAGTTATCTAATTAGATTGAAGATATATTTATTGTGAAAAGGCCTATGCGAACAGCATGGGCTTTTTTATGCTGTTATAGTTTTCAAAAACAATTTGGACTGATAATTGCCTAGGTAATAAAAAAATCCAGTTGAAGATGAAACGCACTTTAGTACTTGTTCTTTCCGTTGTGATAGCAGTCTCTCTGTCGGCATGTTATTCAACGCACCATAGTCATGGTCGTGGACCGAAAAAGATGCCTCCAGGGCAGGCTAAAAAATACTATGGAGAGCAGTCCGCACGTGATTTTGCTCCCGGACAGCAAAAGAAAAAGCATAGACATTAATCATATGGATGTGCCCATCGGGATATGGTTATCCTATCAGAAGAATTAGCTTTTGGATCGTATTAAACGATAGCAGACAAGGCGAAAAAAAGGAGCTTTTCCGAGAATCAGGAAAAGCTCCTTTTTTATTAGAACTGATCTAAGCAAAGGGATCTTTGTCTGGTGCCGGTGGTGTTGGATTCGACGGCTGTGAACTTCCAAAGGGATCTTGTCGTGGAGAAGAACCAAATGGGTCTTGATTTTGCGTAAAAGGATGATTCGTTGCATTTTCCAGCGCTTTGGGATCAGGACCATATTGATTCGGTCCTTTGTCGCCTTCTAAGATTTCTAAATAAAGCAAATAAAGACCACCTACAAATGGGATCAATGATACCAAGATAAACCAGCCTGATTTATTGGTATCGTGAAGTCTCCTTACGGTAACAGCGAGACCAGGAATAATGAGTGCTAAACTGAGTAGGCTGATGATTCCAAAAATCAAACCCCCAAGGGTACTGCTAATCGCATAGAAAATTCCCCCCACGATGGATAGGGCTAAGAATAATACAAATTGGGCCAGCATGAACATCCAGTATTCTTTTCGGCGGGCTCTTCCCTCAAAATTAGCATAGTTGTCTCGAACAACTTTTAAAAAGGCTTCTTTAAGTTCCATATCTTTGAGACTTTTTTAGGTGAAAATTATATGAGTAAATCAAGTGTTATTTCAATTTTGTTACAATAAATGTACCAAGAATTTATCCGATGGAACAGTTATTATAGGCAGGTAAGCTGCTTTCCATAAGGAGGCTGGATGTTTACCTTTGGTGGGACGATCCAGCTGGTGCGAAATTTTCGGTCTTCAGGGCTTTATCTAAAAATTTCCTCCAGTATATAAAGTGACTTTATTTCCTTAAAATTTGTGCGGTGCAGTCGATAAAAATCCAACACTTTTTCCAGTAGAAATTGTCGGTCTGCGCTAGACATTTTGATCTGATCACAATTGGAATATTCTGAATTGATCAAATTTCTAAAAATAGAAGTGTGTGGTTCTTGTAGTACCAAGGGATGTTCAGGAAGGTTGTTCGAGAATGTCGCCTCGTGCAGATTAAAATAGGGAAGGGCGTGCTTTGATTCAGCCGGGTAAAATCCGAGAAAGCGCGTAAGCTTGATCAAAAAGGCCAAATGAAAGTTAGCCAGGTTTAAATGGGTTTGATCCAGCCAGCGGATGGATTGATGGATGAATTCGAACAGATATTGGTCATTTTCTTGTTCTTTAAGTATCTTATAGAGTATTTCGTTCAGAAAAAGTGCCAGCGAACTTTTGACAATATCATAAGGAATTTCTTGCAAGACAGGAACCTGGCGAGCTTCCGAAATCCGTTGCAGGGAACCATTGTCTTTATGTGTAGCTACAATTTCCAGTAAATGTAAAGGCTGGAGAATATTGGCTTTTATCTTGGCTTTGGGTTTTCTGGCCCCCGCAATGAGATAAGATTGCATGCCAAATGACTCGGTGTATAGCTGTGCCACAAGACTGCTTTCCGAGTAGTTGGTTGTTTTTAAGACAATACCTCTCGTTTTATTCAGCATCTCCTTCTCGATCTTTTTTATGAGCTTCTTCCCGCATCTCGATAATGGCGTTGCGGTCCACTTTTCGGATCATCCGATAGATTAAGGTAAGGAAACCAATACTAAAGACAATAACGCCGACAAACATGGCAAGCTTATACCAATTGGATCGTTGTTCCATCAAGTAATATCCCAAGATCACCAGTACGGTACCGATGATTATTTCCCGTAGACCCTTGCGAAGATATTTGTTCATAAATGTGAATTGTTGAAAACTATTTTTCTTTACAGAGCAAATATAATACAATAAAATCCTTTATTTTTGCCCTTACCATTCCTGTATAGAACTATTTTTAAAAATAATTCCCATTATGTTGTTGCTTATCTAAAAAAAAATATAGATATTTGCAAACTCTTTGCAGAGAGTGCAAAGGATTAACATATTGTAATAAAGACAACAAAAAAATAATATCATGTCAAGAATTTGTGATTTAACAGGCAAAGCGGCGTTAACAGGAAATAACGTTTCTCACTCAAACGTTAAAACTAAACGTAAATTCTATCCAAATTTACAAACGAAACGTTTTTACATTCCAGAAGAAGATCGTTGGATTACGTTGAAAGTATCTACTTCTGCTATCAAGACTATCAACAAAAACGGGATTACAGCAGCGATCAATAAATTTATCGTTAAAGGATCAATCTAATTGATTGTCTCGCCTGTTAGATTAAGATTATTCATGAATTTCAATCCTATAATAGGATTCAAAATAAAGTAAAACAATGGCTAAAAAAGGAAATAGAGTACAAGTTATCTTAGAATGTACTGAACACAAAGAAAGTGGTCTTCCGGGAATGTCTCGTTACATCACTACTAAGAACAAAAAGAACACAACTGAGCGTTNNTTAGCATTTGTACAAATGCTAAGTAAAATATTAATATACCATGGCAAAGAAAGCAGTTGCATCGTTACAAAAAGGTGGCGGTAAAGAATTTACAAAGGTTATTATTACTACTAAATCTGCAAAAACTGGCGCGTATACTTTTAAAGAAGGTATGGTTCACAACGATAAAGTGAAAGACGTCGTTGCAGCAGCTCAAAAATAACTAGTAGCATTTTCCTTTTTTAAAGTTTTTCTTTAAAAAGAATTCGATAAAAAATAGCCGTTTTGGTATCCTACCGAAAGGGCTTTTTTTGTTGAGGACATTTGTTTATATTTGAACATCAATTTTCACTACTACACTCCATGGGATTATTTGATTTTTTTAAGAAAAAACCACAAACACAAGAAGAAGAACAAGCCTTAGATAAGGGTTTGGAAAAAACAAAAGAAGGCTTTCTGTCCAAGATTACAAAAGCTGTAGTTGGTAAGTCAACTGTAGATGATGATGTGCTGGATAATCTGGAGGAAGTTTTGGTTACTTCTGATGTGGGGGTTACAACTACTTTAAAAATCATCGATCGCATACAAGCTCGCGTTGCCCGGGATAAATACGTTTCTACTTCTGAGCTTAATAGCTTGCTGAAAGAAGAAATCCAAACACTATTGGCTGAAAACAATAGTGCTGATTTTGAAAATTTCAATTATGGAGACCATAAGCCCTATGTTATTATGGTTGTCGGTGTTAATGGTGTGGGTAAGACCACAACCATCGGAAAGTTAGCCCATCAGCTCAAACAAGCCGGAAGTAAGGTTGTACTCGGAGCAGCAGATACCTTTCGGGCTGCAGCTGTTGATCAACTTAAATTATGGGGTGAGCGTGTGGGGGTACGTGTTGTCGCTCAGGCAATGGGATCCGATCCAGCTTCGGTTGCGTATGATACCGTAAAATCAGCTGTAGCCAATGGCGAAGATGTATGTATCATCGATACTGCGGGTCGTTTGCATAATAAAGTTGGTTTGATGAACGAATTGACTAAGATTAAGAATGTGATGCAAAAGGTTGTCCCTGGTGCACCACATGAAATATTGCTGGTCTTGGATGCTTCTACAGGTCAAAATGCAATTGAACAATGTACGCAGTTTACCCAGGCAACAGACGTGAATGCGCTGGCATTGACAAAGCTCGATGGAACAGCCAAGGGTGGGGTTGTAATTGGTATATCCGATCAATTTAAGATCCCTGTAAAATACATCGGTGTAGGAGAAAAAATAGGTGATCTTCAGTTGTTTAACAAAAAGGAATTTGTAGACTCCCTTTTCAAATAAAAAATTAAGTTAAAGTCAGGAATAAGGTTTTCATTCTCTTTAAGAATGATTTATAGTTTAGATTAAGAGCAATTTTCGGCTGTCTAGGCCCTAAATTTTCTTGATCATGAAGACCTTTTGTTACTCGACAAACCCTTCTAATCATATGAAGACAAAATTCACGAAATCTGTCCCTTTGATCAATAAGCCGCGTGTAAATGTGGTCACCTTGGGCTGTTCGAAAAATATTCACGATAGTGAGGTATTGATGGGCCAGTTAAAAGGCAATCAGATGGAGGTCGTCCATGAAGCATCAAATATACAGGAGAACGATATCGTTGTGATCAATACCTGTGGATTTATCGATAATGCCAAACAGGAGTCTATTGATGCTATTTTGCAATATTCTGATCTTAAAGATCAAGGTAAAATTAATAAAGTGATCGTAACAGGTTGTCTTTCCGAGCGTTACAAGCCGGAATTACAGGCTGAAATTCCCAATGTTGATGCTTATTTCGGTACAAACGATTTGCCCGATCTGTTATCATCCATTGGGGCAGATTATCGCCATGAATTATTGGGGGAACGTCTATTGACGACACCTTCACACTTTTCTTATTTTAAGATTGCTGAAGGTTGTAATCGTCCTTGCTCTTTCTGCGCAATTCCATTGATGCGCGGGAAGCACGTTTCCAAATCTATTGATGACTTGGTCAAAGAAGCCAAATTCCTTGCGTCAAATGGAACTAAGGAACTAATTTTAATCGCGCAAGATCTGACCTATTATGGTTTAGATATCTATGGAAAGCGTAATCTTTCTGATTTGATGCGCCATTTGTCTGATGTAGATGGTATTGAGTGGATTCGACTCCAGTATGCATATCCTTCGGGATTTCCAATGGATATTTTGGATGCGATGAACGAAAGATCAAATATCTGTAATTATTTGGACATGCCCCTTCAACATATTTCAGACCCGATGTTGAAGTCTATGCGTAGGGGAACGACTAAACAGAAGCAAATCGATCTTGTCAATGCGATACGTGATAAAGTGCCGGATATCGCATTGAGAACAACTCTTATTTGCGGTTATCCTGGGGAGACAGCGCAAGATTTTCAAGAAATGCTGGAGTGGGTTGAAGAAACGCGGTTTGATCGTTTAGGTTGTTTTACCTATTCCCATGAAGAAAAAACACATGCGCACTCATTGGTCGATGATGTTCCACAGGAGATAAAAGAGGAACGCGTCGAAGCCATAATGGAAGTACAGCAAGGTATTTCTTATGATATCAATCAGTCAAAGGTCGGTCAAACCTATAAGGTGTTGGTTGATCGGGTAGATGGTGACTATTTTATCGGACGAACAGAATTCGACTCTCCAGAGGTTGATAATGAGGTATTGATTCCTGCAGTTGATTCATATGCGCGTATCGGCGATTTTGTCCACGTGAAAATCGACCGTGCTGAAGATTTTGATCTCTATGGTGAGATTGTAAAAAAATAGGTTTAAAACCTCGGATATTATTAAATAGGTGGGCCTCCCTTGTACAGGGAGGCCTGTTTGTTTCTTGGCAATTGTCAGCAAAATGATATAATTTAAAAGCGGAACAAGCTTTTTGTTAAAAATCACTATTTTGTCGCGGCAAACTAAATACATTTGTAGGCGTGCATTTCACTTTTTTGATCTTATGAATCCGTGTTAGGATTGGATTTGCAAATGCAGCATGTGTGTGCTCCAAGCTAATATTGGGGACTGTGAGTTTACTTATGCTATTGATAATAAAAAACGAATAATAAAATTTGCAGATGAAAGCAACTTATATTGAATATAGTGAAACAAATAGCTTCTCCAAGACTTTGTTGGCCTATCTCGCACATGACGAAGCCTTAAAAACATTTGTTGGAAATTGGCCCACCTGGGCTGGTTTCGAAAAGCAATTAAATGAGAAGAAGCATTTTGACCACCGGGAGATTCTTGTGGGACGCCTTAAAGAGCAGTATGGCCAATTATTGCAGGTATCTCCAGCAGTTGCCGAAAATATTGAACTGTTATTAGATCAAAATTCCTATACCATCACCACAGGACATCAGCTTAATATCTTTACCGGCCCACTTTATTTTATATTCAAGATCATGACGGCAATACGTCTATCTGCAGATTTAAAGGCCAAACATCCCGATAAAAATTTTATTCCAGTGTATTGGATGGCCACCGAAGACCATGATTTCGAAGAGATTAACCATACAAAAGTTTTCGGAAAGAAAATCAGCTGGGATACCCCTACGGTTTCAGCGACAGGGCGGATGGATACGGCAACAATCGTGGATGCCGTAAAACATTATACGAATATTCTGGGGCTTTCTGAGAATTCCGAAAGACTTACCGGTATTGTAGAAGAAGCTTATCTGCGCCACAATCGATTAGCTGACGCAACCAGATATATGGTCAATGAACTGTTCAAGTCTTATGGTCTGTTGATAATAGATGCGGATGATAAGGATTTGAAAGATGTGTTCAAGCCAATTATAAAGGAAGATATTCTATCTGAAAAAAGCTTTAAGGCAATAAAATCGAGATCCGAAGAGTTGGAATCCAAAGGCTTCGCTACGCAGGTACATGCTAGAGAAATTAATTTCTTTTACCTAACGGATGAATTCAGGGAACGTTTGGTGCTCAATGCTGACGGTCGATACGAAGTGTTACATCAAAATATTTATTTTACGAGGGCGGAGCTCGAGCAGGAGATCGATAATTACCCCGAGCGTTTTAGCCCGAATGTGGTGATGCGACCCATGTATCAGGAGATTATACTGCCTAATCTCGCTTATATTGGAGGTGGGGCCGAAATGGTGTACTGGATGCAGTTAAAATCTAATTTCGATCAATATCACATCGATTTTCCAATTTTGATACCGCGCAATTCCGCAATGATCACTGAGGACAATGTCGCTGCTAAATTATTCCGGGTAGATCTTACTTTTAAAAGTATCTTTCGTTCAGCGGAAGTGTTAAAAAAGGAGTATGTACGTCGTCATACCAAAGAAAGATTGAATCTGAATGATGAGTGGATGGAACTGAATGCTATATTTGGAAAAATTAAACTGAGGACACATAAAATAGATCCGAGTTTAGGGCCTAGTACGGAAGCGGTAAAAGCACGGTTAAAAAAAGCAATCAATAATTTAGAGAAAAAGCTGATGAAAGCTGAAAAGCGAAACCATCAACATGCATTAACTGATATTGACAATGTAAAGGAAAAGCTCTTTCCGGGAGGAGGGTTACAGGAAAGGTCCGAAAATTTTGCCTTACTCTATGTAAAATATGGCGATGGCCTTTTTAGAGATCTTTATAAATATTTTAATCCATTGGATTTTAAATTCACGATTCTATATTAAAAGTCAGCCCAAGCTGACTTTTTTGTTTAGCTACCTATGATCTAGGTATAATTCAAGCGTTTGGCTAGCCTTTAAATCTTCCTGCCTAAAATTGGTTGGAGATCTTCGATATGGAATTTCGTTTCTTCATTTATTGAGGTCAAAATGTTTTGTTTATAATTTCATAATATTTCGTTTAGCTCCTGTTAACAGTTTCGGGTTAGTTTTGTTGTCATTATCACAACCAACAACTAAATGAAAGAATTTTTATTGACAACATGTGCCATTGCATTAGGGACAGGTTTGTATGCCCAAACGACCCAAGCGGGTTTTTCTGGAAAAGTTACTGATGAGAATAACAAAGGAGTCCATGGGGCTTCAGTAGAGGTACGAAACGAATCCACTGGTTTTAAAACCAAGACCTCGACCAATGCCAATGGTGATTTCAATTTTAAAGAATTGCCCCTTGGCGGGCCATATGTCATTAAAGTAACCTATATAGGGTATGGCGAACAGGTACGTTCGGGTTTTACGCTAAACCAGGGCGATATGATTCGGTTAACTATTCCCATTCAGAATACGTCAAATGTGTTGGAAACGGTTGAATTGATTGGTGTAAGTACGCTAAAAAATAAAATTGAAAATCTTGGTGCTGCCACAGCTGTTACTGCCAAGGATATTGCTAAATTGCCTGTCAACGGTCGTAATTTTACCTCATTGATGGATCTGTCCCCTTTAAGTAAGGGTGATAATATAGGCGGTCAATTGGGGTCGTCAACCAATTTTACCATTGACGGTATGAACGCCAAAAATCCAACTTCTGCAGGTTCTACAACCAGCAGGAGCGGTGCTCCTTTTTCCATTTCGATTGAAGCGGTTCGTGAATTTAAAGTGGTAACCAATCAATATGATGTGACGTACGGACGAGCGGGCGGCGGAACTGTCAGTGCAGTAACGAAACAGGGTACAAATGAAACTCACGGAAGTGCGTGGCTTTATTCTAGAGCAGACTGGTTATCTAGTCCATACGATATCAGGGGAAATAAGCGAAGCAACGATTTCTCTACCTATCAATATGGATTTACATTGGGTGGTCCGATCATAAAAGATAAATTGCATTATTTTGTTGCCTGGGATCATCAGCGCGACGCCCGGCCATTGATTATTGCGGATATCAATTCTGAAGCCGACGAAAAGCGATTTAATGTCACTAATGCCACTTTGGATGAGTTTGTTAATATTGGGCGTAACAAGTATGGATTGGGCAATGAACGTCAATATGGTGCTTTTGATAAAAAGCGAGGATCTGATGCGATTTTTGGGCGAATTGACTGGCAAATTAATGAAAAAAACTTATTGACGATCCGAAATAACTTTACAAGTGACAACAATAAGTTGGGATTACAGGATAATAAGCCAATTACTCTCTATGAGTCTTATGGAAATGATAAAAACATTGATAATAGTCTATTGGCAACTTTGCGTACGACCATTTCCCCTAAGGTAACCAATGAATTGAAAGTACAACATCTCTATACCTATCAAAAAAGTAGCCCAGGAGATCTTTTACATAGTCAAAATATTCCCCGTGCAATTGTAGAAGATGCAGTATCTAAGGTTGCTGGAGAGGATAAAAAGACCACATTGCAATTGGGCGGACATCGTTTTGCGCAGGAATCATTTAAAAATAATGTATTTCAGCTTGTTGATAATATCTATTACAGTACTGATAATATCAATTATACTTTCGGGGTCGATTTGATGTATACCCACGCAAATTCGATTTATGGAAGTGAGGTCAATGGTCGCTTTCACTTTAGACCGAGTGATGGAAAGACAGCTATGCAAAACTTTGACGACATGAAGCCGTATGCTTATTATCGTGAAGTTCCTTTGGTAAGTGATCCGGCTGTGGTCGGTAAGATTTTTAATGCCGGGACATATGGTCAGTTACAAACCAAGTTGGCACAAGGACTGGATCTAGTTGCGGGATTACGATTGGATTACGGACATTATCCAACTTCGCCATTGAATGAAGAATTGTTGAAAGAAGTTGGGGTGCGTACAGATCACAAATTAAAATCGTTTGTTGTACAGCCGCGTTTCCAGATGACTTGGGATGTGAATGAACAACGAAAGGACTTTTTCCGGATAGGAGCAGGTATCTTTGCATCTGATATTAACAATTATATGACCATTAATAATCTAACTTTTGATGGAAAACATTTTGCAACGGTGGATGTACGCGGTAATGATGTGCCTACACCTAATTTCGTGGGCTATAGAAACGACCCGTCAACGACACCAACATTAGCACAATTTCAAGTACCAACGATCAATACTTATGGACCTGATGCGAAAATACCAGTTGTGTATAAGGCTAACGTATCTTACACGCATTTCTTTACTGAAAAATTGAAAGCCAGTCTTTCAGGGTATATGAATTTAGGGCGTAATAACTATATGTATGTTGATCGTAACATGGTCAAAGATCCGTTCTTCAGATTAGTGAATGAGGACAACAGAGGCGTTTTCGTTCCCGCGACATCGATTGTTGACGGAGCTCCAGATTGGAAAAAAGGACGGATCTCGGATAAATTTGGCCGCGTACTGGAATTGAACTCTGAAGGAAAAGTAAATCAGTTTGCAGTTGTATTGGATGCGAGTTATCAATATTACAAAGACGGATCTATATCTGTTAGCTATACATGGAATGATGCGAAAGATAATACTTCTTTCAACGGAAACGTGGCGAACACAGCGACCTTATCTTTGGCTGTGAAGGATGATCCTCGCGATTTGAGCAAGATGAGTTATTCGAACAATCAATTCCGGAATAAGATTGTGATCTATGGTACTTTGCCA
The DNA here is from genome assembly GCA_002454415.1 of Sphingobacterium sp. UBA6711. Classification (GTDB taxonomy): domain Bacteria; phylum Bacteroidota; class Bacteroidia; order Sphingobacteriales; family Sphingobacteriaceae; genus Sphingobacterium. Next base: position 25,183 of record DKIT01000198.1, read on the forward strand.
ACTTTTTATGGTATCAGTGTAGGAGTACGTTACTCAGGTATTGGTGGTACACGATACAGTTTATTGGCCGGAGGAAATATAAATGGAGACTTTGTTGCTGGAGACAATGATCTGGCCTTTATCTTTGATCCCAATAATCCTAATACATCAAAACAACTGATTACTGGATTGAACAATTTGTTGAATAATCCAGAAGCTAGTCAGAGCCTTAAAGATTTTATTAAAAAATATCAAGGTAAGATAGCTGAACGTAATGGTGGAGTGAATGGTTTTTATGGTTTGATCGACCTTAGAGTTGCTAAAAAATTCAATTTATATAAAAACCATGCATTGGAGATATCGGGAGATCTTTTCAATGTTGCCAACTTATTTAAGAAGACCTGGGGCATAAATGAGTCTTTGGGTAATCAAAATCTATATGCTTTAGGTGGAAAGGACGCCGCGGGAGAGAAATTGCTGCCTTTTGATGTTACGAAACAGCAGTTTAATTATAATGTAAACAATTCTGGTATCGTATCACCTTCAGGTAACCCATACCAATTTCAATTGGGATTAAGATATTCTTTCTAATCACATAAAAGGCTAGGATAACTAGATTAAACAGAACGATGCCCCCTAAAGCTTATAGTGCTTTAGGGGGCATCATTTATTTTACCGAGCTATAGATCTTCATTTGTGAAGCCTTCGGCCCTCTATGCTGTACCGTATTTAGGCCAGGACTTTTTCTTTCGGAAGAAAAACTTCAGCCATCATGTGGCGAACACTACCTCCACCACAATTTTCGATGACATGAAGATCTTGATGAATGATTTTGCCATGCTTTTCCAATTGTGCTGTTTGGTATAATGTCAGGGAGGATAGGGCCTGATTGCTCAGTACAATAAACCGATTCCCATATTTATTTCTGACCTGTAGGCAGTTTGCCGCGAAAGATTCGAGTTGGTTTTCATTGATTTCAATGATCTCTTTGCCTGTATCTTTTAAGCTCTTTAGCAGGGTTTCAAGTTCCTGTTGATTGTCGATTGCCTGTGGGCAGAGGATGGCAAAATCCTCGCCTACAGCAAGAACCACATTGGTATGGTAAATAGGTCTTCGCGCTCCATTTACAGTCTGAAAAGCATGGAATACAACAGGAGTATAATTTTCGGTCCGGCAATATTCATCTAGCATCTCTCTATCGGCCCGCTCCGATAGTGCGCAATAAGCAATACGATTGGCGCGATCCAGCACCAAAGCTCCCGTCCCTTCCAAATATTGTCTGTTATTTTCACTTTCGCTGAGATCCTTGATCAGTTTGACATAATAACCATTTTGCTTTAAGGGCCCTTCGAAATCCAATAGATGTTCTTTTCTACGGTTTGGGGCAAACATCGGGTAGAAAATTATTTTTCCGTCCTGATGAAAGGAGACAATATTATTTGGGAAAATACTGTCAGGGCTTTCTGATTTTTCGTCGTCTTGGATGACCGTTACCAAAATTCCATGCGACTTCAATTCATTTACTAATGCATCAAACTCGCCTTGCGCTTCTTTGTTTAGTTGTTCTCCACTTAGATTTTCGATATCTTTTTGGAAGAAATTGTTGACCGCAGTTTGTTCATTTTTGCGGAAGACAGAGGGTCTTACCAAAAGAACGCTGTCTGTTACCTGTTTTCTCATGATTTATAATCGTTACTTCGCTGTTTTATAATAGTTTAAAAAGAAATGATGTTCTTCGTTTAATGACGTCTATTGTCAAAAGAGATGCTCGCCCTATCGTGATAATTTTCTTTGGTTAAGAGCTGTGCTGCGGGAAGATCCTAAGGTAGCACTGGACTCTTCAAAAAATGATATCCTGAGTTCGAAGTCGCTTTACAATTGGTACATATACTAATTTATCGAAAATGATTGCTATTGCAAAAAAGAATCTTGGAGAAAAGAAAAAATATAGTTTTAATATAGGAGCTGATTGCTATGCTTTTTTGACAATATTGTAATATTAAATTCTATTGTTTGATGTATTTTCAAATGGATGGCTGTAACATTATGTTTGTTTGAAAATTTATAGGGTAAACACAATCGATTGCATATCGGTAGGTCTGTAAAACTGACTTTTTATCCATTTTTTTACTTCGTTTTCAGTCATTTATTTTGCTATCTTTGCTCATCCAAAAAACGACTGTTTATAAGAGAGTTAATTGCCTAATTATTATGTTGCTAACTATCTATAAGCGTTAACTTTTTGCACACATGAGCAATATACACTTCCAAGAAAAATTCGAAAGTCGCCACAATGGCCCAAGTCCAGTTGAAGCGAATGAAATGTTGGCTAAATTAGGCGTTTCGTCAATTGACCAACTTATTGACCAAACGGTCCCTTCTCAAATTCGTGCTCCAAAACCTTTAAATCTTCCTAAAGCATTGTCTGAGGTAGCTTATTTAAAGCGTATTGCTGAGATTGCTGAGAAAAATAAAGTTTTTAAATCTTTTATTGGTCAAGGTTATTATGATGTAATCCTTCCGGGCGTAATTCAACGAAATGTATTTGAAAACCCAGGATGGTATACACAATATACGCCTTACCAAGCAGAGATTGCACAGGGTAGGTTACAGGCATTATTGAACTTCCAAACGGTTATTTGTGATTTCACAGGATTAGAAATTGCCAATGCTTCGTTATTGGATGAGGCTACCGCTGCTGCGGAAGCCATGTTTATGCTCTATTCAGCTCGAAAAAACAAAGATGCCAACGTATTTTTGGTTTCTGAGAATGCTTATACACAGACTATAGATGTGTTGAAGACACGTGCTTTGTCTTTTGGTATCGAACTGAAAATTGCAGCGATCTCTGAATCTGAATTGACAGATGACGTATTTGCGGCATTTGTTCAATATCCGGCGGCTGATGGCTCCATCGTGGATTACAAATCATTTACGGCTACTGCGCATAGCAAAAACATTACAGTGTGTGCGGCCGCTGATTTGATGAGTTTGGCATTATTGACGCCTCCAGGAGAATGGGGAGCAGATGTTGTTGTCGGTAACTCACAACGCTTTGGTGTACCTATGGGCTTTGGAGGTCCGCACGCAGCATATTTTGCGACACGTGATAGCTTCAAACGTAATATCCCTGGCCGTATCATCGGTGTTACCTCAGATTCGAATGGTAAATATGCATTGCGTATGGCTTTACAAACTCGTGAGCAACATATCCGTCGCGATAAGGCTTCTTCGAATATTTGTACTGCACAAGCTTTGCTTGCTATTATGGCATCTTTCTATGCGGTATATCACGGACCGGAGGGAATTAAAAATATCGCTTCACGAATCAATGCTTTGGCAAATTTGTTGGATCAAGCGCTACAATCACTTGGATATAGCCAATTAAACGCTGCTTATTTCGATACATTGCGTGTGGACGTAGGAGCGCATGCTGGCGCATTGAAATCTGAAGCACTGAACAATGAACTGAATTTCTATTATAATGCTTCGGAAGTTTCGATCGCTATCGATGAAACAACGACGTATGAGGATATCAAGACAATCGTTAAAGTATTTGCTAAAATTCAGGGTAAAACATTGAATGATGTGGATTTTGACGCATTGGAAGAAAATTTAGGTTCTTCGATTCCTGCAGAATTAGCACGTACATCAGCATATTTGACACATCCAAACTTTAATAGCTATCACTCTGAACATGAGATGTTACGCTATATCAAATCTTTGGAAGCAAAAGACCTATCACTTTGTCATTCTATGATTCCATTGGGCTCATGTACCATGAAATTGAATGCTACAGCTGAGATGGTACCGGTTACTTGGGCGAGATTTGGCGGCCTTCATCCATTTGCCCCTGCGGATCAAACCTCAGGATATATGCAAATGATTGGTGAGCTGAATGATTGGCTGTCTGAAATTACAGGCTTTGCGAAGATGAGCTTCCAGCCAAACTCAGGTGCTCAAGGTGAGTATGCAGGTTTGATGGTTATTCGCGCTTATCACGAGAGCCGTGGCGACCATGGACGGAATATCTGTTTGATCCCTGCTTCTGCGCATGGAACAAACCCTGCTTCAGCTTCGATGGCTGGCTTGAAAGTCGTTGTTGTAAAATGTGATGATTTAGGCAACATCGATATTCCTGATTTGAGAGCAAAAGCTGCAGAACATGCCGCAAACTTAAACTCATTGATGGTGACTTACCCTTCTACACACGGGGTATTTGAAGAGTCTATTATTGAAGTCTGTGAAATTGTCCATGCGAATGGCGGTCAAGTGTATATGGATGGTGCCAACATGAATGCTCAGGTTGGATTGACGAGCCCTGGTCATATTGGTGCTGACGTATGTCACTTGAACTTACATAAAACTTTCTGTATTCCTCACGGTGGAGGTGGACCAGGTATGGGACCTATCGGTGTTGCCAAACACTTAGTTCCTTTCTTGCCTAACCACGAAGTGGTTTCTACATCTGGTGAAGAGGGTATATCAGCTGTTTCCGCTGCTCCATTTGGTTCAGCATCGATCTTGCTTATTTCTCATGCTTATATTTCCATGATGGGCGGAGAAGGTTTGACAAATGCGACAAGAACAGCGATATTAAATGCAAACTATATTAAAGCCCGTTTGGAAAATGCATATCCAGTACTTTATTCGGGTACTAATGGACGTTGTGCGCACGAAATGATCCTAGATTGCCGTGGATTCAAAAACTTTGGTATTGAGGTTGCCGATATCGCCAAACGTTTGATGGATTATGGTTTCCATGCGCCAACAGTTTCTTTCCCTGTTGCCGGAACATTAATGGTTGAGCCTACAGAATCGGAGTCTAAAGCCGAGCTGGACCGTTTCTGTGATGCATTGGTGGCTATCCGCGAAGAAATTGCGGCGGTTGAGGCCGGTGATGTGGATAAATCTAATAATGTATTAAAACATGCGCCACATACCGCATCAGTGGTTACTGCTGATGAGTGGGATAGACCTTACAGTCGCCAAACAGCTGCATATCCATTAGAATACGTCAGAGATCGTAAATTCTGGCCTTCAGTTGGCCGTGTGAACGATTCTCAGGGTGACCGTACCTTGATTTGTTCATGCCCTTCTATTGAAGAGTATGCCGAAGCATAGATTCGACGTCGAAATAAAATAAATGAAAGCCCCTATTTATGATAGGGGCTTTTTTTATGGAATGCGCAAATGTGAGGATTTGATGGGGAATACCGATTAAATTTGCATTTACAGGCAAATTTGCCTTAGTTTGTGTGGAAACATTTCGTTATGAAAATAGTAAAACTATCAATAAATCTTTTTGTCGCGACAGCATTGCTAGCGTCTTGTGCAGGTGGAAAGTATCGGAAAACGGAGAAGGTATATAAGAAGCAAGCAAAAGAATTCTCAAAATTGTATAAACAGTCTCCTGTTACGGGACAATTGGAAAAAGTGAATGTCAACGATCAACAATGGATTGCGTCCATTAATTTTGGAATACGTAAACCTAATTTTGTCGTTATTCATCATACAGCGCAGGATTCTCTGGGTCAGACAATTCGCACCTTTCATTCTGCCAAGGCCGGAGTTAGTGCTCATTATGTCGTTGGTAGAGATGGAAAAGTAGTCCAAATGGTTAATGATCTTTATCGTGCCCATCATGCGGGTCTAGGAAAATGGGGAAATGATACAGATCTCAACTCCTCTTCTATTGGAATCGAACTGGACAATAACGGCACCACTGATCCCTGGACTGATGTGCAGATCAATGCTTTGACGCAGTTGTTGACCTATTTGAAAAATATGTATAAAATTCCTCAGGCAAACTTTATCGGGCACATGGATCTAGCACCAACACGCAAGAACGACCCTTCTCGTTTCCCCTGGAAAAAACTTGCGGATCAAGGATTCGGTTTTTGGTATGATGACTATTTAGAAACCCCACCGCTAGACTTCAATCCAAAGATGGCATTGCGTATTATCGGATACGATGTAACTAATTTAGATGCGGCCATAAAAGCGTTTAAGATTCACTATATCCAACAGGATGTAAACACAGCATTTATGGGTGAGAATGATCTGAAGATTCTATATTCCATCTATAAAAAATTTCTATAGCAGATTCGCTAATTGGGGGGGAAACCGTGCGCTGGAAAAGTATAATCTGGCATAAAATAGATATAGCCCAATGTAACTAAATTGGGCTATATAACAAATTAAACTCTTGCCGTAAACAACTTATACGGTTTTTACAAACTTCTCGTCGTAATTTTCAATATCTATGATATAGCCGTTTTTAATTAGGAACTCAAATAAAGGTTTGGCTTCTTCCGAAACGGGCATATTGTGCGTGGTGATAATCTTATTTTCTTTTTTCAAAAGGTAAGGATATGCATAGAGCTTTACATTTTTATTGAACATTCCTGAGATATAGGAAAGGAGCTCATTGGTGTATAATTCCTTATTGTAGTTATCTGAATTAAAAATATTTTTTAAGTTGTAAACGTTGGTGGCAATTCCAATGTGTTTTGGTCTAAAGTTGCTGATAAACTCTGCTAAGTGATTATTTCTTCTGAAGTTGCTCACAATAATATTATTGCCGGTAGCACATAGCTCGTCTGCTCTAGAAGCAAATTCCTGCAGATCTTCAGCTGTAATTTCATGAGTATCCTCTAAGACATTTCCCATCAAGACCTCGATCAATACAATGGTATCAGCATCCGTTGCTCCCGTATTTTTTTTGAATTGTTCAACGGCAAGATTGAATAAATCAAAGTTCGGTAGGGATTTTTGACGGTATTTGGTGCGGAGTAGAATGATGTTCTTTTTGTATAAATAATCCTTGATTTGTACCACTTTGCCATCAGGTTGAAATAGTGCTGCTTTAGCAAATCCTTTCGCAATCAAATATAAGTTGATAAGGCGTTGGTTGACGTTTTCAAACAGGGGGCCATTGAGTTTAACAAGGTCAATTTCTACCGATCCAACGGAAAGGTTATCAACTAAGGATTCAATCATCGTCTGTACATTGTCTGCGTAATAATAAGCGGCAAACAGTAGATTGACCCCAATGATACCCAGTACTTTTTGTTGTAGCTGATTATCACTGTCTAGTAGTCTGATGTGAATAATAATATCGTTTGTGGGACCGCCGACTTCATGTTGAAAACGAAGCCCTATCCAACCGTGGGGTTCATTCGTTTTGGTGAAATTAAGGGTAGTTACGGTATCTGCGAAGGCGAAGAATTTCTTGTTGCAATATTTGTCACCATGAAGTCGTTGTGTAAGAAGGTCAAATTCATGGGAGAGCATTTTCTTTAAACGGGTTCTACTGACATACCGGCCGTCGGCCTCTTCGCCATAAATCGCATCACTAAAAGCCATGTCATAGGCGGACATTGTTTTAGCTATTGTGCCTGATGCGGCTCCTGCGTTGAAAAAGTTACGTGCGACTTCCTGTCCAGCACCGATCTCTGCAAAGGTTCCATAAATCTCTGGGTTTAGATTTATTTTCAGGGCCTTTCGCTTGGTTTCAAAAATTTCTCTTGCCATGACACAAAGGTACAAAAATCAAAAGGCTAGTGAAAATTAAAAGTATGAATGAAAAAAACAGAATAAAATTAGGTTTGTTTTATAACAAACCTAATTTATTGAAAGCATAAAATAGTGCGCTAGCATGTAATGCCTGACTAAATTTATTGTCTAATAACATATTTTTGGCCTCTTCAAGCGGGATAAGATACACATCGATTTCTTCGTGTTCGTCCAATGCCTGCTCCTGAACTTTCTTACCACCTGTCATTAGATAGGTATAGGTAATATTTCCACTTGTTGCCGGATTCGCATAGAGGGTGGCGATTTCTTCAATTTGTTCGAATTGATAACCTGTTTCCTCAAGCATTTCACGTACGGCAGCGGTTTTGGGGGCTTCCCCGGGCTCTGTCGTGCCCGCCGGAATCTCCAGTGAAACAATGCCTGCTCCATGACGGTATTGTTTGATGACCAAAAGTTCGTTCTGTTCAGTAATCCCAACCATATTTACCCAATCCGGATATTCAAGGACATAGTAATGGTCATTGATGCGTCCATCTGGAAGCTCACAAGTGTCTCTACGTAGTGTCGCCCAAGGCTCTTTACAGATATATTCAGAGGATAATACTTTCCACTTTTCCATTAGCCTACAATATCTTTCATCATACGGTTTACCTTTTCCTCCAAGACATTTTGCAAATTGAGGTAATCGGCAGTATCCTCTAAGTTTTCTTTCACTGAACAGTAAAATTTGATCTTAGGCTCTGTCCCTGATGGTCGAGCAGAAATTACGTCACCANNGAGGCAAAGTGATTTCCGTTTTTTCTCCAGTACTCATATCGGTGGCCTGGGAAAGTTGATAATCCCGGATTTCCTTAACTTGAACCCCGCCAAGGCTGTAGGGTAAATTATTGCGCAGACCCGACATCATGGCCTGAATTTCTTCGGCACCAGCCTTTCCTTTTTTTGTCAAAGAAATAAGTTTTTCCTGGTAGCAGCCAAATTCTTTATAGATATCCAGAAGGACTTCATAGACCGTTTTACCTTTCGATTTGAAATATGCTGTCATTTCGGCCAGAAAAGCGCATGCGTTTGGTGCATCTTTGTCTCTAACAAGGTCGCCCACCAGATAGCCATAACTTTCCTCTCCACCAGCAAGATAGTGTGCGGAATCCCCCAAATCTGTAATCAATTCACCAATATATTTGAAGCCCGTAAGCGTTTCATAGTGTTTTACGCCGTAATGGTCTGCAATATCAGCCTGTAAATTGCTGGTGACAATCGTTTTTACGATGTATGGATTTGCACCCAATTGTTTTAATTCACTTTTTGCACTTAGGACATAGTAGATCAACAGGCTACCAATCTGGTTACCATTGAGCAACTGAAACTGTCCTTGACTGTTTTTTACAGCTATCCCTACACGATCGGCATCAGGATCTGTTGCCAAGACAAGATCCGCATCGATTTCCTCCCCTTTTTTCTTTGCCAGGGCCATCGCGTCCTCTTCTTCGGGATTTGGATAGATCACGGTTGGGAAATTACCATCAGGTGTGGCCTGTTCAGCAACGACGGTCACATTTTCAAAGCCCCAGGCTTCAAGCATTTTAGGGACAATCGTGATTCCAGTGCCATGTATCGGAGAGAAAACGATCTTTAAGTCTTTCTGCGCTGATACTGCTTCCGGATGGATACTTAGCGTTTTATTGGCATCGATATAGACCTGATCGATTTCCGCTCCAACAGCAAGGATGTTTTGTGTATTTCCTTCAAATTGAATCGCACTGACCGAAGTGATCGCATTCACTTCATCGATGACATTGTTGTCATGGGGTGCGGTCAACTGGCAACCATCGTTCCAGTATGCCTTATAGCCGTTGTATTCTTTTGGATTGTGCGAAGCGGTCAACATGACCCCACTCTGGCACCCGAAATGGCGAATTGCAAAAGACAGCATGGGTGTGGGGCGCAGTTCGTCGAACAGATATACCTTAATCCCATTGGCAGCGAATACTTTGGCTACAAGTAATCCAAAAGCCTGTGAGTTATTGCGGCTGTCGTAGGATACGGCTACTTTGATCTCCTGATCTGGAAACTGTTTCTTTAAGTAATTCGACAATCCTTGCGTTGCTTTGCCAATTGTATACTTATTCATCCGATTGGAGCCCACTCCCATGATACCTCGCAAACCTCCAGTTCCAAACTCCAGATCTTTATAGAATGAATCTATAAGTTCTGTCTCCTCATTGTTATCGATTAAACCTTGAACCGCATTGCGGGTTTCTTCATCATAATTGGAGGTTAACCAATCTTCGATTTTCTTTTGTATGTCTTTATCTAAATTTCCCATGATCGTTAAATATGGCTAAAATATAAAAAAATTATGCGTCACATCCTGCATAAGCCCGGTCAATAACCGTAATGTACCATTTTTCTCCCTCTTTTGTGACATGAAAAACAAACGGTTCTTCACGCTCGTTGGAGGTCATAATGGCACGGTAACTTCTTGATTCTATGTTTTTAAGTCGCTGGATTTCAGTGTTGCTGATTTTGGCGTCAAGTATTTCGTTCATAAACTTTGCGGTTTGTGAAAGCTCATTTGGACGAGATTTCTTATCGTAATAAAAACCTAGTTTATCCCATTTCATTGTTCCACAATCAAAAACAGGCAGTTTACCCGACTTCAGCGGGCCCTTGTAGGTCAACTTTTCATAAGCGTGGTATTCCGGAATAGGTTTAGAAAAATTGAAATTGCTCTGCTTTACATAAGAATCCAGCGCCCCTGGACGATAGATAATATAGATTCCCAGTTTGGGGCTTATATACGTGTTTATTGTTTTACTGTCCTGATCCGAGTAGGCTTTAGCGAGTTTTTCCAGGACCTCTTCAAGTGTTTCTGAATCTTCTTTTATTACCTCCTTTTCAAGCGTGTCGCGTTTGTCTATGCTGTCTACTGGAATGGAATCCTGAATGACCTTTACTACCTGATCTTCCTTTTTGTTATTTCTACAGGAAATCGTACTTATAGTGAGACAAATAAGAAAGAAGAAAAAGAGGTTTCTCATGCTATTTTTATTTAATATTACTTCTTTGAAATCAAATTTTCGATGATTGATTTTAAAATAGATCGAGTGGATGGAAGCCACCATTGTTCCAGAATCCGTTGAATCGTCTCTTCTCTATTTTCACGCAATTTAAGGATTATTTCCTTTCGAAAGTTCAATTTGGACGTTTGCCAGGTCTTTTGATTAAATTGGGTAATTTGCCTGACTTTTTTTGTGGCAGCACTATATAGCGAATTTGCGGGGACAACTTCGTCCACCAGGCCTTGTACTTTTGCTTCCACTGGCGATAATAGTTTCCCTTCTAGCAAGTTCTGATAAGCATTTCGCTTTCCGATCCAGAAGGCATACAGTTCAAATATGCTTTCTGGAACAATGAGTCCCACGGGAATCTCATTGAGTCCAATCACGAAATTGCCTTCAACCATGATCCTATAATCACAACACAGGGCCAAAACACAGCCTCCTGCCGGACTGTGTCCGGATATTGCTGCTACAATTGGCTTAGGAAATGCCGACAACAGCGAAGTAGCCTCTAAGAATAAATTCCAAAATTCCCTGATCTGATCTTCGTTATAGTCATACAGTGTAATGAGATCAAGGCCTGCGCTAAAGAAGTTCTCCTTTCCGATCAATATCGCACCCTGTATAGCATCATTCTGTTGGGAGGATTCCAATACCGCTATAAACTCTTTAAGCAGTTGGGTATCTATGGCATTTGACTTCCCTCGGTCGAGGAAAATACTTAAAATATGATCTTCTATTTTGGTTTTTATATGCTCCATACTGATTGTTTTTGAAATATAACGATTTGTTGACCTTGCTATTATGGTGTTACCTTGAATAAATATTCTTCATGAGCGATTTTTCCTTCCATATCGACGCCTTCGACAATTATTTTGTAGATCCCTGCTTCGTCAGAGGTAAAGAAATCGAAACTTGTTTTCCCATCTTTTTGAGTAACAAGGTTGGGCTCCCAAGCAATTGTGGTTCTTAAGTCGCGTCGAAGTACTTGTTTTTGATCGGTATCATATTGGGGTTTGTAAAATGTTCTGTTAACATGTAAACCCTTTGGTACAATATTGACTATTCCCGTAGGTGTATAAGAAGAGGATATGGCGTCTCCCGACTTGCTCGTGATCACTAATACCCCATTACCCCCGTACATACCATATATTGCAGTATTTCCAGCACTGCGGAGTACTTCAATACTGGATATATCCATAACGTTGATCATGTTTAGCTGGTCGGCTTCAATATACATCCCATCTAGGACCACTTGCATTGGGCTTCCGCCGTTCAGTCCCATGGATCGGGTGCTGTAAGGGACACCATTGCGGAACATCACCCCCACGAGGCGTCCGGCAAGGCATTGTTCCAGAGTGGTACAGGTCGATAAATCTTCTGCCGAGATAACTTGATCCGCATTTCCGGGGCCATTTAGGTTTCTCGAGTTCTTGTCGGCTTTCGTGGTTTTTACTCTATTTACCTGAACTTCCTCCAGTCGGATGCTTTTTTGGATCAGACCAGTAGCTTCCAGCTCAGTTAAAAACTGTTGACTGTACTTGAGCTGTTCAATCAATTGTGTATTGATATCATTAGATAACAAAGGTTGATCTTTGCTTATAGTTGTAGACGGAACAATAGGATCGTCGATCAGAATATCTACTCTATTTTTTTCCTTGGGGCCATTCCCTGTTAGGATAAATTTAATACTGTCAGCAAAGAATAGATTGTTAAATGTAAACCGACCGGCATTGTCTGTCAAAGTATCTATACTTAGGAGCATATTGCTGGTTGGGATAAGGGTGACCTTGGCATTCGGAACAACAGCTTTCCGTCCTGTTTTTTTTACCGTGCCAGAGACCGTAAGTCCTTTTTCTGGAAGGAAGGTGCTGGCGTTACCATTGGTATAATTTTTCCAATCCAATTTGCGCCAACCCTGAATTAACATGAGATTGTCGAGTTCTATTAATTTGACATTATTTAAATCTTCAAAATAATAGTTGGGTTGCTCAATAAATCCGCGCAGGTCAGATTTTAATAGTAGTTCGGATATGATAGAGGAATAATATCGAGTCGAAGTGGAATCTACTTTACTTAAGTTCACTACGGATGCTGATAACGAAGCTATTTTTGATGTATCGCTGTCTCCATTTTTAATGGAAAGTGCGGCGATTACTTTTTCTCTTTGTTTAAAGGCCGTTTTGTTTAATTGAACTGAAATTGGGAATAGTGTCGTCGCGGCATTGTAGTTAAAAACAAGTCTTTCCACAACCGGGGTCATTTGTTCCGTTAATATTGAAAGCTGTATAACGCCCGATGGCAAATCTTTTTTGGGTATGTTAAATAGTAATTCTGTCCCATTTAATTTTTGCTTAACAGCATGAAGGACGACACCATTATATTGTGCAACCAAATATATATCCTTACCATCGACCAAATCATTGGTTAAAGACAGTTGAGCTGCGATTTTATCTTTTAAACCCGCGTTTACTGTGAGGACATAGCCGGAGCTTGCTACCGGCGGAAGAGTGGTACTTACCGAAGTTCCATTTTCGAAAAATGCAGTGGCAATGTATTTCTTTCCAGTACTTAATATGAGCGGCGTGCTCCCCATACCAAGCGAGTTCGTTTCGAATTCGATGATAGGCGATTGATTTTCCTCCGCGATGGATATTTTTGACTTCATACCCATTCCCGCAGGGTTTAAGACTTTAAAGCCCGTTTTCGTGAGTAGATTGTTAATGAGTTCTCCACTTTCCGGGAAAATTTGAATACTATTTTGTTTTGTCGGATCTGGAATGTTAAAACTTTTTAAAATACGTCTTTTATCGAGCGAGAGAAATTGTAGCGACAAAATACCGCCCCTGAAATCATCTTTTAACTCGAGTGAAATTGTTCCGTTTTCGTTTGTCTTCAATCGTCCGGATTTTTCCTTACTGTTATCCTGAAGTAAAGTATAGTAAATGGTATTGTTGATTAAAGGAGCTCCTTGGATGGTTTTTAGATTAATTTGGAAGTTGTTTTCGCTGGCGTTTTGAATAAGGGTGCTTTTGGTTATTATATTATCTGATCGTCCATTTGTGATCGGAACAATACGTTCAAAAAAATTGGTTATGGAATCATTTTGCATCCATTGTGTGTATGATCGAATGCGATATGTCCCTTCGACCAGCGTATCAGGCAAGCTCAGATCACCGATTCCTAAGCCGAGTGTAACAGGGATTTTAATACTCGTGACAATTTTATTAGTCGGGGAGATCAATTCGACATTAGCGATGTTACTGATACGGCTCAAAAAATTGAAAGGTGCCGTGGTACAATATAGCTTGAACCAGATACTTTCTCCGGCCGCATAATCATTTTTATCCAAATGCAGATAGATTTTTTCGCTGGTATGCGCTTCGTGGTACGATTCTACTTTCTTTAAGGTCTGATCGATCTGAGCCGATAACAGAAGAGAGCATAGAAGATAATTGATTAACAACAGTATTTTAGCAGGCATATGACGAATGTTTTATGAAAATTAGAAAATATTTTTCCTTTAATCAATTTATAAATCAAAATATTAGTGCCATTTTACACGACCCAATGCCTGAAAATTAGCGTAAAAAAAATATCTTTGTGTTATGAATATCCTAATAATCGGTTCAGGAGGTCGTGAATCAGCCTTCGCCTATAAATTGTCGAAAAGTCCACGTTTAGACCAATTGTTTATTGCTCCAGGAAATGCTGGAACGGGGGCTTATGGGCAAAATGTGAATATCAAAGTTACTGACTTTGAATCTATCGCTTCTTTTGTGTTGGAAAATGCGGTGCAAATGGTGCTTGTTGGTCCCGAAGAACCTTTAGTTAAAGGTATTCATGATTATTTTTTGAATCGTGAGGATTTAAAAAATATTCCTGTGATAGGGCCACAGCAGGAAGGCGCACAGCTAGAGGGATCAAAAGACTTTTCAAAGCAATTCATGGATCGTCATGGGGTGCCTACTGCTGCCTCGCGTTCATTTGATGAGACCTCGTTGGAAGAAGGTTTGGCTTATCTTGAAACGCAAAAATTACCGATTGTGCTTAAGGCCGATGGCTTAGCAGCGGGCAAGGGCGTGTTGATCTGTGAAAATCTTGAAGATGCGAAAGCTGAGTTGAAAGCAATGATTGCCGATGCCAAGTTTGGAGAAGCGAGCCGGGTTGTGGTTGTAGAAGAATTTTTAAAAGGAATTGAATTATCTGTTTTCGTTTTGACAGATGGCACATCCTATAAAGTGCTCCCTTCCGCAAAAGATTATAAGCGTATCGGAGAGGGCGACACTGGCTTAAATACTGGTGGCATGGGATCAATATCTCCTGTACCTTTTGCTGACGATACATTTTTGAATAAAGTTGAAGAGCGCATTATCAAGCCGACAGTTGAGGGACTTCAGAAAGATGGTATTCCTTATAAGGGTTTTATCTTTATAGGATTGATGAACGTGGAAGGGGAGCCTTATGTCATTGAATATAATGTTCGTATGGGCGATCCGGAGACCGAGTCTGTTTTGCCTCGTATAGAATCAGATCTTTTGGATCTACTCGAAGGTGTCGCACAGGGCAATTTAGATCAGCGATCGTACACGGTATCTCCAAAGACGGCAGTAACGGTCATGTTAGTTGCTGGAGGGTATCCGGGCGAGTACGAGTCGGGAAAAGAAATTGCTAATATTGAAAATATCAAAGAATCCATCGTGTTTCAGGCGGGAACGAAAGAAATCGATGGTAAGGTTGTTACAGCGGGAGGCCGCGTAATTGCTGTGACGACATTGCAGGATACCTTGTTCGAAGCGCTTCAGCAGGCCACAGCGGATGCTGGAAGAATATATTTCGAAGGTAAATACTTCAGAAGAGATATCGGTTTCGATCTTATTTAAAAAATATTTAAAATTATTTTTGTAATACTGATTTTAAGATCTATATTTGCAACTCCAAAAACAACAATGTGATTGGAGTTGCATAAAAAGGCCCGTTCGTCTAGGGGTTAGGACGCAAGATTTTCATTCTTGAAACAGGGGTTCGATTCCCCTACGGGCTACAAAGATAAAAACCTGCAAATACGAAGTTTGCGGGTTTTTTTATGCCCTTTTGTTTAGACAAAGCTAGTCTCATCCATTGGTTCTGTTATGGTAACTCCTTAAAAAAGGTTGGCTGACGCTTCCTGATCTCCTTTCGCTTCACCGCTAACTGTTGAAAATAGCACCAATAATGTATAACTACTCCGGTTCCAGTCCGTTTCGTGATACAAATAAGCAGTTTATTGAGAAAATTCTATCGTATCAGAATCTTTACAATTCCTAAATTTGATTAATCAATTATAGAAAAAACCCTTAGAGAAGCATTTAGAGAGTCAATTAGAAATTATCCGTCCATTTTCTTTGTGAAGAAAGAGTGATAGAAAATATCGAACCAAATATTTAATAACCAATTGTTCGTTTAAAAATAGAAAGAAGTAGAAAAGTAATTTTGAAACAGAAAGACTTTGAAACAATTATCCTAAAGTCTTTTTTTAGCTTAAGAAAGCTAATACCATTTAGCTAAATATAAGAATAACCAATTATGTGGAAATTAAAACAAAGCGTTCGCCCGGCAATGGGGCAGACATCGATCCGTTCGTCTTAAAACTATCCTATAAATATCAGTTATGTTCATCACATTTTAATGGATATAGCTAAAGTCTGTGAATTTGGAATTCATGGGCGGCAATACAAAAAAGTATGTTAAAATAAATTCTAACCAATATTAAACCTTATGAGAACTAGACAAACGGCGGCTAATAGTTGGTCTCTAAATCAGATGATTTGGCCTATTATAGTGCTTATTTTGGGCATCGTAAGCTGCAAGAATGACAATCTTGGCAGCATTGCAGAAGGTGTGCNNATCCGTCCCAACCTGTGATTGTCTCGGATTTTGCGCCCAAATCCGGAGGTATGGGGCAACGGCTTGTGATTTATGGAAAAAATTTCGGAAACGACCCCAAAAATGTGGCCGTCTTTATCGGTGGAAAAAAAGCGGTTGTCATTAATGCCTTGGGCGAATCGCTTTATTGTATCGTTCCAAAACAGGCGTTTAAAGGGGATATTGAAGTGCGCGTTGGAGGTGAGGAAAAACCTGTTGTGGGAAAGGCGCAAGCATCTTTTGATTATCAGCGCAAACTCGTTGTATCAACGCTGGCAGGGTATAGAAATTCACGTGGTGATGAGCCCTGGAAAGACGGGAAGTTTAAAGATAACGATCAAAATCAGATGGCAAGTGGCTTTTGGCTTTCTTCGTTTATGAAATTTGATCCCCTGAATCCGAAACATCTGTGGATGACCTTTGATGGAAATAATGGTCTTTATCTCGTTAATTTTGAGGATAGTACCATTACTAAAAAGCGTTCGGACTTCGATCGTCCGCGTAGCCTCGACTTTTCGTTAGATGGTAATTATATGGTGGTGGCTCAAGATCGTGGTGGAGAAAATGATGAATCAACCTTATTATTTTCGCGGGTGCGTAATTTCTTGGATAAAGAAGTATTGACAAGAAGTAAACAATGTAATGGCGCATCTATTCATCCGGTCAATGGTGAAATGTACTTTAATAGCTATGCGAAGGGGGAGTTTTACCGGTTTGACCTGAATCAATATTTTACAGATAAAACGACTAAATCAGAGTTTCTATACGTTATTCAGGACCCGGAGTGGGAATACCGGGCATTGATCCATCCAAGTGGCAATTACGCTTATATTTTAGTCATTAACCAGGGCTATATTATGCGTGCTGATTACAACTGGGAGAAAAGACGGTTTAACCAGCCTTACCTTGTTTGTGGGAAAGTCAGGGAGTCAGGGTACAAAGATGGTGTGGGATCCTCAGCACGTGTCAACCAACCGTACCAAGGGGTGTTTGTCAAAAATCAAGCCTATGTAGAAGCCGGTAAGCCAGATCAGTACGACTTTTATTTTACAGACCTCATGAATCATGCGATCCGTGCGCTTACACCGGAAGGGGCTGTGACAACATTTGCTGGTCGTGGCAGTTCAAGCTTAAATGCCAATCCGTATGGTTATGTCAACGGCGACTTGAGAGAGGAAGCGAGATTTGACCGCCCATCGGGTATTGCTTACAATGAGCAAGAAGGTGCTTTTTACATTGGTGACCGCGAGAACCGCAGAATCCGAAAAATTGCATTGGAAGAAATGGATGAAAATAACCAAGATTAACCTGTGATAAGATGATGAATAAAATATTACTTACATGTATGTTACTTCTATGTGCCACTTTTGGTGCGCTGGCACAGGATATTTTGGAAGTAACAGGGGTCGTTGTTGACGCTCAAAAAACACCAATTGTTGGTGTCAGTATCTTTGTGAAGGATGCGCCAGGTTTGGGAACAACAACAGACAATAAAGGTACTTATAAGATAAAAGTAGATCGTTACAAGACGCTGGTGTACTCTTCTGTAGGTTATAAAAAACGGGAAGTGCTGGTGAAAGATAATCGCCTGATCGATGTGACACTGGAAGAATCGGAGAGTAGTGTGCTTGAGGAAGTGGTCGTAACGGGTACAGGTACACAAAGAACGTTGACATCGACTGCTGCGACCAGTAGTGTCGATGTTAGCACCATGAAAGGAAATCCAACGTCGAGTATAAGTAATGCTTTGATTGGAAATGCGCCTGGCGTTCTAGGGATGATGCAGTCAGGACAGCCAGGAAAGAATATTACCGAGTTCTGGATCCGCGGTATTTCTACCTTCGGGGGCGGGGCATCGGCTCTCATTTTGGTGGATAATATCGAACGCGATATTAATGATATTAATATCGAAGATATCGAAACCATCAATATTCTTAAGGATGCAGCTGTAACCGCAATCTACGGTTCTAGAGGCGCAAATGGTGTTATTTTAATCACAACCAAGCGCGGTAAAGATGGCAAGATTAGTATTAATTTCAAAGACGAGAATATCTATAATAGCCGTACTATCACACCTGAATTTGAAGATGGAGTTACCTATGCCAATCTATTGAACGAGGCGCGTATCACGCGGAATTTTGCACCGATATATCAACCTGAGGAATTGGAAATATTGCGATTGGGATTGGATCCGGATCTTTATCCCAATGTCAACTGGAAAGATCTATTGCTCAAAGACGGGGCAATGACTTACCGTGCCAATTTGAATATGACTGGCGGTGGGGCTACCGCACGTTATTTTTTGTCCGGGAGCTATATCGACGAAGGCGGTATGTACAAGACCGATGAAACGTTACGGAACGATTACAATACCAATGCAAATTACAAAAGGTATAATTACCGTTTGAACACAGATATCAACGTAACCAAAAGTACGGTCGTAAAAATAGGTGTTGCGGGCTCCCTCAATAAAAGGAACAGTCCGGGTTTGGGTGATAATGATTTTTGGGGTGTATTATTCGGTTATTCTCCGATCCGCACACCGGTACTGTATTCAAATGGTTATGTTCCGGCTATCGGAACAGGAAATCAGACCAATCCTTGGGTAGTTGCTACGCAGACAGGGTATAATGAAAATTGGCAGAACAAGATTCAGACAAATATCTCCATTGAACAAAATTTTGATTTTATAACCAAGGGTTTACGGTTTAGGGGAATTATCGGTTATGATACCAATAACGACAACAGTATATACCGCCGTAAATGGCCTGAACAATGGCGTGCTGAACGAGCAAGGGATGAGAATGGAAATTTAATCTTTACGCATATTTCCAATCCGCAAGAATTGTATCAGTCAAGTAGTGCCAGTGGTGAAAGACGCGAATTTTACGATATGATGTTTAACTATGATCGTAGTATCGGCGATCATAATATTGGGGCCGTTGCCCGCTTTACGCGTGATGCACTTATTCGGACAGTTAATCTTGGCGATGATATAAAAAATGGTATCGCAAGAAGAAACCAGGCCTTAGCTGGCCGCCTAACTTATAATTGGAAATCACGTTATATCGCTGATTTTAATTTTGGCTATAATGGTTCGGAAAATTTTGCACCGGGTCGACAATACGGTTTTTTTCCCGCGGTTTCAGCAGCCTGGAATATTGGTGAAGAGCCTTTTGTGAAGAATAATATGAGCTGGATGAATATGTTCAAGATCAGGTACTCCTGGGGGAGAGTGGGTAACGATCAATTAGCCGGTGGAGCACGATTCCCTTACCTATCCACTATTAGTGAAATTGGACATTTTAATAATGAAAATGTTTGGGTTCCTGAAGGCGGATATCAATGGGCCGATTATGGCTTTAACCGCTATTATGGCGGAATGAAATATAGCCAGGTCTCTTCATCCAATGTGACCTGGGAGATGGCTACAAAAAAGAACTTGGGATTTGACTTGGCACTTTTTAAAGATAAGATTGTTGCCAATCTGGATTTCTTTAATGAAACACGTACGGGCATTTATATGTCTCGGAATTATTTGCCTGCTCTGGTCGGATTGGAATCCGTGCCAAGCGCTAATGTGGGAGCGGTAAAATCAAAAGGTTTTGATGGTCGCCTATTATATAACCAGAAATTAGGGGAAGTAAATTTAACTGCCAGAAGTAATATCACCTATAGTAAAAATGAAATTACGGAGATCGATGAGGAATATAACGTATATGGCTATCAAAATCAAAAAGGATATCGTGTCGATCAGGCGAAAGGACTCATCGCTTTGGGCTTGTTTAAAGATTATGATGATATACGTAATAGTCCCAAACAGACATTTGGCACTTACCAGCCAGGGGATATTAAATATAAGGATATTAATGGAGACGGTATCATCGACGACGGTGATCGTGTCGCTATTGGTGCGACAAGACGACCTAACCTGGTCTATGGTGTGGGGGCGTCAGCAAGCTGGAAAAATCTCGATATCAGCGTTCACTTCCAAGGCTCTGGTAAATCGACCTTCTTTACCTATGGAAAAACAGTCTATGCCTTTAGCGAGGGTGAGTGGGGACAGGTTTTGAAGGGGGTGATGGGTGATAATCGTTGGATTTCTGAAGATATTTCGGGTGATCCATCGACTGAAAATCCCAATGCTTCTTATCCGAGATTGAGTTATGGCGCCAATCCCAATAACTTTAGGGAGTCTACATTTTGGTTGAAGAACGGTCAATACCTTCGTTTGAAAACCTTAGATATTGGCTATACCCTGCCAAAGCAATTAACCAATCAGATTAAGATCAATAGCATTCGTGTGTTTTTAGTTGGTTCAAATTTGCTTACCTGGTCAAAATTTAAGCTCTGGGACCCGGAGCTAGCTACGCCAAGGGGGGAAGATTATCCATTGCCTAAGTCGTTTACATTTGGTATCAATGTCAACCTATAAAATTAAAAATGATGCAAAGAAATAAATTATGCATTGCAATGCTGCTTGTGTTGGGAGCAAGTTTTGCCTCATCCTGCAAAAAGGATTATTTGAAGTCCGACCAATATTTTAAGGATCGACTGAATATAGAGAAGACCTTTAAAAGTAAAGTGTATTCAGAGGAATGGCTCGCACATGTTTTCGAGGAGTTTAAAGGAGAGAATGCCGATGTGGCCAGTAAAGGATTGACACCACATTGTTTTGCCGATGATATGTATTACGGTGATCGGGATAAAGATTACGACCCCTCAAAAAATGAACTTTCCTACAATATGTTCAAAATGGGCCAATATACGGAAACGGATAAACAGGGGACATGGACACAGTCCTATCGGGGCATTCGGAATGCGTCTACCTTTATTCAGAATATATATATGAATACCGAAATGTCGGCAGCTGAAATCTCAGATTATAGAGGACAGGCACGTTTCGCGCGCGCTTACCTCTATTGGTTATTGCTCCGTAAATATGGTCCGGTTCCATTATTGCCAGATGAAGGATTGGATTATACAGATAGCTATGACGATCTTGCCATACCTCGCAATACCTATGAGGAATGTGCGGATTTCATTAGCAATGAACTCTTGCAGGCAGCGAAGGAAATGGAAGCCCTGGGTATGAAGCGTGGGCAGGATGGTTCTGCACGTCCAACCGTCGGTGCTGCTTTGGCCGCTCGTGCCAAAGTACTACTCTATGCTGCAAGCCCATTGGCCAACGGTAATAATTCCGGCTATGCTGCACTATTGGTGGACAAAAAAGGAAAACGATTATTGTCGGCGGACTTTAAAGAAGAGAAATGGGCGAAAGCGGCTGCAGCCGCCCGAGATGTGATCGAACTAGGGGTGTACAAGCTGTATACTGCACCTTTTCAGGAAACAGGCGATGATGCGACTGTCAGACCTCCCGAAGATCATAACTTTTCAGATAAAAGCTGGCCGGAGGGATGGGCAAATATCGATCCAACGAAATCGTATGCACAGGTCTTTGACGGAACTTTGTCTGCCTCAGGTAATCCTGAGTTGATATTTACGCGCGGAAATAATCAGCCCAATGAAGGGATTGACCAAATGGTTATTCATCAGTTACCGCGCTCTGCAACGGGATGGAATACACACGGACTCACACAGAAGCTGGTGGATGCTTACGCGATGAATGATGGTCGCGATGTGCCGGGAAAAGATCATGAAATTGGACGTGGTAATGGTTCCAGTAGGGTAGTCGGCTATGTGACCCAGGAAGATTATGATGCAAAAAGATATAGACCACTACGCCCGGGTGTCTCCTTGCAATATGCAAATCGTGAGCCTCGATTCTATGCCTCGGTAGCCTACAGTGGTAGTTTTTGGACGTTGCTCAATGAAACAAAACCAGAAAACAGAAATAAGCAGATTTTTTATTACAGTGCGGATCCCAAAGGAAATGGCTTTAACTCTGCAAATGGTTACTGGTTACGTACAGGCTTTGGGGTTAAAAAGTTTGTCCACCCGAGTGATACTTATGAAGGCGGTGTAGGCTCCCGTGTTGTTTCGAAGGCGGAGCCAGCTATCCGTTATGCGGATGTTTTACTTATGTATGCAGAAGCATTAAACGAATTGAGCGGTTCCTTCACAATTCCCTCTTGGCGTGGAGGAAGTTATGCCCTAAGTCGTGACATCGCTGAAATTAAAAAGGGTATTCATCCCGTCCGTATCCGTGGCGGTGTCCCCGATTATACTGCTAGTACATATAGCAGTAAAGACGAATTGCGTAAAATGATCAAGCGCGAACGTTTTATTGAGCTTGTAGGAGAAGGACAACGTTATTATGATCTGCGCCGCTGGATGGATGCTCCTGTTGAGGAAGCCTTGCCAGTTTATGGCTGTAATGTCCTAATGAATGAAAAAGAACGTGATCTGTTTTACCAACCTGTTGCGATCTGGACATTGAAAACAACTTTTGCAGATAAAATGTGGTTTTGGCCAATTAGTCATACGGAACTCAAACGCAACAAGAATTTAACACAAAACCCAGGTTGGACCTATAATGATTAATCAACTATGCAATTTATGAAAAAGTCATCTATACAGCTTTTGTTCCTGATGGTATTGATCGCCTGCAGCGCCTGCAACGATGAATGGAAAGAGGAACAATTCGAACATTACGTTTCGTTTAAGGCCCCTTTGGAAAGCGAGGGTGTCGCCAATATCTATGTCCGTTATAAAGATGGACAAAAAACAACATTTCTACAGCCGTTGGAAGTGAGTGGATCGACAACAAATAATAATGACCTTTCAGTCCGTGTTGCGGTGGACCCTGATACTTTGGGTATATTGAACTATGAACGTTTTCAAGCGCGGGAAGATTTTTATTACAAACAGTTGGATAACAGTTATTTTTCCATACCACAGACGGTCAACATCAAGTCTGGGGAAAATACGGCGTTGATGGCCATCGATTTTTCCTTAAAAGGAATTGATATGGCCGAAAAATGGGTCCTTCCGCTGACAATTTTGGAAGATCCCGCGGCTAAATACAAGATAAATCCACGGAAATATTATAAAAAAGCATTGCTGCGCGTCAATCCTTTTAATAATTATTCAGGTACTTATAGTGGCACAGCTTTAAAAGTTGTAATGGATGGGCATGAAAATGAAACTCCGATCGTGAAAAGTGAGATCAGAAGTTATGTGGTCGATGAGAACACAGTTTTCTTCTATGCAGGAAATATCGATGAAGATCGAAAAGACAGAAAGAATTATAAAGTCTTTGCAACGTTTAATGAAACAGGCGGAGTCACATTCCGTGCTGAAAATCCAAATATGAAATTTGTGGTAAAAAAGGATGCAAGCTATACCGTTTCAGAACAAATGGATGCTGTACGCCCATATTTATTGCACCGTTACATTACCGTAAATAATGTAGACTATGAATTTACCGATTACACCCTGGTTTCTACAACCGCCATTAAATTTAAGGTTTCTGGATCACTCATTTTAGAACGGCAGCTGAATACGCAGATTCCAGATGAAGACCAATCTATAGAATGGTAATTTCTACAAACCATTTGTAGCGCTATTGGTTATATTGAAGATATAAAAAATAGTAATTATGATTGGTATAGTTGGTGGACTAGGTCCCTATACGGGCTTAGATATTGCAAAGAAAATTATAGATGAGACAGCGGCAAGTTCTGATCAGGAGCACTTGCCGCTCTTGTTGTTTTCATGTCCAAATCTGGTGGCTGATCGCAAGGCATATCTGTTGAACAATTCCAATGAAAATCCGGGGAAGGCTATTGCTGGGATTTTGAAGCAATTGGAAACGGCCGGTGCGACTTGTGCCGTCATTCCTTCAAATACAGCGCATGCGGAACCAATTTTTTCTGTCGTGAAAGATGAAATGGTCCGAATGGGAATTACGCTGAAACTATTGCATATTGTGCAAGAGACCGTAGGATTTGTGGAGGAAAATTATCCTGACAGTACAGTCGGTATTTTATCCACAGCAGGTGAGCAAATCTGCGGACCCTATAGAGATGTATTTATTAGTAAAGGTTTTATAGTTGTTGAATTGGAGGGAGGGCAAGAGGAAAAAGTGAACAATGCGATCTACGATAAAGATTATGGAATAAAAGCACAGCCCGCTCCGGTGGCGAATAAAGCGAGAGAGGACTTGTTGATGGCAATGGATGATCTAAAGAAACAAGGCGCTCAAGTGATTATTTTGGCTTGTTCCGAGATGCCGTTAGCTATTCCGGAGCGCGATTACAATGGTATGGTTATCGTTGACCCAAATAGAATTTTGGCTCGGGCGCTAATTCAAACGGTGGCTCCTCACAAACTGAAGGCTCCTTAGCTTGTGCCTTTGGCAAAGTGATATATTATATGCAAGCGCTCTACGATGCCAACTATTGCTGTTTGAAGTGCTAATGTATCCGTTAGATAGAAATTTTGAATAGGGAGATGATTGCATAGATTTCCCTATTTATTAAATTAATCAGCATTTATTTAAATTAATCAGCGCTTTCTTGATTTGGGGAGATCTGTTGTAATAAGGCGTTGACCTCTTCTTCTGTTGCGGTCAATTTTGCTTTGCAAACATGGATAAGCTCGGATGCTCTTTTGATTTTCTCTGCGAGCTCATCTATATTCGTTGTTCCATTTTCGATTTCTTTTACGATGATTTGTAGTTCATTAAACGCGTCTGTATACGTATAGTTCTGTCCCATTGTTGCGTACTTTAATGTTGATTATTTTTGTTATAAACCGCTAAAATTAAACATTGTCGATGTCTCCTTTTTCGTTAGGGGATTTATCTGTTACGATACTGATGACATCCCCGTCTTCTAACCTGGTATGTATGACGTCTCCTATCGAAATTTGAGCTGCCGACTGAAGTAGCTTTCCATTGATTTTAGTAATAGAAAAGCCCTGTTTTAAGAGTCTAATTGGATCTGACAATTGAATGATTCGCTCGTTATGCGCTATGGCCGTTTTATATTCATATAACCGAAGCCTGACTAAGGCGCTTAGTTCATTTTGTACCTGCTGAATGTTTGCTTTCGATGCCTGGATTTCCCTTTTACCGATCCACTGAATATGAGTGGCCAGCTGGGATAGCATATTCCGTTCTTCTTTAAACCGTGTCAGGATCAGCTGTTGGATATTCTCCGCCGCCCGATCGATTGGAACTGCAAAATTATGATACTTTTGAATCAGAAAATCGGCAAGTTCACTCGGGGTAATTGCGTTCTTATAGGCCACCATTTCGCTGACCGTATAATTTGTTGAATGCCCAATGCCCGTTAAAACTGGTATCGGAAATATCGCAATAGCTCGGGCCAACAAATAGTTGTTGTAACTGGATAGGCCTACCTCGCCACCGCCGCCTCGTATAATCGCCACCACATCATAGGCATCGATTTTCGCTGCAATGACAGCAAGTTGACTGATGATGGAAGGGATCGACTTGTCGCCTTGTAATAAGGCAGGAAATAGGGTGCATTCCAATCGATAACCCCAAGGGTTTTGATTGATAATTTTGTAGAAATCTGAAAGCCCCTTGCTCGTTTCGACCGATATAATAGCCAGTCTTTTGGGAACCATAGGAAATGGAACCGACTTATTGGCCTCGTAGATACCTTCCTCCTTAAGTTTCCGGATACTGTCTAACTTTTCTTTCTCGAGTTCGCCTAAAGTAAAGGTTGGATCGATATCAACAATGCGCAAACTCAGGCCATACATTGGATCGTATGAAATGCTCGCCTGGAAGAGCATTGTGATTCCTTCTCGTAAAGGCTCTTGTGCGATTTTTAGGAAGTTGTTGTTGATACGCGTATAGTCAGCCTTCCATAAGATAGACCGAATTTCAGCGACAATTTTGCCATCCTGTTTCTCGACCAGCTCAGGATAGCAATGGCCAGAATGTGTATAATGATTGAGTTTGTTCATTTCCGCCTTGATCCAGTACAAACTCTTATAACGCTCCGCAAGCGTCTTTTGAATACTGCGGCTCACTTCCAGCAAGGAAAATATTGTTTTATCTTGAATCAATTCTGGCATTAGTCAAACTTACATAAAAAACCAGCATGATGCAATCGGAACAAACCCAATTAAGTTTTCAGGAGGTTCGCCTAAAATAAGGGGACGTAACAAAATTATTTTTTTTTCAGGGGGAGTTTATTCCTTCGTTATTTTATTCGTATTTTTATTTGAAAGAACCTAAAAAACGATAAAAGCAGAATGAAAAAACGATTTTTTGGGGCATTATTTGCAGGTTTGTTCTGTATTGGCCCCTTGTTCGCTCAATATAAATCCACAATCAAAAACGAAACCATCCTCTTCAATAATCTGGATCAGCTGTTGCCTTTAAAAAATCTGGATCATCTTCGGATTGCCGTAGTGGTTCCAAATGCAGAAAAATACAGGGTATTTACAAATCAGTTGGCTCGCTACGCGAACATCAAAGTTTTTGATTTTAGCAAATTCGATGAAGACATCAAGTATTACAATACGATTGTGGTAGCAGGAAAAGAGGATGACTTGGAGGCAGATTGTCTAGCGCAGCTAAAGCAAGCCGTATTAAATAATAAAAAAGTTATACTTTGTCATTTTTTCGAGCATGAAAAGAGCAAAAAGATCTTATCTGAGCACCCACAATCCGACTTGATTGAATTACTGGCGCCTTTCTCAGAGACAGGACAACGTCATATGGCCATGTCTATTTTTGGAGGAGCAGCCATTACGGCCGGCCATGTCAAAACTGCGCAGACAAGGTTGCAATATGGCTCTGCATCAAGCTCAGATGTGAACGTGCCGAAGTTGACAAAAAAGATTGATGCTATAGCGCAAGAAGCGATCGATAAGCAAGCAACTCCGGGAGCTGTCGTCATGGTCGTAAAGGATGGCCAGGTATTATTGGAAAAATCGTACGGCTATCATACGTATTCCAAAGACATAGCGACAAAAACAAGCGATATTTTTGATTTGGCCTCAGTAAGTAAAATTGCGGGTACGACCCCTGTTATTATGCGTCTTACAGAACGAAATATAATCAATTTGGATAGCACGATGGGGCATTACCTATGGCAGGCAAAATATACCAATAAAAAGGATATTAAGCTCCGTTCCGTGATGTTGCACGAAGCTGGGTTCACACCTTTTATACCTTTTTACAAATATTTGAAAGCCGGGGATGTCGTTTCGATATCCGATGACAAACACCGGGTGAAGATGGCTGATAATAGCTATATCCTCAATAACTATTACCGTGATGTTATGTGGCCCGAAATGTTAAATTCAGCGGTCAAGCCAACGGGCAATTACGTCTATAGCGATATCAGTATGTATGTGATGAAAGAGGTCGCGGAACATCAGACGGCTGAACCCCTACAAGATTATGTTCAGGAAAATTTTTATAAGCCCCTGGGAATGACGCGCGCTGGTTATCTTCCTCGGGAGCGTTTTACAAAGGATGAAATTGTTCCTACAGAGCAAGATACTTCTTTCCGCAAAACATTGCTGGAAGGTTATGTACATGATCAGGGTGCTGCCATGGCTGGTGGTATTGCTGGGCATGCCGGTTTGTTTGCCACAGCAAATGATTTAGCGATTTACGGTCAGCTTTTACTCAATAGGGGTGAATATGGTGGTGATCGTTTTTTTAACACGGAAACAATTGACTTATTTACCGCCAAGCAATCTGCGACAAGCCGTAGAGGGCTGGGGTTTGACCGCTGGGATCCCAATCCTAAAAATGCGTATCCATCCAAATTTGCCAATAGTTCAGTATTTGGACATACCGGCTACACAGGAACATGCATCTGGATTGATCCCCAAAATCAATTAATCTATATTTTCCTGTCCAACAGGGTACACCCCCAAGTGAGTACCAAACTCTTGGATCTGAATATCAGAAGTAGAATTCAGGATGCTATTTATGAATCCATCAACGAAAACCAAAAACGATAAAAGGCCCTGGAATGCGTATTTTGTAGCCTATTCCTGAACTATAAATTTGTAATTTCGTAGCATGGCAAAATCAAAATCAGCATATTTCTGTCAAAACTGTGGCTATGAGTCGCCCAAATGGATGGGACAGTGTCCTTCCTGTAAACAATGGAATAGTTTTGTTGAAGAAGTCGTCGAAAAGACGAGCTCAAAAGTGCCGGAATGGCGTAGTTCCACAGCATCTGGAAATACTAAAAGAGCAAATAAAGCTGCGATTATCCACGAAATTGTCTATCAAGATGAATCCCGGATATTGACCCCCGATCAGGAATTTAATCGGGTATTAGGTGGTGGTATTGTTCCCGNNACGGCTCATTGGTGCTCATCGGTGGCGAACCCGGTATTGGTAAGTCAACTTTGATGTTGCAGCTGGCATTGTCTATTCCTCAGGTCAAGACACTTTATATTTCTGGAGAGGAAAGTGAGCAGCAGATTAAGATGCGGGCGGAGCGTTTGTCCCAATCCTCCAAGGCGAATTGTTATATCCTGACGGAAACATCCACACAAAATATTTTCAAGCAGATTGAGACGGTGCAGCCCAATGTCATTGTAATCGATTCCATTCAGACTCTACATTCATCCCAAATTGAGTCGGCACCGGGTTCGGTTTCTCAGGTCCGCGAATGTACGGCCGAATTGTTGAAGTTTGCAAAAGAAACAAGTACACCGGTCTTTATTGTAGGGCATATTACCAAGGATGGGTCCATTGCGGGGCCAAAAGTTTTAGAACACATGGTGGATACAGTGCTTCAATTTGAGGGCGATCGCCATCATGTCTACCGGATTTTGAGGGCAGTAAAAAATCGTTTTGGATCTGCTTCAGAACTTGGAATTTATGAGATGCAGGGCTCAGGCCTGAGAGAGGTGTCTAATCCCTCCGAGATTATGATTTCCCAACGGGATGAGCCTGTCAGTGGTGTTTCAATTGCTGCGATGCTGGAAGGAATGCGAAGGATGATGATTGAAGTACAAGCATTGGTCAGTAATTCAGCATTTGGTAATGCTCAGCGCTCTTCTACAGGCTACGATACCAAACGATTAAATATGCTGTTGATNNGTATTTTTATTTCTAAGTTCAATACCAAGGGATTGGACGCCAAAAAATATAATATTGCCATTCGTCCTGTAGCCAAATTAGAGGATATATTCAGTGCCTTGTTTGGTTAGGAAAAGAGCGCATAGTTAAACCTAAAAAGACCATGCCCCTGTCAAGGCATGGTCTTTTTAATGACTTTGACCGTCTCTATTTTACTTTTTCAATACTTCTTTTAGTTTTGCACGTAGGGCATCACCGTGAAGATTTTTAGCCACTATTTTTCCATTTGGATCGATCAAAACATTTTGTGGAATGGATTTTACAGCATATAAAGTTCCCACATCATTTTGCCAACGTTTTAGATCCGAAACATGTCGCCAGTGTAGCTTATCGGCATGGATGGCCTTAATCCAAGAATTACGATCCTTATCAAAAGATATACCTAGTATTTCAAAGTTGTCGCCTTTAAACTGTTGGTATGTTTTTACAAGATCCGGGCTCTCCACGCGACAGTCTGGGCACCAAGATGCCCAAAAGTCA
>DKIT01000034.1 GCA_002454415.1 Sphingobacterium sp. UBA6711
CAATGCACTATCGTGCTATCAGTTCAAAATCTATTTCTTCTGTCTCTTGCCCATTGATTACGATGGAAATTTTGTGTCTTCCCACATAGAACTTTCGTGTGATGATCAATTTAAAAGATTGCCTTCGGGCAACTATGCAGTTCTCTGAACCTTCATAGATTCGTTCTCTTATTTTAAAGACTTTTCGGGACACTTGGCCATTTGCCTTCTGATAATATACCCCATATTCCAAGCGTAAATATTTCGCGGTTTCACTGCTATTTTTTACGTGAAAGGAGAAACTGACCTCATCACCTATTTTTACAATCGGTGTATGGACGATCAAGTTAGAGACTTTAAAATTGGAACTTTCCAAGCCGTAATAGGTCAGGATTTCAGCATGTCCCTGTTTAAGCAAGGTACGGCTACCATGTTTAATAATCGCATCTGTGAGTTTGCTGATTCCTTTCCATTTTCTAGCGATGTTGAGCACGAGATGGGGGTGATCCTTGGCAATATCATTGAGATTATTTGCTACGCTTCTCCTGACACTGTCAGAAGGATCAGTTTTAAGATTTTCGAGTATAGGTAAAATAGGGGATGGGTCTTTTTTTAATGAGGGAATAGCCATNNGCAAGTCTTCGGACTTGAGGATGAGGGTCTTGTGACCATCGATTCATTTCGGCTATCATGCGCCCATTGTACTTGATAAGGAAAGATCGAACGGCAAATTCACAAGTAATAAACTTGGTTACCACTTCAAATGCTCTGATCGCGATATCAAAATCGTCAATTCCATAGGTTTCAATATAATCTGGGAAAATTACATATTCAAGCCCTCCCGGATGGCCAATCTCCTGTAGTTGTTGGGTGACTTTCATGATCAGAGAAGCTGCTTCAGGAAAAGAAGAAGGTAAAAATTTATGTAATATTAGTGTGCTGTGTTTAGTCCGCTGCTTCCACTCCATATCGTTGAAATCGTTGGAGAAAATACCGCTAATAAACCCCTTAGTATCAAATTTTGGGTATATAGCACAGAAATGATCGGCAATCGAACGGTAAAAGCTTGGCGTGTAAATATCTCTAATTAGCCCCATAAACTCATGTGTTTTAAATGTCCTACAAAGTTAACAAGGGTTGCTGACAACATATCGTCAATAGCGTTTACCTATTTTTAATTAAAAATATTTTTAAAGCTTAAAGTGTACCCTCAAGTAACAACCGGCTGATTACACAACTATGGACTATTTTATTTTTTCTTTAACGTATTTGACGCGCTCAAGATGACTTCTGCGTATGGGTAATGATTTATCCACAAATGTCTTTGATTTTTGCGGTTACATCATTCAGGTCAAATGGCTTTGCAATAAAGTCGTTGGCGCCTATTTCTGCCGCGACAGTACCTCCATCTGTACTGGCCGAGAGAATAATCACGGGTAGAGAGGCGATATCTCTCGTATTGCGGATAATTTTCAAGACCTGGTCTCCTGATAAAATAGGCATCCAAAGATCCAATAACAATAAATCTGGCTTATGTGTAAGTATATCTTTTATGAGTTCTGTGCTATTGATAACCGTTACGACGGTGAATCCTTCTAATTCTAAATACATTTCAAGTACATCGAGTATACCCCGGTTATCGTCACAAATCATGATTTTTTTAGCTGACATTGTTCTCGCTTTTAAAAATTGGTAATGTAAAACTAAAGGTCGACCCTTCACCGGGTTCACTTTCAACCCATAATGTCCCTTTGTGGTTGCTGATGATCTCATGCGATACATATAGGCCTATTCCCAAACCCGGAAATTTCTTTTGAATATCGCTAGCTCGGTAAAACCGTTCAAAGATCTTCGTTTTGTCCTTGTAATTGATGCCCATCCCATAGTCGGTAACTGATATTTTAATATAGTCGCTGACTTTGTCAATATGAATTTCCACCTTATNNGAAATTAAGTTATTGATGACCTGTAATATTTGCATTTCATCACCAAGAACGAGGGCATCCCCAGTTCCTGTAAGGAAAATTTGATGGCTAGATATAGCCACCGAGAGATTTTCAATCGCTTGCTTTAACGTATTGGCTATAGCAAAGGGTTCCATAGGTAATTCAATATTCCCAGACTGAATCTTCGATGTGTCCAATAATTTAGTAATAAGCTTGTTGAGCTGCTCTATATACAACGATACTTTATCTAGTGCCAAAGTAAATTTTTCACGTGATTTTAATGGATCCATTTTTTGTAGAATCTGTACTAGGCTTTTGATGGTTGTAAGAGGAGTCTTTAGCTCGTGGCTGGCAATGGAAAGGAAATCATCTTTGCGCCGATCTTGTTCTTTCTTCTCCGTAACATCTTCTATGGCTATCAGGATTCTATCCTTATATTGACCTTCAAATTCAATCCGGTACGCATTGAGTAGCATTACTTTGCGTCCAATGTGTTCAAAATGGTGTTCCACTTCGTAATCCGTTACGGGATTGCTGGTAGGTAGTATCTTTGTGAGTAATTTCTTCAAAGGGTCTATATCCCACTGATGATTGCCTAATTCAAAAAGTACTTTTCCAATAGTTTCCTCAGTGGTGACTTTAAAGGAGTTGAGGAAATGGCTGTTGGCGCTTAACACTATAGAATTCGCATCCAGCACCAATAAGCTTTCCCGTACAGTCTGGATTATACTGGACAAAAATGCTTCCTTTACGGTCAGCTCTTTGATCCGTTCTTGGATTTTGTCCTCAACGGAAGATTTTTCATCCATTAATTCATATTCAGTTCGTTTACGATTTGTAATATCATTCTGAACGCCAATAAAGTGGGTTATTGTATTATCGGCATTTTTCACTGGTGAAATATACAATTCGTTCCAGAATAACTCGCCGTTTTTTCGATAGTTTTTTATTTCGACACGACATTCTTCGCCTAACTGTATACTTTCTTTGAGTTGTTTTCTTTCCCGTTGGGAACGATCCTGCGCTTGGAGAAAACGGCAATTGTGTCCGATGACCTCCTCTTTTGAATAACCGGTGATCATCTCAAATGCTCTATTGCAATAAATGATGGGATTGTCCGGCTGCATGTTATCCGTGATAATAATTCCAGAGTTAGCGGAATTCAGTGCCTGGAGATATATGTCGAGACTGTTATTTGCCATATAAAAATATCGTTATTTCGTTCGATCCCAGCACTTTTGTTTATATGAATCCTGCTTTTTTAGCGATATATAGTGACGGCTGATATCCATAACTATTAATTGACAATCTTATGTATAAAATAGTTTCGATATTTTGATGAAAGTAGTAGGTAAAGTTGCTTTATTTCCACGTTATGCGTACCATACCAGTACCCGAGAGTTCAAATTGTGCCGGTGCTTTCTCCTTGACGGGTTGATACGTGGTTTTAATCTTCTGCTCTATTTTTACAGAGGATATGTGTATCCCCGTAGGATCCAGGAATTTCAGTTCAGCCTTCAATGCCGCAATTCCCCCCACGTGAAAGGTAGCTGATTTTTTACCGATTCGAAGATCTGTGATTGGATAATTTATAAAGATAATAGCATCAAGCTCCGGTAATTTAAAATATTGCCTCGGAACCATTCCAAAAGCGAGACCTGCTCCATATACTTCCTGACCAACTGAGCCACTTTTTTCCCAACCATCATGAATATCTTCTAGTGGGATCCATAGATCCTTTTGAATTTCTCCAGTTTTTACATCTTCAGAAATCATATCGGAAGGCAACATAGCTGGAAAATAATAGGCTAATCGTCCGACAGCGTATTTGATAAATTCAGGAATAAGTATTTTCAATGCGGGCAGAATTTTAATTCCAGCGCTGACTTCGATATAATGGTGTAAAGCTGCAAAGACCTCCAATTCCTCATAAGCTGCCGTATAGGGTGCGTCGTTTAACGGAAATACAGCGAAAAAATAGGGGAAATTTTGTCCGTATCCATAATTACAGTCCCAAATTTGGCAATTTTTGAAAATGCCAGCAAGGCAGCAATAGCTTGATTCAAGGTACCTGAGCTCGCCCGTTTCTTTATACAGTTCTACCAAGGCAGCAGCCGTAAAGGCCGTATTATTGGCTTGATAAAAAATGTCAAAACCCAGCCCCTGCAGACGCTTTAGCGCTATTGTTGCTTCATGGAGAAAGCGCTTTTCACCGGTCAGATACCAGGCCATTAGCATAACATGGGCATAAGATACCGCTACATCTTTCTCACCACCCTTACCCGGAGATGTTTCAGCTTTCAACACTTCCAATGTGGTCATCTTATAAAAAACGGGCCAATCGTAATCAAAATGCTTTGCAACGCGAATAGCATAATCAATGGAATCTAGAAATAACTTTTTGGCTACCACATCACCCCGAAGAGCCAATCGAGACAGGTTCAAAAGAGGATGATGCAAATACCACGAATCCATGACCATCTCCCGTTTTTGCTCTTCGGATTTATCAAGATCATCTTCGAGTGCCGGGTGATACCGTACGATGCTTTTTACGCGGGCGTCGTAAAATGCACCAAGCCCACGCTTAATGTCCTCGGAAAGAGAATGGTTAGTGCCCTTCCAAGTTAGGTATTCCTGTAGCGGCAATAAGACGGCTNNAACCATGATCTCTGGAGGGGTCTTATAATCTTCCACGTAAGCATTCAGGTAGGGAATGCCGTTTGTCTGCGTCCAGCAACCTTTATTCGTATAAAGGTTTTCCAACACTTTTTTCGCTGTATTTATCCAATCATGTCCACTTGGCTCGGGTTTGGGCAAAAGCGTATAAATGGTCGATAAATAATGGAGGAATTGAGTGGCCACCTCACTGTCTTTTTTAGGAATATGTGGTGTCAATAGCACAAATGCATCCGATACAATATATTCGCTATGCGCTGGAAGTGCTTTTTCTGCGTTGACGGGAAATTGAAAACCCAGCTCGGGCCAGCTTCCGCCAACAGTTTCACGCAGCGAAACTTCTGTAGCTTGACAATAGGGCGAGATGGCTGTCAGATTTTGGAAGTAGAAAACCGAGCCCGTCTTTGGTTTAGTCATACTGAAATAGATTTGGCCCGATCGGCTGCCGACCTGATGACTGTGAATAATGCCTTCTGTGTTTTCGGTCTTTCCACGCTGCATTAGGGGAACAATATCACGTGGCCAAAAAGGGATAAGCATGGGGAATTTTGCTCGAAAGCTCGTCGTATAGCGAAATATCGTTTCAGAAGAACGAGGTAAAGATAATATAATCCGATAATAACCTAAACGTGTAGACGCGATAATAATCGTCTCGTTATCAGCCTTGCTAATGGAAACTTCATCAAAGTCGCTATTTATGCCGAAAGCAATTCGGAAAGCTATACTTCCGCCTCGTTTCCATCGAGCGACCAGCCAAAGGGAATCACCAGTATTATATAAACGAAAATTGTAATCGGGAAGGAGAATTTCGAAAATGTGCTTGCTGCTCGCGATATCTGCATGTGCAGTGGATGTCCACGGCGTTACCGGATTGATCATGTTCTTTAAGCTATGTTATCTGGATTCTGACCTCAATAGGGGCTTCGATTATTGGCCACGAAGATTAAAAACAAATGCCCGAATAGTCGGGCATTTGTTTTTATCCTAAGAAGCGCATTCGTTCACACCAGACATGGCTATTTCTGTAAGTAGTACGTCTGTTTGTTTCTCTTCGTCCAAAGTTTGCTGCAGTAACTGTTCGGCTTCAGTGTGCTCCATAAGCTTAGCATAGGTAACAAGACANNATAGCTCGCGATCTCATAATGTTCCACCTTTTGTGCTGCTGAAATAAGAGCAGCGTCCAGTGCACGATCGCCTTCAAAGCTTTCAATAATCTCGTCGGCTTCCTTTAATAAACCTTCCATAGCCTTACATTTCTTGCCGCGTGCGGCTTTTCCCAGCGATTGGAACACTTCCTTCAAACGCTCAATCTGCCCTTCTGTCTGCGTTAAGTGTTCATTAAAGGCCTGTCTGAGTTCTTCACTTTGTGTAGCTTTGCTCATTTTCTTCAATCCAACAACGAGTTGTTTTTCTGCGCCCAGGATATCTTTTAATTCGTCGACAAATAGTTCGTGTAAATGCTCGTTTGGCATCTGTGAGTTGTTTTGATTAGATGTTGCCATAATATTATTTTTTATGGAAGAACAGCTGTCAAATTTTATCGTTTGATTCTTTTAAAAATACTGTGAGTTTAGGTACAAACAAAAAAGACAGATCAATTGATCTG
>DKIT01000029.1 GCA_002454415.1 Sphingobacterium sp. UBA6711
AGCTGTTGTCCTTTAAATTTAATTGTGTCTAAAGTATCCTTAGGGTCAACTTTAAAGCGGGCTTGATAAATAATCTCTCCTTCATCAAAATGCTCATTAGCGAAGTGAATAGTTATTCCGTGTTCCTCCTCTTTATTTGCTAAAACAGCTTTGTGTACATGGTCTCCGTACATACCTTTGCCACCATACTTGGGGAGAAGGGCAGGGTGGATATTGATAATCTGATTGGGAAAAGCCTTTAAAAGATTATTTGGGACAAGCCATAAGAAACCTGCGAGAACAACGAGATCAATATTTAAATTTTTAAGGATGTTGACAACATTATCCGTGTTGTAAAATTCATTGCGATANNGAATATGTGCAGGTATTTCAAAATTGTCTGCACGTTGAATTACATATGCATCAGGATTATTGGACAAAATCAAAGCAACCTCAGCATCATCTGAATATTTAAAATGCTCCATAATTTTTTGAGCGTTTGAACCAGAACCTGAAGCGAAAATAGCAATTCGTTTTTTCACGATTAATAAGTATTTATAGATTTGATCGATTTAAAAATTAGTCCAAACTTACGGATTTTTTGTAAAAAAACTAAAATAATGGTGTAACGAAGCGCATTTTTAGGTATTATTGGTCGTAAATTAATTGAATATTCATTGTTGGTTTAAAATTCTTTAACATGAAGATGCTTTTTTCCATTTGTTTTATAAGTTTTTTTTGTCTTTTCAAACCGCTATTTGCTCAGGCTCCAAAAGTTCTACCCGCTTTTTCGTTTGACGAGGTATACCAGTCGGGTAAATTTAATTCTGATAAATTGCCTAAGTCAGGGTATATCGTGCTAAATTTTTATGATCCAGGCTGTGGACATTGTCAAAAAATGGGCACTGGAATTGCGCAGCACTTGCAAAAGTTAAAAAACGTTTCTATCTATTTTATCTCGATGAACGACAAACCTTATGTTGACGGTTTCATCAATATGCACGCAAAAGCTTTAAGAACGGCAGCAAATATCAAGTTCTTATTCGATTCTGGAACACAATTTATCGAAAAATTTAAACCAAGCAATTATCCTTCTTTATACATCTATGATGCAAAAACCAAAACATTGGTTAAGCACCTCGATGGAGAAGATGATGTAAATGAGCTTTTGAAGATATTGGCTGTTAAAGGTTGATTATCTGAGTTTAAAAAAGCAGAAAAGGCACCCGTCGTAAACGTTTTGGGCGCCTTTTCTGTTTAATTTACTGTTTGTTTATAAAAACAAATTTGCCATCAAATACGTCAAGGCGAATGATCGAGTCGCGACTTACTTTACCGGATAAAATTTCCTTTGAAAGTTCATTAAGGATTCGTTTTTGGATAACACGTTTTAACGGCCTAGCCCCGTAGATCGGGTCATAACCGAGTTGTGCAAGCCAATCCATTGCCTCATCCGATGCTGTGATAAATATATTTTGTTCAGCCAATTGTTTTTGAACATGTGCAAACTGCAGGCGGACAATATCCCCAATTTCATCTCTGCTTAACGGAGTGAACATGATCACCTCATCGATTCGGTTTAAGAACTCCGGACGAATGGATTGTTTCAAAAGATCAAACACTTCCGTACGTGTTCTCGCGATAATCTCATCTTTATTATCATCCCGCAACTGGCTGAAATTTTCTTGTATTATATGTGAGCCTGTATTGGAGGTCATGATGATAATTGTATTTTTGAAGTTTACCGTACGCCCTTTATTATCTGTCAGGTGACCATCATCCAAAACTTGTAGCAAGATGTTGAATACATCTGGGTGTGCTTTTTCGATTTCATCTAATAAAACCACGGAATATGGACGTCTCCGGACAGCTTCTGTCAGTTGTCCCCCCTCATCATAGCCTACATATCCTGGAGGCGCTCCAATGAGACGGGATACTGCATGTCGTTCTTGGTACTCTGACATATCGATCCTTACCATGGATTGCTCGTCATCGAATAAGAACTCGGCTAATGCTTTTGCTAATTCAGTTTTACCAACACCCGTTGTACCTAGGAAAATGAAAGAACCAATGGGACGCTTCGCATCATTAAGTCCTGCTCTGGAACGTCGTATCGCATCAGAAATTGCTTCAATCGCTTCATCTTGTCCAGCTACGCGTTTGTGAAGCTCTTCTTCCAAAGTCAGAAGCTTGTCGCGTTCGGATTGAATCATTTTACTCACAGGTATTCCTGTCCATTTTGCGACGACATCCGCAATGTCTTCCGAAGTAACTTCTTCTTTGAGCATACGCTTACTTTCTTGTTTTTCAGCGAGCTCAGCCTTGAGTTTGTCAACCTTTTCTTGAGATTCTTTGATGCGACCATAACGTAGTTCCGCAACTTTTCCATAATCACCCGACCGTTCTGCCTGCTCAGCTTCCAGCTTGTAGTTTTCGATATTTTCGATTTCCTGATTAACGTTGTCGACTAGACTTTTTTCTTCCTGCCACGACGCTCTTAATGTATCTCTTTCTGCGGAGAGATTAGCAATGCTTTCCGACAGTTCTTGCACTTTCTTCTCGTCATTTTCCCGCTTTAATGCTTCTCTTTCGATTTCCAGCTGCATAATCCGGCGTTCGAGTTCATCTACAGCCTCTGGTACAGAGTCCATTTCGAGACGTAGTTTTGATGCGGCCTCGTCAATCAAATCAATTGCTTTGTCTGGTAAAAATCGATCTGCAATGTAACGTTGGGACAACTCAACGGCAGCGATGATAGACTCATCTAAAATGCGCACTTTGTGATGTGTCTCATAGCGTTCTTTTAATCCGCGAAGAATTGAGATGGCATCTTGTGTATCAGGCTCTTCTACCATGACTTTTTGAAAACGACGCTCCAACGCTTTGTCTTTTTCGAAGTATTTTTGATATTCATTCAAAGTTGTTGCCCCGATAGCACGTAATTCGCCGCGAGCGAGGGCCGGTTTAAGAATGTTAGCTGCATCCATGGCGCCTTCGCCACCTCCAGCACCCACTAAAGTGTGGATCTCATCGATGAAGAGAATTATCTCACCATTGGATTCAGTAACTTCTTTAACAACCGCCTTTAGCCTTTCCTCAAATTCACCCTTATATTTAGCTCCGGCTACCAAAGCACCCATATCCAAAGAGAATACTATTTTGGATTTCAAATTTTCGGGAGCATCCCCTTTGATAATTCTATAGGCTATACCCTCTGCAATCGCCGTTTTACCAACACCAGGTTCGCCGACAAGTATGGGGTTGTTTTTGGTCCTTCGAGAAAGAATCTGCATAACACGCCTAATTTCTTCATCGCGGCCAATGACGGGGTCAAGTTTCCCTGATTCAGCATACTCATTCAAATTTCTAGCGTATTTACCGAGTGCATTATATGTCGCTTCGGCATTTTGATCAGTCACTCTGCTATTGCCACGCAGTTCTTTGATAGCTGTCTTTAAATCTTTTTCAGTTACTCCTTGAGATTTTAATAAAGTGGATGTTTTATCAGATGTTGCTAAAATTCCAAGTAGCAAATGTTCAACCGAAACAAATTCATCGTTAAATTCCTTCAGGTATCCTTGCGCTTTTTGTAAACCATTATTTGCATCGTTGCTCAGGTAAATATTGCTTCCACTTACTTTTGGAAAGGCAGCAATCTGTTTGTCCAATTCTGTGCCTAAATAGCTGATATTTACATTCAATTTTTTCAGCAAGTGGCTGACTACGTTTTCATCCACCGTAAGCAAAGCCTTTAAGATGTGCGCAGTTTCAATCGCTTGTTGCTGATGTNNTGAAGTGCCATTCGGGTTTTAACGCCTAAATCGGAAAAAATGGCAATATAATTTATTGAATTATGACAAATTTTCAGTTATAAAAAATAATGCTGTTGATTTATAAATGTTTGGCTTTAAAAAGGTAAAAAAAATGCTTTTAGTCTTGCATTTTTAGGTTAGGCTTTCGATATTTGCAGCATCTTAAAACGGTCACACGTTTGAAGATTGAAAAGAAGTAAAGCCTCTTTAGCTCAGCTGG
>DKIT01000188.1 GCA_002454415.1 Sphingobacterium sp. UBA6711
GCTACGACCACAACAAAAATACCGATGTATAAAATCATAAATAAAATTTAAAAAGGTTTATAATCACCGCTCGCGTTCATTAAGCTCCAACTGCAACAGAATATCGCGTTTCTTCCCCTCAATCAAAGATAAATTGCCAGCTACAAAAACACCCTTCTGACCAGAATTTTTGCTAATTCCGTAGACTGATGATTCATCATCAGGATCTGATGCGCCTTCGTAGCGAAATAAATAATCANNTTGTGTATCCCAAGCCGTTTAATTTTTCCAATGCGACGCTTGCAGATGAGTATCCATGCATTCTTTCCATAGTTGATTTTGATAAACTTGATAAAACTTTTTATTATAAAACGATTTGAAAATAGCTTTTGTTTTCCACAATTTGAAATAGTTTATTCGGGAACATATTTCTATTTTTGTTTCAGCAAACAAATTATTATATGGCAAATCTAGAAGCTCCTGCTCACCAACAGACACCTCAATTGGCATTTCAGCGCCTACTCGATGTTTTATACACTTTAAGATTGGAATGCCCATGGGATAAAAAACAAACTATGGAGTCCCTAAGACATCTTACCATGGAAGAAATGTATGAGTTGACAGATGCTATTCTAGAAAAAGACTATCCTGAAATAAAAAAAGAACTTGGTGATGTCTTGATGCATCTCGTATTCTATGCTCGAATTGCTGAGGAACAGGGACAATTCGATATTGTAGACGTATTAAATGCAATTTGCGATAAATTAATCACGAGACATCCACATATTTATTCAGACATCAATGCGGATACGGAGGAACAAGTCAAATCAAATTGGGAGACGATCAAACTTAAAGAAGGTAACAAATCAGTCCTTTCTGGTGTTCCTAAAGGATTACCTGCATTGGTCAAAGCCTACCGAATTCAAGATAAAGTCCGTGGCGTGGGTTTTGATTGGGAGGACAAAAAGCAGGTCTGGGAAAAAGTAGAGGAGGAACTCAATGAGTTTAAATCCGAATTTAACATTGAAACATCTTCCCCTATTGATCAGGAGAAGGCAGAAGGAGAATTCGGCGATCTTTTATTTTCATTGATAAATTATGCAAGACATATAGGTATTAATCCCGAAAACGCACTTGAGCGTACCAATAAAAAATTTATTGAGCGATTCACCTATTTAGAACAAAAAGCTGGAGAAAATAATCGACAACTGCATGAAATGAGCTTGGAAGAAATGGACGTTTATTGGGACGAAGCTAAAAAAATGAAAAAATAAAAGGGTTACTCAAAAAGCAAAACGTCTCTCCGATTTTAATTCGACTTTGTCAAATTTATGCGTAAATTCGCAGGAATATGGAAACAGTT
The DNA here is from genome assembly GCA_002454415.1 of Sphingobacterium sp. UBA6711. Taxonomy (GTDB): domain Bacteria; phylum Bacteroidota; class Bacteroidia; order Sphingobacteriales; family Sphingobacteriaceae; genus Sphingobacterium. Next base: position 1,343 of record DKIT01000188.1, read on the forward strand.
GTTAGCGGTATCAGAAGTACCGGAAAATTACATTTAGGAAATTACTATGGTGCATTGAGCAATTTTGTAAAAATGCAAAACGAATATAATTGCTTTTTTTTCATCGCAGATTTACATTCACTGACGACCCACCCTACCCCTCATGGACTTCAAGGGACAGTTCGCCAAGTTATCGTTGAATATCTAGCCGCGGGGATAGACCCTGAAAAATCGACGATTTACGTTCAGTCAGATGTTCCAGAAGTTGCAGAGCTCTATCTATACATGAATATGAATGCATATCTTGGAGAACTCGAACGGGCAACAGCATTTAAAGATAAAGTTCGTAGTAATCCGGACAATGTAAATGCGGGATTATTGACCTACCCTGTCTTGATGGCCTGTGATATTTTGATTCATCATGGAACCAAAGTTCCGGTAGGAAAAGATCAAGAACAACACTTAGAAATGACACGAACGTTTGGCAATCGTTTCAATCGCTTATACGACGTTGACTATTTCAAAGAAGCTTTTGCATTCTCCTATTCCGACAAATTGGTTAAAGTCCCGGGGTTAGCAGGCCAAGGTAAAATGGGGAAATCGAACGGAGAGGCCGATTGCATTTATCTTTCGGATAGCGAAACGGTCATTCGTAAAAAAGTGATGCGTGCGGTATCCGATTCAGGGCCGACAGAGATGAACCAGCCAAAACCGGAGCCCATTCAAAATCTCTTTGATTTGATGAAAGTTGTTTCAACTTCAGACACCCTACAGCACTTTGATGATCTTTATAACAGATGTGAAATTCGTTATGGTGATTTTAAGAAACAATTAGCTGAAGATATGGTATTGGCAACAAATGATGTACGTTCACGCATTGAAGAAATATCAAATGATGATGCCTATATCGCAAAAGTTGCAAAGATGGGCGCTGAAAAAGCGAGTGAGTCTGCACGCAAGACATTAAGAGAAGTGCGCGAGATTATTGGTATTAAAAGATTTTATTAAGCGAGAAATAATATGCATATAGCTATCGTTGGAAATATAGGTGCCGGAAAAACAACATTGACAGAAATGTTGGCCAGCCACTTCAAATTTGAACCTCAATTTGAAGCTGTCGACAATAATCCTTATCTGGAGGACTTTTATTCGGGNNCGCTTTCGACATATCGTTAAATTACAGGAGACGGGCATCGATATGATACAAGATCGTACCATCTATGAAGACGCATATATCTTTGCCGAAAACTTGTATGACATGGGGTTGATGAGTGCACGTGATTTTGAAAATTATAGTAATATCTTCCAAAGTATTATCCACTATATCAAACCTCCGGATCTCTTGATTTATCTCAAAGCATCTGTTCCCACTTTGGTAAATAATATTCAAAAAAGAGGGCGTGATTACGAATCAGCGATACGCCTGGATTATCTATCGAAGTTGAACGATAAATATGATAAATGGATCAATAATTACAAATTAGGTAAAGTAATGATCCTTGATAAGGATAACCTTGATTTCACCAATAATCCGGAAGATTTGGGCGGTATTATCCAAAAGATCGAAGCACAATTGTTCGGGCTATTCGAATAAACGAGAATATATCGAGCAAGCCTGTAAATCGCATAATTTACAGGCTTTTTGATAAAACTATCCCCCAGCAATCACATCGATAAAAAAAGAAAAGGATGAAATTTTTAGGTATTATTCCTGCCAGATACGCCTCAAGCAGATTTCCTGGAAAACCTCTTATCGACATTGAAGGAAAAACGATGATCCAACGTGTCTATGAACAGGTGAAAAAATCAACGAAACTAAACGAGGTCGTTGTTGCAACCGATGACTCGCGGATAGAACAAGCGGTACTATCTTTTGGTGGTAACGTGGTCATGACTTCCGGTCATCACCAATCTGGAACAGACCGCTGCGCCGAAGTAATAGCTCAATATCAAGATTATGATATTGCCGTTAATATTCAAGGCGACGAGCCCTTCATCAATCCAGAACAAATTGATCTATTAGCCAGCTGTTTCGCAGATCCTAATACGCAGATTGCTACACTAGTAAAGGAAATCATCCAGGACGATGAATTATTCAATGTAAACATCCCTAAAGTTGTCAGAAACGCCAGAGGTGAGGCCATTTACTTTAGTAGACAGACGATTCCTTTTCTACGAGGGGTGCAAAAAGAAGAATGGCTACGGAAACAAAAGTTCTATAAACATATCGGAATATATNNAATATATGCTTATCAGGTAGACACCTTAAAAGCACTGACACACCTTCCTATTTCCATGCTTGAAGAAGCAGAAGCATTGGAACAGCTACGTTGGTTGGAAAACGGTTACGCTATCAAGACAGCAATTACGAACCATGAAACTGTCGCTGTGGACACACGAGAAGACCTCGACAAAATACTAAAGCTATTTTTCAATAAATAATGAAAATTACCGGTGTTCGGTGTAATATAACGACCGGACACCTTCTAATAGAACCTGTTTATCGGAATCACTTAGCTTAATAAGCTGATCTTTAATCTTGATCAATTCATCCAACTGCAATTTAGTACTTATGCCAACAACAGTGGTAGCCACTGCGGGATTAGAAAGAACGTAAGACAAAGCTAAAGTCATATTATCTTTTCCGATGCGCTTCGAAAGGTTAGCCAAATTTCGCACAATATGAACGATCTCGCCCGAACTATATTGCAGGAAGGGCTCTACAGGTTTATTAATGAGTACACCTTTGCCCAATGCACCTCGAACGACCATATTTACTCCACTCTTCTTCAACAAATTACTTATCTCTTCCTCTGGCCTTCTGTCCAACAAACTATACTGCATCATCACGGACGTCATATCAGATTTAGATAAGAATGTCTTGATTACATTGGGGCGAATTGATGAAAGACCGTAAGCTCGTATCTTCCCCTGAACTTTCAGCAATTCAAATGCTTCGATAATTTCATCAATAGGATCATCAATAGTACCTCCATGCAATTGATAAAGATCAATATAATCTGTTTTCAAACGTGACAATGATCCCTCTACGGCCCTGAGAATATAATCCTTGGACGCCTTCCAATCCCAGCCCGATCCATCGGCACGCCAGGNNCCAGGAGTTACCAACTTTAGATGCCAGCACGATTTGTTTGCGAAAACTATACGTACTCTCACCAACAACCATCTCGTTTTGACCTTTATCATAGAGATCGGCTGTATCGAAAAAAGTTATTCCACTATCAAAGGCTTTTTGAATAATATCTCTGGATTGTTTGGGCTGGTTGCTTTTTAACGACATACAGCCCAAACCTATTTCCGATATCATTAAGCTTGAGTTGCCTAATTTACGTTGTTCCATTTGCACCAATTTCAATCAATTCTACCTCAAATACCAGCGTGCTATTGGCAGGGATTTCACCCTTTGCCTGACTACCATAAGCCAATCGGCTTGGGATAAAAAATTTATACTTTGCTCCCTTGGACATTAAAGGAATTCCAATCTGCCAGCCTTGAATCACTTGACCTAAAGATAGTTTCAAAGGTTCATTACGATCGTAGGAACTATCAAATTGCTTTCCATTTAATAAAGTACCTCTATAGTGTACGGTTACCTCATCATCAACTTTCGGTTTGGGTCCTTCCGCCTGATTGATTATAAGGTATTGGATCCCTTCTGCGGTCGATTTCATTCCAGAAACCTTCGCATTTTCAGCAAAAAATTTATCTTCTTCAGCGCGGCTAGCAGCCTCTTTTTTTGCGCGTACATCCATAATTGCCTCCTGTATAACCGTTCTGGCTTGACCTTCTTCCAATAAAGACTTCTCACCTTTCAACGCAGCGGAAATTGCCCTAGCAATAACATCAGCCTTTAGGTAATCGATTTCAATGGACTTTAGTGAATTGCCGATATCGGCACCAAATGCATAGGATACGGAATCTGCTTAGGTTATCAGTTGATTCGTTGGGTTAGACTTTGTTGTGACGACCTTTTTCTTTGTTGCTGAGGTCTTTTTCTTTTGTTGGGCGAATCCAGTGACAGTCGTCAAGGATAGTAGGGCTAATGCGATATACTTCATGTTTGTTTAACGGTGCTTCTGCACGATTTCATTTATAATTTCTTGCGTTATATTAGGGTAATCAACTTCGACCCTCGATTTGCTATTTAGCCAAGCTTCAATGGCCAGCATATTTTTCTGTTTTAGACTCGAGATCACCGGCACCCCCATTTCCTCCAAAGATGCAGCATTCAGATGCTGTTCATACTGGTTTTTCATCGGGATGACCAACAGTTTCTTTTTCAAATATAATGCTTCTGCCGGTGTTTCAAAACCCGCTCCGCATAAAACACCCGAAGAAGATGCCATACTCTCAATAAAAGACTGGTTATTTATCGGTCTAATTGTTACATTTTTCATTTCAAATGCCTTTGAGTTGTGCTTGCTGAAAACGTCCCATTTCACATCTGGAAATTTCATTAAATGCTTCAATAAATGGGCATCATCATACGCAGGTAGGTAAACAGTATAATGTTCCTGATCTGTTACATTCAATTCGCGAACAGCATTACGAATCACCGGCGGATAAATATGCTTGGAATAACGCTTGAAATGGAAACCATAAGAATGCGTAGAAGGAGCATAATTTTTCATAATAAAGTGACCCAACATATCACTCTCATCTGGCTTAGGGCTGGCAGGATCCAAAGCACCAATCTGATGGCTCAACCCGATACATTCCAAATCTTTAGAGTGGCAGGCCCAGGCAGAGATCGGCTCAAAATCATTAATCACCAAATCATAACTTTCGATGGGTAAACTCTTAATTTCATTCGTAAATTTTCTTATCGTCGAGCTCATAAAGGTTTTCCATAAGTCTACCCCACCAGACTTACCAAAAATAAAACTTAATCCATGAAAACGATATTTCACCTCGAAAGGTAGTGATAGGTCCGCTTGAATCCCACTGACCAATACATCAACCTCACCTAAGGTTCTCAAACACGGAACAATGTCCATTGCACGGCTCAAATGCCCATTTCCTGTTGCTTGTACGGCATACAATATCTTCATAACGATAGTATTTTCTGCTAGCAAATTAATCAATTTTAACGGATATCAATATTATTTTATTGTCTGGCAATGTTAAGAAAATATCAATTAACACAAAAAACAATGCGCATAATCTTATTTTAATTTTCTTTTATGTATATTTAATATCAACAATTAATTAATAACCAGTTCAGTAAATTATGAAATCTCTATTCTATTGGACATTCTCCATTATTGTGATCTTATTATTATCCTCATGGGGATTTTTTGCACATAAAAAAATCAATCACTACGCTGTATTTGCTCTCCCTGCGAAATTGGCAAAATTTTATAAATCCAATATTGACGTTATCACCGAAAAAGCGGTCGATCCAGATAAACGCTGCTTTACTGATAGCGCAGAAGGACCTCGCCATTTTATCGATATAGATGACTATCGCGAAGACAGGCAAGTTGACTCCATTCCAGTACATTGGTCGCAAGCGAAGGAGAAGTTTAAGGAGAGAGAGCTTTTAAAAAACGGCATTGTTCCTTGGCAAATCAATTTCACCTATCAAAAACTTGTTAAGGCATTTCAGATCAAGGATTATAAACGCATTATTAAACATTCCGCTGAACTTGGTCATTATATTGCTGATGCCCATGTTCCTCTTCATACAACGAAAAATTACAATGGACAATTGACCGGCCAAATAGGTATTCATGCATTTTGGGAAAGCCGCCTGCCGGAAATGTTTTCAGAAAAATATAATCTGCTGGTTGGGCAAGCAAAATATATTGATGATCCACTAGAGGAAGCATGGCGTATTATTCGGGAAAGTAATGTTCTTGTAGATTCCGTGTTGAATATCGAAGCTGATCTCAGTCGCCAGTTCAAATCCTCGCAAAAAAGTTCATTTATAGAGCGAAATAACCAGTTAGTTTGGACCTATTCCGATAAATATGCTACCTCGTATCATAAAGCCATGAATGGTATGGTCGAAAGAAGAATGCGCAAAACTATTCTGCGTGTCGCTTCCTATTGGTATTCTGCGTGGCTCGAATCCGGTCAGCCCGATCTATCCAATATCGAAAAAATAACGATCGAAGACTCCCTGGAGAATATCAAAATATCTGATAAAAAGCCTATTGGCAGAGAAGAGTGGATGTAAAATCTTCCCACCATCAACTGGACTACCATAATTATCGCTTCCGGACTATTCATTTTTTCAATCAACTGACTAGTTTTGCCACTTTAAATCTGAGATCATGTTGAATAAAAAAATTATTGTAACGAAACTTGCCATTATCCTATCAATGGGGACCACAATGGCACAAATTAAAGATACTACAGCTTTGACTGAGGTTATCATTAACCAAGATCGCCTACAAATCCCTTTTTCCAAACAGAGTAAGAATATACAGATTCTGACCCAAGATGATCTCCAAAGACTTCCAAATCGGTCTATAAACGAGTTACTTGCAAATATACCAGGAGTTGATGTTCGACAGCGCGGCCCGTTTGGTTCCCAAGCTGATATCAGTATCGACGGAGGTTCTTTTGAACAGACTGCTATCCTACTTAATGGTGTTAAAATTACAGACCCACAGAGTGCACATCATAACATGAATCTTCCTGTGCCCTTGGAAGCAATCGACCGGATAGAAATCATAAGAGGTCCGGCATCTCGTATTTTCGGAATCAATGCTTTAACCGGTGCTATTAATATCGTTACAAAGAAAATTGAATCAAATCAAATCAGCGCCCAGGTATACGGAGGTTCCTCTTTCAAAAATAATGAACAGACGAACTCAGGTAAATATTATGGAAAAGGCGTCCAACTTGGGTCACAATTTAAGACCCGAAAAACAAGTCATGGGCTATATTTTGGTCACGAAAATTCCAATGGACAGCGTTACAATACGAGTTCGAAAAACAATAAATTATACTATGATGGAACCTATCTTCCAAATGAGACAAATCAACTAAAGGCAAATTTTGGCTATATCGACAACGAATTTGGTGCTAACGGTTTCTATGCTTCACCGAATGATAAAGAAGCTTATGAACAAGTTAAAACTGCTTTCGCCTCTTTACAATCAAAACATCAATTAACACCTGTTCTTTCCGTAAGTCCAAGACTCAGTAACCGTTACAATGAAGATGAATATTGGTATATGGGAAGAGAGACAACGAAAGGCAGATCTAAACATTATAGCAATGTCTTCAGTGCCGACATCAATACAGCCTTAGAGCAAAGCTACGGAACTTTTGGACTCGGATTGGAAAGTAGGTTTGAACGCATTAACAGCACAAGTATCGGCACTCACAACCGTGAAAATTATGGTGGTTATCTTGAGTTTAAAACGGAAGCCATCAACAACTTGATGATCAATACAGGAGCATATATCAATTATAATTCAAAATTTGGCTGGCAAGTATTTCCGGGAATTGATCTTGGCTACGATATTACAGAACATTGGAAGTTGGTGTTTAATGCGGGCTCAAGTCAACGTATCCCTTCGTTCACTGATCTCTACACAAACCAGACAGCCAACATTGGAAATCCCGAGCTTACTTCTGAAAACGCATATCAGATCGAAGGTGGAATAAAATACTTCTCTAAACGTATTATAGTGCAAGCAGGTTATTTCCACCGAAAAATAAATGATTTCATTGATTGGCAAAAAATAGCGTCCAACACTGGAAGTGGAACGGTCATTCCCTGGAAACCTACAAATATCGGAAAAAATAAAATGGAAGGCTTAAATGCATCTTTCCGCTATAATATCAACGATCCAAGTGCAAGCACAAGGTATTTCACAACAATTAGCTACAACTACCTCAACCCCAACGTGACAATTGCCGAAGGAATGCTTTCAAAGTACGCCATTGAAAGCTTGAGGCATCAAGTTATTGTGAACTTTACAATAAACCACAAAAACTGGATGTTGACAACGGCTAACCGCTTCAATGAACGTATCAGTTACAAATCTTATTTTATCGCTGACCTTAGAGCTTCTTATCAACTTCAGGACCTGAATATTTTTGCAGATATACAAAATATATTTGATAAAAGTTATATCGAGGCGGCAGCTGTCCCTATGCCAGGTCGTTGGTTTAGTGTTGGAGCAAAATATACACTAAAATACTAAGTCCGAGAAAAGGTAAATGAGCTGGCTCCGCTATTTTAGCATTAGCAATAAGAAAACCCCAAACGGAACGACCGTTTGGGGTTCTTTATGGTACGACCGTTAAATAGAAATATCTTCCCTTTAAAATCGATAACTATAAATACTACTTCTTAGGAAGAACAGACAGAATCCCGCCGATTAAATGTTTTTGAAATTCAGGCTCATCAAAAGACTCCTCTGTATGTCCGAGTCCAGTATAGAAAACTTTCCCACCATCATAGTGCTGTGTCCAAGAAATCGGATGCTTGTCCCCCATCTTACCTCCTTGATAGCTTTTCTCATCCAAATTCATCAAAACATGTAGGCCATCTTTGACATCCTTGAAATTGTACCATTCGTCCTTATGCCACCAGATCGAATCAAGATGTTTCGTAGCAGCATGTTTTCTATCCAGCACATCAATTTTTGCCTTTTGCACAGCAGGATGAGATGTAAAATATGCACCGACCAGACCATTATACCAAGGCCAGTCGAACTCAGTATCAGTCGCAGCGTGGATGCCGACAAATCCCTTACCTGATTGGATATACCGTTCAAAGGCTTCCTGTTGGTTGTCATCAAGGATATCGCCAGTCGTGCTCAAGAAAATAATAGCGTCGTATTTTTTTAATCCCTGATCTGTAAACAATGCCGCGTCCTCTGAATGATCAGACTTTATCTTTTCTTTATCCAGTAATTGTTTGAGCACCTGCGCTCCTTTTTCAATACTGCCATGTCTAAATCCTTTTGTCTTACTAAAGATCAATACTTGTTTTTGCGCGTTAACAGCAATTGATACCCCAAAGAGGAGCAACAGAAAAATGAAGATTCTATTCATGATATAAATGGTTATAATGATTTAAGTTTAGGTTTGCGATTTCCAGCAACAATATTATGCTAAAAATTGAAAGTAGGAAATGCCCCATATTCTCCCGCTATAGGGCATTTCTCTTATTTTATGAAGTAATTAACTCCCGATAAAAATCAAGACTTTCTATAATGTCCTCTTCGGACACATAGATATCATATTGACAACTGCCAATTTGATTAAGCAACGCAAAACCAATCTGGTTGGACAGATTTTTCTTATCGTTCCGCATCAAATCCAACAGCGCAGTGTCAATAGAAGAATCAAATGTATAATCCTTAAAGTATCTTCTGAACGTTTGGATCAGATCGTTCAATTCATCTAAGGGCAGACCATTTAATTTATGCGACAGATACCCTTCACAAATCATTCCGGCCGCAATAGCTTCTCCATGTAACAAAGGTGAAGAATCGTTCAATAAAGAGTATCCTTCAATAGCATGACCAATTGTATGACCAAAGTTTAAAATTTTACGGAGCCCTTTCTCCTTAGGATCCTCAAGAATAACACGATTTTTGATCGAAACAGAGTGCTTAACCAAGGAATTATCGATTTGATCAATTTCAAGAGCCTTTACCTGCTCATAATAAGTACGATCGAAAATAAGGCCATGTTTGATCACCTCAGCGAAACCTGAGATTAACTGACGCTGATCTAATGTTTTCAAAAACTGACTTGAAATAAAAACGGCCTGTGGCTGCGCAAAAGTTCCAATAATATTTTTTACACTGCCCATATCGATACCGGTCTTGCCTCCTACTGACGCGTCTACTTGGGACAATAATGTCGTTGGGATTTGGATAAAATCCATTCCCCTTTTGAAAGTAGATGCTGCAAATCCGCCCATATCCGTCACAACACCGCCTCCAAGATTAATCATCAAGGAATGTCTATCTGCTCCAAAATCGAGCATATTATGCCACACACCAATACAGAAATCTATATTTTTATTTTCTTCTCCGGGATCTACTTCTATCACATCATAATTGGTTAAATTGGGTAAGGCTTGCTGAAATATAGGTAAACAATGATCTAATGTATTGGTATCTACCAAAACAATGATTTTTGAGTAAGTACGTTCCGCTAAAAAGGTCTCCAAAGAGGCCAACGTATCATCAAAATATACCTGATAGCCCAAACTTTCTATGACTTCCATTCTACGATTCTTTAAGGTTTATGTTTTCTATTTACCAATATTGTTTAATATTACACCAATTTTATTTTCATCCCATCAAATTCAACAACATCTCCTGGTCGCAATTTGAGTCTTTTCCTATAATCCACCTGCCCATTATACTTCACATAACCTTCAGATACAACCCATTGAGCCATAGCGCCATGCTCTACCCAATTTAAAGCTTTAAGTAACTGAATAAGCTGTATATATTCGCCCTCGATTTTAAATTCTTGCATTTCACAAAAATAGTGGTTTAAGTGAGTAATACAAGAATAATCATCGTTTTAATGCATAGTAAATTGCTACATTTGCGTTATTGCAAATAAAGATTATGATTGAAAATTCTGAGCCCAAGACATTATCCTTTGATAATACAGAGATTGCTTTTAAGAGTAAAAGCGATAAGGATTTGGAAAGAGCGTATTGGTTATTCAAAATAATAGCGAATAACTTCTTGACAAAGGTAGGTCCATCGATGACCAACTTTGCGCTGAACATAGGATTACCTATCCAGGGCATCATCCGTAAAACGATCTTCAAACATTTCTGTGGCGGAGAAACCATCGAGGGTTGCGAAACTGCAATTAACGCCTTGGGAGAGAATGGTGTCGGCACAATCTTGGATTATTCAGTTGAAGGTGAAGAAACTGAAAATGCATTCGACGCTTGTTGCAACGAAGTGCTGCGTACCGTTGTTGCTGCCAGTAAAGACAAATACATTCCATTTTCGGTATTTAAACCAACCGGATTAGGCCGTTTTGAATTGTTTGAGAAGGTTAATGCCAAAGAGATATTAACAGAGAATGAGCAGGCAGAGTACCAACGGATGCTAGAACGTACTGACCGTATCTGCAAAGCCTGTCACGCCGCAGGTGTAAAAGTATTGGTGGATGCTGAACACTCATGGATTCAAGATGCTATAGATGATATAGCTCGTGAAATGATGGAAAAATACAATATGGAAAAACCAATTGTATATAATACGTACCAATTGTATCGCAGTGATAAATTGGCGTCGCTGAAAGCTGATTTTGAATATGCCAAAGTAAGAGGATTTCACATGGGAGCTAAAATCGTACGCGGTGCCTACATGGAAATTGAACGTGCCCGAGCTGCTCAAAAAGGTTATCCAGACCCAATCCAGCCGAATAAAAATGCTGCTGATAGAGACTACAATGAAGCCATTGAATTTATATTAGATCATTTGGACAACTTTGGACTTATCGCAGGTACTCATAATGAGGATAGCAGCATGCTATTGGCAAAAGAAATTGACAGACGTGGTATCGATAGATCCACTGACCGTATCTACTTTGCTCAATTATTGGGGATGTCAGACAACCTTAGCTTTAATTTAGCGGCACATGGTTATAATGTAGCTAAATATATGCCTTATGGACCGGTTAAAGCTGTTATGCCGTACCTTTTCCGTAGAGCGCAAGAAAATACATCTGTCGCCGGAGCGACAGGTCGAGAGCTGGGACTCTTGATCAAAGAAAAACAAAGAAGAAAAGCTAGTCGATAACGACTAGCTTTTTTTANNCATAAGGAATTTCCCCCAAATACCTCACAATCGATACTGGACTTTTGAAAAACCAAAAGACACTTTAAGCATCCTATACTCCCACCTGTACATTTGGAACAGGCTAATTACAAAATCATTCCAAAATTCTTGAAACTATTATTTATGTTTGCAAACTTTTCCCTTAAAACAGAGTTCATAGTGGAAGGGTGCTCCCCGAGAGCTTAAAAGAATACGATTTGAAATGGAGGAAAAACTTAGATTATTTGATCTTGTACGTCAACAGATGGGCAAATACCCCAATCTTGACATATTTGCACACAAAATAGCCGGCAAGTGGAATTACATCAAAACAGCAGATTTTCTTGAGCAAGTAGACAATCTCTCCAAAGGTTTGATTGAACTCGGTGTAAAACCCGGGGAAAAAGTTGGTCTCATTGCCGGCAGTAGCATGGAATGGCATCTGATTGATTTTGCAATCCAGCAAATTGGTGCAGTAGTGGTGGCTATCTATCCAAATATTACGGATACAGACTATCAATATATCTTTAATGATGCCGAAATAAGAGTGTGTATTGTCAGCAACAAGGGCCTGTATGACCGCTTGATGAATCTAACCGATTCAATCTATACATTGAAATATATTTTTTGCATCGCCGATCAGGAAGGGACACGCAGTTGGAAAGAACTCAATGACATAGGCTCAAATTGCTCTTCGGAAAAACTAGCATCACTACGTGACCAGGTTAAACCTGAAGATCTCGCTACCCTGATTTACACTTCTGGAACAACGGGCAAACCAAAGGGTGTTATGCTTTCGCATAATAATATATTTTCCAATGTATTGGGTGCCGCAGAAATTACTCCTTGTAAAGCGTATGACCGTGGACTGACCTTCCTCCCGCCCTGCCACGCCTATGAGCGTATGGTCTTATATACCTATATATATCTTGGCTTTACGATTTATATTGCAGAATCTTTTGATAAGATTGGTGATAATCTAAGAGAGGTAAAACCCCATATCATGACTGTTGTCCCCCGTATCCTTGAGAAAGTCTACGAGAAAATCATGAAAACAGGCCACGATCTCACTGGCTTCAAAAGAAAGGTATTTGACTGGGCAGTTTCCATTGCGGAAGAATATGATCCCAATCCGGCGAAAAGAAGTTTTGCTTTTAATATGAAACTGAAGCTTGCCAAACAGCTCGTCCTTAACAAATGGTACGAAGCTTTAGGTGGCGAATTACTTACGGTTGCCTCTGGATCAGCTTCCCTGCATAGTAAATTAACACGCGCTTTCTTGGCTGCTGGTATCCCCTTATATGAAGGATATGGTATGACCGAGGCCTCGCCGTTAATTTCCGTCAATCACTACATCAAGGGAATCCGTATTGGGACTGTTGGACTTCCCGTCCGTTTTGTCGAAATTAAACTAGCTGAAGACGGTGAAATACTGGTTAAAGGACCCAATGTCATGATGGGATATTATAAGAATAAGGCCGAAACGGATAAAACTATCATTGATGGATGGCTGCATACCGGAGATATTGGGAAGTGGGAAGACGAGAAATTCTTGAAAATCATTGACCGAAAAAAAGAGATGTTCAGTATTTCCGGTGGAAAGTATGTCATCCCTCAGCCTATCGAAACGAAACTCGTTGAGTCTAAATTTATTGAACAGGCAATGGTGATTGGTGACGGAATGAAATTTGCCTCCGCCTTTATTGTTCCAAACTATGCTCATTTGTTAGACTGGGCTAAAACAGACGCGCCAGAACTTGCAACCATGACGAAGGATGATTTTCTGACCGACCCGGCAATTGTTAAAAAAGTCAATCAGGAGGTACGTCGTGCAAACCAGCATTTTGGGAACTGGGAGCAGATCAAAAAACCGATTATTTTAAGAGACGAATTTACCATTGAAAACGGGGAATTAACACCAACATTGAAAATGAAACGGAAAGTAATTCTCGAACACCATCAGGAGGAGTTTAACAACCTCTATCAAATGGAGATGGATTAATCTGTCAACAAAGTAAAATCTTACCACGGCAGCATAGTACTTATACGAATAAAACATGAAATTATTAAAGGATAGAATCCTTCATGATGGCAAAAGTCTTGAAGGCGGCATACTTAAAGTAGACAACTTCATCAATCATCAGATGNNCGGATGAAATCTATTGCGGTGGAATTTGTGCGTCGCTTTGCTGACCTCCCGATCAATAAAATCATTACAATTGAAGCAAGTGGCATCGCTCCGGCCATCATGCTTGGGTATCTCCTGGAACTCCCGGTTGTATTTGTTAAAAAGGCCAAACCCACCACCATGGCTGATATGTATGTAAGCCAGGTACATTCTTTTACTAAAAATAGAACCTACGACATCTGTGTCAGTAAAGAGTTTCTTGCACCGGGAGATAATATTCTTTTCATAGACGACTTTTTAGCGAATGGAAATGCCGCATTTGGCATGCTTGATTTGGTCAAGCAATCAGGGGCATCATTGCTCGGCATGGGATTTATCATCGAAAAATCTTTTCAGGAAGGGGGCAAAAGATTGAGAGAATTATCCGATTTAAGGATCGAATCACTAGCAAGGATCAAGTCACTTGAAGTTAATAAAGTAAGATTCGAGGAAGACTAAAAAAATAAAAGCCTCATCTTAATCAAGATTGAGGCTTTTTATTCAAACAACAAGATAAATTCTTTCTAATCCCAACGGTAGTCGTTGTAAAAATCTTCAGGATGTCTGCTAATTGCAACATCTTTTACAATCCGGATATTGGCCGCTCCCAAGTTGACATTCAACATAAATGAAGGTACATTTGATGAAAAATTCCAACGACCATTGCGCATATACACATAACCTCCTCTGTAAGGGTCGTAGAATGTTTTGTAATCTCTAAAGTATACATGGTGTCTACTATCGTAACGATGTGCACTTGCCCAGGCCGGTGCCCCATGACGATACCCTTTTCGATAAGACTTTGCAACTTCTCTACGATATTTACGGTCTTCTTTTTCGCGTTTTTCTAGATATTTTCGATATTCCTTATCCCTTTTCTCTTCATATTTTCTACGCTCTTTGTCCTGTTTCCATTCTCTTTCATGTCCACGATGTTGAGCTGAAGATTGTTGGGGAGCCATTAAGACTAAACCGCCAATTGCCAACGCGAAGTATATCATCTTTCTCATAACAGTATAATTTAAATTTAAAAATCAATTCCGCTCTGCCTGTGTTTTAAACTCGTTTTTAGCAAGCATTTCTATGGGTATGACTTCAATGTTTGAACAAAGGTTTAATCAATCACACCGAATTTAATTTGTCCGGCAATATATAGAATCCATTACTTCAATTTAATGTATCTTTGTACCATGTCAAATACGGGATATATCACTGAAGATACCATTGTTGCATTGGCGACATCTTCCGGAACAAATGGAGCAATCGCTGTCATACGCGTTTCGGGCCAGCATGCCATAAAAATTACGAACGAAATATTTAAAGGAAAGAACCTGCTTCAACAAGCATCTCATACGATTCATTTTGGCACCATACGCGATGGTGAAGAAATTATCGATGAAGTACTTGTTTCTTTATTTGTAGCCCCGAACTCCTACACTAGAGAAAATTCGGTAGAAATATCAACACATAACTCCAAATATATTATAGAGCGTGTTGTTAATTTACTGATCAAAAAAGGAGCGCGTGCTGCTCGTCCGGGAGAATTTACCTTACGTGCCTTCCTCAATGGAGGAATGGATCTATCCCAGGCTGAAGCAGTAGCTGATTTAATTGCATCTAATTCTGCAGCTTCTCATCAAGTAGCGATGCAGCAGATGCGGGGTGGTTTTTCCAATCAGCTTAAATCCCTTCGTGAAGATCTCATTCACTTTGCTTCACTGATTGAATTAGAGCTTGATTTTTCGGAAGAAGATGTCGAATTTGCAAACAGAGATCAACTTAAAAATCTAATTAATAAAATACAGGTCATTGTTCAAAAATTAGTACAATCTTTTGAACAGGGAAATGTCCTAAAAAATGGTGTTCCTGTTGTCATTGCCGGGAAACCAAATGTAGGAAAATCAACCCTATTGAACGCTTTCCTAAATGAAGAACGCGCCATTGTTTCTGATATTGCAGGAACTACACGCGACACTATTGAAGATGAAATCAATATACACGGTGTAACATTTCGATTTATTGACACCGCAGGTATACGGGAAACTGCCGATGTGATCGAAGCAAAAGGTGTTGAGCGTACACGTGAAAAGATGAAACAGGCGCGATTGATTATTTATCTTTTTGATCCAACACAGGACAAAGTCGAGGAAGTACAAGCGCAATTACCTGAAATCGAGCGCCTACAAATTCCATTTGTCACCATTATCAATAAATCAGATTTGCTTTCTGAGGCGCAAAAAGAGATTTACAATGTCCTTAATCCGCTTTACATTTCAGCGAAAGAACAAATCGGTGTCGAAGAGCTAAAAGACGAATTGATCAACCGTGTACAATTAGGAAATCTCAATACGGATGATGTCATNNATGGTGACCAATATCCGTCACGTAGAAGCGCTGCAAAAAACAGCAGATTCACTAGAACGTGTTATATATGGTATCGACAATCCGGTCACTTCAGATTTCCTAGCGATGGATATACGCCAAGCCTTATATCATCTTGGTGAAATTACAGGCAGTGTCTCCACAGACGATTTATTGGATAATATCTTTTCGAAATTCTGTATCGGCAAATAAACACGATAGGTAAAACAAATTTGAGCAAACCAAATATCGGATAATTAACTAATTACAAAATTTTTAATATTGTGTTAGATATTGTTATTTTGTTTTTTTTGGTTTGAGTAGATTATATTTTTTATTTACCTTTTTAACTTCTAAACTTACAGTACTGATCAGTTTGTGACTTTTTAGAATCAAATAACGAAATGGCCATGAAAAAAGCCGCCAAATAGGCGGCTTGAATATCCATAATATATTCTTGCAGAATTAGCTACTCTGATTTATTAAAGTTTTTCAGATCAAAGTAGCAGTCTTCACAGATAAGTTTGATCTTTGCGAATTCCTCGGAATCATCGTTCCATCCGTTATAGCTGATCCTGACCTTTTCACATTCATCGCACCATGCTGCAAAATCATCATCCTCATCCAGATCCATTCCTTTGTAGGTTTCAAAAGATTCCTCAAAACCTTTGGGATTTTCAAGATCAAGATGCTGGCATACAAATGCTGCTCTTGATCGTCCATGAGTTTTACATTCGACTTTTTTCTGTTTGAAATTTATCACTTCAGGAGAATTTTCGCCTAGAGTAGTGGTGAGCAGGAAATAGCTTTGAAGCTTTTCACTGCTTGCCCGATAAAGTCCCATCCCGTCCAATGTATCTAAGGCTATCGATGCAAACTCCCAACAGTCGAATTCATCGGCAGGGAAAGTTCCTTCTGTCAGTTTGTTATAATCGTTCTTGATCCCGAAATCTTTTATAGCTAGTATATTGTCTTTATTGGGTTCAGCGCTATATTCATTGAACCAGCTCCACATCCAGGTTTCTGAAATAAGGGAAAAGGTACCGACAGGGATATACTTAAAAAAGAGCTGATCTTCATCGTCATTGTATAAACGCAGAAGTGCAAGATCAGCATCATAATACCAATGTTTGTATCGGTCTATTCCTGATTCTTCTCTGAATTTCTCCTGGACCTGCATGATCTGCTGACATTTTTCAGCTGCGAACTCTTCGTAGTCCATAGTCATTTATTTTTATGCTTTACAAAATTCATTGACCCTATCCATAGCGTCCTCTGCCCCTAGCTCATAAGCTTTTTTCCAGTTAATGCAGGCTTCCTCCCTGTCATTCATATTATATCTCGTGTTACCGAGATTGAAATATGCCTGTTGAATAATTTCGGTTTCTACATCGGGAAGTCCAAGCGCCTTTTGATAATCTGAGATAGCACCTATATAGTCACCGTTCTCATCTTTTACAGTACCCCTATTGATTAGTGCATCCGCAAAATCTGGTGCAATTTCAAGGGCTTTATCATAGTCGGCAAGTGCTGCTTTCCATGTATATAATTCATTTTTAACAATCGCTCGCGAGTAGTAGGCGTTAGGATCATCAGGTGTAAGAAAAATAACAAGAGACCAATTAAATAATGCTCCGCTCAGATTTCCTTTATCATAACAGTCAATACCTTCATCAAAATAAAAGCTT
Source organism: Sphingobacterium sp. UBA6711 (assembly GCA_002454415.1). Classification (GTDB taxonomy): domain Bacteria; phylum Bacteroidota; class Bacteroidia; order Sphingobacteriales; family Sphingobacteriaceae; genus Sphingobacterium. Next base: position 19,330 of record DKIT01000188.1, read on the forward strand.
GCCTTGCTAACTGCGAGATCAGGGATTTTTTTGTCATTCCCGCAGACAAAGCTACCGTATGCATCTAATTGCGCATCAAACTCAAAACCTCTTTTGTACATATCAAGAGCCCAATAAAGCATATTGTCACCAGTTAAAGGTATTTCATTTGTTTTGCCATTGACCTCCCAAAGTTCGTCTATTTCCTTTATCTCTTCCAAAAAGTAAGGATAGTGCTCTTTCATAAAGTTTACTAGTTCAGTTAACTTTTCTTTCGTTTCCGCAACAAAGGTGAAGTCCATAATGGTTAGCGAATGATCAATAAGACCATCATTTTTCATTCGCTCAAAAACATCGGATGCAACTCTCATTTCTCTCCCCAAACCTCCGCTGAAATCCGCCCAGGTTATAAAAGTATTTTCCATTAGCTATTTCCCAAATTTTTATTTGATCTCCAAGTTGTCGATTATATTTTCAATTTCCTTTCTTTCAGCAATTATTGCAGGCTGATTACTACTTTCAGTGTCAATTGTGTAACTGCAATACACAATTTTACCATCTGTAGCAAAAATCCAATTGAAAATTGTTAAATCTTCGTCTTTATCAACCGATTTTGAAATATAGAATAGATAAATTAGAGATTGTTGATTCGTCAATATTTTTCCGTTGTTTTCATCACATAAATCCTCCAAATACTGCTCTACATCAAAATCAGCTTTACCCTCTAATTTTAAGGGGGTTATTCGAAAACTTCCAGTATCTTCAGTATAGAATAAGTACGTACCTTCATCCTCCTCAATATTGATTAGATTGGAGGGATAATTAAAAGTTACCCATCCTTGATGTGATATAAATTGTTTATAGTTCATTACCCGTTTATAGTAGAATTTCAGTTTTAAGATAAATAAAATCTTTTGCCTTACCTTGTTCTCTCTCATTAAATTCATACACTAAATCAATAACATTAATGTACTCAAGAACAAATGCTTCTCCTAACTCTCCTTCCGTAGCAATAAAGCCGATATTGTCAAAATATTCTTCATATGGCTTATAGGCCGTTGGTACTTTTACAACGATATCGTAGACATTATTATCATATCTATAAAGAACATATTGCCATTCTTTCGCATTAAAACTAACTGGCTTATCATTAATAATTAATTCAAATACTAAATTCCATTGCTTAGGCGGTCTAGCTGAATAAAAAACCCACCCTGCAATGATTGGTGATTCATTTAAAATTGATTTTGAATCTTCCAATAAATCGATATCTCCTTCGGGTGATATTGCTAAAAAATTTTTACTTTTTATATTATCATAACCAATTTCCCAAGAGAAATCACCAAGTTCTTTTATTTTATCATCAAGAGCACCGATATACTCGTCGTTAATATTGGACGGATTTAAATTATTTATATTAACAGAAACCCACTTCCAAAAATTATTTAATTCTTTAATTCCCATGTCTCCTTTATTGTGGTGCAAAAGTATATTTATCCTTTACCAATTATCATTGTTCTCAATAAAATCTTTGAATTTACTCCATCCTTCCTTTTTAATAAAGCTTACTTCGTTTTTGTATAATGGAAAAGCCATGCAAAGATTATATCCGGCTCAGTTCCTTTTATACTTGCAAATTTGTATCGGCAATAAACACAATAGGTAAAACAAATTTAAGCAAATCAAATGTCGCAATCCCAATTCATATTTGCTTTAAGAAGTTTAGGCCATTTAACATTCAAAGAATCCGCAGCGCTCTTAGCGTACGCCTATCGAACAATTTATTTTATGACCAGCTTCAAACGGTTCCATTAATGCTGTCATAGTCCTTGTTTAGGTTGGATCGAATAATTTCTAAACGTTTCTTTTGACAAAACTACCAACTTAATGGCTTACCTTTGTCATCCGTTACTTACGGAATCTAGTATCTAAAATGATAATATAATGAAAAAAGAGTTAAAACATTCGATTTCAAATCATGAAAGATTAACCATCCAAGACACACTAAGTGTTGTGGTAAATGGAGAAGGTCATCCGACAAAAGTGCTGGCCAAAAGTTCGTCGTTTAATCGGTCGATCAATAGATAAACTGTTTTTTACGTAAATAAGCGCTCTGATGAACAACTCCTCTTCCCTTTTCGAATCGAATCACAAAAAATTAGGTCTTATTTCTTTTGATTCAGGCACTTCAGATCTCGTAAACGGTGAAGCTTTCCGCCATTATATCAAAGTACTACTCCTCCCCGCTGGTTATACATTGACCGTGGACTTCAGTGTTTATGAAACTAAAAATCCCACATTACTTTTCATCAATACCAATCAGTATCTTGATATTCAATCTGCAAATGAACATACAGCTTTCCTGATCCACTACAATCGGGATTTCTACTGCATTCAGATTCATGATGAGGAAGTGGCCTGTGACGGGCTTCTGTTCAATAATATTTTTGAGATCCCAACCGTGGATCTCCAGGACGATGAAATACGAGTGATCTCACAATTATTTGCGCAGATTGGCGATGAACTCCATGTTCAGGACCGCTCCTCAGAAGAAATGATCAGAACATACCTCAAGCAAATTATCATCCGTGCAACCAGACAATGGAAAAAGCAGAACCTCAAAAATGAAAAGCTTGACCTCGTCAGCACAGATCAGGATTTTTTCAGGAACTTTAGCAGGCTTGTGAATATTCACTACAGGGAAAAACATAGTGTTGCCGATTATGCGGACCTGATGAATCTCGCTCCAAAAACACTCTCCAACAAATTTCATAAGTTGAATCTTGAAAATCCGAATGAGATGATCAAAAACAGGATCGTACTTGAAGCCAAACGCCTCTTGCTGTACAGCGATCTTACAATAAAGGAAATCGCCTATCAATTGGGCTATGAAGACCCTGCCTATTTCAACCGTATCTTTGCCCAGAAGTCAGAGAAAACCCCCGCAGCTTTCAGGAAAGAAAACAAGAATTAATACTTCAAAAGGAAAAAAGTACAATTATTATCGACTTTTTGCTCTTTATTTAGATTGCCTATATGACATACCTTTGTCCTATAAGAAATTAACAATCAAAAATAAAGAATATGAAACGTAACGCTACCGCCGTTTGGAACGGCACCATCAAAGAAGGAAACGGACACCTAACGACTCAAAGTTCCGTTCTAAAACAGACCCAGTATTCATTCAACAGCCGTTTCGCTGACGGAGTGGGAACAAATCCCGAAGAGCTTTTGGCTGCTGCTCACGCAGGATGTTTTACAATGAAATTGAGCCTGGATCTGACACAGGCCGGTTATTACCCTAAGCAACTGGAGACAAAATCCATCATTACCTTGGACAATGGGAAAATCGCACAATCTGAACTTACCCTTACTGCAGAAGTGGGCGGAATCTCTCCGGAAGAATTTGAAAAAATTGCCAGAGAGGCGGAAAGAACCTGTCCGGTAAGCACAGCATTCAACTTTAAAATCATCTTAAACATCAATCTTAAAAAATAATCACAATGAAACCAATCTATTCAAAAATTTTAACATTGGCGGCAGTCGCCACTTTGAATTCCAATATCATGGCACAATCAAACCCAGCAGCTCAGGACCCCAATATTGGTCGGGAAACAAGAGCATTCTTAAAAGCTTTGAACAGCGGCGACGGAAAACCGCTGGAAACCCTCTCACCAAAAGACGCTAGATTGGTGTTGGTGGGAGCCCAAAATTCGGTAAACTTCGATTATTCTGATATCCAGGAGTCTGAAAAAACTATTACACAGGACGGCCAGACCGTGAAAGTCCACATTATGAAACCTAAAGGTGCAAAACCTGGGCTTCCTGTCTTTATGTTTTTCCATGGTGGCGGTTGGGTTTTGGGAGACTACCCTACTCATAAAAGGTTGGTTCGCGATTTGGTTGTGAACAGTGGCGCGGTGGCAGTTTTCCCGGATTACACGCCTTCTCCAGAGGCAAGATTCCCGGTTGCCATCAATCAGGCTTATGCGGCTACAAAGTGGGTTTCAGACCATGGAAATGAAATTGGGGTCGATGCCAGCAAGCTTGCCGTTGCAGGAAACAGTGTAGGTGGAAATATGGCGGCAGTCGTTGCGTTAATGGCTAAAGACAAAAATGGCCCTAAACTAAAACAGCAAATACTTTTATGGCCAGTGACAGACTCTGATTTCAGCAGAGCATCTTATGAAAAGTTTGCACAGGAAAGATTTTTGACTACGCCATTAATGAAATGGATGTGGGATAACTACTTACCTGACTTAAATGAAAGAAATAACAAATATGCATCTCCTCTAAAAGCTTCTTTAGAAGAATTGAAAGGTTTAGAACTTGATGGTAAGAATATCGCTGATGCTTTGATCGAGCAAACAGGTGTAATAGGTGAAAAAATTGACGTTTCTAAATACGAAACTATCTCGGCTGAAAAAGTTATCGCCTATATCCACGGTAACTACCGTTTAGGTGTATTAGTGGGTCTTTCTGCTGATGCAGCTGGTGCTGAAGAAGCTGGTAAAGATGTTGCAATGCAAATTGCTGCAATGAACCCAATTGCAATTGACAAAGATGGTGTTGATCAAAACACAATTGAGCGTGAAATTGCAATTGCTAAAGAGCAAATCATTGCGGAAGGCAAACCTGCTGAAATGGCTGAGAAAATTGCTCAAGGTAAATTGAACAAATTCTTCAAAGATACAACTTTGTTAAACCAAGAATTCGTAAAAGATTCTTCTAAAAACATCGCTCAATTCTTAGATTCAGTTTCCAAAGGATTAACTGTAACTGCATTCAAACGTGTACAATTAGGTGCATAAGCATACACATTCATTCTCACCAGAATGAAAATAACAGAACAGGGGCTATCGATAAAATAGCCCCTGTTTTAATTTCAAATCCCCAGAACTTTCCCGCTATAAATTTTTACTTCGTCCCTATTGGACAATAGCTTCTTTTATATTCATTCAATTTTATGTAACTTAAACCTAACAAAAATTGAAGGGCATATGGGTATGTTAAAAGACGAAGCATTAAAAGGCAAACGCATTTTAATTACTGGCGGAGGCACTGGGTTGGGAAAAGCCATGACGGATTACTTTCTTGAACTAGGCGCCTTATGTTTAATCACAAGCCGTAAAGATGAGGTGATTCAAAATACCGCCAAAGAATTAAGTGAAAAACATCAGGCAAAATGTTTAGCAATTGCTGGTGATGTTCGTAAATATGAGGATGTCGAGCGCATCATTGAGTATGGTTATGAACAATTTGGTGGAATAGATGTACTCATAAACAATGCTGCGGGTAACTTCATCTCTCCGACGGAACGCTTAAGCCACCGCGCCTTCAGATCTGTTATCGGGATCGTCCTTCAAGGGAGCATAAACTACACCTTAGCACTCGGAAAACGTTGGATTGAAGCAAAAGAATCCAATAAAGCAATATTAAGTATCGTCACTACATATGCGTGGACAGGCTCCGGTTATGTTGTCCCGTCTGCCACGGCCAAAGCGGGAGTATTAGCTATGACCAGATCACTAGCGGTCGAATGGGGAAGAAAAGGAATACGTCTCAATGCCATTGCTCCAGGTCCTTTTCAGACCTCTGGTGCCATGGAACGTTTACTCCCTGGTGAACTAGGGGAACTGCTCTCTCCTACCAAGCGTATTCCTCTAGGCCGTCTAGGGGAACTTCAAGAATTAGCCAATCTTGCTGGCTACCTGATTTCCGATTATGCAAACTATATCAATGGTGATGTGATTACCATCGATGGCGGCGAGTGGCTTAAAGGCGCCGGCGAATTCAATGGCTTGGATATCATCCCAGATGATCAGTGGGATCAAATTGAAAATATGACAAGGAATGCAAAAAGCACCTAAAATCGATTGTTTATTTATAAAAGACATAGCCATTGCCACTTTTCACTTAGGTTTGTAATGGTCATTTTTTCAGACAATAAAGTCGTATACGTATGAACATAACTTTCGCCGCTCAAAAAATCAAACATAAACAAAAGATCGAATTGAAGGAGCAAGGTTTTGACTTTGCATTGGTTTATATAGAAGAAGGAATACTAGTATCTAAAAAAACGAATGTAAAATTCCCCAAGGAGAATATCCTTTTTCTCAATATAGACTCTGAAATACTTGAAACAAAGAAAGATTCCAATGTTTCTATTCTTTATTTTTCGAATTGTTATTTCAAAGATTTGCATCATATTCAACAAAATTTCCGATTATCCTACAATCCTGTTGACATTTTTAATTCGCCCATTTTATTAAACAAAAGCTTATCACTAAAAAAAGAAAATCGAAAAGTAGTGGAAAAAGTAATCGCTTTAATTCAACAGGACATAAGCGAAGATGCAACTTCTTCAATTTTTATTTTTCATCAAATAATGTCACTTTTTGGATTAATTGAAGGAATCTTAAAAGATTTAGAGCTTCCCATCAACCAGTCCCAAGACATGGCTCAAGAGATTGAACAATACATCATGCAAAATATTTATTTTCCTGACAAATTACAGATCAAATCCATAGCAGATAAATTTCAGATTTCCGCAAATTATTTCGGAGCCTTTTTCAAGAAGAAGTATGTTAAGAGTTACAAAATCTATGTAGATGATATACGTATTCAGCTTATCGAGGAAAGATTAGTATCCAATAGATACACCATGAGACAAATTGTTGATGAACTAGGGTTTAATGACGAAAGCCACTTAACAAATTTCTATAAGAAAAAAAGGAATACGACACCAAGTTTATTTAAAAAATCAAAGAAAATAGCATAACTAACTTTCAAGTTGAATTACACCATTCAAATCATTGTTCAAGGAGCGTTGGATAGCGTCATCCAACACAAGAATCTTTTGTCCCTGCAGGGTATTAGCTTTGTCAGAAACTGCGCTTTCGGAGCTATATGCTTCTAATTTCATTGGAAAATAAATTGGATTTTCATCTTCAGCTCGCCCTATGGTCAATAAAATATTGTAACCTTCCTGACGTAGGCCCTGTAATGTCTGGTAATTTAAGCGCTTAAAAATCATAATGACAGTATTTTGTTATATTGATAACAAAAGGAAATCAGCTTTGTTTTAGCATTCGCAACGGATTTTATTTTTTCATACGGCCCTAACAGAGAGCTCTCGGACTTCGAAACACTACAGCTTATCCTACAATTATAAAACTTTTTCAATTCACAACTGTTTTTGATATAAATACCAACCAAAGCATTATGTCAAAGAAAGAGGATAAAATAGGAAAAGTTGAGGAAGATTATCCTGATATGGATCAAAATCTTGCTTTTAACGAGGAACTGGATAGCTATGAAATGGACGTTGATGACGAGGATCCAGACTATGACCACCCAGCTAATTATGATACAATATCGGAAGGGGCTATTGATGACGATTCTACGTATGATGACTCAAATCCATTTGTAGGCGATGAATATGCCAATCGTGATGAGCTGAAGGAAGAGGATCTAAATAATGCTAACATGCGGATTGAAAATATTCAACATGAAAGTCTATCGCCTTTGGACAAAAAATTAGCAGAAAATGAAGAAGATTTGAGAGATGACCTCGATGAAGAAGGATATCCAAAAAATGACAGGTAGTTTTTCAATTATAAAATAGTTTTAGGGAGAGCCAAAAGCTCTCCCTTTTTATGTCGCTAAAATAAATTGTATTCAATTGATCAGATTCTTATCCCTTTGCAGGCGTGTATACCTGTTCACAGCTATTCTCTTCGGGATTTAACGCAAAAATAGCCACGCTTGCCACAGCTCATGTTCGGCCTGATAAGACACCTATGCAAATTTGTTTTTCTATTCTTACGGGCGGAAGCAGGGCTTTCACTTACCGGTAAACTCATTAGTTTAAGAGGCGGGGCTCTACATTTTGATATTTTATTTGTACTTATTGACTATTCTCACCGTATTTCAGTTCATTCCCCAAAGCAATAAATATAAGGCTGCTTGGATCTATCATGTCACTCCTATAAAAAAAATAGGGCAACTGATGACAGGAGTACTGAAGGCAAGCCTTATTAAATACGTCCTACCTTTCAATATTCTATTTTTATGTATTTGTGTACCTTTGTTCGGAATGAATTCGATCAACAACCTATTGCTATCCTCAGCGATAGAGGGTCCCCCTTTCCAAAGCCAGTCATTCCAATTCAAAAGCGGTGATCAATCTACTAATTTTAAGCTTATTGGGAATTATCCGATATCTCCATAAACTATATTCCATTAGGAATTACTCATTTGGTTATTAGCAGGACTAGGATGGATCATTTTCTTTGTTATGCTAAAATCACTTCGGGGGGAGGAGTGGAAAAGCCTGAGCTACGATGACAATTGAGAGGAAAATGATATAAGATAAAAACTAGAGATTCATATTTCAAAAAAAAGCATCAATCTTAACAGATTGATGCTTCTGAGTAGCGGGGAGCAGAATCGAACTGCCGACCTTTGGGTTATGAATCCAACGCTCTAACCATCTGAGCTACCCCGCCGTTTCGGTATGCAAATATACCACTTCGTATGTCAATTCAAAAGATTTTTTTATTTTTTTACCAATTCTTTTCTATTAAAATTTGCTATTAAACACAACAAACTCATTTTTAGCTCGATAAATTAATCAATCAAAAACAGAAAATAAAGTTGAAAAAATTGACAGTCCTAAAAACTATATATTTATCAAAAAACAAGGGTAACTTTTTACAAAAAAACTTGCAATCACAAAATAAATATGTATTATTACAAATAATAAGTTTATGCAATGTAAAGCAATTTTGGAAGAGATTTGTAGCGGGGAGCAGAATCGAACTGCCGACCTTTGGGTTATGAATCCAACGCTCTAACCATCTGAGCTACCCCGCCATTTTGGGAATGCAAATATAGCTTATTTTTGATTTAAACAAACTAAAATTTAAAAAAACATTTTTATGGCAGATAAAATAAAATTCCAATTAGAATATATCATCAACTCTTCACCTAGAATTTTATTTCCGTATTTGCAAGAACCAAACGAATTGGCACAATGGTTTGCAGATGATGTAAACTATAAAGACACCGTTTATACTTTCATTTGGGATGACGAACCACATCGAGCAAAAATTGTAGCATCGAGAGAAAATAAATCCGTACGTTTTAAATGGCTCGATGATGACCCCTATTATTTTGACCTTGAAATTGATCAAGATGAGCTGACGAATGATGTAGCTCTTAAAATAACAGATTTCGCTAAAGAAGAAGACCTAGAAAACAGAAAATTGATTTGGAAAAATTCAATAGTCTATCTTCAAAGTGTTATAGGTGCATAAAAAAGCCTATCTTTGCAATATATTTTCATCAAGTGCCCCTATTGGGGTACTTTTGATGGGAGATGCTTTAATGTAAAGGCATCAATTTGCTTTGCGATACGGATGAAAAAAGTTCATTTACTTATTCTTCAAGCTTTCATTAAACCATTTATAGTCACATTTTTTATTGTGATGTTTGTGTTGTTGATGCTTTTCCTATTCAAATACATTGATGATTTAATCGGAAAAGGGTTTGAATGGTATACCATCATGGAGTTAATTGGTTATCAATGTGTCGTTCAAATTCAAATGGCGATGCCGCTATCCATGCTCCTTTCTTCCATAATGACTTTTGGAAATTTAGGTGAAAGCTACGAATTAGTAGCAATCAAAGCTGCTGGTGTATCGCTACGAAAAGCAATGACTCCCCTTTTCGTTTTAGTTGCAATCTTCGCTGCAAGTTCATTTCTTTTTTCTGATTATATTCTTCCGGTCGTCAACCTAAAAATGGGTACTTTACTGACAGACGTACGCAATAAAAAGGCCGATTTTTTAATCAAGCCCGGAATCTTTAACAATACTATCCCCGGTTACTCCATTCGCGCCAAAGGAAAGAATAAAGAAGGTACTGTGCTGTATGACCTGATGATTTATGATCACCGTGGTGGTAACACTGCCAACAATGTGCTGATGGCCAAAGAGGGCTTCGTCTATAATTCCCCTGACAATAGCTATATGGTATTGAAACTTAAGGATGGGATACGCTATGAAGAAGCTCGAACCAAAAATTCGAAGACGTATGACCCGCGTCAACAGTTTACACGATTCAAGTTTAAGGAAACTGAGCAAAAATTTGACATGGGTAGTTTTCAAGCAGGCAAAACAGATGAAAACCTATTCAAGAGCCATCACGCTATGTTAAATTTGAAACAGCTGGATATGTACATCGATTCCAATCATGTTAAAATAGATAGCATGGGAAAGGCTATTACACGAACGTTGGATACACGGTATAATATCTATTCCAAATATTTCAGTGCGGTACAGCCTGGGCAATCGAAGGTTAAAGAGGCTAAAATCAAACCATTTAATGATTTACTGAAAGATCTAGTTCCTCAAGAACAACGTGCACAAATTACCATGAATGCATTAAATCAGCTTAACTATTTAAAAGAAGATCTAAACAGCCGCACACTCGAGTTTAAAGATTACAAATCAAAGGATATTCGGTATAGAATTGAATGGCATCGCAAATTTACACTTGCTGTTTCCTGTCTTCTGTTATTTGCCATTGGAGCGCCATTAGGGGCTATTATTAGAAAAGGAGGACTAGGTCTACCCGTTGTTATGGCCATAATTTTCTTTTTGATCTACCATATCATTTCTACGGTAGCAGAAAAAACAGCTAAAGATGGAGCCATATCGTCTGGCGTAGGTATGTGGATGGCTATTATTGTATTAACGCCCCTCGCAGCGTTCTTAACTTATAAATCAACAACTGACTCGGCCTTATTCGATATTGATCAATATAAAATAAAAGCGCAGGCAGCTTGGAACTGGGTCAAAGACAAGTTTTCAAAAAAGAATAAATTAAAAAAGTCTCATTAGATTGTGACAGCGCTATTATAAATAAATTTAGATTCTACACTAACTTTGTACCAACTACAATATAACAATAATGGATTTCAAATTGAACACGATCGAAGAAGCGATCGCTGATATACAAGCAGGGAAAGTAATTATCGTCGTGGATGACGAAGATCGCGAAAACGAAGGTGATTTTGTTACCGCAGCGCGTAATGCGACTCCCGAGATTATTAATTTTATGGCAACTCATGGCCGTGGCTTGGTATGTGCGCCCATTACCAAAGAAAGAGCGGATGCTTTACATCTCGATTTAATGGTAGGACAAAATACCGCCATTTATGAAACTAATTTTACAGTCTCCATCGACTTACAAGGCTATGGATGTACTACAGGAATTTCTGCCTCCGATCGTTCAAAAACAATCAAAGCTATGATCGATCCAAATATTCATTATGAAGAATTAGGTAGACCAGGACACATCTTTCCACTAATAGCGAAGGATGGTGGTGTGTTACGTCGTACAGGTCATACTGAGGCTACAGTTGACTTAGCTCGTTTAGCGGGTTTTGAACCTGCAGGTGTTCTGGTCGAAATCTTGAAAGAAGATGGTGAAATGGCTAGGCTGCCCGAATTAATGGAGGTCGCTCGAAAATTCGACTTAAAAATCGTCAGTATTGAAGACTTAATTGAATACCGTTTAAAACACGATTCACTTATCACTGAGGAAGTCACAGTTAATATGCCGACTCAATATGGTGATTTTAAAATGAAAGCTTTTACACAAAAAGATACCGGTGAACAACATCTAGCGCGTTACAAAGGTGAATGGAACGAAGATGAACCAATTTTGGTACGTGTACACAGCTCTTGTGTAACTGGTGATATTTTTGGTTCGTGCCGTTGTGATTGCGGTCCCCAATTGCATAAAGCGATGGAAATGATCCAACAGGAAGGTAAAGGTGTTATCGTGTATATGAATCAAGAAGGCCGCGGTATCGGTTTGATCAATAAATTACATGCTTACAAATTACAAGAAAACGGGCTGGATACGGTTGATGCCAATGTACAATTAGGATTCAAAGCTGATTTAAGAGACTACGGTGTAGGAGCTCAGATTCTTAGAAACCTCGGTGTCACAAAAATGCGTCTTATGTCCAATAACCCTACAAAACGTGCTGGCTTAGTAGGCTATGGTCTTGAAATTGTGGAAAATGTACCTATTGAAATAACTGCAAATCCTTTTAATGAAGAGTACTTAAAGACTAAAAGAGATCGTATGGGTCATACCATCATGAAAAATCTATAAAAAAGTTCAAAGAAAAAGCGGTGATAAAACACCGCTTTTTCTTTGAACTATACAGTTGCACAAACTTCCTCGTATTAACAATTGTTCTCTTTTTATGATGTTGCAATGGCAGTACTGTCAATAAATAGAATTAACTTTATACTATGGAACAACAAAGAAGACATATCATCTTTTTCGATGGTGATTGCTTGGTTTGTAATCGCTTTGTTCAAATACTATTAAGGATAGATCACAGAAAGAAATTCTTATTTAGTTCCCTGCAATCTGAATTAGCAAAGACTGCGCTAACAGATATCCCCAAAAACATAGACTCCATCGTTTACTTATCTCCAACAGGCAGCTATATCAAAAGTGAAGCCGTTCTCAAGATCTGTAAGCAATTGGGGTTTCCTTATGCGACATGCTATTTATTCAAAATCTTACCACTCAAGTGGAGAGATGCACTTTATGATTACTTTGCCAAAAACCGTTATCAATGGTTTGGAAAAAATGAATTTTGTGCCATACCAACGAAGTCTGAGCGACAAAGATTTATCTAATCAGGGAAAATTCATAGGAAGGTGAAGTTTAGCAAACTTCAATTTTTATTTGTGACCATTAAATTTACATCGATGAAAAATACACTTTTAATTGACAGTGCCTATATCAATGGGAAATTTATTACGTCAAAACATACTTTTGACGTAATAAATCCTGCAACCGGAAAAGTTATTGCTTCTTTGCCCGATCTAAAAGTAGTTGATTGTACGAAGGCTATAAATGCTGCGGACGAAGCTTGGAGAAGCTGGAAAAACATAACGGTAACAGAACGTTCCAGCATCCTCCGTAAATGGTACAATCTTATTCAACAACATAAAGATGATCTTGCAGAGATCATGACCTTAGAGAGCGGTAAGCCTTTGAACGAATCTAAAGTTGAGGTTGACTACGGCAGTTCCTTCGTAGAATGGTTTTCGGAGGAAGGAAAAAGAGCTTATGGAGAAACAATACCTTCTCTTAAAAAGGGAAATAGAATGCTGACAATTAGACAAGGTGTTGGTGTGGTGGCTGCAATCACGCCATGGAATTTTCCTTTAGCCATGATTACCAGAAAAGTCGCTCCAGCGTTGGTCTCAGGTTGTACCGTCGTGCTAAAACAAGCCTCCCAAACGCCATTTTCTGCTATTGCATTAGCCAAACTAGCGGAAGATGCAGGCGTACCTAAGGGGGTGTTTAATGTCATCACGGGAAGAGACAGCGCTGGTATCGGAAAGGAATTAGCAACGAATGAACTAGTCAGAAAATTATCGTTTACAGGCTCTACTGAAGTAGGGAAAACACTTATTGAACAGTCAGCCTCAAACATCAAAAAAGTATCTATGGAGCTCGGTGGTAATGCCCCATTCTTAGTTTTTAATGATGCCGACATTGATGCTGCTGTGGAAGGTGCTATCGCCGGCAAGTTTAGAAACTCCGGGCAGACATGTGTATCCATTAATAGATTTCTGGTTCAAGAAGATGTTTATGATGAATTTGCACTGAAACTTACACAGGCCGTTAGTAAACTGAAAGTTGGAAATGGGCTTGATAAAGGTGTTCAGGGCGGTCCACTCATCAATAAAAAAGGTTTAGAAAAAGTACAACATCATGTACAAGATGCGTTAAATCATGGCGCAGAATTAGCTACAGGAGGCAAGGTAATCAAAGACCTGTTTTTCCAACCAACTGTTCTGACCAACATCCCTAAAGAAGCACTTATATTCCGGGAGGAGACCTTCGGCCCCATCTGCGCCCTTTTCAGTTTCAAAACAGAAGAAGACGGAATAGCGATAGCCAATAATACTGAATTTGGTCTGGCCTCTTATTTTTATAGCACAAATGTAAATCGCTGTTTTCGGGTTGCTGAACAACTTGAAGCCGGTATGGTAGGTGTCAATACAGGTCTTATTTCAGACGCTGCCGCACCTTTCGGTGGGGTAAAACAATCGGGAATTGGTCGGGAGGGATCGAAACATGGATTGGATGAATATATGGAATTAAAATATATCTGCTTCGGTGGAGAATAAAAAAGGAGCGAATGCTCCTTTTATTTTTTTAGAAAGTCCATCAGCTTTTCCCGTGTTGAACTGAATGATAAAGCATCCCCCACTTTCTCATAATTTTGTTTATCTACACAAGTCGGATAAGCATATTTAGCAAAGGTGAGCTTATTATCATCCCGTATAAACAATTCCATTAAATCGACAACTTCGGAAACACGAAGCCGCATATTTTTTAACTCCTGCGCAGCTATCGCGAGTCGATCTGGATCATTTTCTTTCTGATTCAACAGATCATTCAATCGATTGGAATCTGTTTTATTCATTTCATTACTATCAAAGTGAGCGCTATTCTCATTCTCCGAATATCCACTGTTGTTTTCTCCACGGTTGCGATAAATCTCCCGATCTCCTGATTGTCGATATTCATCATCGTCCTCCTGTCCATTACCATATCCATCACGGTTATTATAGACTAAATCTTCCCGGTAATTGTCTTTATGATAACCTCCAATAGGATTCATGGATTCTAAAATAATACCTCTATTTCCACGTCTACTACTGACAGAAAATACGACGTCCATATATCGTCCATTTCGATTGACAAGTTGAACACCGCTTCCGTTGAGCGTACGCCGCTGACGATCAGCAAATACAATCCGTAAATCATAACGAGGCCTCGTCAAATTAGCCACATGTAGATCCGTAGAAGCTCTATTATTGTACAAAACGTTATTGATATAAAGAAAAAAAGGCGCGTCTGTAGAATAGATATTTAGCGCTCCACCGACAGCCCTATATCGCTGTGCAAATCCAGCCGTTACCACAACAAGCAACAGGACCATAACTAAGATTTTTCTGTACATAATCCTCTTCAATTTATATTCGTTCGACTACAAAGAATATAAAAGGATTAAGAAAACAGAGAATTTAACATTTGACGCTAGGCACTTTTGTTCCTGAATTTCTTATAAAGTTTTACAGCCATCATCAGCGCAATAGATAAAATTAAAAGCCCCAAAACACCAAATATCCAATTCAAGGCTGATTTTAGTACAACTGTAAATACAATTGCGAATAATAAAACTGTGGCGAGCTCGTTCCATAGCCTTAATTTCGTCGAAGACCAATTGGACAATTCACCTTGCAATTGAATCATGATCCGCTGACAAGAAAAATGATATAGAATCAATCCTAAAACAAATGTAAGCTTAACATGCATCCAGCCCATCATCAGCAAACCAGGATTAACATAGAGCATCACAAGTGCTGCTATAATAGTGAGGTACATGGCCGGTGTTGTGATAATCCACCACAGCTTACTTTCCATTACAGTAAATTGCCTATGCAAAATCCCATATTCTTCGGCGGGCTTAGATTTTGCTTCTGTATGATAGATGAATAGTCGGACAATATAGAACAATCCAGCCATCCAACAGACTACAAAGATAATATGAACTGCTTTCGCATACAAATAGACCATAGATACAAAAATAAGAAAAGTTAGTAGCAATCGACATGGTCACATATCAAATGCTTAAATCTTACATCCAATACATAAAGTCGAAAGTCTGTGACAAAGGAATGATTTACTTAAAATAACAAAGGACTTGCAAAAACAAGTCCTTTGTCATCAAATAGTACATGAAAACTAATAGTGAAATTCCTTCACGATCTCAATCGCATATTTTACATTATCAAAAGGGATATCCGGCATAATTCCATGTCCTAAATTAAAGATAAAACCATTTTCGCCCCTCATCCGTTCAAATAGCTCCGTTATCTTCTTTTTGATAACAGACTTATCTGCATATAAAACAAAGGGATCTAGATTACCTTGAACAGCAATTCCTTTCGGTAAGGACTGCTTAATATTCTTTAGATCGGCATTCCAATCGATAGACACAACATCAGGTTGCGCATCTACCATCATTGGCGCAAAAACAGATGATCCCTTACAAAAAGAAATCACTGGAATATCTTTACGATTTAGTTTCGAAATGATCTGCTTATTATAATAATGAGAAAACTCACGGTAGTCATTCCATGACAAAGCAAGTGCCCAGCTATCAAATAATTGAATGGCATTCACTCCTGCTGCTATCTGCATGTTCAAATATTCGACTGTTACATCGGCGATCTTTTGTAAAATCATATGTGCCAATTCAGGTTGATTGTTTAACATCAACTTAGTCAGCTTAAAATCTTTTGAAGAACCACCTTCAACCAAGTAACTTAAAATGGTAAAAGGAGCACCAGCGAATCCGATCAAAGGAATCCGATTATCAAGACGCTGTTGGATTACTTTGATGGCATCGGCAACATACTGCAATTTATCCAAGCAATCGGTTGACAATGCTTCTGCATCCTTTACAGAACGGACCGGATTAGAAAAACGAGGACCAACACCTTGTTCAAAGGACAGATCCCCCCCCATCGCTTCAGCCGTAACTAAAATATCAGAGAATAAAATAGCGGCATCAATACCCAATAAATCCACTGGAAGCATGGTGACATCTGCAGCGATTTCTGGCGTTTTACACATTTCTAAGAAGGAATATTTATTTTTGATATCCCAGTATTCCTTCATAAAGCGTCCAGCTTGACGCATCATCCACACAGGAGGTCTTTCGGTTTGCTGCGAAAACGCAGCTCTAATCAATAAGTCGTTTTGTAAAGTAGTACTCACTATAAATGTTTTGAAATTTCGTTTTCTATTTTAGTAATAATGCTATTCTGTCTAGCTGTCAAATGTAATTTATTAGCAACAACCGTATAAGCTCTTGCTCTTTCAAAATCCGATTTTCGTAGCGCAATATTAGCCAAATTAATCATAACCATCCCTTTCTCATTATCTCTCTTCCACGGCAGACGCGATGCTAACTGAAAATGATACTCAGCTTCATCGATCCGCTCCTCTTTCAGCGCAATATTTCCCATCATAAATTCATAGAAATTACGACGACCTTTTCGGAGAGTATCTGGATTTTTTATTTCAGCTAGTAAATTTTTTGTCTTTTCATAATCTTGCCTATGAAAAGCCTGTGTCGCTAAAAATACCGATCCCTCTCTAAAATGACTCCAAATTAGATAACCTATTCCACCAGCAATCAGTACACTAGTTTGATAATGCCCTTGGTATAAGCCATAACTTAAAAATAATGCTGCAATAAAAATAACGGCTATCCTAGCCTTGAGTGTCATCATCTCTTTTCCTACGCGTTATTATCGGTAAACTTATAACCAACACCTCGGATAGAATGAAAATAGATTGGATGCTTTTGATCTGGCTCAAAATATTTCCGGAAAGTCAAGATAAAATTGTCAATGGTCCGTGTTGATGGATAGACATCATAATTCCATACAGTTTCTAAGATCTGCTCACGAGATACCGCTTCATTGCGACGCTCAATCAAAAGCTTCAACAACATCGTTTCCTTTTTCGTCAACGAAGTAATTGTTCCATCAGCATGATGCAATTCATACGAATTAAAATAGATGGTTTTGTCTCCGATTTGATAAGAATTCAATTCTTTTAAGTCATCGGGTTTCATACCACGACGAACCAAATTTCCAACCCGAAGAATCAACTCCTCTAAGTTGAAAGGTTTTACCAGATAATCGTCGGCTCCCTTTTTAAGACCTGTAATTCGGTCCTCGCTGCTGTTTTTAGCTGTTAAAAACATGATAGGAACTTCCGTATTTTGCAATCGAATAGTTTCAGCAACCTGGAATCCGTCAATTTCAGGAATCATAACATCCAAAACCACCAAGTTGAATCGTTCTTCCTTGAAAACTTTTAGTGCTTTTTTTCCATCTGTGGCCGTAGTAACACGGTAACCTTCCATTTCGAGATTCAACTTGATAGCCTCTAGCAAGTGTTCTTCATCTTCGACAAGTAATATTCTTTGTTTACTTTGCATTTCTTTCAAATGTTACTTCAAAAATACTCCCTTTAGGAGTGTTATCTTTAACTTTAATGATCGCATCGTGCTTTTGCAACACGGTTTTCACGATATATAACCCCAAACCTGTACCTTTGGTTTTTCGTGTTGCTTCACTTCCCACGCGATAAAACTTATTAAAGATAAGTTTTTTCTCCTCATCACTGATACCAATACCATGGTCAGCAACAGAAAAAATTATTTTATTATTCTCCGTATATAATTTTACATCCACCATAGCACAAGCTGGTGAATATTTAATTGCATTTTCAATCAGATTCGTAACGACGTTGCTTATAGCAAACTTATCGCCGTGGATAATAATATCCGACTCCAAATACGGCTTCAGAACCTGTGAACTACAAGAGTTTTTTTGAAGTCTATCTACAATCTGCTCCACCAAAGACGTGAAATTGAAGTCCTCCTTCGGCATACTATAATTACGGCTATCCAATTTGGTTGTCATCAATACATTTTCTACCAAATCATCCAAGCGTTCAATATCTTTCAGTGAATTCCTCAAAAAAGTCTGTTGTTGCTCCTTATCAAGATCCCGCCTCAAAATGGTTTGTATATATAACTTGACAGAAGCCAGTGGTGATTTAAGTTCATGTGTAATAGCCAAAAGAAAGTTCTGCTGCTGTTGTAACAATTTTTGTTCTCTTTCCACCAATCGCTTCAATCGCCATGCTCCCCACAAAAAAATAATCAAGAAGAAAATCCCCTCCCCCACAATCATGTTCTTTTTACTGGGGTCGAAACGAATAAACATAACACCCCACCATATCAATTGCATCACCGCATAGAACAATAGAAAATAAAAGAGTAACAGCGCTTTCTTCATGTGACAAAAATAGGTATTCACCAATGTATTCGGAAATATCCGAAGGATTATGACACAAAGAAGAAAATTAACCGATTCCCAATAACACCCTGTCCATGCGCCATACCTGTCTATAACATCATATCTTTCCCTGCATCATTTCCAATTAGCAAGACAAAACTATAATGAAGATGGACAGATCTCTATATGGATAGAACACCTCAACTCCTCGAACAAGCATACAGAGCACAACTTGGGATTTACGCCAAATTTGTTTTAGTTTTGCATATGTTTAATCATGAGAAAAAAGACATTTTCTTCGATTTAGACCATACGATATGGGATTTTGACAAGAATGCAGAAGAGAGTCTTCACGAGCTATACTTTAAATATAAGTTTGATAACTTGTTCAATCAGGCGTCATCCACTCGTTTTATAGAAACTTATACGATCAATAATCACCGTCTCTGGGGACTCTACCATCATGGAAAGATATCAAAACCGGAACTACGGAAAGCACGCTTTTCGGACACATTTACCGAACTCGGTGTTGATCCCAAGTTGTTTCCGGAGCAATTTGAACAGGAATACCTTACGATATGCCCACAAAAAACGAATCTTTTTCCCAACGCGCATGAGACGTTGTCTTACTTGGCGGAAAAATACAACCTCCATCTAATTTCTAACGGTTTTAAAGAGGCATGCGAAACAAAGTTAGAGAAAAGCAACTTGGGTAGATATTTCAAAAATATATTTATTTCGGAGGTTATAGGTGTAAATAAACCTGATCCGCGCATATTTCATTTCGCATTGGAAACAGCGAATGCTCAGGCACAACAGTCATTAATGATTGGTGATAATCTTGACGCTGATATTCGGGGTGCTTTGAATGTGGGAATAGATGCAATTTTTTTTAACCCAAATGTCGTCGAAAAACCGAAAGACGTATCCCATATGATTATCGACTTAAAAGAACTACAAGCTATACTATAGAAAATAGAAAAAGCAGCTTAAAGCTGCTTTTTCTATTTGAGAACCTTTACGGTAATATTCTTAAACCAGACATCATTTCCGTGATCCTGAAGACCGATAAGTCCTGATTTGCTATCGCCACCAACATGACTCAACAATTCAAAAGCCAAAGGCCATTTCTCTTCGCTAAATTTACTTTTTTGCAATAGATCTACCCAAGATTTATCCCACAAAGTATACTCAACAACTTTGACACCATTTTGAAAATGCTCTACCTTGCCATTATTTACTCTGATCTTAACCTTATTCCACTCACCATAAGGCTTACCATTCTGTGGCTTCGCAGGAATCATATCGTACAATGAAGTCGATTTACGGTTTCCATCTACGCCCATTTTAGCATCAGGATGATTTTCATTATCCAAAACCTGACATTCTGGAGATGAGATATAAATTGGTTGTCCCTCAACTTCCTTTGCTAAAAAAAAGATACCCGAGTTTGCTCCTTTAGCAACTTTCCATTCCATTTCTAATTCAAAGTTCTTGAAATCATAAGCAAAGATCAGGTCTCCGCCCTCTTCTTTTCCAACATTCGCTTGGCTATCAAATTGGATCGCTCCGTCGTTAATAACCCATCGTTTAGGGACTACCGTCTTATCATAACCTCTCCAGCCTTCCATAGAAGTACCATCAAAAATAACATAAGCTCCCGCTTTATTTTTTTTGAATTTCGTAATGTCTACTCGTGGTAAATCTAAAATTTTGTAAGCAGGAACTTCCTTTTTTGCTTGCGCTACGGCAGTATTAAGATGTGCTGAAAAAGCGATCACCGATACCGCAAGAACTGTTTTTAATAACTTCATTCTCTCTAGTTTTAGGTTTGTTTTAAATTTAAATTTAAGCATTTGAGCGTATAAAGAGGAATATTTTTTAATATTCCTCTCCACCACCCACTTCATTTGGGTTTGACTCGTTCTTTTTTGATTTGTTTAAATCTTGGCTACCGAATCGATAAGAAAGTGATAGTGTGAACATTCTCTTCATCCAGCGGTGTTCAAAATTAGAACTCAATTGCGGTGTTTCAGTAAAGCCCTGCATTTTTCTGGTATTAAATACATCCCTTACATTGAACATAATAGACGCTTTCTTATTTAGCACATCTTTTTTCAAAGCTATATCAACGCCCTTCATGGCATTCATCTTACCTTGTGCCATTACCCTTGAGGAATTATATTCACCACGAACTTGAGCGGAGAACGTTGGCGTGAAACGATAATTAGCCGTTAAGTTGGTATTATATGCAAATCCATTGGATGCTTTAACATTATAAGCCTCATTAGCCTTATAATTAATGTTGATCAGATTAAGATTGAATGTAAAATCAAAGTCCTTTGTCGCATTGACCTTAGAAATAAATTCAAACCCCGAGAGATTTCTTCTTGTCAAGTTTTCCCACCGACTATAGGTTACACTACTCAATGTGTCAACAAAATAAACATAAGGCTGCATCACCTCACTTGTATGATTAAAATAGGCCGAGGAAATCAAATTCACCTTTCCAAAGGTTTTGGCAAAACTAAGTTCAAATCCGTGAACGTCCTCGGGTTTCAGGTTCGGATTTCCCTGCCTTCTGTTCATATCATCCGACACATTCAGAAATGGGTTGACTTGCCAGCCTCTCGCACGCTGTACCCGCCTAGAATAACTTAATTGAATCTTATCGCCATCTTCACCTACTTTACAAGTCAAAAATAATGTAGGGTATAATCTAAAGAAATCTTGTTTCGCGTTCGTTTCCTTTTCAGTTACAGCTGGATCCTTTGAAAAGTAAGTAGAAGNNATTTTGTCTGACAATTTGTTCTGATAATTTGCATACAGAGCATGAACGGTAGAAGTAAAATCAAAGTCATTGCTAATACCATAATCGGGTAAGTATTCCCCAGTCCCAACAACCAAGGTATCGGACAATTGGGTATCGAATGATTTTCTGATTTGAGAGCGATAGCCAGCCTCAAATTTACTATCCTCGGAGAAAGGTAAAACATAGTCTGCCTGTATATTTATATTTTTCCCATCTTCAGAACTTACATTATTACGGCCAGTACCAGGTGTTCCCGAATCAAACTGCTGTAAAAAAACATTCGTACCATCCTCTTTGTCTCTTCCATAACTCGCATTTGCAGTGNNAGACCTTTTAAATTGATGTCTAAAGTCCATCGTAAACTCGTAGCCCAAATCATCTTCGAGCTGGCGAGAAGTCCTTGTACTCGTGCCAGATAAGGTTGGGTGATTCATATAACGATACCATAAATCCTCTCCACGGTTGTTATCCCTTACGCTAACATTACCAGAAAGACTCAATGAAGTCTTATCAGAAAGATTATAATCCACCCCCGCTTTTATTGTATGACTATTACCTTTTCTCGACGATTCTGAATTATTCGATATCTGGCTATTGTTGTTTTTAAATAGATTATCTACAGCGCCGCTTCCAACCATATTGCGCTTGTTGAAATTATAAGACCCAAAATAATTGAACTTCCTATCTCGATAATTCAAAGTCAATCCGGCCATATAATTATCATAAGATCCTGCAGAAGTATTTACAGATCCATTTAATCCAGTCCTCACATTTTTCTTAAGAACGATATTGATTATCCCTGTCTGACCTTCCGCGTCATATTTAGAGGAAGGGTTGGTAATAACCTCAACTTTCTCGATAGAATTAGCCGGAAGACTCTGCAGCAGAGACGTAACATCACTTCCAGCCAATGCAGACTCCCGGCCATCTATAAGAATTTTCACACTACTGGACCCCCGAAGGCTCACGGATCCATCTTGATCTACCTGAAGTGTCGGTACGTTGGCCAAAACGTCCGTGGCTGTTCCGCCAGCACTGACCAAGCTCTCGCCTACATTAAAGATTTTACGATCAATTCCGATCTGCATAGCAGGTACTCTCCCCTCGACGACAACCTCGTCGAGCAACTCACCGGTCGAATTCAAACCAATCCTTCCAAGGTCCTTACTTTTCGACGCAACGACGTCTACTCCCTCTATAGTATACGTTTCGTAGCCCACATAACTGATACGGACATTGTATTTACCTGGTTTGACATCTGGAAATAAAAGAAATCCCTGGTCTACAGATTGCGCTCCTTTGACATAATTATTGGTGCTCGCATCTAAAAGTGCTGCACTCGCAGATGAAATAGGTTTCGAGGTCTTCCCATCAATCAGAATAGCTTTGATTGTACCAGTTTGGGCAAAAACTGCAACTGGTAAAACGAGTACAAATAAGAGTAAAAATTTAAACGATTTAGCGTTAAATGACATGTGCGCTTCAGCTTAGTTTATAGTTATATCTGCAAAGAAAACTAAAACTTATAGACAAAATTGAAGCGTAACCATATTATTACGGTAACAAAAGAATAACAAATTACTCCACCGAGACAGTTAGGCCTTCTGCTTTTAGGATTTTACGATAGATTTCCATCTCGGTATAGCTTCCCTCCAAGACAGCACATTTCCCTTCAGTATGAACCTTCCAAGCTATCTTTTCAGCTTGCTTTTCGGTATACTGCAAATGATACATGAGACAATGAATGACATGTTCAAACGTATTGGTTTCGTCATTCCACAGGATTAATCGATTAGATTCTTTTACAGACGCTAATATCTCTTCTAACGTAAAGGTTTCTTCAGCAGTTTGGGTACCCATGCTGCAAAAATAGAATATTTTTTTCTAAATTAACGATAATATAAAAGGGAAGAATACAATCAATTAGACGAATTTATTATGTTACAGTCAAAAATCGCAGGAATTGGCTATTACGTTCCAAAAAACGTATATACCAACAATGACCTCACACGTTTCATGGATACCAGTGACGAATGGATTCAGGAACGAACAGGTATCCAAGAACGAAGATATGCCGATAGAATCGGAGAAACCACAACCACAATGGGCGTTGAAGCGGCCAAAATTGCCATAGAACGTGCTCATATTAAACCTAAGGATGTCGATTTTATCATTTTTGCGACTTTATCTCCAGATTATTATTTTCCAGGCTGCGCAGTTCTATTACAACGGGAAATGGGAATGAATGAAGTTGGAGCCTTAGACATTAGAAATCAATGTTCAGGTTTTATTTATGCCCTTTCTATAGCCGATCAGTTTGTTAAAACAGGCATGTACAAAAATGTACTCGTCGTAGGATCGGAAAAACACTCTTTTGCGCTCGACTTTTCAACACGTGGTAGAGCAGTTTCTGTGATTTTCGGTGACGGCGCAGGAGCAGTAGTCATACAGCCAACTACCGAAACAGGTAAAGGAATTCTGAGTACGCATCTGCATTCAGATGGCGCCGATGCCGAAAAGTTAGCCATGTATTACCCTGGAGCCTCCAGTGGGATCTGGCTGGATAAAATGCCCGAATGGCCGGAACAGGAATTGGGGGGATTATTGATGACCAAGGAGATGCTTGAAGACGGGACTGCATTTCCGAATATGGATGGACAGGCTGTATTCAAAAAAGCAGTTGTAAAATTCCCAGAGGTAATACAGGAGGCCTTGGTTAAAAATAATTTAAAAACGTCCGATATCGACTTATTGATTCCACATCAGGCCAACCTCCGGATTTCACAGTTTGTACAGAAAACATTAGGATTAAATGAAAATCAAGTCTTTAATAATATTCAAAAATATGGTAATACAACTGCCGCTTCCGTCCCAATCGCACTTTGTGAAGCTTGGGAGGAAGGAAAGATTAAGGATGGTGACCTGATATGCTTAGCAGCTTTTGGTGCTGGATTTACCTGGGGATCAGCTCTAATTAGGTGGTAACACACTTCTTCGTGCTCTACTACTTTAGCCCCGCGCCCTCTTTCCTTACATGCGCGAAATAATTACACGAAAACTGAACCACAAAAAAGGCGATAATCTGCAGATTATCGCCTTTTTCTATTTTCTGAATAAAAAACTATCCGTTTGACAAAGCTGCTGCTCCAGAAACGATCTCCGTCAACTCAGTTGTAATCGCAGCCTGACGCGCTTGGTTATAAGATAATTTAAGTGATTTCAATAAATCACCTGCATTTTCGGTTGCTTTATCCATAGCTGTCATACGAGCTCCATGCTCAGAAGCATTAGAGTCTAAAATAGCTTTGTATAATTGAATCTTAATGGCTTTAGGAATCAGCTCTTCGATAATCTTCTCTTTGGAAGGTTCGATGATGTAATCCACTTCAGCTTCTATTTTTGCTTTATGCGTATGTTGTTTGTTCTCCTCAACAGGTAATAACGGTAAAATCTGCTCCGCCGTCAACTCTTGAACCGCAGCGTTTTTGAACTGATTGTAGATCACTTCAACACGATCAAAATTACCCTCTTTAAATTGCTCCATGATAAATTCAGTCACCACAGATACAGATCCAAAATTTAAATCAGAAAACAAATCAGAATGGTTTGCTACCACATTGAAGTTACGTTTCGAAAAGAAATCATAACCTTTTTTACCGATACCAATGATACTCAAATTGCCTTTTGCATGTTGCTCAGCATATTTGTTAAAGATCAAGTTATTGGTTGCTTTGATAACATTTGCGTTGAATGCTCCAGCCAAACCTCTGTTAGAAGAAACAACAACGATCAACACCTTATTTGGCTCGCGATCTACTGTAAAAGGAGAATTGCTTCCCTCTACACTTGCAGAAACATCCGCCAAAATATCTCTTAGTTTATTCGCATATGGGCGCAATTGTAAGATAGCGTTAGTAGCGCGCTTCAATTTAGCAGCCGAAACCATCTTCATAGCTTTCGTAATCTGCTGTGTTGATGATACGGACGTAATCCGGTTTCTTACTTCTTTTAAATTTGCCATATTTGTTTTAAGTATTAAGTACCTAGTATTGAGTATTGAGCCTAGCCAATGGACTCAATACCAAATACTCATTACTAATTAATATTTTGATGCTAAATCCTTAGCTACTGTTTCTAACACTGCAGTTAACTCATCGGAAAACTTCCCAGCTTTGAAAGCCGACAATACTTCCGGATGACGTTGTTCCAATTGAGTTAAGAACTCTTCTTCAAATTCTCTCACTTTATTTACTGGAACATTACGTAACAAACCTTTTGTTCCGATATAAATGATCGCAACTTGTTTCTCTACAGAAACTGGCGAGTATTGACCTTGTTTCAAGATCTCGACGTTACGAACACCTTTATCCAACACAGCTTTAGTAGCAGCATCAAGATCAGACCCAAATTTCGCAAAAGCTTCCAATTCACGGTACTGCGCTTGATCTAACTTTAATGTACCCGATACTTTTTTCATCGGTTTGATCTGTGCATTACCACCTACACGAGATACCGAAATACCTACGTTGATCGCTGGGCGAATACCTGCATTGAACAAGTTAGACTCCAAGAAGATCTGACCATCTGTAATTGAAATTACGTTGGTTGGGATATATGCAGAAACGTCACCAGCTTGAGTTTCGATGATCGGAAGCGCAGTTAATGAACCACCACCTTTCACCAAGTGTTTGATTGACTCAGGTAAATCATTCATGTTACGAGCGATATCATCTGAAGAGTTGATTTTCGCTGCACGCTCCAACAAACGGCTATGTAGATAGAATACGTCACCTGGGTATGCTTCGCGGCCCGGTGGACGACGTAATAACAAAGAAACCTCACGGTAAGCTACAGCTTGTTTAGACAAATCATCATAAACAATCAATGCTGGGCGACCTGTATCACGGAAAAATTCCCCGATAGCAGCACCGGCCATTGGCGCGTAGAATTGAAGTGGAGCAGGATCAGCAGCAGATGCAGCAACAACTACTGTATAAGCCATAGCACCTCTTTCCTCTAATGTACGTACGATATTCGCAACTGTAGAATTCTTTTGACCTACTGCTACGTAGATACAGAATACAGGTTGTCCTGCATCATAGAATTCTTTTTGATTCAAGATTGTATCGATACAAACAGCTGTTTTACCTGTTTGACGGTCACCAATAACCAACTCACGTTGACCACGACCAACTGGAATCATCGCGTCAATCGCTTTGATACCTGTTTGCAATGGCTCAGTTACAGGCTGACGGTAGATAACACCTGGAGCTTTACGCTCGATAGGCATTTCATACAAATCACCTTGAATAGGTCCTTTACCATCAATTGGTTGACCTAAAGTATTTACAACACGTCCCAACAAGCCTTCACCAACTTTGATGGATGCAATACGGTTGGTACGTTTAATAGTATCACCTTCTTTGATTTCATCAGAAGGACCTAAAAGTACAACACCGACGTTGTCTTCTTCTAAGTTTAATACAATTCCTTGTAATCCGTTATCAAATTCAACCAACTCACCGGACTGAACTTTAGTTAAGCCGTAAATACGAGCAATACCGTCACCTACAGCAAGTACGGTACCCACTTCCTCTAGTTCGGCTTCTGATTTAAAGCCCGACAATTGTTCTCTTAGAATTGCCGAAACTTCATCTGGTCTTACCTCTATCATTTTAATTATTATAAGGGGTTTTTTGATTTATTTTATTTCAAGCACCAGAATAATTAATTATTCTGGTTCAAATATCTTTCCAATTTATTCAACTTACCAGCAATACTTGCATCAATTTGGCGATCACCAATATGCACAACAAATCCGCCGATCAAACTGTTATCGACCTTATTGGTCAATATTACTTGAGCATTGGTTTCTTTAGCAAGTACATCTTTCATCGCGGCCAAATTAGCCTCCGAAAGTGGCGCTGCAGAGGTAACTGTAGCTTTCACAATTCCTTTTACCTCATTATACTCACGAATAAACTCCTGAGCAGTGGCATATACAATCTCACCACGACCTTTATTGATCATGATCTTAAAGAATGCCAAGATATTTGGATTGATCTTATCTTTAAATAGCGCATCCAATACGTTTTTCTTCTTGTCCAAAGGAACAATAGGATTGGCCAAAACAGCTTGCAATTCTGTACTGGATTTTAAAACGGCAATGAACGAATCCATATCTGTCTTGATTGTCTCCAGTGAGCCTTGCTCGCTAGCCAAGTCAATTAATGACTTAGCGTATCTCGATGCTACTTTAAATACTGACATAATTCTATTTCGTAATTTGAGTGACCGGATTAGTTCAATTTAACGTCATTAAGCAAATCTGCTACTAAAGCTTCTTGCTTTCCTTGGTCCTCAAATTCTTTGTTTAACACTTTACGAGCGATATCCAAAGACAAAGAAGAAACTTGGGTCTTAACCTCAGCCAAAGCTTTGTTCTTTTGTTCGTTGATCTCGATTTTTGCTTGTGCAATCATTTTTGCACCTTCAGCCTGCGCTTGAGTTTTTGCTTCAGCTACGATTTTCTCTTTAAGTTCTTTTGCTTCCTTAAGGATAATATCGCGCTCTGCACGAGCTTCTTTTAGTAATTGTTCGTTCTCATTTGTCAAACGAGCCATTTCCAACTTAGCTTTTTCGGCAGCTTCCAAAGCACTTGCAATACCTTTTTCACGTTCTTCTAGGGCATCAACAATAGGTTTCCATGCAAATTTACCTAGTAAAAAGATAATAACCACAAGGACGATAACCATCCAGAAAAACAAACCGTACGAAAACGAATGTATTAATTTATCCATTGTTATACTATATAATGATAATTCTTTATTTTTTAAGATTCAGAATAATATAACCTGCAACCAACCGTTGCAGGTTATATCATAAAACCGTTGTGACTATTTACCTAATAATAAAGCACCGAATGCTAAACCTTCAAGTAAGGCACCAATGATAATCATTGCAGTTTGGATTTTAGATGC
Source organism: Sphingobacterium sp. UBA6711 (assembly GCA_002454415.1). GTDB lineage: Bacteria > Bacteroidota > Bacteroidia > Sphingobacteriales > Sphingobacteriaceae > Sphingobacterium. Next base: position 48,099 of record DKIT01000188.1, read on the forward strand.
TGCTTCTGGTTGACGAGCGATAGCTTCCATTGCAGAACCACCAATTTTACCTAAACCTAAACCTGCACCGATAACGATTAAACCGGCTCCAATTAAATTGTACATAATGTATGATTTGAATAATTAAAAAATTTACTAATTAATGATCGTGATGCTCTTCAACAGCCATTCCAATAAATAGGGACGACAACATCGTAAAAATAAATGCTTGTAAGAATGCCACCAATAGTTCGATAACCATCAAGAAGATTGTCAAGAACATGGAAACACCAATACTACCTACCACTGTTAATTGGTGTTGCAATAAATAAACAATTGCAATCAGCCCCATCACCACAGTGTGACCTGCCGTAATATTTGCAAACAAACGTACCATCAAAGAGAATGGCTTTGTAAACATACCCAATACCTCAATTGGCGCTAACACAAATTTAAATGGTACTGGCACACCTGGCATCCAAAAAATATGTTTCCAGTAATTTGCGTTTGCTTTGATATTTACGATTAAGAAGGTGAAAATAGCTAGACACAACGTCACCGTAATGTTACCTGTAACGTTGAATCCTAATGGAGTCAAACCAACCAAATTCAAAATCCAGATCAGGAAAAACACCGATAACAAATAAGGCATAAACTCTTTATAACGATGTCCGATATTCGGAATGGCCATTTCATCGCGCACATAGATCACCAAAGGCTCCAATACGCGTCCCATACCTTTCGGTAAATTGTTAGCACCTTTCTTATATGTTTTAGCTAAGCTGATAAATGCCCAAAACATTAAAAACGCTGCCAAAAATAACCCTACAACACTTTTAGTAATCGAAAAGTCTAAAGGCATTTCTACAGAAGGATGAAATTCCGTCGCATGATGAAGCTCATGTGAACCCACAGTATAAGTAACTTGTGCCTCTTCCTTTTGCTCAACACCATTCTCATCTTTGTAAGTCACATAAGAACCGTCCGCATTCTTTTTATATTCCAGCCCAGTTAACTCACCGGCTTGGTTTGTCTTATAAATTTTTCCGTGGTGCAATGCATAATATTGACCATCAACTTCAGCAACTTTATTACCGTGATCAAATGCCGAAGCCATAAAAACTTTTAAGCCATTATCAATCAAAATAACGGGCAATGAAAAACCATAATGTTTACCTGTCTCTTCATCCGAAAAGAAGCTAAAATAATAATCATCTTGTAAGTGATGCTCAATATGGCTTTGGATTTCCTCCGATTGCGATTTTTCTCCGTGTGCATTCTCATTCGCCTTTGTTAAAAATGGCGCAACTGCAAACAGAATAACTGCTAAAAATTGAAGTGTTCTTTTAAGACTCACGATATTACTATTATGTTATTTAAAATTTTTTGCGAAAATACTACATATAAAGCACAAAAGCTACTTTAATATTACATTTTTTTGAAAAAACTATTGTTTTCTTCCCTAGGATTTGTTTAAAGCCTTATAAGCAAATATAACATCATAAAAAAGGAATAAAACAACAACGATCAAATAGTTATATTTTAAAATTTCAGCTTGCGGTTTTGCTAATCCATTATGGATATAGACATAGTTAAGAACAAACTTTAACGTCAATAATCCCAAGAAAACAAAGCCCACATACTGTGGAAACTTTTGTGAGCAATAGCTTATCCCTACCATGATCATGATGGATAAAATCAATTGGAAAACATACACTTCATACAGCGGAAAATGTAATTCATCCAAAGTCTCTATCCCATCAAAAGACTTCAATAGAAAGAAATGAACGGCAAAAATCAGCACCGCAACAAAAAATAAAATAAGAACCTGCTTTATATATACTATCATCTATCGTTTAATCGATTCACTTGTCTAATGACTTGGTAAAGAGAAATTCCTACTCCTGCTAGAGTGCAAATTTTCATCCAAATTTGGTTATCAGTGTGAAACTTGCCGTCCAACCAATCTCCCAATAAATAAAATATGTAAATGGTAAAAACCATCTGGGTAGAAATAGTCGTTAAAACAAGCCACTTGTTAGGATTTTTTTTCTCTTCCATCAGTACTCTTAAGGTTATCAATGGGCTTGATACAAACTATATCACATTATTTGTTACAAATATACGCTATAAATCTTTATTGCCTACAATCCCAAAACTTTTTGTCCAATTTTAATATCTGGATAGTCAATATCTGCCCCCAATAACATTTTGAGTTCCGATGAAGATTTCTCCGGATTTGCACGTATGACCCCTAGAATACGATCCAACTTCTCTTGCTCAATCAATTCTGTCGCCTCAACTTCCGTACCCACAAAGTTAATCAAATGTCCGTAAATCGTACCTGCAACCATCCCGCGCTTACCTGCTATATCGGCAATGCTCATTCCTTCCTTAAACATTTCTAAGGAAATATCTTTTGTATCCAACTTTTTAGCACGCTCATCATCCAAGCCCTTTGCTTCCAGTTCATCTTTTTCTTTGGTCTTCACGCTGGCTGCAACATCAAGCATCGCCGTCTGAAAGTCTTCCCGCTTCGATAAAGTTTCGGCAATGAGCAGACAGTGCTGCAACTGCTCACGTTTCCGTTTATAGTCCAGCAACAATGCTTTCAACTCATCAATGTATTTTTTGGTACGTTTCCGTATCTGATATTCCTCGATGTGTTTTGTCAAAGCTTCAATCAGATCTGTATCCATTTTTGGCAAAAACCAATTGACTGCTGCAGTGGAACGCTCACAAATGACGTCATAATCAATTGCATCTTTATCCCGCAATAGCTCATATAAAACGACAATAAATTTGTGCGCAACTTTCTCCTGCGTTTGAAGATGCTTTACTAATTGTTGAAAAAACAACACCGCCTGCTCCTTCCCATCAATATTACGCTCGTCAAGTGATTTCAACAGCTCTGAAGTCTCTGCCAATAGCCCATCCCAACGAAAACCATGCATTAAAATCTGACCAAGATAATTCCGTTGACATTGTTCCAGAATCTCATTGATAGGAGTCTGCGACTGGGCACGCTGCGCAAATTCGACAACCTGGTAATCCGTACGGATAGCATAGGAAGGAATAATAGATTTTAAGACAAGTCCATCCAAACTCGTTAATCGGCTCAATGCGACATACACCTGTCCGGCGGCAAAAGAGGTTCCCGCATCAATAATTGCTTTCTGAAAGGTCAGGCCCTGACTTTTATGAATAGTGATCGCCCAAGCCAAGCGAAGTGGAAATTGCGAAAATGTCCCCAATATCTCCTCCTTGATCTGGTCTTGCCCCTTATCGTAATTATAACGAATATTTTCCCAAGTCTCCCTTTTGNNTACAGACTCCGATCCATCAGGGAATGTAACCGTTACTGTGCCATGTACGGTATCTATGTCCTTTACCGTACCGATCTTACCATTGTAATACTTGCGCTCATCTCCCGAATCGTTCCGAATAAACATGACTTGCGCCCCTATTTTCAATGACAATGTCTCCTCTGCAGGATAGGACCCCTGTGCAAAATCGTCCTTTACAACTGCTTTAAGATTTAACATCTTACCTGATAACGAAGCCAACTTAGCGCCGTTTATCTCATCTGCATTTCGATTGTGGGAGGTCAATGTGATATATTGCTCTTCTTCATTTGGAACAAAGTCCTGTTGATAATAACCATTTAAGGTCTTGAGCATATCATTTGTACATTGATTGTTTCGTATGGCATTCAGAATAGAAATAAAACCCTCATCCTGCTGACGATAAATTTTATTAAGCTCCAACATCACCACGGGGTTATCCCTTAAAATCTTAGCATTAAAAAAGAAAACAGAAGAATAATGATCCCGCAAAACATTCCACTCGGCGTCTTTGACCACAGGTGGCAACTGATACAAATCGCCGATAAACAACACCTGTAACCCGCCAAAAGGTCGCATATCACGACGAACCGACTGTAGGATCACATTAATTGCGTCCAATGTATCCGCCCGAACCATCGAAACCTCATCAATTACTAAAAGTTCAAGTTCCTGCAAAATAGCCCTGCGCTGCTTGGTCAGTTTAATGGTACTGAATAAACGTGATTTATTATAAATCTGACTGTCCTGTTCGTCCCACCGCAATTCATAATCCTCAACAAAGGTTCCAAAAGGAAGCCAAAACAAAGAATGTAACGTCGTCCCCCCCGCATTCATTGCCGCAACGCCCGTAGGGGCTGTAATGGCCATCTTCTTATAGCTATGCTCACGGATATATTTCAAGAAAGTCGTTTTCCCCGTACCAGCTTTCCCTGTAATAAATAGGTTTTGGTTCGTTTGATTAACGAAAGCAACAGCCTGCATAAATGCAGTATTTTCCCGATCGACTTGAAAGTTTGACATATCCTGAAATTAGATTGACCACAAAATTAACGATTTCCTTTTTAACTTCTTAGCCAGTGTCGCAGCTGTGGAGAACAAAAAAAAATCTTAACAACGTATTTTAATAAAGCTAAAACGGTTAACTTAAAATATTAATGTATTTTTTTTATATTTAGCTGCTGAATTAACGAATAATAAATTTTTAACATGGCTATAGATAAAATCGCATTGTTTGAAAAAGTACAGGAGATGCTGACATCCAAAGGTTTTCGTATTGATAAATCAGATGCAGCCCGCCCTTGGGGAGGATTTTTCGTGATTGATGAATCCCAGGCACAAGAATTTGCCGATGAGTACTTCGGTGGAATGGATGTACAAGAATTAAGAATCTCAGGAAAATTAAGTCCAAAAATTTTAATTGTTGCACCAGAGAAAAGACTTTCATGGCAATACCACCACCGTCGTGCCGAAATCTGGCGTGTTATTCAAGGTAACGTAGGTGTTATGGTTTCTGACACAGATGAAGAATCGGTTGTTTCAACATTAAAAGAAGGCGAAACAATAAGATTACGTCAAGGACAACGTCACCGTTTAATTGGATTGGATGGCTTCGGTATTTTAGCCGAGATATGGCAGCATACAGATGCGAACAACCCTTCTGATGAAGACGATATTGTTCGCGTGCAAGACGACTTTGGCAGATAGGAACCTATCCTGCAAAAAAAGGATTCCCAAAAATTGGGAATCCTTTTCTTATACCCAATACTAAATTCGGACCACTCATTTATTCCCGACTCCCAATACGACGCTTTTAGTCCAATTGATTCATCGATCAATTCTCCTTTGTTCTACGATAAAACAATCCATTAGAAGAGAATACTAATTTTTATTATTTTAGTAGAGAGATAATCAATATTACATGATGAGCAACGACGAAACCAAAAGAGGATCCGGTATATTAAACAGCTTGAAAAAGCTAATTTTTGAAGATGATCAGCCCAAGCAAGCTTCACCGGCACAAACACCCCCTACTACCGCTACCAACAATACGCCAGAAAGGCCTCGTGTTACGCCATCGTACCCGACAGCTACAACACCAATGGCAACAGGAAAAATACCTCCTCCAATCCCGATAACAGCCAATGATGGTACCACCGATCTCAAAGAAATGAAACTAAAGGTCTATGCCATTCTTGAAAAACTTAACGAACAGGGAGTGGATTTTTTCGAGGTGTGGAACGCCGCTGCAGCAATGGGAAAAGTGGAAGAGAACACGTTAAAAGCTGCCTATACTTCACTGAAATTTGTGGACAGTTCATTATCCAAAGATAAACTGCTAGCAACTGGCACAAATTATGCTGATAAACTGAAAGAAACCATTGCCAAAGAATCGGAACAAAAACAGGCTGAAAAGAAAAGGACCGAACAGGACCGAACCATGGAGATTGCGAATCTAAACGCAGAAATAAAGACAATAACAGAGAATATTGCCAAACTGCAAGATGATCTTCAGAAAAAACAGCTCGCTTTAGGACAGGTTAATGAAAAGTACGAACCAAGAATTAAAGATATCGAACAAAAAATAAACATCGGTAATGCAGCAGTTGACGAAGTGGTCACTGAAATCAACACGGCTTTGCAAATGATTAATCAATCAATAACATAAAAATAAATCAATGGAAAGAAAAGATCAGTATGTTAATATTCCCGCTGAGATAAAAACGCAACTCCCCATATTTCAAGTACTGGGCGATCATTTGCCTGCACAATTAAAATCACCAGAAGCGAAGAAGACAGCTTCCTCGATCTTCTTTTGGGCACTTTTACTTGGCGGAGCCTTTGCTTTTTTCAAGTACTTACCGATTATGTTGGAATATGCTGGAAAAAGTATACTTTTTGTGATTTTTAGTATAATCCTCATTACGTTATTATTATTGGCACCAAAGATTATTGCACTATTGCACCGACTTGGCACAGTCTTACTTTTTAAAGGAGAGAAGTCAATCATTAGAAATAATCCAATAGAAACTTTGCAACTTCTATCGAGAGATGCCAAAGACACCTTAAAACGTGTCAAAGATAAAATCAGTAATGTAGATGGTGTTCGTATCGACATGATTCAAAGTGGTGAGACTGCGCAAAAAACAGCTGAAGAAAAATATACCTATGCCAAACGTTTTACAGCCGAAGCAGCCAATCTCGATGAGAAATCAAAAGAAGAATCCAGCAAAAATAATGCAGAAAAGGCCAATGCCTATGCAAGAGATGCCAAAGAAACACGCACAAAGGCATTTCTATTAGGTAAGGAAGGTGAATCAGAAGAACAAAATGCACGTAGCTATGTACAGTATGCCAATCAGTTTGCAAAAGTATTGGAAGTTCTCAAAGACAATGAAAGCGCAGCAAGAATATATGTTAGCACGTTAGATAGTAGCATCTCCATTATTTCCAAGAAGCTGGAGGCAACACAAAAAATGAAAAATGCAACGGATGGATTGGCCGACGTATTCAATATCAAAGATGGTTGGGCTTTCCAAGAAGCTATGAATGCTGCCACCGGCGCTATAAGCCAAAATATCGCTTCCATCCGTTCCAACTTGGATTTCTTGGATCAGAACAATAACATCACAGTTGGCGGTGCTCCTTCTCAGGGTGAATTGGAAGAGTTTATCCGTAAAGTGNNAAAGTGGATGAACGTAATTTAAAAGTACTGAATGTCACGCAGATGGCAGACTCAAGCTACGAACTCAAACCCGAAGAAAAAATAGACAAAGGTTTTACATTACTCGATTAATTAACAAAACAATATCATATTATTCAAAATTATGGAAGAGAAATCAACATGGGCAAGGTTAAGATGGCCTATTAAAGCAATTATTATCGCATTACCAATTCTTGCTATAGGCTATTGGGCTATGCAGTCCGGAAAATTTGACACCACACTCGCAGTTAAACCGGACTCAACCCATATCAACGCTGCCGATCACGCAACTTCAGGCTCAGAAACAACACGTTCTTTCAACTATCAACCCGAAAAACCCGTGGACGGAGAATACAAGGGTGTCGTTGAAGTCGGTGCCTCTGGCTTCAATTCTTTTGTCGTCAATATGGACAAAGAAAACCGCTGGGAGATCGTTTCCAAAGACTTTGGTAAATCTTTTGCTTATGAGGGTTTAGCCAATACTGAAGATATTCGCAAAGGTTTAAAAGACTATATTGGCATGATGCTCGATAAAGGCGTTAAATCCAAAAATATACATTTCGTCATTAGCTCTGGAGCGCAGAAAGAACCTAAAACAACTGTGATTAGCTCCGAGCTTCGAAAAATGGGCTTTGTGGTCAACTTGGTTACAGCAGAACAGGAAGGAAAATTAGCTTTAAAATCTGTTTTGCCGAAAGCTTTCGAAGACAATTCTTTTGTGGTCGACATTGGATCAGGTAACACTAAAATCTCCTGGATTGACGGCGACACAAAATCTGTCGAAGCACCAGGTGCAAAGTATTATGAGAAAGATCTTAAAGATGATGCTGTCTATGCAGAAGTAAAAAAATTAGGTGAAAAGATTCCTGCAAATAAAAGAGAAGTATGTTTTATTATAGGCGGCGTACCTTTCGAATTAGCGTCACAGACACGCCAAGGTGAAGAACGTTTTACAGTTTTGAACGATCCAGCATCCTACAAAGCAGACAAAATTAAAACAAAAAGCGGTGTAAACATCTATAAAGCAATTAAAGATGCAACCAACTGCGACACCTTCGTATTCGATTGGGATGCAAATTTCACCATTGGGTTCCTACTTTCGTTAAACAAATAGCCCAAGCTATTCAGTTCATAAAAAAGCGCTGTTCTCAACAAAAGGGAACAGCGCTTTTTCGTAAACTAACTTTCAGTTAGCCCATGAAGCTCAATAAGTATAAGATAATAAGAATTGCCAATACCAAAAAGGTAATTTTCCAAAAACTATAGGGGCGTTGTCCATACACTTTACCATTGAATGCATTTACCATGATTTGGTAACTCTTTCCTTTGTACTGATAAGCAGATAACCACACAGGCAAAAGAATATACTTCAATTTAATGGATTTAAAATCGCTATCTATGGAATCAATATCCTGCGTATCACCACCAATATCATTTTCGACCTGCCGCTCGATTTCCCGATCCATAATAGCTCGGGCAGTTCCCGCTGCTTGAACATGATCCACACTAAAAGTTTCAGCGACAAAGCCACTTAGATACTGCTCATTGAAGGATCTTAAATAGCTCAAATTCCACGGTCCGATTTTATCAGAAAATTTCTCTGGGAGGGATGTCGATCCCGAAATGACAATATCCTTAAATTGGCTATAGATACTTCCTGAAGCCGGATACCAATTTGTACGTCTTTCTTCATATTCTTCCGTCTCTCCATCCGAATTACGTCTGGTCCTCGTCACGTAATAATACTCGCCCCGGGATCCAACATAATCAGAATGCACATCTGCATCATAGGACCAAAAAGGAATATACACCCCCTTTAATCGGTCATTTCTAGCATTAAAAATTCGCTTGAAGTCATTCGGGGCAAACCAGACTTTCCCTGCCCATTGTGTCAATAGTCCAAAAGCATTTTTGTAATCCACAGCAAAAGGAACCAGGCCATGCGGTTTTACAATACGTTTTTGCTGATGGTCAATCACCAAAGGCGAAGCACAAAAGGCACACAGATCTGCTGTGACATGTGGGTTCAGCCGGGAATTGGCACCACAGTTACTACAATGCACTACTTCAGCCATATAACTATACCGCTCATCGGCGAGTCCTTCCATAGCTTGCCCAAAGACCTTGTAATCCGTTGATTCAATGCGGCCATTTTTGGGTTGCTGATCAGCTATTTCATTTCTAGTGCCACAATAAGAACACGCTAAATAGGAAGTACCGGGCTGATAAGTCAAAACAGCACCACAACCTTGACATTTTAGCCCCTGTTCTATTTCGGAGGTTTTCTCTTCAAAACTCATAACTCGATCATGCTTTCCTTATACTCCTGGTATCGGTGGCGGGGTCTGTGAAAACAGCTCCTTCAGGTCGCCTACCTTATCAGCTTCAATCCAGTTCTCAAGTCCTTCTTTCCACACCAATGTGGCCGCCGTCATCGCGCCTTCATTCACTAGGCCACGCAACTGTTCTTGATCAAATGGTCCTTCCTGTTTTCCTTTAATCGCCAGGTAATAAGCAATGGTTTTAGGTAACGGCGGTGGCCCAACGGCACCTGCGGCTGTACTGGTAGCCCCGCTCCCAGCAGGATTATTTCCATCAAAACTATTTTGCTGGAATACATTCCCCATCTGGCCAACCATTCCTGCCCCCAATCCAGCACCAAAACCTGCGCCAACAATCCCGCCACTACTCGGATTTTCAGCAGCCTTTTCCATGGAATTCGCTGCTTGAAATTGCGCATAAGCCCCAAGATTGCCCACAACCCCCATACTGCTCCGCTTATCAAGTGCTTTCTCGACCTCTTCGGGAAATGAAATATTTTCGATCAAAAATTTCGTCAAACTGAGGCCAATCTCATTAAAATCACCGCCAATTTTTTGCTGTATCAAAGCCGAAACTTCGTCATAATTCGATGCAAGATCCAAAGCTGGGATTTTTGATTCAGCAATAGCATCCATACCTCTCGACACCGCAATATTCCGAAGCTGCTCGGTAATATCATCAACCGTAAATATAGGGGTAGTCGCAACCAATTGTTTCATAAAAACCGGAACATCCTTTACCTGAAAAGAAAAGTTACCGAAAGCGCGCAGTCGAATCGGACCAAACTCAGGATCGCGCAACATAATCGGGTTTTTTGTACCCCATTTCTGATTGACAAATTGACGAAGATTGACAAAATAGATATCTGCTTTAAAGGGACTATTGAATCCATATTTCCAACCCCTGATTGTTGTCATGATGGGCATATTTTGGGTTGTCAGCTCATACCTTCCAGGCTGAAAAACATCCGCTACCACGCCTTCATTCAAAAACACCGCAGCTTGCCCTTCACGTACAGTCAATTGCGCACCCATTTTAATTTCATTTTGATACCTTGGAAACTTCCAAACAATCGTATCGGTGCTATTATCGACCCACTCGATAATATCTATAAATTCATTCCTGATTTTATCAAATAATCCCATAAATTATTCTCTTTATAATTACTTACGTTAAATGTAAACATTTCCCTTGAAACCATCAATTTTCTAAATCATAACACAATCTACCGATATCTAAAAAATTTAGTCTTTTAAACTACTTATCGTAGTTTATTTTTTTTACTTTTGTTAGCTAAGTTCTACATTAATTTATGAGTACATATAACGAAGACAGTATTAGGTCCCTGGATTGGAAAGAGCATATTCGCCTTCGTCCGGGAATGTACATTGGAAAGTTAGGGGACGGTTCGGCCTATGATGACGGTATCTATGTTTTATTGAAAGAGGTCGTTGACAACTCAATTGATGAGTTTGTGATGGGCGCAGGTAAAATTATTGATATCACAGTAAACGAGAATAAAGTCTCAGTACGCGATTATGGACGTGGTATTCCCATTGGATCTGTTGTCGATGTTGTTTCCAAGATCAATACCGGTGGTAAATATGACAGTAAAGCCTTCCAAAAGTCTGTCGGTTTAAATGGTGTCGGTACCAAAGCCGTGAATGCGCTGTCCAGCCAGTTCACTGTACAATCATATCGCCAAAATATAACACGCATCGCCCAATTCTCCAAAGGGGAATTAGTTAATGATGAGCAAAAAGATACAACACAACGAAATGGTACGGCCGTAACATTTTACCCAGACGACTCTATTTTCCGTAATTATAAATACCGTCCCGAGTTCGTCGAGAATATGATCTGGAACTATGTTTTTCTAAATTCAGGTCTGACGATCAACTTTAACGGACAAAAGTTTATTTCTGAGCATGGACTTAAAGATCTATTGGAACGAAATATTGATGCCGAATCCATGCGTTACCCGATCATTCACCTCCGCGGTGAAGATATCGAAATCGCGATGACTCACGGTCAGCAATATGGAGAAGAATATTATTCTTTTGTCAACGGTCAGCATACCACCCAAGGTGGAACACACCAGGCAGCCTTCCGTGAAGCGCTCGTCAAAACAATCCGCGAGTTTTACAAAAAAGAATTTGACGCATCGGATATTCGTTCCTCAATCATCGGTGCTATCGCTGTCAAAGTACAAGAACCTGTTTTTGAATCTCAAACAAAGACCAAACTCGGCTCTCAAAGTGTAGGCCCAGAAGGCCCTACAGTAAGAGGCTTCGTTAATGACTTTGTCAAAAAAGCACTGGATGATTACCTACATAAGAATCCGGCGACAGCAGATGCACTTCAAAAACGTATCCTGCAATCGGAGCGGGAGCGTAAGGATATTGCTGGTATCAAGAAACTGGCAAATGAAAGAGCGAAGAAAGCATCATTGCACAATCGCAAATTACGCGACTGTAAAGTGCACTTCAGCGATAAAAACGAGCGCAACCAGGAGACGACACTGTTTATCACTGAGGGAGATTCTGCATCCGGTTCAATTACCAAATCTCGCGATGTACAAACACAAGCTGTATTCAGCCTGAAAGGAAAACCGCTAAACTCTTACGGGATGTCCAAAAAGATCGTTTATGAAAACGAAGAGTTCAACCTCTTGCAGCATGCACTTAATATTGAAGACGGTCTCGACGGATTGCGCTACAACAATATCGTGATCGCTACCGATGCCGATGTCGACGGCATGCACATCCGCCTGTTGTTATTAACATTTTTCTTGCAGTTTTTCCCGGATCTAGTTAAAGCTGGACATGTTTCCATCTTACAGACACCGCTATTCCGTGTCCGTAACAAAAAGGAAACGATCTATTGCTATTCCGATGAAGAAAGACAAAAGGCTATCGCAAAATTAGGCGCTAAACCTGAAATCACCAGATTCAAAGGACTGGGAGAAATATCACCTTCTGAATTTGGATTATTTATCGGAAAAGATATCCGCCTCGATCCAGTTATCCTGTCCAAGGACAATAAGATTCAACAATTATTAGAATACTACATGGGTAAAAATACGCCAGATAGACAAAAACATATTGTCGAAAATCTACGTATTGAAGTTGACCTTGAAGAAGAACTAACAAAAAAAGCGGGTTAATCTAATCCGCTTTTTTAGCAACCAACCTACAACCACATTTCATGCACAACCAAACCTTAATTCTGATCCAATGTCAAGACGCCGTTGGACTGGTAGCGAATATTTCAAACACACTGGCAAAATATCAACTCAATATTGTCACCATGCGCGAATATGTGGATGAAGAAGCTAATAAATTCTTTGTCCGCGTTGTCTGTAATGGTCTAGTCTCTGAACAAAAAAAGCTTTCCGATTCCTTGGCAGAAGTACTTCCACCTTCCGCTCAAATACAGATAAATCCCAATAACCGTAAAAAAATCGTCGTCTTGGTTACAAAAGAGCATCACTGCCTTGCAGACATCCTAGTACGCCAACATTTTGAATCCTGGGGAGCCGAAGTGCAAGCCGTCATCGGAAATTATGAAACACTACGCCCCTTCACAGAAAAGTTTGATATTCCATTTCACTGCATATCACATGAAAACCTAAACAAAGAAACATTTGAGAAGCAATTGATAACACAAATCAAACAGTACAGTTTTGACTTTATTATTCTCGCTAAATTCATGCGAATCCTGTCACCAGAATTCGTTAGTACCTTTGAGAATAAATTGGTCAACATCCATCATTCATTTCTTCCAGCATTTATCGGAGCCAATCCTTACAAACAAGCCCATGCCCGTGGCGTCAAAATCATTGGTGCTACAGCGCATTTTGTGACCGATCAGCTAGATGAAGGCCCAATCATAGTACAAGATATTCGACACGTCAACCATACTTATACTGTAAAAGATATGGTAACAGCGGGGAAAGAAATAGAAAAGGCTGTTTTAAGCAGGGCCATCCGTCTACTTAGCGAAGATCGTGTCATGCGAAACGATTACAAGACCATTGTATTCGAATAGTGATTACGATCATCTCCTAAGGCAATATGCATTACTTTTTTTTCGCGTTATTCTCCATTATTTCGTAAAAGAAATAATTAAGAATGACGCATACTTTCCATATCCCCGTATTAGGATTAGCTTTCTCCATAGACTCTGCAATCAAAGTCGCACGATACGGAATTTCTTCCGTGATGTCAATTGTTGACGACGAACTTATAGAGCGCATGCGCTGCTATTATTGCGGACAATATCAAATCCCTTATCATCCTATACATCAAGGTGAAGAAGACTTCCGCGCGCGTAGAATTACAGCGTATCTCAATCTAGTTCAGCTCTTGGTCAATAGACAAATAGACACGCTCAAAAAGCAGCCCTTTACAGCAGATTCTGACCTAACAAAATACTTCCAGCTTTTACCAGATTCACATCCTTCCAAACCGATGTATCACGCGATGGAAATCGAAACCAATCTGGCGATCAAAACCGAACTGCAAGATTTATTGATCACCTATTTAAAACCTGGCGACATTGATGTCAATATTATGTCCAAGGTCGATAAAATTAACCACAAGAATGGGGTAGCCTTAGAACAACAATATTCAGATGCATTAGCTGCCCTACGTGGATTTGCGAATTCAGACCTCCATTCTTCTGTTATTTTGTCTGCAGGAATGAATCCCCATTTATACACTTACCTCTCAGCGCTATCCGCATTTTTCCCCAATAGTGATGGCTTGTTCGAGAAAAAGGTCGTATTGAAAGTGAGTGACTTCCGGTCGGCCATCATTCAGGCAAAATATCTTGCAAAACGAGGTGTTTGGATCTCTGAATTCAGAGTAGAATCTGGCTTGAATTGTGGCGGTCATGCTTTCGCTACAGACGGATTCCTTTTAGGTCCTATTCTTCAAGAATTTAAAGAAAAAAAAGAAAGTTTGAAAACTGAACTTTTTGAGATATATAAGGAATATTGGACCCAGCAAGAAGTTTTTCTAACGCAGGTTCCCGCTATTAAATACACTGTTCAAGGCGGTGTAGGTACCGCATCAGAACACCACTTCCTCATGGATTATTATGGTTTTGATGCTGTCGGTTGGGGCTCGCCTTTCCTAATGGTTCCCGAAGCCACCACCGTAGATCAAGAAACATTGAATGCTTTGGAACTGGCAGAAAAAGATGACTTTTATTGTAGCGGAGCTTCTCCCTTAGGTATTCCTTTTAATAATTTCAGACAAAGTAGTGCCGAACACTTACGTTTGGAGCGTATAAAAAGAGGACGACCAGGAAGCCCCTGTAAAAAAGAATACTTGATCTCAAATACAGAATTTAGCGAGAAACCAATCTGTACTGCATCTCGCGTATACCAACATCAAAAGATCCAGGAGTTACAAACGCAAAAACTTTCTACCGAGGAATACGAGAAAGCCTTTGATGCCATTACAGAAAAAACGTGCCTTTGTGAAGGCTTGGCTGCACCAGCTTACCTCAAGTACAACATCCAAAGGACCAAGGAACAGACAGCCGTATCTATTTGCCCAGGCCCCAACATCTTCTGGTTCAAAAAACAATATTCATTGCGAGAAATGATTGATCACATTTATGGACGTATGCCTGTATTCGATCAAGACAATAGACCATTTGTCCTCATTAATGAACTTAATCTTTATATCGATCATATTCAAAAATATGTAGCAGACAATCAAACTCTGATCAACGACAAAAAGATAAAATACGTAGCCAAATTTAAAGCACAGTTGCAGACAGGAATCGCTTACTATGACGAGCTCCTTCATCACTTATCGCATATACCAAAAAACATCGCTGTCACCATACCTAGACAGCTTGAACTTGCATCGCTACGACTAAATCAAATACAGCTCTAACACTTTAACATAAAACAAACGCGGGACACTTAATTAGTATCCCGCGTTCATATCATAACAACCTTTTCGCTAGACTTATTTTGCTATCTTACGAAACTTACCAAATACACCCAATGGCAATTTGGGTCCCGCAGTTGCTTGTAAATATAGCTCTCCAATCTCTAGATTTTCCACCTTTGGAAAAGCTGTCTTAATTAAATTTTCTACAATAACAGAGGAAAAACCTAATGAATACGTATTCAAAATCAAAAAGTGCTCTTTAGGATCCAATAGCTGAACGACTTCGGTCATCATTTCCATAATGTGGTCTTCCAACTTCCACTTTTCCCCTTTTGGTCCATGTCCATAAGCTGGTGGATCCAATATAATGCCATTATAGGTATTGCCTCTTTTTAGTTCACGTTTCACGAATTTCAACGCATCTTCAACAACCCAGCGAATATTATCCAAATCGGAAATTTCCATGTTTTCATTTGCCCAGGTAACCACCTGCTTAATGGAATCAACGTGAGTCGTATCTGCACCTGCTGCTTTCGCAATTAATGAAGCTCCACCTGTATAAGCAAAAAGATTTAGAACTTTCGGTTTTTCTGTCTTAAAGGAGCGAACAGATTCCGAAATATAATCCCAATTTACAGCCTGCTCCGGAAATATCCCAACATGCTTAAAAGAAGTTAACCCCAATCTAAATTTGATGGCCACATCATCATTTTTATATTGAATATGCCAACGGTCTTGGATCTTTGGATTTTTCTTCAACCACTCTCCAGAAGTAGCCGAACGACCTTTGAATTTGATATGATAACGCTTGTTCCACTCCGCATCTCCTAAGGCTTTCGGCCATACTGCTTGCGGCTCTGGCCTTATTAGGATTAAGTCGCCAAAACGTTCCAGTTTTTCAAAATCACCACAGTCAATGAGCTCATAGTCCTTCCAATGCTGTGGGGTCAATAGTTGTATATTTGTTGCTGCCAAAATCAAAAATTTCCGACAAAACTAAGCTAAATTTCAATATAAAAGAAATTTGCCCCTTCCTTATTTAGAAGGAACAGACAAATAAGGAACGTTTAAAATTCCATTTTTCGAGCCCTATTGCCCCATAGACGCCTTCGCACTTTTCATCAATGGACTGGCAAAAACAAAATTGTTCAATGCTTCCACATCGGAGCGCATCATATCCTTATTGGATCCCTCCCAGAATTTTTCACCTTTATAAAGAAACAAGATATACTCACCGATTCCCATAACGGAGTTCATATCATGTGTGACAACAACGGTGGTGCACTTTAATTCTTGGGTAATCTTCAAAACCAATTCATCGATGACGATAGAAGTTTCCGGATCGAGTCCAGAATTCGGTTCGTCACAAAAAAGGTATTTGGGGTTCATACTGATCGCACGTGCAATTCCAACGCGCTTTTTCATTCCTCCAGAAAGCTCCGCAGGAAACAATTTATTCCTTCCCTCGAGGTTAACTTGCTCCAAACAATGATTTGCCCGATCCAATTTCTCTGCCTTAGACATATCCGTAAACATATCCAGAGAGAACATGATATTCTGTTCGACAGTCATTGAATCAAACAGCGCCGAATTTTGAAAAAGCATTCCTATTTCTTTTCGAATCGGAACACGCTCTTCAAAATTCATGCGTGTAAAATCTTGCCCATCAAAAATCACTTTTCCTTTTTCTGGCTGGTGCAAGCCCACAATACACTTCAATAAAGTACTCTTCCCTGAGCCCGATCCACCAATAATCAGGCTCACTTTTCCAGGTTCGAAATTTGCACTTATACCTTTCAAAACATGGTTATCACCAAATGACTTGTTAATATCTTCAATTTGAATCATAAAATCTTTTTAAAGCATTAATGCTGTAATGACATAATCAGCAGCAAGAATAGTAATACAGCCAACGACAACTGCCTCCGTACTCGCCTGTCCAACTTCCAGCGCCCCACCTTTCACATTATATCCTTTGTAGGCCGAGATCGAAGTAATAATAAAACCAAAGACAACAGCTTTAACTAGGGCGACCGTTACGGTGAAACCATTAAAACCATCTTGAATTCCCAATATATAATCGGCCCGCGTAACAGCACCGGAAAGGGATCCGCCCACTAAACCACCAACCAATGCACACACAATCGAAATAATAACCAACATCGGAATCATGGTAACACCCGCCAATATCTTTGGCAATATCAGATAACCAGGAGCATAGATCCCCATGATTTCCAAAGCATCAATCTGCTCAGTAACGCGCATCGATCCAATCTGGGACGAAATAGACGAACCAATTTTCCCCATTAAAACCAATCCCGAAATAGTCGGCCCTAGCTCCAAAATATTTGAGTCTCGATTGATTGATCCTATAATGGAATTGGGAATCAGATCTGAAACCATTCGAAATGCGATCTGCATCGTCATTACTGCTCCGATGAAGGTCGAAATAATCACAATCAGCCCTAGTGAGCCTATGCCGATATCAGTCATTGTCAATATAGTTTCCTTCCAATAAATTCGCCCTTTCTCGGGCCTTTTGAAAACTGATTTTAGGAGTATGAGATACGAACCAATGTGATGAAAGATCATATTATCTATTTAATTTCAATATATTAAGCCAATTATACCATTCTACGAAAACTAGCTATCCATTAAAGGTAATTATTTCCGACAAATATATAAACAAGCAAAAACTCAAAAAGTAGATTGAAAAAGAAATTACTTACCGACTAATTAGACACATTTACCGAATTTTTATGTATAATAGCCTAAACATTCGTACGGTATCTCATTAAGCTCATTACTTTTGGGATATATTAACAAAAGGAATTAGTTATGAATACACGAAGAATAACAACTGGTATCACCATTCTCTTTATAGGAGTTGTCTTATTATTATCACAGCTCAACACCATTTCATTTAATTGGGTAGGTATTTTTAGATACTGGCCCCTATTTATCGTCCTAGCTGGAATACGAATGCTGGTCCCCAAGGATCAACAGATCGGTCAGTTCGTCGCCATTGGTTCTACCGTAGTGATTTTAGGTTTTCTTACTTACATCGGATTGTCGACACCAAAGGAATCGCTCGTTAATCAACTCTTAAAAAGTAAGACCCTTGGCGTTAGAGATAACGACGATCCCAATGACAAAACAAACTATTCAACAGAAAAACTCACGGTACCGCTAAACGATAAAATCCATAGCGCAACTTTAAACCTGGATTTAGGAGCCACTGCATTACGAAATGACAGCAGCACGACATCAGAAATATTCACGGCCTTTAATACCTCAAAAGAATATCTATTGGGCGTTACTGTACAAGATGAGTCTGCGGACAAGCTCGACATNNCGGATTATAATAGTAAAAACAACAATACCTACATCGCTTTAAATCCAAACATACTTTGGAACTTAAATTTCGATGTCGGTGCTATCGACGCGAATTTGGACCTCTCCCCTTATAAAATTGAGACATTGGATATCGATGCGGGTGCAACAAGTCTAAAGCTTAAATTGGGTCAGCCTCTTGCTACAACTAGAATTTCGATGGATGCCGGAGCTTCTTCAATTGAAATATCCATTCCAAAGAATGCAGCTTGTCGTATTACAAGTGATAATGCATTGTCCTCCACAGATTATGAAGGTGATTTCCTTAAAAGTGAAGGTGAAGTAAAGTCGACTAACTATGATTCAGCGGCACAAAAATTTGATTTCGACATCAATGGCGGCATCGCGTCAATAAAAATTAGAAGATATTAATTGACGCCAGATTTTTAGTCAAGAAAAGCTAACTTTGTGTTATATATGGACACAAGCAATATGTTGACTTTACCTGGAATCTATTGTAATTCTAAGGTAGATTATTCGAGATGGAAAACAAGGGAAATTCAGATTGGTGATATTCCCATGGGCGGTGACAATCCAATTCGTATTCAAAGTATGACTACGATAGATACAATGGATACAATTGGATCGGTAGAACAAACCATTCGGATGGTAGAAGCGGGTTGTGAGTACGTCCGTATCACTGCGCCCAGTATAAAAGAAGCTCAAAATTTAGCCAACATAAAAAATGAACTTCGTAGAAGAGGATATAAGGTACCCCTAGTTGCAGATATACACTTTACACCAAATGCGGCTGAAGTTGCTGCTCGTATCGTCGAAAAAGTAAGGGTCAATCCGGGGAATTATGCGGACAAGAAGAAATTCGACCAATTGTCCTATACAGATGCCGAATACAAACTTGAGTTGGAACGTATTTACCAAAAGTTTGCCCCACTCGTAAATATCTGTAAGGAAAACGGTACTGCTATGCGAATTGGCACAAACCACGGTTCATTATCGGATAGGATCATGAGTCATTATGGTGACACGCCTGAAGGTATGGTCGAATCTGCGATGGAGTTTATTCGGATGTGTGAAGATCTGAATTTCTACAACCTTTGCATCTCGATGAAATCATCCAATCCACAGGTTATGGTCAAAGCCTATCGACTACTAGTTGAAAAAATGGTTTCGGAAAACATGAATTATCCATTGCATCTTGGAGTCACCGAAGCAGGTGATGGTGAGGATGGCCGTGTAAAATCTGCGGTAGGCATCGGAACACTTCTAGAAGATGGATTGGGGGATACTGTACGGGTATCTTTAACAGAAGAACCTGAACGAGAAGCCCCAGTGGCTATTGCACTTGTCAATAGATACAGTAAAAGAAAAGCTGCAATACAAAGTTATCCCAAAGAAGAGATTATTCAACTATCAAATGAAACAGGCAATCTGCCTTACCTTAGTCAAGAAGTAAATACCTTTATCGGTGGCTCGTTGGTGCCGAGAATTATCGTTGATATTTCCCAGGAAAATTTAAAGGATGCCCAAATACTTGCAAAAGTTGGTTACCGCTACGATATGCTATTAGATAAATATCACATGGGAGAACAATCGGTAGACTTCGTGTATCTCGCCGACAGTTTACCTTCCTTTACGATGCCGGCAAACCTAAAACAAGTATATAACTATAAAACATGGTTTACAATTAAGGACAAAACAAATATCCATCCACTATTTACACTGGAAGAGTTTGTTCACGCCAAGCATAAAGATAGTTCCTTGAATATGGTTCAAATCCGCAATGCAGATTTAACATCTTCATTATTTGAGTCCTTGCAGCTCGATAAAACAATCGTATTTATCGTCGAAACCAACCATCTACATGGTATGGCAGATCAAAGGCAGTTTTTCCGAAATCTGCAGGAAATAGGAATCGATAATCCGGTCATCGTTAAACGTTCGTATCAAAAAGAAGATTTTTCAGGACCTATTGGTGAATTTATGAATCCTGAGGAACCTATTTCAAAAATACAGCTTTACGCTTCAACGGATCTAGGCGCACTATTGATCGATGGTTTAGGATCCGGTATTTGGATTGACTCACCCGCAACAGCACTGGAAAATCTTGCTTCCCTTTCTTTCGGAATTTTACAGGCTACGAGATCAAGAATTTCTAAAACAGAGTACATCTCCTGCCCGAGCTGTGGACGAACACTATTTGATCTTCAAGAAACCACACAAATGATCAGAAGCCGTACCAATCATCTAAAAGGATTAAAAATTGGCATCATGGGCTGTATAGTCAACGGCCCAGGAGAAATGGCCGATGCTGATTACGGTTACGTTGGCGCAGGGCCAGATAAAGTTACTTTGTATAGAGGACAGCAGGTGGTTAAAAAGAATGTGAGTTCTTCAAAAGCATTGGATGAGCTAATCAAGATTATTAAAGATGACGGTCTTTGGATTGAAGAGATCGAAGAATAAAATCTCATTTATACAAGAAAAGGGAATCATCTGATTCCCTTTTCTGTTATATTGTGTAATTATTATAAACGCTCAAACCGCTTAACGTACGGAGAATCTTTTCACAACCGTTTCTGATCCAGCAACCACCCTAACGAAATAAAACCCTGTAGTCAATTTACCGCCATGTTCAAAAGCGAGATTTTGAATACCTGAATCCAGATTACCATTCATCAACTGCAAAATCTCATTACCTAAAGCATCCATTACCTTAATGGAAACACTTGAAGATTTCGCCAATTTGAAAGAAAGATTTATCTGTTCGGCTATCGGATTATAAAAAACCTTGACATTATTGATCAATTTCTCTGTATCCTTTACGTTGTTATCTCCAAATGCCTCATTCCCGTCTACAATACGCTGCGTAAAAGTATGGTCATAAGGAGATTCCGCATACACACATGTTATTCCACTGCACAAAGTTAGTGCGGATAAAAGTGTTAAAAATGCTGCTTTAAGTAGATTTCTCCCCATAGTGTTAAATTAGACTTCAAATACTGGTTACGGTTTAATCAAATATAACGCTAACTATTTGAATTATCAACAACAAAGTTAGTATTTTGTTTAAAAGTTTTTCAGCCAAATGAGCGATTCAAAGATTCTTTTAACAAATTTTAACAGCTATTGCGCATGTCAAATGAAATGCTAAAATTTGGCGCAGGAAATGTACCTGCTTTAAGTACAGGCAAAAAGTATATTTTTGCAATATATTTTGAAATAAAATAATTGATAAATGGCAGATAACAGTCATCACAACAGTATCAATAAGGTGAGTTTCGCCGGATTATTGATCAGTTTAGGAATCGTGTTTGGAGATATTGGAACTTCTCCGTTATATGTTTTCAAAGCAATCATGGGACAAGGAGCCATTCATAAAGACTTGGTCTTAGGTGGGCTTTCCTGCGTATTCTGGACGTTGACACTTCAGACAACAATAAAATATGTTTGGATTACATTGCGAGCAGATAACAAAGGTGAAGGTGGAATTCTATCCCTATACTCCTTAGTTCGTAAACGGGCACCTTGGCTGATATTCCCGGCTATGATAGGAGCCGCAACCTTATTAGCCGACGGTATGATTACACCGGCCATAACCATATCTTCCGCAATCGAAGGATTAGACATTAAATTCCCAGGGTTACCAACAGTGCCCATCGTCGTTACCATTATTTCTTTGTTGTTTATTATTCAACGATTTGGAACATCTGTTGTAGGAAAGGTATTCGGTCCATTAATGACGATTTGGTTTACAATTATAGGCGTCATTGGATTATCGCATTTACATCTCGCACCAGAGGTGATGAAAGCAATCAATCCATATTACGCATTCCATATTCTAGTCAACTACCCACACTCCCTATTATTGATCGGAGCCGTATTTCTCTGTACAACAGGTGCTGAAGCTTTGTATTCAGATATGGGCCATTGTGGCAAAAACAACATCCGCATCAGTTGGATCTATGTAAAGATCACACTAATAATGAACTATTTTGGACAAGGAGCCTGGTTACTGACACAAGAAGGCCGTGTTCTAGGTGGAGCAAATCCGTTCTACTCCATTATGCCAGATTGGTTTGTAGGCTATGGTATCGCCATTGCAACAATAGCCGCAGTCATTGCCAGTCAAGCCATGATATCTGGCTCATATACCCTGATATCAGAAGCTGTCCGCCTAAATATGTGGCCCAAGGTTGCCATTCGTTACCCGAGTGAGCACAAAGGCCAACTGTATGTTCCATCGATCAATTTAATTCTATGGATAGGCTGTATGATTGTTATTTGGGTTTTTGAAGAATCAAGCAAAATGGACGCTGCCTACGGTCTTGCAATCAATTTAACGGTATTGATGACTACAATTTTGATGGGCTACTTCCTCGCGATGAAAAAGGTCAATCGTGTACTGATCGCCGTATTCCTGATTGCTTATTTTGTTATTGAATTAACTTTCTTAGTAGGTAATGGCGTAAAAATCGCCCACGGAGGATGGCTAACACTATTACTCGCTATTGCTTTATATGGATCAATGTATTGCTGGTATACGGCAAGAAAAATCAAAAATCGTTTTGTTAACTTCATTAATATCAACAAGTATTATCCGATTATTTCCGAGTTGAGTGAAGACAAATCCGTCCCACCTTATGCATCACATTTGGTATATCTTACCAGTGCAAACTTCAAATCGGAGATTGAAGCTAAAATTATTTATTCAATTATTAATAAAAAGCCGAAACGTGCAGATGTCTACTGGCTCGTCCACGTAGATGTCATGGATCATCCGCACACTCGTGAGTATTCAATTGATCAACTTATCCCAGGAAAACTAATACGGATTGATTTTAAACTCGGCTTTCGTGAAGAACAACGCATCAGTCTTCTATTCAGAAAAGTCGTTGAAGAAATGGTTAAAAAAGGAGAGATTGACATTACAAGTCAATACGACACCCTACGTAAACACAATATACCTGGTGATTTTAAATTTGTTGTTTTGGAAAAAGTACTCTCCAAAACCAACCAGATGACATGGATAGAAAAGGTTATAATGGATATCTATGGCTACCTCAAAAAAATGAGTTTATCTGAAGAAAAAGGCTTCGGTTTGGACTCCAGCTTTGTTACAATTGAGCGTGTACCACTCAATTTTCCACAGACCTCAGAGGTTCATCTCACACGAAAAGATTAACACAACTCAAGGTGATGCCAAAGCATCACCTTTTTTATTCAATAGAATTGCATTACTTTTGTTGCAAACAATACATCATGGCAGACGCTAATCCAAAAAAGAAATTACATCCTAGAAATAGACATCTTGATAATTATAATTTTGAAGAACTGAGTAAAGTTGAGCCTTCACTCAAGGATTTTGTTATAGAAAATGCTTACCACGTAAAATCTATCGATTTTAATAATCCAGATGCTGTTAAGGTATTAAACAAAGCTCTTCTAAAAAAGTATTACCACATTCAACACTGGGATATTCCCAAAGAAAACCTTTGTCCTCCTATTCCAGGCCGAGCAGATTATATTCATTATATCGCAGACGTTCTTGCACGGGACAACAATGGCGAAATTCCTAAAGGTGGAAATATACATGTCCTCGATATCGGTGTTGGCGCAAATTGCATTTACCCAATCATTGGACATCAGGAATACAGATGGAGCTTTGTCGGGTCTGAAATTATCAAAAGTGCATATAAGAATGCTATCGAGATAACAAGGACAAATATGAGCCTAAAAAAGAGTATCCAAATCCGCCTACAAAATAACCCGAAAGCTATATTCAAAGATATTATTCTGCCAGGCGAGAAATATGACGTGGTAATCTGTAACCCGCCATTTTTTAGTTCTCAAACAGAAGCTTTGCAACAGTCCATCCGTAAGACTACAGGTATTAAAGATGCTAAAATAGATGAAAAACCTGTGACACAAGCATTTTCTGGACAAGGAAGTGAATTGTGGTGTGATGGCGGCGAAAAGGCCTTCCTGTCACGCATGATCTTTGAAAGCCAATTTCACAAAGATCAGGTAAAATGGTTCACAACATTAGTTGCGCATCGTGAAGACATTCGTTTTCTACAACACAAACTAAAGAAAATAAATGTAAAAGAAACCGAAGTGATCCGAATGGAACAAGGTAACAAGGTAAGCCGAATTCTTCTGTGGAGATTCTAAGAAGTTCATGGAGATCCAAAAAAGGAGCAATCTTAATTTGATTGCTCCTTTTTTAATAGAAAAGCATTTTCAATTATGCTGTTGCCTGTTTATTTAATTTTGAATGTTTATAACCATACATAAAATATACGGCCAAACCAATCACCAGCCAAACCAAAAAAATAATCCAATTACTTGCTCCCAATTCAGTCATGAGATAGAGATTGATTAAAATTCCAATGACAGGCAATAGAGAAAAATTCATTTTGAAACTATAAATACTCAATCCCAGCCAGGTCAGCCAGAATATAATGACCAACATTTTATGTTCTATAATTTCAAGCACCGAAAGTGATTTCCACTCCTGCATCGTATCCTGGGCATAGCTAAAAAGAATCACAATGGCAACCAATAGCCCCCCACCGACTAAATATTTACCATTAATGTAAGGAACTTTAAACTTCGATTTGGCAGATAAGCCCGAATAATCCATATATAAAACGCCAGCACAGACGAGGATAAAAGCGAAAAAAGTACCAACACTCGTTAGATCAACGAAGAAATCCATCTTAAAAAATAGGGACGGTATAGCGACCACCAAACCTGTCACAATTGTCGCAAAAGAAGGTGTTTTATATTTTGGATGAATCGTCGCAAACTTCTTCCACAACAAGCCATCCCTACTCATGGTCATCCAAATCCTTGGCTGCGCCAACTGATAAACTAAAAGTGCACTGGTAATCGCAATGACGGAGGTCACAGATATAATTCCCGCCATGTGATCGAAGCCTACATATTTAAAAACAAAGGCAAGTGGATCCTTGACATTAAGTTCAGTATAATTCACCATGCCTGTCAGTACCACCGTAATAGCAACATACAAAACGGTACAAATTAATAGACAGTATATCATCGCCTTTGGTAAATCCCGTTGGGGGTTTTTACACTCTTCCGCTGTGGTCGAGATTGAATCAAAACCTATAAAAGCGAAGAATACCGCTGCCACACTTCCAAGTACACCTTTCAGGCCATTCGGAGCAAAAGGCGTCCAATTTTCGGGTTTAATAAAGAAAATACCACCAAATATGACGGCTAAAATAATACCTACCTTAATCATTACCATGATCATACTCGCTTTTTGAGATTCCTTAATCCCGATATATACCAACCACGTGACTAAGAATGTAATTACACCGGCAGGTAAATCGAAAATAACAGGAATGCCAGCAATACGCGGAGCACTGTTTAACGCATCCAGACCATGCTGATCTATGGCTGTTAGACTGGCCAGACCATGTTGATTCATTTTATCGGCAGCATCAAAGGCATAACCTGGCGCCATAGATAGCCAAGCTGGTATATGGAGACCAAAGCCTTCCAGCATGGAGACAAAATACTGTGACCAAGAAATGGCTATAACGGTATTAGAAACCGCATATTCCAGCACCAAAGCCCAACCAATAATCCACGCAAACAATTCACCAAAAGCGACATAAGCGTAGGTATATGCCGATCCCGAAACAGGAACTGTACTGGCAAATTGAGCATAGGCTAATGCAGTAAATACACAGGCAAAGGCCGTAAAAACGAAAAGAAGTGATACCGCTGGCCCACCTTCATAACTCGCTAATCCAATGGTGCTAAAGATTCCAGCCCCTACAATAGCGGCAATACCCAACGAAACCAGATCTGTTACCCCCAGTACCTTGGAGAGGCCCGTGCCGCCCTCTTTTTGAGTGTCATGCAGAATCTGATCAACACTTTTCTTCCGAAAAAGTCTATGTGACATGTAAAATTGTTTTTTTGATACTTAAAATTATGCGAAAATAAATATTTTCAAGGTCTTATACTATTGGTATTTTCTGATCGACTAACTAAAATCCATCAACTCATATTGAATATACTGATAAATCTCTTGGTAATCCGACATCTGGCTATGTAAATAGGATATCAGCTGTTCGGTCAATAGCTGTTTTTGTTCGGCTTTCACTTCAAATTGCCACAAACGTTTACAAATATTAAAAAGTGCACCCGCGATTTTTTCTACCTCTACATAGTCATAAATATATTTCCATTCGATGAACTGATGATAGAATTTTTCGAATTTTGGAATATCATTCAATTGATTTATTTTCAAAAACTTCCGAACAGCATCTTCGTCAACATGCTTTAATGCAGCATAAAATTTATCGATGGAAACAGCTTGGTGATGTATTAACATATGGTCTAATAAAAGCTCCAATGCAATATGGGCCATAAATGATGGCCGAATCGGCAAGCCCTGAAGACTAGATTGTATCTTAAGCTTCAATTGATGCGTATGCCGAAAAAAATAAGGGGAATTATGAAATAAACGATCGACCTCAATATGACGGTTCCAACCGATATAAAGTTGTTTCAGTAAAGGATTATCCAACAGTTGATCCTCATATTGCCTCGGCTTTAAAACAAAAGTTTTATCCGCATTTTTTAAGAGATCGGGCAATAATCCACCCACAATTCTCTCAGGATTGGTTGCAAACCGCTCAAAATAAAAATGTGACAAAAAGTTCATATTAGCTTATTAGCGTGTGCTTTTATATGGAATTATTCGCTCAATATACGCTTAATCTCCTATCTTTGCATCTTGTAAATTAAAAAATTAAATCCATTTAACAATGAGCTTTGTAGAAGAATTACGTTGGAGAGGCATGTTGCAAGATATTATGCCGGGCACTGAGGACTTACTGAATAAAGAGAAAGTCGCTGGCTATATCGGTTTTGATCCCACAGGAGACTCTCTACACGTAGGACACTTGACTCAAATCATGACTTTAATCCATTTCCAAAATGCAGGCCATAAACCAGTCGCTTTGGTTGGCGGTGCAACGGGAATGATCGGAGACCCTTCTTTCAAATCTGCAGAGCGTAACTTACTGGACGAAGCAACCCTACAGCATAACGTTGCTTGTCTAAAAAAACAGTTAGGCAAATTTCTTGAATTTGGAGAAGGTGAAAATGACGCCCAAATGGTTAATAATTACGATTGGTTCAAAGATTTCAAATTTTTGGATTTTATCCGTGATATCGGTAAAATGATTACCGTTAACTATATGATGTCAAAAGATTCTGTAAAAAAACGTTTGGAAGGTGACAATGGTCTTTCCTTCACGGAATTCACCTATCAATTAATTCAAGGATATGATTTCTATTATCTTTGGAAACATCATAATTGCAAAATCCAGATGGGTGGCTCTGATCAATGGGGTAATATTGTTACAGGGAGTGAAATGATCCGTCGTCAAGATCAAGGAACGGCCTATGCTATTACAACACAATTGATTAAAAAGGCCGATGGACAAAAATTTGGAAAAACAGAATCTGGTGCCGTGTGGCTCGATCCAAAGAAAACATCGCCCTACAAATATTATCAATTCTGGTTGAATACCTCGGATGACGATGCGAAGAATTGGATTAAGATCTTTACCCTTAAGCCACAGCATGAAATCGATGCAATCATTGCTGAGCATGATGCTGCACCGCACTTACGCCTAGTACAGAAAGCTTTGGCGAAAGACATTACCATCCGTACTCATTCGGAAGAAGCTTATGAAACAGCGATCAAAACATCTGAATTCCTTTTTGGAAATGGTACGTTAGATTTTTTGAACAAGCTAGATCGTGAAGGCGTATTGGAAGTGTTTGAAGGTATCCCACAATTCAAAGTAAACAAAGCGGACCTAGCAGCTGGAATCAATATTCTTGATTTTTTAGCCGTACATACGCAAGTCTTCCCTTCCAAAGGTGAAGCCCGCAAAATGCTTCAGGGAGGAGGTGTTTCCATTAACAGGGAAAAAGCAACAGATAGTGAAGAGTCGATCACGGAAAATCATGTAGTCAATAAAAATTACATCGTGGCACAACGTGGTAAAAAGAACTACTATTTGATTATTGTGGAATAATTAAATCTATTTTTATAAAAAATCCCTTTTGTTTAAGATCAAAAGGGATTTTTTTTGAATTTGCCTTATCATAACTCCAGCCTTTACCATCCAGGCTTATCTCAATAATTTTTCATATGCTTTACGTGCAGCACCTCTGAAATGTACCTCGCCGCAGTATTGATAACCTAATTTCTCAAATACATGGAGCATACCTCCATTGTCAAAGTTGGTATCAACCTTAATACTATATACATCATGATCGATGGCTATTTGTTCCACGCCCTGCATGATGGCCGTACCGACACCTTTTACATGTGGATCTTGCGCAGAAGCTAAACGGTGGATTCCTACATATTTACCATCGCTGAGCCATTTTCCATCAATATCATTATAGGCAGGTTCAACATCAAAAATGATGGCAACATAACCAACTATACTGTTTTCATGCTCCACAACATACGCATATTCCTTATCGAG
>DKIT01000233.1 GCA_002454415.1 Sphingobacterium sp. UBA6711
AATATTTCTTGCGGTTGCCGCTACCTTGTCTCCTCTTTCCAAAAGTGCTTCAGCCCATAATTTTCCGAATCCTTTTGATGCTCCTGTGATAAAAACTATTTGCTCATTGTCGTAAATTTTATTTGTTTATTATTTTGATCTTTATTAACAATACAAAATTACCGTAGAAAGCATGTAGTCATGTAGCTCATTTCAGCTGAATAATAGCACATAAATACGTTAGTTCATAATGGGTATTAACCTAAAAAGCCCTTCGATCATTACATCAAAAGGCTTTCACTTAAAACTAAACACTTATATTAAAACACTTCATTAAATAGCCTTTGCCAAGGGAAAATCGACAGGGATCTGGGTATTGGCAAATACGTAATTTGTAAAACTTCTCAGCGCTACCAAAGCAGTCAATTCCACCAAAGCTTTTTCGTCGTATCCTGCATTGAAGAAATTTTCTAAAGCTGCATTTCCGGCATTTCCCTTATTATTTGCGATAGACTGCGCAAGCTTAATGGCAGCATCTAATCCTGCATCTGAAAAGCTTCCTTTTCGGATCTCAATGGTTTCATCTTCCGTAAATCCTCTCATTTTTGCTATCGCAGTATGTGCGGCCAAACAATAATCACAGGCATTGACCTGAGAAACAACAAGGTTGATGGCTTCTCTTTCTTTTGCCGAGAAGGATGAATCGTGAGCCAGAGAAGCTTCAGTTTCCAACATTGATTTTAATGCAGATGACGAATGACCGATGGTGGCATAAAGATTTGGGATTTTCCCCATTTTTTTCTCTACTGATTCCAAGATAGTTTGAGATTCTGCTGATAGCTGATCTTTTGAAGGTACTGTAATTGTTTTCATTTTTTTATGATTTTAAATGTTATTGAACTGTTTCGTTTTGTTGATACAAAGTTAGTTCCGCCCACAGCCTAAAGTGTAGCCCATTTCAGCGGAAGAATAGCACAGAATTACCTTTCGGTCAAAATCGTAGAAATGTATAAGACATTCCGTAAAATCGACAAGCCATTCGTTTCTGCTTATCGGAATTTTGTCAAAGAAATATTAAACAAATTCATTATGAACAATACAGTATTCATCACCGGTGCATCATCGGGATTGGGAAAAGCAACCGCCAGATTATTTCAACAAAACGGATGGAATGTCATTGCCGCAATGCGTTCACCGGAAAACGAAAACTAGCTGAATCTCCTTGAGAATGTCCTTTTGGTAAAGCTTGAAGTTACAGATCCACAGCAAATCCAGGAAGCACTTAAACAGGGAACAGAAAAATTTGGTTCTATCAATGTACTGTTAAACAGTGCAGGCTACGGATTAATGGGTGTTTTTGAATCTTCAAATTCCGAGCAGATTCAAAAGCAGTTTGAGGTGAATGTTTTTGGTTTGATGAATGTCACCAAAGCCGTTTTACAGATGATGAGAGCTCAGAAAAAAGGGACAATCATTAATATTTCTTCGTTCGGAGGGATTACAGCAGGACCTTTTGCCAGCTTATACAACAGCTCAAAATTTGCAGTGGAAGGATTTTCAGAAGCTTTACATTTTGAAGTTTCTCCATTTGGAATTGACGTAAAAATCGTAGAACCGGGAAGTATCGCCACCAATTTCAGAAGTGGAATCGAGATGATTCAGAATACAATTGAAGAATATAATGCGGAATTGGCAGCATTTATACCGAAATTCACCAAACGNNCAGTTTTATATCGATTTGAAAAACAAAAATTCTGAGGAAGATTTTCTAAAATTAATGTTACTGTGACCGCTTTTACGACCGTCAGTTTTTCACCAGGAGTAAAACAGGAAACGATGTAACCCAACGTTTTGAAAGTCTCCTTCATGATTATTTTAATGATGAACAATTAATTGAAAAAGGAATTCCCGAAGTAAAATATTTCGCCGAAAAGCTGAACCTATCTCCCAACTATTTATCGGATCTCCTCAGTAAATATACCGGAAAAACAACCATAGAGCACATCCATATCCAATTAGTAGACAAAGCGAAAAATATCCTGCTGGGAACGACAAAAACAGTGAGTGAAATAGCTTATGAACTCGGGTTTGAGCATCCCTCTCATTTTACTAAGATCTTCAAAAGCAAAACTGGAAACGCTCCGCTTCATTTTAGAAAGCAGTTTCCTCAGCAGAATTAACTATATACATTATATAACTTATTTAACTGCCTCTCTTTTATATTGGACCGGTGTCACTCCCACTACTTTCTTAAATAGTCTGGTGAAATAAGATGGGCTTTCAAATCCCAAATCATAGGCGATTCCTGCAACATTGGTCTCTGAACTGAGTAGAAGATTTTTAGCTTCTTTTATCAAATAAATATGAACGTGTTCCAGGNNGTTCCAGGGCCGTCTTACCGGTTTCCTGTTTCAGAATATCGCTTAGATAACGTGGAGAAACGGCTAACTCACTGGCCATAAAATTCACAGTTGGCAGACCATCCTTATTATGCTTGCCCTTCTTAAAATAATCATCCAACACGGTCAGAAATTTTTTAACCATTGTCCCTGAAACATTGGTACTGCGGTCAATGAATTGTCTTTTGTAAAAACGGTCAGAATATTTTAAAATGGAATCGATGTGCGAAAGGATGATTTCCCTGCTGAATTCGTCAGAATTCTCATCATATTCTCTTCTGATCTTCTCATAAAGATCCCACATGATCAGCTCTTCGGATGGCGAGATATGAAGCGCTTCATTGATTTCATACTCAAAATAACCATACTTTTTAATGAGTTCATTCAGTGGGTGCCCAGCCAGATAGTCCTCGTGGAAAAACATCACAAAACCCTTTTCAGCAAACTGAACATTGCGTACTTCTATAATTTGTCTGGGTTTCATAAAAACTGCCGAGCCGTTGTTATGATCGTATTTGGTCTTTCCATATAAAACGTAACCGGATTTGATTTTTTTTAAACCAATCATATAAAAATCTCCTGTAAAACGGTCTTCGCCGACAGAATAGGTCATCAGTTCTTTGCAGGTCATTAAACTTAGAAGAGGGTTTTTCGGAGGTTCAAATCCGCTTTTCTCGTGCAGTTCTACGATGCTTTTATAATGATTGATTTTTTCCATGATAAGTTAGGTCAAGAGCTTTACGTATTAAGTACTGCCAAATGTAGTAAATTAAAATAGCTTTTATCTTCTTCTAGCCTTCTACTTTTGATCTTATTAAAGATGCAGGAGTTTCATTTTTTCCAACAACCGCTTTTTTGAACAGGAAAATAGAGATAGATAGCAGTGCGATGATCACAAA
Organism: Sphingobacterium sp. UBA6711; assembly: GCA_002454415.1. Taxonomy (GTDB): domain Bacteria; phylum Bacteroidota; class Bacteroidia; order Sphingobacteriales; family Sphingobacteriaceae; genus Sphingobacterium. The sequence goes on from DKIT01000233.1 coordinate 3,278, forward strand.
ATTAACAAGAGCAAATGTCTGAATCTCTTTAATTTCAAATGCGTTGATCAGACCGTAGCCCACTACTGAACTTACAACATAAACACCTCCACCAGTTAGGCCGCTTGCGATTCCGGCATTGGTTGTGAACCTCTGTAAACTGTAGGCATACACATTATTGAAAACAAATCCGGACAGCAAGTGTAATGATAAGGTAAAGCCTAGTAAAATACTTATTCCATTGAATTCAGAACTAACTGCAAACATTACTACAACAACGATTAACTGTAAAATTATTGCTGAATTAATCTTACTGAACAATTCTTTTTTTATCAGTACTTTAGAAATGATCCCACCAGTCATAAGAGCAATTCCGGAAGCCAATGAGCTATATCCCGTCACGACAGGTGAAAAACCGTAAACTTTTTCAATGATAAATGGACTTACCATCCCATAAACAACTAATTGTGAATAGCTTAATCCAATAATAATTAACCCCAAATAAAAATCTGGTGTTCCCAACATCTTCCTGTAAACCGAAACAATCTCTTTTCTTTTAAAAACCTCAAAATTTTGCAAAGATTCACCAGTAAATCTAAGTTCAAATAGTAGTATGACAAGCGTTATCCCTCCTAAAAGATAAAAATTGGACTGCCATCCGAAAAGTACCTGCAGATAACCTCCGATAAAGGGTGCGATGATAGGTGCTGTCGCCCAAACAATCGAGAAAAGGCTGGTATAATGCTTCAGTTTTTCGCCCTTGTAAAGATCTACGAAGAACGCCCGCTTTCCCACAAGAATCAAAGAAACAGTGATCCCCTGTACAATTCTCATCAGGTAAATTACATAAATATCCGGAACCAAGGCTATGATAAAACTGGCTAATGAAAATGCGATCAGAGCCATAATATTAATTCTGTATCTTCCAAAACTATCTAAAATGCTGCCGATAAAAAGCTGGCTAAAACCTGAGCTGACCATAAATAAAAGCAGTGAAACCTGCACTTTTTCAACCGGGACGTTCAGATCTTGAGCCATTGCCGGAAGTGACGGGATATAGATGTCCGTTGTCAAACCTCCCAGCGGGATCAGGATAAATGCCAGTAATGTACTGATGTATAAGTATTTTGTGTTTTGAAATTTCATCTTGTCTTCAATTTATAAAGTGAATAATTGGATCAAAAAAAGGTAAATCCGGAAATGAATAGATTTACCTTTTTGTTATTTTAAACCAAATTATCCGTGGGCGGCCTCCGAAATATCTTTCCAGTCATTCCATACCTGAAGTTTCTCTTTGTAAACCCTTTCCGTCTTTTTCAATCCCACTTTTCCTACGAATAAACGCAGCGGTGGGTTTTCACTGTCAATTAGCTTCAATATTGCGGGAACAGTCGCTTCCGGTTTTCCGTAATCTTCAGGCTGTAAACCTTCTGCTTCTCCCAAGCTTGCTTTCAGAGCATCATAAGCCGGAATGGTATCACCGTGAACTGCTGAGCTACCTCCAAAATCTGTCGTATAACCGTTAGGTTCGATCATTGTCACATGGATGCCAAAATCTTTTACTTCACTTGCCAAAGCTTCGCTAAAGCCTTCTACTGCAAATTTTGTTGCGTTGTAGATGCCTAAAGTAGGTAAGCTCCACACACCTAAGACGCTTGATAGCTGAATGACATGGCCACTTCCCTGTGCTCTGAAAATCGGCAAAGCTGCCTGAGTTACCCATAGTGTTCCAAAAACGTTGGCTTCAAATACATCTTTTGTAACCTTTTCTCCTACTTCTTCCACGGCTCCAAAAACACCATATCCCGCATTGTTGATCACGACATCAAGTTTTCCGAAATGATTCTTTGCTTGATTTACCGCTTCAAAAACCGCTTCTCTGCTGGTAATATCTAAAGAAATAGGAAGGAAAGTTTCAGGATATTGTTCTGCCAAATCTTTGTACGCCTCAATATTTCTTGATGTGGCTGCTACTTTGTCTCCTCTTTTTAGGAAAGCTTCAGTCCAAAGTTTTCCAAATCCTCTTGATGCTCCTGTGATAAAAATTGTCTTTTCCATTTTTTTTAATTTTATTGTTTGTTATTTCATTTTGATAAGACAAAGTTAGTCCAGATTGATGCCCTCCTTGTAGCTCAAATCAGCGGAAGAATAGCACAGAATTACGAAAGGCTTTAATTATGTAAGAAATCAGTTCCTATAGGTACAACCGCGGCAAATTCGTCAATGCACAATGGGGAAAGCTTATTTAAGCCCGTAAATGTTAGCAAAAAAAAGAAATTACATTTTATTTAAGCTTTAAGTGATTTGGTTATTCTGTTCAAAGCAAGACGAATTGAAAAGCAGGTAGTAGATATAAAAATTGAATTGTCTTAAAGCTTCAGTAGCTCATTCGTATGCTCCCCACACTACTTAGACGATAAGGTCTAAGAAGATAAATAAATATCAAAAGAATAGAAAAGGAAATTAAAAGATAAAATAATATTCCAAAGATTACTTGCACAGATTAATTATTATATTCGCTCATATTTAATCTTCTCGGATAGGGATATATGATATAATATTTACTGCATCCTACTAAATTTGATGAAAAAGCAAGTCCTGTTTTTAATTTTATGCTTGTTTACATTTAAGGCCTTTTCTAACGATATAAAAAAGAAAGAAATTGACGAACTCTTGAACAAGGCAAAAGAATCCCACGCTTCGGTCAACCTATTGCAACAGCTCGAATCTGCAATGAAGGCCCGGGATCTAGCCAATAAATATGATTATGATGAAGGAAAAACGAAGGCGCAATTCTGGATCGCTGACGCTCTTTTATACGTAGGATTATTTAAAGAATCATTTAAGTCAATTGAAAACCTACAGGGAACGAAATACTACGATGAAGATCCTCAACTGCAAAGCGAGACGCACGGCATGAAAGGGAAATGTTATATGTATCTTGGGCTAACCCATCAGGCGATCCAGGAAGTTCATCTACAGTTAGCTGCAGCTACGAATCTTGAGAGTGAAAAACAAAAGAAATTCCCCGTATTTGCCTATGGAAATCTAAGCACTATTTTTGGCAGGACGGGTAAAATAGACTCCTTGGTCAAATATAACCAACTGCAGCTGGAAACTTTAAGGGGGCTCGATGAAAAGGAAAATGCCCTTCTATTCATAGGGGTATACGATGACATGGGCAATTTTTATACGAAAAAGCTTGACTTTCCTAAAGCTGAGTATTATCTTAAGAAATCATTGGAACTCGTGGAGAGATATAACGTCCCTGTCTATTATAACACGATGACATATTTAGGGAATCTGGAACAGGAGAAAGAANNGAATTACAAAGAAGGATTGGTTTTCTTTGATAAAAGCCTTGCAAATAAAAAAGCTGTGGGAAATAGAAATGCTGTAAGAAATAGTTACAGGTTTTTGGCTGATTATTACGCCTACTACAAACTGGGGGACGCAAAAGCACAGGAATATGAATTCGCCTTCAGCCGGCTCAATGATTCCCTGGAAAAAGAAAATAGACAGGTAATGGATATGGTATTAGCCCGTATTCTGAATTCGAAAGACAAGGAGTCAGCAACTAAAGTCTCAAAATCAACAACAATTTCAATTATTGTCCTAGTAATGTCTGTTATATCGATTGTCTTCTTTACATGGCGCGTGAGACGAAATCGAAAAATTATTGTACAGAAAGAAGAGGCATTGCAGGAAACTGAAACCATAAATAAAGGGCTCGTTGAACAAATCGGAGAAAACAAATTCAATAATCTGATTGAGCTTGCCAAAAACAA
>DKIT01000180.1 GCA_002454415.1 Sphingobacterium sp. UBA6711
AATTGCTTAATGTAACTATATGAAAGAAGCCCTCAAGCCTTGTAATGCGCAAAGGCTTGAGGGCTTCTTTTGTTCTTTAAATTAAATTGATATAAATACTAATTTTACGCATTTTTCTACAAAAAAATGTAGGAGTTGTCTGATTTTTCCCGTATCCCTCTTAATAAAGGAGGCGATATAANNTTTTTTAAAAGAAAAAAGGGGAGTGAATAAGTAATGGGTGTTAGTATTCAACAACAAAAATTATGTTTAAATTCCAATTCGGAATTAAGCATAGAAATTGGGATTGCATCAACTAAAGAAGAAAGAGATGAAATTTTTCGATTGCGTTATCGAATCTATGTGGAAGAAATGCTCAGACAGCCGTTTTCTGCAGATCATCGGAAAAAGCTTCTATTTGATGAATTTGATCCATGGGCTGTACTTGTTTATGCAAAAGTAGGAACTGAGATTATTGGTACAATGAGAGCGAATATTGGAGCTATAAATGATTTTCCATTGGATCTGGTTGAAACTTTGCAGATGGACAGGTTTTATAGCTATTTCAAAGAAAGAAGCGAGTCGCTGGTTTCTTTTGGTTCTAAACTTATGGTTTTACAACGGTATCGAAACTCAACTGCAACACATCAGCTTTTAGCGAAGGGGTACGAGATTTATTGCAACCACCATGTTCAATTCAACTTTGGACGTTGCAATTTTTATTTACTTCGTTTTTATGAACAAATGGGCTATCGCCGGCTAGGAAGAGGTTTTGTTGATCCGGGCTATGGCTTGCTGCATCCCTTTGTGTTGCTAGTTGATGATGTTCAACATTTAAAATTAGTACGTTCGCCATATTTTAGAATTGCTCGCAAAAGAAGTAGTACGGACAGCTCATCAATACAGTGGTTTACAAAAGAATTTGCAAGAGATCCAGCGGTGATGAATAGTCAACTGGTAACAGAAGATGAGCTTTGGAATTTTTTACGCAACCGCTTGGGAGAAAGACCAGAAGATATTATACAAGCGTTCCAGGGAATTGATGCTGAGATACTAAAAAAACTTTTGTGCCGTTGCTCTGTTATTGTTCAGTGCTATGCGGGTGACAAAATAGTGTCAAGTGGCCTGCTAAGTGAAGAGTTAAATATAGTACTTTCTGGCAGAGTGCTTAGTGGAGATAAAATGATTTTTCCAGGACAGCATTTTGGAGTTGTTGGGATAGCCAATTCTGCAATTCAGATGACTGATAGTATATCAGTGATATCTACGGAAATTATCGTTATATCCCGGCAATATTTCCGGAAGTTTAGCATGGCCCACCCCAAAGAAGCTAATCAAATTTTGACAAATTTAAAGNNCATTTTTAAAAGTATTTAGGAGGATCGTTAATATGGAAAAGATAGAATTACTACTAGTTAATAGTTATGCCCCGCGCCAAAGAATTGCGTCTGATGCTGCTTTAGAAAACGGCTTAGCTATAATTCGTACTTTCTTGGAGGAAAAAGGCTATTACGTCGATGTTATTGATGATCAACGAGTAACTGCAATGGAAAATGGAGTACCGCAATGGTGCTTGAATTTGTTGCGCTACTTAGTTGACATACAGATGAAAGTATATAATAAGCAAATGAATATACTTTGGATGTTGCTTTTGTTCTTTGCGTGGCCCTTTCAAGCTTTGTCACTTTATTATCGCCGAGAATTTATGGATAATAGAATAGAAGATATAATTACTATAGTAAAGGATAAAAAGATAGCTGTCTTGGGTATCAAAGTGTGGTATGGGGATGCTTTTACATGGAGTAAAGCACTTGCGGAGAGAGTAAGGAAAGCTTGCCCAGACACGCTTATTGTAGCAGGGGGACCTCAAGTCAAAGTTTATGGCGAATATATGCTGCAAGATGAAGTTTTTGATGTTGTAATTATGGGGCCAGGAGAGGAAGCTCTGGCGAAAATATTAGATCTGCAGCGCATATTTAAAAACAAAATGGAATTGCTAATTGCTTTTCATAAAGAGTTTGATCATAAGCTGGTGAAAATGGGGACATATAGTTTGGAAAAAGCAAATAATTATCGAAAACTATTTGTTACGCCAAAGTATAGAGCAGAGGATTTAAAAGGTAAAATTTTCTTTCATACTTTAGTTGATGGGTTTGGTTGCTCATGGAATCAATGCAACTTTTGTTCTCATACCAGACAAAATGATAAGTATTACTCACGTTCGATTAATGAAATNNTTTTCGTTTTAGCAGTTCGGAAACTCCGATTGAACATGGTAAAAAAATTGCAGAAGAAATATTAAAAAGAAATTTGAATGTTAATTTTTCTATGTTTGCGAGGGCAGTTAGGGTAACACCTGAATTATTTGATGCTTATTCTACAATGATCAAAGCTGGTTTGCGGGCAGTGTTCATGGGAGGCGAAACAGGNNGAAGGGAATTCGCAGTAAAGATGTTGTTGACACAATTAATTGCATTAAGTTAGCATCAGAAAAAGTTGGGGCTAATTGCCGGATTGGTTTATCCTTAATCTATCCTTGCCCGGTAATAGAGGATGTTAGCTTAGAAGAAGTATTTGAAGAAGATATGCGCCTAATACAAGAAGCAAATCCCGATACGGTGATTGTAAATCCACCCGTTATCTTCCCAGAGACGAAATGGATGGAGAGAGCAGCAGAGTTTGGATTTATTGCAGAACCTACTTTCGTTACCAACTTTATGAAATATGAATACTCTATCTATAAGCCAATGGAATTATGGGATGAGTTAGGATATTCATTGCAAGGGATGAGTAGTTCGGAACTCTTAAAAGAAACAAGCCGTCTGAGAAAGGAAGTTGTGAAGCTGGGAATTCCTACAGATATTTCTGACGAATATCTTATGATGACGGAAGCTGTTGGATATAGATCCAGGCTTGATTTGCTGCAGTTTAAAAGCAGATCCTTACAGGATATTATGTCAGGTAGTACAAAATACATGGCTGCTTTAATTGAAAAAATTAATCAAAAGAGCCGACAGATGGCACTGCAAGGCCGAAGCAAAGAGTAATCATAAAAAAAGGATCAGTCACAAATGGCTGATCCTTTTCTTATAATAGCACTGTTGTTTGCATGGGCTTATTACGTCAAAGCTTTTATCCAGGGGAGCAAGTCATAACAGTCATAAAAAGCACGCTAGATTATCGGTGACTGCATATAACCAGTGAATTTACAAGTGTATTGATATTGCTGTTTTTTGTTAAATGGCGTATTATTGACAAAGAGAACATGAGGTGATGATTTGAAAAAGAAGATGCTCTCTTTTCTATTGCTATGT
>DKIT01000159.1 GCA_002454415.1 Sphingobacterium sp. UBA6711
TTTTTGACCTAGGCGAGCATTTTTGTAACACTAGTGTATACAAATTCTTGAGTAGGTCAATGTGTTCCGCTTCAAGAATATAATCATGTAGTTGGCCATTTATTCTCGAAGTCATAATAGTATCTTGATTAATAAATCCTCTTTCAATTGCATCTTTAAATTCACAGTAGTATAACATAAATCATCCTCCTAATTATTAATTCGAAAATAGTTATTANNGTCTTAAGAAAGCTCGTAAAGCTAGCCAGTTCTCAAAACGTTAAGAACCAGCTACAATACTGCATTTACAACACTTCATGGTTCACACCATGGGGTGTTTTTTTGATAGTCCTACGTTCAGTAGAAAAAAGATAAGGAAGTCTATTTCCAAAAAATAGACTAACCAGATGTTTGTTACAACGAGTAAACTTCGTAGTCGTGCAATTAGATATTGCTTTTTAGTGAATGTGACCACAAAAAAAACTTGGCCTTAAAATTAGGAAAAACAAACTTGTTCTTTCCGATTATCAAAGACAATACAATCACTTTGAGATTCAAGAATCTTTTGAGAAACGAAGACGAAAGAATACAAATTTATTACTGCGTGCTCAAGAGCACGATTATTTTTCGAATATTACCATAGAGTAAGAAAGATATTGCTCCCAGAATGGATTGTCCCAGATTTTAACTAAGCAACTGAAGAATGGGTAGTTTAGCTTCTTTCGTTGGTTTCTGAAATATTGNNAATTGTCCACAAAACAGAGAATTCTAGCTCCCTGTTTTGTGTTTTATGATAAAATATAGATGAATATTGCAATCAAAGGATTTTATTAAGAACAATAGTGATACTGGAGGAATCAGATGGCGAATTCACGTCAAGTGCATTTAACGAAGGCAAAAAAAGGTAAAAATGATGAATTTTATACGCAATGGTCGGATATCGAAAAAGAAGTAAACGCATATATAGAATATAATCCTGATGTTTTTCGAGGAAAAATAATTTTACTTCCAGCTGATGATCCCTTTGAGAGTAACTTCTTTAAATTTTTTGCGACTAAGTTTAACGAGTTTGGGATAAGGAAGTTGATAGCGACCTCATATGCTCCCAGTCCTATTGTCAATACCCAGTTGAGCTTGTTGCCTGAATTGGTACCAGATGTCGAATTAGAAGTATATAGGAATAAGCAGATAAGAGAAGCTTACAAAATAGAGTTAACTGAGATAATTGATGAAGATGGTACTGGAACTACTAATATTGAAGATGTAATTAAACGATTGCTGGCAGAAAAAGATTCTATTGACTCTGGTAAAGAGAGTCAGATTTTATCTTATTTAACAGGTGATGTTAATCCAGATGGTATTAATAGATTCTCTGCAGGCGATTTTAGAAGTGAGGAAGTAACTCTGCTTCGAGATGAGGCTGATATGATAATTACTAATCCACCATTTTCGTTATTTAGGGAGTTTTTAAGTTGGATTAATCCGTTAGAGAAGCAATTTTTAATCATCGGAAATATGAATGCAATTACTTATAAAGAAGTGTTTCCTCTAATTAAGGAAAATAAAATATGGCTTGGTACTGGAATGGGGCGTTGGATATCTGGTTTTATCGTACCAGAAACATATGAACTGTATGGTACAGAAGCTCGTGTTGAAAATGGCAATAGAATTATTGCAACGAATNNCGAATAATGCCCTTTGGTTGACAAATATTGACCATGGAAAGAGGCACCAGCCCTTATCTTTAATGACTATGGAAGACAATATCAAGTTTAGCAAACATAAGAATGTGAAAGGCTACGAGTATTCCACTTATGATAATTTTGATGCGATAGAAGTTCCGTATACAGATGCGATACCTAGTGATTTTTCAGGTATTATGGGAGTACCAATATCTTTTTTAGATAAATATAACCCTGATCAATTTGAAATTATTGGTTGTTCTTATGATTACGGTAGGCCAAAGGGATGGTCAAAGGATATTAATATGTCTGTGAGTATAAATGGAGTATCTGTTTATAAAAGACTGTTGATAAAAAAGAAGTAAGTGGGTTAACTTATGAAAACAGAATTAAAAACTTATACTGTAAAAGAAATAACAGAAGGATTTGTTTACAATGAATTTGAAGGGAAAGGTTTGTTTGGTTTGTCTGGAAAGTTAACTATTCAACCTGAGTACCAAAGGAACTATATATACGCAGATGGTAAAAAAGATGTTGCCTGTATTGACTCACTTTTGAAAGGTTATCCGCTGGGACTAATTTATTTCAATAAAACAGATGAAGATCGATATGAAGTCCTGGATGGTCAACAAAGAATCACTTCAATAGGTCGATATGTAAATGGAAAATTTGCTATAGATTTTAACGGGAATAAGCACTATTTTTCAGGTTTGAGTAAGGAACAGCAGGATAGAATTTTAGATTCAGTTTTGCTAGTTTATGAGTGCGAAGGTACTGNNTCTAAATTGGGTAAGCAAAGGTGAAATTGATGATTATATGTCAAAACATCGCTATGATACCAATATTAATGAACTAAAGCTTTATTTTGATACAGTGATTGATTGGACTTCAAGGGTCTTTGTAAATGTAGAATCAGAGATGCGTGGATTGGAGTGGGGGAGATTGTATGAGACTTATCATAATAAGTCCTACAATCCCTCTGATATAGAACAAAGGCTATCTGAATTATATGAGGATAGTGATGTTTCAAAGAAATCAGGCATTTATGAATATTTACTTAGTAAAGAAAAAACCGAATTGATAAAATTGCTATCAATTCGAGCATTTACAGAAACAGATAAGAAGTCTAAATATAAAGAACAGACAAATGAAGCTAAAAAATCTAATAGCTCTAATTGCCCTGAATGCATTAC
>DKIT01000165.1 GCA_002454415.1 Sphingobacterium sp. UBA6711
TCAGGACACTTAAGTGTCCTGAACTTTTTACTTTAGGGTTTGCAAACTCAATAAATAAACCTATGCTTAAAATTCGAATTGTCTTGCTTGCCTTGCTATGCGCCGTGACTGTCCTGATGGTCTCTGCACAGACGGCGAAAGAGATACATTATCTTTCGGGAACAGACAATGTTCACACGGTCAATTGGGACTTCTGGGTCACAGGAGGACGTAAAGCAGGGAAATGGGATAAGATTGCGGTGCCGAGTCATTGGGAACAGCAGGGATTTGGGGCTTATAACTATGGACGGGATTATGTAACCTATGGAAAGAATTTTGTATTTCACGATGAGAAAGGTCTGTACCGGCATCAATTTACGGTTCCAAAAAACTGGAAAGGTAAAAAAATAACCCTGGTTTTTGAAGGTTCGATGACGGATACCGAAGTCAAAATCAACGGTCAGCTGGCCGGAGATATCCATCAAGGTGCTTTCTATCAGTTTAAGTACGATGTTACCGACAAGATCACTTTTGATAAGGCTAACATATTAGAAGCCACTGTATCGAAAATGTCTTCCGATAAATCCGTGAACAATGCCGAACGTCTAGCCGATTATTGGATTCTTGGGGGAATTTATAGACCCGTTTATCTCGAGGCGACGCCACAGGAACACATCAGCTGGACGGCTATTGATGCAAAAGCAGACGGAACTTTTCGAAGCAATGTGCATTTGGAGGGATTGTCTAAAGCAAATGATCTATTGGTAGAGATCAAAGATTTAAAGGGGAATGTGATCGCAGCTCAGAAATTTCCGATTACTTCGCAAGATTCAGTGAAATTGCTCGAAATGAAAGTGAAGAAACCATTGCTATGGACAGCGGAAACGCCAAACCTATATCAAGTTACGTACACGCTAGTAAATGGCAAGAATAAAGGATATCAATACCAGGATCGTTTTGGTTTCAGGACGATCGAAGTGCGCCAAGGAGATGGCATCTATGTCAATGGTGTGAAAGTAAAGATGAAAGGTGTGAATCGTCATGTATGGTGGCCCGAAACCGGACGTTCGGTGAATGCCCAATTGGACCTGAATGATGTGAAATTGATCAAAGAAATGAATATGAATGCGGTACGCTGTTCGCATTATCCTCCAGATAGGTCGTTTTTGGCTTATTGCGATTCATTGGGCTTATATGTTTTGGATGAATTAGCTGGGTGGCAAAAGGCATACAGTACCGTTGTGGGCAAAAAGCTGGTGCAAGAAATGGTGATCCGCGATGCCAACCATCCTTCCATTATACTTTGGAGCAATGGTAATGAAGGCGGGCACAATAAAGAACTCGTAGACGAGTACAAAAAATATGATCTTTCCGCACGAACTGTGATCCATGCACACCATAGACCGGGGAATGCAATCAATGGCATTGACTGCAACCATTATGAGGACTTTTATTCGACCAAAAAAATTCTGGAAGGTCCTAATATATACATGCCGACCGAATTTCTCCATGCACAGGATGACGGTGGCGCCGCGGCAGGATTAGCAGATATATGGGAGTTGCATTGGAATGCCAAATTGGGTGCAGGCGGATTTATCTGGGACTTTGCAGATGAGGGTATCGTACGTACCGATTTCAATAATGTGATTGATGTCAACCGGGTAAATGCGCCGGACGGAATCCTTGGACCACATCGTGAAAAAGAAGGAAGTTTCTATGCCATTCGGGAGATCTATTCGCCGGTACATATTACGATGAAGAAATTACCTGCTGATTTCAATGGAACTATTCCTGTGGAAAATCGTTTCCACTTTACCGATCTAAAAGCGTGTCAATTTGAGGGTAAACTGATTACTTATCAACAGCCCTATGCAGATGAATCAGGCATGGATTCGGTGCTAAACCTAAAAGTAAACAGTCCTGTAGTGGCTCCTACGCAAAAGGGAAACTTGCAGTTGAATTTACCGAGCGACTGGAAACAATATGATGCGCTGGTATTGACAGCTACTGACCCACAGGGTGCGGGAATTTATACCTGGACATGGCGGGTAAAATCCAATCAAACCCTTACTGCTGAAATCCTACCGTTGAAATCTTTTACGGATGTCGAAGCGAAAGAAGACAGTGCGAATTATGTGCTTAAGGCAAATGGAATAACCGCTTTTATTTCTAAAAAAACAGGATTATTGGTTGATCTGGCCAATGATTATAGCATGAAATTGGCTTTCAATAATGGACCTGTGCTTATTGATGGCCAGTCGGAGCTGAAAAGTGCTAAACGTTGGCAAGATGGAAAAAACGAAGTTGCTGAGTTTGTGTTTGATGGTAATCTAAGTTTTATCCGTTGGACGATGCGTCCGGACGGTTGGTTAAAACTTGATTATGCTTACAATATGAAAAAAGCAGTACCCTATGCGGGTGTAAGCTTCAATTTTCCTGAAAACTATATTATCGGAGCCAAATGGTTGGGAAATGGCCCTTACCGCGTATGGAAGAATAGGTTGCAAGGTGTTACGCTAAATACATGGGAAAAAATGTATAATGACGGAAAAGCAGGTATTGGGCCATGGACATTTCCTGAATTTAAAGGCTACTTCTCGGATGTTAGCTGGGTACAATTCAATACCGTGCAAGGGAAGTTTTTAGTCGCAACAGATCAGGATGATCTATTTCTGCGGCTGTTTGAATTTTATGGGATTTCAGGTCCCAAAGGATATCCGCAATTGCCTACTGGAGATATTTCCTTTTTGGACGCCATTCCGCCTATTGGAACAAAGTTGGCCCTGGGGATCAATGGTAATGCAGCGGTGAATGGACCTGCGGGAGAACCGAATCAAATGGATAAAAAAATAGACCGGACACTCTATTTTTACTTTGGTACACCGAAGGGAGAAAAAGAAAATACCCAATTCGTGATGCCTAAAGTAAATGTATTGACCGATTAATGTACTGGTTCATACATAAAAAGGGCTTTTCTATTTAATAGAAAAGCCCTTTTTATGT
>DKIT01000163.1:0-401 GCA_002454415.1 Sphingobacterium sp. UBA6711
TGGCGGAAGATGAAAAGTTCGCCTTCCGGTCTGATATCCAAAAAGAGACCATCGCACGGCTTTTTGTCAGTCATCCAGCAAATCCTGGACTAAAGAAAAACTCAGACAAGGTATTTTTCTATCTGGAAAAGGGTAAAATTTCTTTTCAACCGTCGGATTCTTTGCGGACGGCAAAAATTGTATCCGGTCCCTTCAATAAAGATTATACGCAGCTGAAAGATAATTTGCTGCCTTTAGAGCAGCGTCGTGAGGCACTATTTGCGACCTTGACGGATGAAAATCGCAAGTCGGATCAATTTATAGCGCATTATAAAAAAGAAAATGAAGAAATAGCTTCGTTGATCAAAGGGGTTTATAGCAATTTTATACTGCAGCATTCAAGTTCTGCGGTTAGCTTTTAT